>JAZQQG010000001.1:0-46242 GCA_045628945.1 Lachnospiraceae bacterium
CGTGCCTATGCAGGCTCCTATCCAGCCTATGCAGGCTCCCGTTCAGCCCATGCAGGCTCCCGTTCAGCCCATGCAGGCTCCTGTTCAGCCCATGCAGGCTCCTGTTCAGCCCATGCAGGCTCCCGTTCAGCCCATGCAGGCTCCCGTTCAGCCTATGCAGGCTCCGGTCCAGCCTATTCAGGCTCCCGTTCAGCCCATGCAGGCTCCGGTCCAGCCTATGCAGGCTCCGGTCCAGCCCATGCAGGCTCCCGTTTCCCCTACCGGAATGCCCGGTGCTCCGATGATGAACGGCATGTATCCCGGTATGATGCCTATGAAAAAGAGCAAGCTTCCTCTGATTATCGGTATCATCGTCGGTATCCTGGTTCTTGCCGGTGCGATTATCGGCATCATCTTCGGTGTAAGAGGCTGCAACGGCAAGAAATCTGCCTCCGCAGGTTCCCCTAAGGCATGCTTACAGAATACCGTCCGTGCCTACGAAACGCTGGATGATGATCTGATGATGAAGCAGGTACTCCCCTGTGCAAGACAAGCGGTAGCCGGCAGTGTAAATCTGGCCGGAATGGATGAGTACTACAAGAGCCTCGGCATCAATGATTTAAAGGTTTCCGCGGATGCCACTTATGGTGAGGTAACTTACCACAATGACTCCGACAGCATTGACAGAATTATTGACAAAATCTATTCCATGTACGGCGAGAAGGTCAAAGTAACGCAGTATGCTACCGTTGATTTTTCCTTAACCATTACCTACACGTTTACCTATAACGGGGAACCGTATAGTCAGAGCCAGGAGCTGGTGAACGATCTGGTAGATGTTGTATATGTAGACGGTCAGTGGTATATGTTCGATTAATACCGCAACACTCTATGGAAAACGGCAAGGGCGTGTGAATAATCACACGCCCTTTTTTCATTTCTTCCCTAAAAACGGTCCGATTTTTTCGATAGCAACAGGTTTAGAATACTTATATCCTTGTAGATAATCAAAGCCTAGATTTAAACAAACATTCTCATCGTCAAGATCCTCAACGCCTTCAAATAGTATGCTGTAGCCAATATCTTTGAACATTTTCGACATGTTCGTTACCATATATTTGCTGCTGGCACTCTTTTTCATTGACACCAGAAGGCTTTTATCAAACTTAACAATATCAAACGGTAGCTTAATCAGTCTTTCAAAATTCGAATATCCGGTTCCGTAATCATCCAGATAAAACTTGATGTTATAATTACTGAGTTTATTCATATTTTCATGCACTTTTTCAAAATCATAGGAATCCTGAGACTCGGTAAGTTCTATGGCAATCTTATCGATTGGAATGTTATTCTTTTCAATGATTCCAAGGAATTCCTTTCGAAAGCTGTTCTTATTAAACTCACTAATACTGTAGTTAACCGAAATACGTTCAACTTCATACCCCTTATCCAAATAATCTCGGATGGCAATGCAGGTCTTATTCAGTATAATATTTGACATTGGATGGAGTAAGTCGTATTTTTCTGCCAAAGGAATAAATTCGTCCGGGTAAAGCATTCCGATCTCCGGAAGGGCCAGTCTCATCAAAGCTTCACCGGTTGAAAAGCATCCTGTTTTTTTATTCAGAACCGGCTGACAAAAAACAAGTACGCGGTCATCATTTAGATCTGCTTTATCTCGGATATCCTTCAACTGTTCAAGAACAAATTGTTTCCTGCTAAAATCATTTTTTCCCGCTGCATCTGCATAGGCAAAAGAATTTTCTTGCGTATTTCCCACCGTATATTCACAGTATGCTCGAAGCTGATCCACCGTATCCAGTCTGCAATCCTCATCAATTAAGACTTTATAATCCACCTCAAATTTTTCATAGATGTTTTTAAACTGCTTTTCTATGCCGGCAAAATCCGGTTGCTCCTTCTGACTGTTGTAGACCAGTATTAAGCTATTTTCTCTGAACTTATAAATCTTATATTTCTTGAAAAACCGTCTGTTAAAATGAAGGAGATTATATTTAAAGTCATCCGTCATTTTTACCACGTTGAAATCGGACAAATAAAGATACACAAAGCCATAGGAACGGGCATTTTTTATTTCATTCGCCAAAAAGTCAAGCCCAACGGTTCCCGTATTCAAATCATACGCAATGGAATGTAAACAGTAAAAGAGTGCAATGATGGGAAACAGGAAGGTAAGTACCGTAAATTTACCGTCCAAGAAAATCTCTTGTAAAAGCATGATGACAACCGAAATGGAGATAATGGACAAAAGCATCCCATAGATCTCCTTCACCATAGTTTTTCTGTGCTTGATTACGATAAACAAAATAACCAGCATGTCCAGAGCATAGCCAACCACGACTCCGTTGAAAAACACATTTCTATAAATTTTGCCATCCGCGATATAGAATCCAAAATGAGTAAAATTACTGGTTAAGATAAATACGGAAGAAATGCTAAATATGCACCATTTCAACATATTAATAATCTTAAGCTTCCGTTTTCTGATATTAAACAAATCAGAAATATACGTTATATAGAGAACAAACATGACAAGCAGGTTGATATAAAACGAATTGTGTACCAAATAAATATATACTTCCGATATTTTTCCTTGCGTAAAGGCCGGCATTAGTCCATTATAAACAATCGAACTAATGCAGGAATTCCCAAAACAGAATAAATTGAGTTTAAATAATCGATCCCTTAGAGAAGAAGCTGTTCTTGTTAATGAGATCAATATAAAAATCAAAAAAGCGATTAATAAGCAGCCGATTTCAACTGCATTGTTAACAAATATAGCGGTCATGAATTATCTTCTCCTTATGCTCTATCCGTTTTTTCGGTAATAAGCTTTAATGAATGGATCCATCCGGTTAGGAAACTTATATGCAATCATTATACCAAAATGTTTACATTTGTCATATGTGCGTTTACAATGATTTCAGGCAATCGTCAACCATCGTTATGCAAAAGGTTGACATTTCTCAAATAATCATTTTTTCGAGGTACCCATGAAAACCAGGGATCAAGTTCTTTCTATGCTTCAAAATCGCGCCGGTGCTTATGTTTCCGGACAGGAAATCGCCGATACGCTTTTCATTACCCGCGCCGGCATCTGGAAGGCAATTCGGTCTCTTCGGGAAGAAGGACATATCATTGAGGCAGTCAACAATCGCGGGTACCGGCTCGTTAGCAGCAGTGACATTCTCTCGGAAGGAAGTATTCGTGCTCATTGGGACTCTCCCCTCCCTCTTTTTGTAGAGGACACGGTCGAATCCACCAATGACTGTGCCATCGCCTACAGTCGCTTGGGTCACAGCGAAGAAGCAGTCTTCGTTGCTTCCTGTCAGACCAAGGGACGAGGACGTCGCGGGCGTGCATTCTACTCTCCCAAAGATACCGGGCTCTATCTGTCCATCCTTCTGCACCCCCATACGTTTGACAAGACGCCTGCCATTACCTGCCTGGCGGCTGTCAGTCTCTGTCTTGCCATTGAAGAGGTCACTTCCGTCACCCCTTCGATCAAGTGGGTGAACGATCTCTATATTGGCGATCATAAGATTGCCGGCATTCTGACGGAAGCCTCCTTCTCCATCGAGGACAATTCCCCGGAATATGTTGTAGTCGGCATGGGCCTCAATGTCTATCCGCCCAAGGAAGGCTTCCCTGCAGATATCCGTAAAAAAGCAGGTGCTTTGGCGGAACACTGCACTCCCCCGGACAATTTCCGCACGCTTCTCTGCCAGGCGATTCTACGTCATTTTTTCCGTTGCTTGACGATGCCCGGCCAGGAACTTCTATCGCTCTATCGAAGCCATTCCAATCTCATCGGGCACTACGTTTGTGTGAATACGTACAACGAAAATGCCCGTGCCAGAGAGTATGCTCTGGTCACAGGCATTGATGATCAATATCGTCTGTCGGTGCGCTACGAGGACGGCACCGAACTGCACCTCTCCTCCGGAGAAGTCAGCGTTGTCAAATATTAGTCGGATTCCTGCATGAATCCAAGTTCTGTAATGAGTCGGATTCTACAATTCCAGCACAAGGTAACGGCCGTCGCCGACCTCAAAGACCTCCTCGATGTCCAGGAGCTCTTCCCGGCTCATTCCCTCGGTATCAATTCCGACTTCCTCCAGATATTCCATCACTTCCTTGGGATTCTTAAGCACCACTGCCATTGCATCTTCCAGAAAATCTCTGGCATCCTCGGCATCTGTCGCCACTTCCTCCGGGAATAACTGTAACTGATTCTTAAGAAAGCACTCTACCACCTGATCATCGAATTCCATCCTGTTTTCCTCCTATGCCCAACTGTTTTAACGCGGTATAGACTCTGTGTACCGGCAATCCCACCACATTATTGTAATCGCCGTTAATTCCACAGATATGTTTGCCAAATAACCCCTGGATTCCGTAGGCCCCTGCCTTGTCAAGCGGTTCCCCGGACGCCACATACTTGGCAATCTCCTCTTCCGTCAGCTCATCTACCGTCACCTCGGTCTTCTCATGAAAAGAGAGTCTCTCCTCCCCTCGAAGCAGGGTCACTCCCGTAAAGACCTCATGCGACCTTCCGGACAGCATGCGAAGCATTCGTTTCGCATCCTCCGCATCCTTCGGTTTGCCTAAGATAACACCCTCCAAAGCGACCACGGTATCCGCGCCAAGAATGATGTCCTGTTCTTCTACATCGTCTGTCTTTTGCACTGCTAACGCCTTCAGAAAAGACAACTCCTCCACAAGCTTGGCAGGATCCTTTTCTCCGGAGTTTTCATCCGCCTTACTGATCATAATGTCAAAAGAGAAGCCGGCCGTCGTAAGAAGCTCCCGACGTCTGGGTGAACCGGAAGCCAGTATCAGTCTCATAACGATTCCTTTCCCAACAGATAGTCAATGTACTGCTGTGCGGTACGACCGCTCATACCACCGTTACTCAGTTCCCAACGGTTGGCGCCAAGCAGAAGTTCCTCCTCGGACATCTCAACATGGTGACGCTTCGCCAGTGCAAGCACGATTTCTTCGAATTCTTTTTTTGCCGGAGAAGTGAAGTAGATGGAGACACCAAAACGGGAGGCCAGGGACAATTTCTCCTGTACGGTATCATTCCGATGCAGATCCTCCGCTGCCTCCTCACGATCCCGGAAGCTCTCACGCACAAGATGGCGGCGGTTGCTGGTTGCATAGATTAGCACATTGGCCGGTTTCTTCTCCAAGCCACCTTCGATAACCGCCTTCAGATACTTATATTCAATCTCAAATTCCTCGAAGCTTAAGTCATCCATATAGAGAATGAACTTGTAATTACGTCCTTTAATCTGCGAAATGATATCATTCAGATCCTGGAACTGATGCTTATATACCTCAATAATACGAAGCCCCTGATCATAGTAACGGTTGCAGATTGCTTTGATGGACGAGGACTTACCGGTTCCGGCCTCTCCGTAGAGCAACACATTGTTGGCACGACGTCCCGCCAAAAATGCTTCCGTATTCTCCACCAGACGCGCCTTGGCGCTCTCATATCCCACCAGATCCTCTAATTTCACATGCTGAATATTGAGAATCGGTGCAATCTGTGCTCCCTCTTCGGTATGTTCGATGCGGAATGCCTTATGCAGGCCGAATCTTCCCACACCGTAATCGCGATAGAAATCGGTCATAATGGTCCAGAACGCTTCCTCTGCGGAAGAGAAGCCCTCCTCCGTTGCCATCGTCACCTTGGAAGCCTGTGCCGCAGCGCCCAATTTCTGCGCCACCTCCACAATTCGGTCGCGGATGCGGGTATTGTAGACCTTACCGCTTTCCTTCGGCGATACAAAATCGCTGATCTGCTCAAACAGTCCCGCTGCCTCCAGTGCCTCTCCCATCGGCGCAAAAGAGAATCCGAACAGCTCCTTCAGAATCGTATAATCCCACATGGCGGTATTTTTCAGGGAACCGTCCACACTGGTACGAATCTCCGCAGAAACCGCCAGCGCATTCTCCGAATTCACCATCAAATTGGCCAGATAGCAGTGCCAGAGATTCCCGTAGAAGCCGTGGCTTACGCCGAAGTCTACCAGTCCGTGGAAGCATTCGAAGAGCAATGCTTTTTTGTCCTCCGTGTTGTAATACTCATTTGCATATTCCGTCATGAGCCAGGCCATGTCCCGGAACAATTCATCGTCCAAAAGCGAACGATATAAGATTAATTCCTGTTCGCGCATTGTGAATGCCTTCTTTCTTACTCTCTAAAACTTCTATCAGTGTACTCCTATATTTTATCAATGACAACCTATCCGTCTTCGATTATAATAAGGGATAGCGGGTAGAAACAATATCCCGCGGAAAAGGACAGATTGCCTTATGAAGAAAAGTCTCAAGATTGTAATCGGTGTGATTGTCGGAATTCTGATTATCAGCCTCTTTATCTTTTCCTCGATCATCAAAAATAAAAAAGTGAAAAATCCCAAGGGTGTCGTCGGCAATACCTCCGGCAACATCTATAACGGCGGTGCTTTCTGCGTCTGTGAGAATACGATTTTCTTTGCCAACGTCTACGACAACAATACGCTCTACTCCATGAACCTGGACGGCAAGCATATTAAGAAACTCACGGACGTTCCGGTCTGCGAACTGAATGCGGCCAACGATTACGTCTACTACTACCAGACGGATACCTCCGCAGGCTCCGACCTGGGCTCTGTCTTAAAATCCACCGGAATCTACCGCGTAAAAGCGAACGGCAAGGAGATGAAGTGTCTGAAGAAGTGCACCGTTGCCTCCCTCTTACTGGTGGATAACAATCTCTATTTCCAGTACAATGACAAACCCAACGGTTTCGTTTTTGCCACCATGGATGTAAACGGCAATCACTTTAAGATTCTCGACTCCTCCCCCTACAGCCCGGGAGCGGCCATCGATGGCACACTATTCTATCATGCCAACAAAAACAATCATAACCTGATGCGCTACAACACCCGTGAGTCTGTGGCAACCATCCTCTACTCCGGCAACGGAATGAATCCCGTCTACCAGGACAACTGTATCTACTACATCGACCTGGATACCGACTACTATGTCCGAAAACTGGACCTGGCAAGCGGCACGGTTACTACGATTGTGGAAGAGCGTGTCGACGCCTTCGTGGTGGGTGACCGCTATGTCTACTATCAGACCGTCGGTAAGTCCCCTGCCCTGAAGCGTGCTGCCATCGACGGCTCCTACAATGAGCTCATCGCCTACGGCACCTACACCCGCCTAAGCTATGCCGGCGGATATGCCTACTATGTCCCCTATAACGATCCGTCCGAGATGCTTCGCACCGAGGATTCCTCTTTTGCAGGAACCGCAGAGCCCTTCGAGGCTGCCAAGAAGGCCGTCAAAGGACGCAAGTAGACCGGATGCATCAGGTGAGGTGCAATCCGGCACATGGGCGCTAACACAAAGGCCCGATTACACAGGTCCGGATGCGGAATAGTAAGCTCCTCCGTATCCAATACCAGATCGTCATAGAAAAGAATATCCAAATCAAGCGTACGAGGTCCCCAGTGGACCTCTCTTTTTCTGTCCGCCGCCGCTTCGATTCCGTGAAGAACCGCCAAGAGTTCCTGCGGCGTATAGAGTGTCTCGATCTTACATGCACCGTTCAAAAAATCATCCTGCTCCACACCACCGTAGGGCTCCGTCTCAAAAAGACCGGAATCCTTAAGGAAGCGAATCTTTGCATCCGCCCGAAGAGCATCCAGCCCGTTTCGGATATACTGTCGCTTATCTCCCAGATTCGAACCATAGGACAGAAAAACCGTGTGCCATCCACGGGTCACCTCTACGCGAACGTCCTGAAACGGATGCGCAATCGGTGCATTGGGTTTGGATACCGTTACCGTCACCCTGCGAACCCGGTCAAAAGACAATAACACCGCCTCGGCGCACTTCTCCGCCACAGTTTCAATTAAGTCATAGGACTGCTTCGTGGCGGTCTCCACGCAGAGATTCGTTACCTCTCCGTAATGCGTCGACAGGGTAAGGTCATCCGCCGTTGCGGCAGGATGCAGGTCCGTCTCCATGGTAATCGAAAGGAAGAACTTCTGACCTTCTCTTTTCTCGGAATCGAAGACGCCATGATAGGCATAGATTTCAATTCCTTCCACCGTAATACGATCCACCTTGCTTCCTCCTATCCCAAGATTGCATCCAGCATATCGACCACCCGACGGTTCTCCAATACGTCATGAACGCGAATATATTCTACCCCCTTCATCACCGCAAAAGCAGTGATGGCAAGGGTTCCTTCCAGTCTCTGATCCACCGGCAGCTGTAATGTGTTACCGATTACCGACTTACGCGATACCCCCAGGTACAGCGGGTATCCCAGAACGCGCAGCTTCTCAATCTCACGAATCACCTGTACATTTTCTTCCGTGGTTTTCCCAAAGCCCACACCGGGATCCAGGACAATATGTCTGCGGTCGATTCCCGCCGCCAGGGCAAGATCGACTCTTCGTTTCAGTTCCTCGGTGATCTCCCCGGCTTCATCCGGAGCGACATCATGCATAATGCAGACATCCACATCTCCCTCGGCGATCACCTTTGCCATCTCAGGATCAAAGGTCAGTCCGCTGACATCGTTGATGCAATCCACGCCTGCCTCAATTCCGGCTCTCGCCACAGCCGCCTTGCGGGTATCCAACGAGATTTTCACATTGCTTTTTTCCTTGATTCCCCGAATGACCGGAATCACGCGGGCAATCTCTTCCTCCACGGGTACCTCCGTAAAGCCGGGACGCGTGGACTCCCCGCCCACATCAATCCAATCGGCTCCGTCCGCTACCATCTGAAGTCCGTGGGCAATCAGGTTCTCCGGGCTTCCGTAAGCGCCGCCGTCCGAGAAGGAATCCGGCGTACAATTCAATATTCCGATGACCTGCGTCTTGGTTCTGCCAAAAGAACACATATTTCTCTCCTCTATCGGCCAGTGACAGGTGTCATATCCTGCACAGGCAAAACAATCTCTGCTGCGGTGATCTGCCAGAATCAGACGTTTGGCAATTTGAAGGGTAATCGGATTCTTCGGCTGAAATGCTTCCCCGTGCGCCAGTATGGCACCGGCGATTAACATCGCCTCCTCTTCCGAGTACTCGCAATCCGGAAGAATCTCCAGCGCAAGCTCGGCACTTGCGGTGCAATGAATTCCCTTTTCCCCGGTCTCGTATTCTTCCCATCGTCCGATGTCATGCAAAAAAGCAACTGCACAGAGAAGATCCCGGTCCAGCTCCAAGTCTCCCGTTATGGTAGACTCAGTTTCAACAGCACACATAATCTTAGCAACAGCGCGATTATGCGCCTCATCGTGCTTACACCAGATCCGGTCGACTTCCGCATTTTCTGTTTTTTTAAGGCACTCTCTGTACAGAGGATGCCTTAAGATGTTTTCATATCGATTCATAGGATTCCTAAACTTATCTTCCCAACATATGATAGAACTGCTCACACAGGTTCGTATCCGTCTCAAACGCACCACGCTTCGTAGCCGTCACGGTTCGGGTTCCTGGCTTCTTGATTCCGCGCATGGACATGCACAGATGCTCGGCCTCCGCCAGCACAAACACTCCCTTGGGTTTCAGATACGTCATAATGGCGTCCGCAATCTGAGCAGTCATATTCTCCTGAATCTGGAGGCGTCTTGCATAAGCCTCTACGCAACGGGCCAATTTACTGATTCCCACAACCTTGCCGTCCGGAATGTATGCAATATGAACCTGTCCGAAAAAGGGCATAAAATGATGCTCACACATGGAGTAGAACTGGATATCACGCTCTACCACCATCTCTCCGTTCTCGGAAGGGAAGGTCTTATTGAGAATGGCCTCCACATCCGCATCGTACCCGGCCATCAGCTCGGAATACATTCTGCCGATGCGGTCCGGGGTCTCTTTTAACCCTTCGCGATTTTTATCTTCTCCGATTCCTTCAATGAGAAGGTCGGTTGCCTGTCGGATTAATTCTTCTTTTACCATGAATGAATTCACTTTCTCTTCTTGGGAATCTCAAGGGATTCCTGTACGATTGTCCGTAACCTGCCAAGATAGGATAACGAACCGAAGGCTAAGATGATCCCGTCCTCACCTGCCAAAAGCCTTGCAAGCTCCACCGCCTCCTCCAGGCTGTCGGCACTCGTCACACTTGCGTGCACCTCACTTGCGATTTTTGCAAGGTCCAGTGCCTGCATTCCGCGGGGATTGTTCGGCGGGGTCACCGTGATAATCTGAAGGGCTAAGGGGGCCATTCGAGCCACTACCTTCTCCACTTCCTTATCCTTCAACATTCCCATTATATAGATAATTCGCTTATTTGTAAAATAATTCTCGACGGTCTCACGAAGTCGCTTGGCCGCATCCTCGTTGTGTGCGCCGTCCAGAATGAAAAGAGGCTTCTTGGCAATCGTTTCAAAACGTCCCGGCCACACCGCTTCCTTCAGTCCCTCACGAAGCACTTGCGCCGTAACGGGATTCTTACCGTCTGCCGCCCCGGCTGCGATGCATTCCCCATATGCCAGTGCCGCTTCCATCGCTACCGCCGCATTTTCCGGCTGGTAGGTTCCCCGAAGGTCGATGGCCAGATTCTTATCGTTTCGATAAGCAAAGGTTGTCTTTCGCTCCCCGTAATTCACTTTGGTCAGATCGTCCCGCTTGACCTCGCGATAAAGGGATGCCACCTCCCCGGAAACTTCCCGGGTCACCTTACGTAACACCTCGGAAACGCAGGGCTCCTGGGGTGCCGATACCACAATCACCCCCGGCTTGATGATTCCGGACTTGCTTCGCGCAATCTCCGGAAGCGTATCTCCGAGAAACGCCATATGGTCGAAACTAACCGATGCAAATACGGCGACACGCGTAGTCGTCACCAGATTGGTCGCATCCAGGGTCCCCCCCATTCCGCATTCCAGAATTCCGACCTGTGCTCCGCGATCCACGAAAAAAAGAAAAGCAAGCGCCGTCTCCATCTCGAATACCGTGGGGTGGTTCCATCCGTCCCGCTCCATCGAATCGGCCGCCTCGGCAACACGGGTCATCAACTCTCCAAACTTCGCTTTCCCGATGTTCTTCCCGGCCACCCGGTAGCGTTCCTCGTATTCGAACACCGCCGGAGACGTATACTTGCCAACCCGCAGGCCGGCTTTTTGAAGGATTGCCTCCGTAAACGCCGACACGGAGCCCTTGCCGTTGGTACCCGCCACATGAATATAGGGCAGGCGATCCTGCGGATTCCCCAGTCTGCGGCACAACTCCGTTACGCAGTCCAGGCCCGGCTTCGATCCCAGGGTATTGTAGGAATCCAGATATTCTCTTGCCTCCCGATAGTTCATCCAGGGTCTCCTTTCCCATTTCGGAACTTCTTGAAAAAAGGGGAGCGCGGTCCGGCGTTCCCCCCTAAGTCACATGTTTTGTCTCAATCCTTAATCCACATCGGCAGGATCCACTTCATCGAGATCGCTTGCTCCGATATTCAAGGTATTTAACGTACGTCTCTTACGACGAGCCTCCTCGGAGGTCTGTAAGATGTAATCCTTCAGCGCACGAGAATTCTTCACATTCTTCAGAATCAGTTGCTTATCGGTGGTATCACCGGTGTAGCAGATAATGGTTCCGATCTTCACGATTCTCTGAAGCAGGGAAGACTGCAGACGAACGTCCTGAATCTTGTACATATAGCAGTCATCCTCCACGCGACGGAAGAACCCGATATCTCTGGTTACCACATCCTCCTTGATGATGTACTTCGTAAAGGTAAAGGGAAGTCCGAAAAACAGCCATCTCTTTCTCTCATAGAACACTGCACCGTACTTCTCTGCTTTGGTTTTTTTCACTTTTGCCATGGTCATTCTCCTCCATCTGTCGTAAAGCTCTCCGTTCCGAAGCAGACACGAAAAAAGCCTTACGGATTACACTACTCCTATTATATACATGTTCGCGTAAAAAAGGAACACCAAAGCCCACAGAAAATCGAAACTTTTTCCCAAAAATGCTTCATCTTTTGCTGCGGATACCCTTGCGAAGGCTACGCCGTTATGGTACAATTTTCAAAATACCAAATATAGATAGGAGACAACCATGACCGCAAAAGATTGTATCAAAAGTCGCAGAAGCATTCGTCAGTTCACCGATCAGCCCGTTGATCGTGCCGTAATCGATGACATTATCGAGACCGCTCGTTTTGCTCCCTCCTGGAAGAACACCCAGATTGCCCGTTACACCGTAGTAACCGATCCGGAACTGAAAACCAGAATTGCGAATGATTGTACTACTATTTTCCCTATGAATGCATCCCGTATTCTCTCCGCTCCCGTGTTGGTATGCGTATCCGTGATTACCAAGCGTTGCGGTTATGAGCGTGACGGTTCCTTCTCCACGCATCGTGGAGACAGCTGGCAGATGTATGATGCCGGTGTTGCTTCCCAGACCTTCTGTCTGGCAGCCCACGAAGCGGGCTTAGGTACCGTTATTCTCGGACTGTTTGATGATGAGAAGTTAGCTACCCTGATTGATCTTCCCGAGAATCAGGAGCTGGTTGCATTGATTCCCATGGGTTATCCCGCTGAGAGCCCCGAAGCTCCCGCAAGAAAATCCGTTGAAGATTTGGTTCGATATTTATAATTCACAGGCGAAGAGTTTTCTCTTCGCCTTCTTATTGCAGTCCGCCCGGATGCCCCTTAACCGGTCCAAAGCTGCTTCCACATTTCCACATTATTGTAAAAGGAGTGATTTTCATGAGACACCTAATGAGTCCTCTCGATTTCAGCGTTGACGAGTTAAACCGACTCTTCGACCTGGCCAATGATATCGAGAACAATCCCAAGAAATACGCACATGCCTGCGACGGTCTGAAGCTTGCCACCTGCTTCTACGAGCCCAGTACCCGCACCCGATTAAGCTTTGAATCCGCAATGCTTAGTTTAGGCGGCAGTGTCATCGGCTTCTCGGACGCCAACTCCTCTTCCGCGGCGAAGGGCGAGAGCGTATCCGATACGATCCGTGTTATTTCCTGCTTTGCCGACATCTGCGCGATGCGTCATCCCAAGGAGGGCGCTCCCATGGTGGCAGCCACCAAATCCACCATTCCGGTCATCAATGCCGGCGACGGCGGGCATCAGCATCCGACCCAGACCTTAACCGACCTGCTTACCATTCGCTCCTTAAAGGGCCGTCTGGACCATTTCACCATCGGTCTGTGCGGTGACTTGAAGTTCGGTCGTACCGTACACTCCCTGATTCATGCGCTCTCCCGTTACGAAGGAATTTCTTTTGTCTTCGTATCCCCCGAAGAGCTTCGCATTCCGGACTACATTACCGACATGTTAAACGAGAAGAACATTCCCTACAAGGAAGTCATTCGTCTCGAAGAGATTATGCCGGAATTGGATCTCCTCTATATGACCCGCGTACAGAAGGAACGTTTCTTCAACGAAGAGGATTACATCCGTCTGAAGGACTTCTACATCTTACGCAAGGAAAAGATGGATATCGCCAAACCCGATTGTCTGATTCTCCATCCGCTTCCCCGTGTAAACGAGATCTCCGTTGAGATCGATGACGACCCGAGAGCGGTATACTTCAAGCAGGTACAGTACGGTGTCTATGTACGAATGGCGCTGATTCTTACCTTGTTGGACATTCACGTAGACTAAGGAGGAAAAGATCATGTTAAAGATTGGTAAAATCGAACAGGGCTTTGTTCTGGATCATATCAAAGCAGGCACGAGTCTCACGCTCTACCATCAGTTGGGCTTAGACTCCATCGATACTCCCGTTGCAATCTTCCGCAATGCGAAGAGCAACAAGATGGGCAAAAAAGACATTCTGAAGGTGGAATGTGATATCGATACCATCGATATGGACGTTCTGGCTGTCATCGATCACAACATCACCGTTAATGTCATTAAGGACGGGGAAATCGTTGAGAAAAAGGAACTGGTGCTTCCGAGGGAGATTAAGAACGTATTCCACTGCAAGAATCCCCGCTGCATCACCTCCATTGAGCAGGAGCTTCCTCATATCTTCTATCTGGCAGACGAAAAAACCGAAGTTTACCGCTGCAAGTATTGCGAGGAAAAGTGGTCCAACAAAAAAATGTAAAGCAAACGGTGGGAGCCGACCCTAAGTCGATTCCCACCGCTTTTTCTGTTTCTGTTCTTTTTTCTGATTCTGTTCTTTTTGGATTCGTTTCTATTTCTCTTGGATTTCTTTGCCGGTCAGATGCTCAATCTCAATCTCAAACATCTGCATGGCATCTCCGTACTTGGCAATCTCCATATCCGCAATGCTTTCCTCCGGATAATATTTCATTGCCATCCGCTTCACCAGCACAAGAGCTTCTTCTTTGACTTCAATCAGACGGCATCTGCCAAACACCACGGTACTCTGCACAAACGGAGCCCATTCCTCTTCCTTGACGGTCTCATTGCCATATACCGTAAAGCATACCTTATCACAGGCCTTGATGGAATCGATTTTATGTCCTGCCTTGGCTCCGTGAAAATAAATACGATTTGCCTGCTCATCATAGAGGAAATTAACCGGCACGGCGTAAGGGTAGCCATCATCTCCGTTTACTGCAAGAACGCCTCTGCGTTCCTTCGCAAGAAGTGCTTTGGCGGCTTCCGTGCTGATTTCTCTTTTGACTCTGCGAATCGGTCTGAACATCATGAATTCCTTCTTTCCATTTACGCTTCTATTTTCGACGAATCCCAAACAATGGCTCGTACCGATGCCGAACCAGCCGAACCATCTTGTTGAAATTGTTCTCTTCTATCGTTACATCATACCTGCCTTCAATGGTACCAAAGGTCAGAATCCGATCCACATCATAATTCTCTTTCAGATACAGGAGCATATTCTCCTTGGACGCATTCCGATTATAAATCTTAATATACGCATATCCGGGATAATCATCGGAAGAATATCGGATTATCTTCAGTTTCTGATCATAGCCCTGCGCCTCAAGACAATCATAGAAAGCATCGATTCGATCTTTCGTATCTAAAAGCATGAAGTATACGACCTTCTCATCCCCCGGAAACGGACGTTTCACATAATTACGGAAGGGTGAGGTACGCATCCGGTTTACCAGTTCACGATTCACGGCATCCGGATTCTCCTGATAGTATATTAACAGTGTATCATCAATAATCACATTCGTATAGGGATGCATATCATGGTTTTTCATAAAGGCCAGAAGTTCATTGGCCGTCCCCGGTGAAATCACGTATTCCTTGACGTATTCACTCTTTTTCACATCATAGAGCGCCGCTCCGTCCATAACAATGACCGGATAGCGAAAATGAATATCCGACAAGGGTTCTAAGAGCGAGGCCGGAGTTCGCATCGTCGCCAAAGTAAACTTTAGTCCGTCATCGATCATTCGGTTCAATTCCACCTTGGAAAAGGCGCTGATTCGATTGTCCTCATCCACCAGAATCCCATCCACGCCGGAAACAAACAGCGTATCACGATCCGGCTTCCGGCTGACCCGAAGATTATTCACCGTAACACCGATGATAATTCCGATCATGGTATCCAAAAAACGGTTCCAGACAAAGAAATACGGGTTCACATCCCCGATATGATTGACCACAATACTTAAAAAGACCACGCAGGAGAAATAGGAGGCCTGATTTCGATGAATCAGTACGGTCGTATAGAGCACCATCACAATCCCGACAAAAAGAAAACCGATCTCCGTACATAAGCTTCCGATTCCCTTGGGAACCTCCGGGTGCACCAACAGATACAACAATCCGAATAAGGCCCCAATCACGGTTCCGATGGTCCTCTGAACCGCGTTGGCAATGGTATTGTTCCGATACATCTGAATGCACCAGAGTGCCGCCAATTGCGAATAGAATACGATTCCGTCCCCTCCGCGAAGCAGGTTCACCACCATACACAGGGCAACGGCAATGGCGGATTTAATGATACGCATGCCGATTCCCGGAACATGGATTCTCTTTTTCTTAACAGCCAAATTATTCTTCATCGCCCAATATCTTAATGACCGCTGTATTGGCGTAGGTCAACGGCTCATTGTGAATAAAGAATATCACGCCGTTTACCGGGGAATAGAGCGTCTCCAGAATATCTCCCTCGTAAGGATTAATAATATTGGCAAGAGGGGTTCCGGCTTCAATCCGGTCGCCTGCCTTCACCAGGGGCTCATAGAATCCGGACTTGGCCGTTCTTACCGAGATTAACTCCGTATCATCAATCGTTCGAACCTTTTTCTCTCCAATGGCTCCATACTTAATAATTCCGTTGTTGGCCATGAAGTTCATGACGGACAGTACCGCCTGTCCGGCGCCGGTCACGCTGATTTTGGAGGTCGTGTTGGTATAGAGCGAGAATGCCTTGGTATCCCACACCTGCCAGTTATAATTCAAGGTCGCCGTATCATAGGGTCGTACCGTTCTCTCGACGATGTATTTTAAACCAAACTTTTCCGCATCCTCTTTTTGCGTATAACCTTCCTTCATATAACGCACATGCGGAACGAAATCTCCGGGCATATAGAAAGAAGTAAACTGAATCCCGTATTCATAGTCCTGAATCTCCGAAAAGACACCGTCGGCAATTCGCTGCGTTGTCTCTCCCAGATTATACCCCGGAAACATTCGGTTAATATCCGTATTATCCGTAGGCCAGAATCTCTTCTGAATATTCACAGAGTAAGGATTGATGGAAGGGATAATGAGAATCTTGTGATCGGGCGTAATGCGTCCCTCTTCCTCAAGCTGTTTCATCTTTTTCACAAGCTGGGAGCAGCAATAGATCTGCTGTACCTCATTTCCTCTGGAGTTTCCGACGATGCAGACCGACTTTTTCCCCTGTCCGAATTCATAGCCGGTAATCCGAAAATCATCCCGGTACATTCCTTTAATCTCATAGATTACTTTTTTATTCATGGATGCAGACCTCCTCCTTCAGGATTCTTCCCATCAGTGAACCTTCATCCACAATAGGATAGTCTCGTATGGTGAAGAGCATGCCGGCCTGAGGAGCCCGCACCTCATCCAGAATTCTTCCCCCTAACGGGTCAACGATTCTTCCGATTAAGTCGCCCACGTCCAACCGTGCGCCATGCTTCACCGACGGAACAAACAGGCCGCTCGCCGTTGCATTCAGGTAGCTTACATCCTCCGGATCCTGCGAAATCATGGGCGTACGCACCGGTTCCACGTCTCCTGTCCAGATTCCCAGTTCTTTCATCACATTGAAGATTCCCTGAATCAGTTGTTCTCCGTATTCCAGGGTCAGTCGCATTCCTACGCCCATCTCAACAACCAATACCGGCGTTCCGATACTGTTTAAGCTATGCGCAAAGGTGGATTCCAATACCGTGCTGGCTCCATGAACCCAGATAAAATCCACATTGGCCTTCTGTGCCAACGGAACAAGCTGTTCTGCATGAAGCTCATTGATACGAATCTGCGGAATCTCGGTCAGATAAATATTGCTTGCGTGGATATCAAAAACGCAATCGGAGCCCTGCACATCCTCCATAATTCCCGCTGCCAGATACTCCGTCATGTTTCCATCCTTGTTGCCCGGGAATAAGCGATTCATATCCAGGTCAAACGCCGGGATTCCTCTCGTAATGGAATCGATTCCCAAAGGATTCATAGCCGGATAGATGTCCACGATTCCTGTTAAGCATTCTTTTTTCTCCGCAATTCTTCTCTGCAATTCATAGCAGACATACTGTCCTTCCAACTCATCTCCGTGAATTCCCGTAACGATACTGATGCGTTTCAGTTGCTTGCCGCCCGCATTCTCCGGGAGGAGACGATTCTTCTTGATCATTAATTTCTCATCAATCGGGAGTCCGACGGATGTTACGATCTCAACCATATTAAGTTTCTCCTGTCATCGTTCTTTTTTGATACTCTGAAAAAATAATTAATAATACTTATCGACCTTTACCTCAATCTCCTGAGTCTGCGTACCGCCGCCCCACATCACCCCGCGGTTAATGGCGCAATCCGCCGCATCACGCCCCACGCCGAGCTTGATATATTCATCGGTGATTTCTTTATTGTAGGTCGGATCAAAGGCGACGTATTTTCCGTCGCAGGCTGCCTCTACCCAGGCGTGACTCTTGCCCTCTCCGACAATCAGTCCGCACACATAACGGGCCGGAATTCCCAAAAGACGAAGCAATGTGATATAGATATGCGCATAATCCTGGCATACGCCTTTTCCGCCTGCAAATGCTTCCTCGGCCGTGGTCGCAATCTCCGTACTGCCCTGTTCATAATTCATCCGCTCATAGAGACGGTTCATGATACGGTAGCACTTCTCTTTGACCGTAGTGCAGTCACCAAGCGTCTCCGACAATTCACCGGAAAATGCAAGAATTGTGTCTCCCGGTATACATTTTCCGTGGGGATACTTATACATTCCGACCATATTGGACGCTACGCCCCCGGTAATATCGACCGGATGGGTCTCTACCAGACCCTTAATCTTATAGCAAAATTCCGAATGCGGAGCATCCTCGCTTCCGATAATCTGTGTATTTCCAAAGGAATCCTTGCCCTCGGAATAGGAGGTCTGCGGAGACATTGTAATATCATACGCAATGCTTCTTTGTCTGAAATCATCCGCGGGGAAGGATTTAATGGTGAAATAGCACTTATCACAAGGCTCGGAATAGCTAATTACCATACGGTATTCATAATTCAAAAAAGCCACATTTTCACCTTCTTATCCTATGCTACTATCGTTTCCACACTGGAAATAATGCCGCGATAATCCAGACTGTTTTCATTAATCAGGGTGCTGACACGGCTAAGAGAGGCCTCATCATACTTCATTCCGCTTCTTAGGACTCTCGGAATCATTCGGTGAATCTCCCGCTCCAGTGTTTTTTTATCCAATTTCAGTCTTGCATACAGATCGATTCTCTCAATCCGCTTGCCGGCCTTAATAATATTGCGAATCTGTTCCACATCAATCTGATCGTCCACAATTCCCCAGAAGGACAAAAGATCATCCATAATCTGCTGCAGTTCAATCAGCGGAGAATCGCTTTTTGCCGCATTATTCATCGCATAGATGGATAACTGAATATACGACAGCGCATCCGAGCCGATGGTCTCGCGAAGCACAATTGCATTATCATAGGCCCGGTTCAGATTACTGATAATCGAGTCCGCAATCTGCGACTCAAAGGGATAGCGCTTCAGGAAATCCTCTTTGGATTCATAGATGTTGGGAATGTCCAATGCCTCACAGTACTTGGGATAGACATCCTCGGTTGCGTCAATCATCTGATCGAAGCTTTTTGAGAAAATCTTCAAGGTCGTATACACTCTCTCGGTGTATCTTCCCAGCCAATATAAATGATCTACCTGCTCTAACGAGATAATACCCATGTGTCCTTAAAACCTCCTCCTTGTGATGAGTTAACAATAAATGAATCCGGATTTCGTGAGAATCGGGTCAGTCCGCTGGCCCAAACAAGCGGTTCCTCTGCCATCAGAACAAAGGCTCTCAGGTCGGCCTTTCTGGGAACAATCTCGCCCTCATCCAGAATGTCCAAATCCTGGAAATCAATAACTTCCTGTGCGATAAATCGTCTCGGTTCCGCTTTTAAAAGAGCTATGAAGTCCTCTTTTTGCTTCGTTGTCATGGTGTTTCCGAATACAACGCCGTAACCGCCGGCCTCCGCAACATCCTTTAAAACCAGGTCGTCAAAGTGCTCCAGCACATACTTCATATCTTCCTCATAGAAAGGCAGATAAGTCGGGGCGTTCTTAAGGATCGGCTCTTCGTTCAGATAATACCGAATCATCTTGGGAACAAAATAGTAAATACCCTTATCGTCCGCCACACCGTTGCCGGGAGCATTTAACAATGCAACATTCCCCTTACGGAACACATCATAGATGTGGGGAATGCCGATGAGTGATTCCGGATTGAAGTTCATGGGATCCAGATACTCATCCGAGATTCTGCGATAAACAGCTCCGACACGCTCCTTGGCGCCACCGGCTCCTACATAGTAGAGCATATCGTTTTCCACAAACAGTTCTGTTCCGGTCACCAGATGCGCTCCGGTCTTCTCTGCCAGATAGGAATGTTCAAAATACGCGGCATTGTATCTGCCGGGCGTTAGGATAACGGTATGACCTCCGGTATTCACATGGTCCATGGTGCGTCTTAAGAGGTCCGCATAATTTCGGTTATCCAGCAATTTTGTATTGTGGAAGGTCTCCGGGGAACTCTTACGACAAAGGTCTCTTGCAATCATCGGGTACGAGGCCCCGGAAGGAACACGCAGGTTGTCCTCCAGAATGTACCATTCCTCATCCTTTCCCTTTACCAGATCGATTCCGGAGATATGGGAGTAGATTCCCTTCGGCGGCAATACACCTTCGCATTCGGCCATGTAGCCGGAGGAGGCAAAAATGAAATCCTCCGGAACGATTCCGTCCTTCACAATCTTCTTGTCCGAATAGATGTCCTTCAGGAATAAATTAAGGGCTAAAACCCTCTGCTTCAGCCCCTTTTCCAACATTTCAAACTCGGTATGTTCTATAATTCTCGGAATAGAGTCAAACGGAAAAAGCTGTTCCTTGAAGGTATTGTTCTTATAGATTCCAAATTTTACTCCGTAGCGGGCTAACAGATTATTTATCTTATCCGTGTGCTGTAATAGCTGCTGCTCCATCTGTTTCATCTTCTGTTTGTCCTCCTCTTGACTCAATTTCATCGACAATAAAAAAAGCGCATATGTATCACTACATAAGCGCCTTTGCTTGCCTGATAAAACAAAAAGCGTTCCTACAAGAGGAACGCCTTTGCTCTAATCTTATATGAAAATTACCATAGAATCTTAGGTTTGTCAACCAAAATCACTGACAAAAATACGGGATAACCCCTGCTTACTTGGTATTTTCCTTTTTCAGCTCGTTCATTCTCATCGCACGAACCTTGAGAGGAAGTCCCCACAGAGTGATGAAGCCTTCTGCATCGTGGTGATCATACATATCGCCGGTCGTGAAGGATGCCAAAGACTCGCTGTAGAGGGAGTAAGGAGAAGTCGTACCGGCCTTAATGATGTTGCCCTTGTACAGACGAAGTTTTACCTCACCGGTCACAACCTGCTGGGTAGAGGATACGAATGCGGTGATTGCTTCACGAATCGGAGTGAACCACTTACCTTCGTATACAACCTGTGCCATCTTGTTACCAAGATCCTTCTTAAGGGAGATGGTATCTCTATCCAGAACCAGCTCCTCCAGCTGCTGATGAGCTTCCATTAAGATGGTACCGCCGGGAGTCTCATATACGCCACGGCTCTTCATACCTACTACACGGTTTTCAACGATATCCACGATACCGATACCATGCTTACCGCCAAGCTCATTCAGGTAACGGATAATATCCGCAACCTTCATCTTCTTACCGTCTACGGAGGTAGGAACACCTGCCTCAAAGGTTAAGGTTACGTCAACGGACTCATCCGGTGCCTTCTCGGGAGTTACACCAAGAACCAGCATGTGATCGTAGTTCGGAGCCTTGGAAGGATCCTCAAGTTCCAGACCCTCATGGCTGATATGCCATAAGTTACGGTCACGGCTGTAGGACTGATCGGTTCCGAAAGGAAGGTCGATTCCATGTGCCTTGCAGTAGTCAATCTCTGCCTGACGGGAATCCATCTGCCATCTGTCATCTCTCCAGGGAGCAATAACCTTAATATCGGGAGCAAGAGCCTTGATACCCAATTCAAAACGAATCTGGTCGTTGCCCTTACCGGTCGCACCGTGACAGATTGCCACAGCGTTCTCTTTTCTTGCAATATCAACGAGTGTCTTCGCAATACCGGGACGAGCCATTGCGGTACCCATTAAGTACTTGTGCTCGTATACCGCACCTGCCTGAACGCAGGGCATAATATAGTTCTCAGCGAAATCGTCTACGATATCCTCAATGTAGAGCTTCGATGCGCCGGAGAGCTTTGCACGCTCCTCCAGACCGTCTAACTCCTCGCCCTGTCCGCAATCGATACAGCAGCATACTACTTCGTAGCCGTAGGTCTCCTTCAGCCAAGGAATGATAGCGGTGGTATCCAGACCACCGGAATAAGCCAATACAACCTTTTCCATAACAATCCTTCTTTCTTAAAAGAAATTTCGTAAATCTATAAAATTATATCTGATAAAAACCACCTTTTCAAGATATGATAGTTGTTTTCGGACGATAAATTATATAAAATAAGAATAATGATGCATAATTTGCATCTCAATGAATAAACGCCCGCCGAAGGTGCGGTGCAGCAAGGAGCAATCATGCCTGTATTTGATTTCAATTCCGAGAAAAAGGATGCCGCCAAGGCAGACAATACTTATACAACCTTCTCTTCCGATCTGCAGACGGCGGACAAGGACCATCCGATTATTGTACTAAGCAACCGTTCCGGTAAGCTGGTACACCATTCCTGTGGTCTGTTCTCGAGTCCCGTGGCAGGTTCCTCGTTTAGTTTGGAGAACGATTCCGATGGAAAAGAGGATATTCTGAAGATTGACTCCCGTTTCGTCAGCTTAGTGAAATGGCTTGGCGAGAACCATATTATGGTTCGCCTCTCCGGTGCCAATACCGCCGAAGGATACGGTGTCTACAAGATTCAGGAGATGGGCGTTGCCGTTCGCGGCTCAAAGCTTGCCGGTGAGAACGGTTTCTTACAGTTCATGATGCAGAGATTGTTCTTAAGCAATCCGCCTTCCGAGGAAGACGGTGATTTGGTCGACAAGGAAGATGCGGACAGCATGAAACTTACCAGTCTGCAGAGCATTACTGACTATTTGACCTGCGCAGGCAATACGCTTCCCGACAACATTCGTCTCTGGGCCAAGCGTAACCTTGCCATTGCCAAGAGCAGTGAGGTCACTCCCGAGGAACGTCGTCACGCCCTTCGCGCACTGTCCATCATGTTAAGTATCTACTGGAAGGGAGACTATTTCGAGTCTATCGATCCGGTGATGGCCCGCAAGATTCTGGACGAAGAACTCTACGGCATGGAGAAAGTGAAGCAGCGTATCATTGAAACGATTATCCAGATCAATCGTACCCACACTCTCCCGGCCTACGGTATTCTTCTGATCGGACCTGCCGGTACCGGTAAATCTCAGATTGCCTACGCGGTAGCCAAGATTCTTAAGATGTCCTGGACTACTTTGGAGATGAGTTCCATCAACGATCCCGAGCAGTTGACCGGTAGTTCCCGTATCTATTCCAATGCCAAGCCCGGACTCATTATGGAAGCCTTTGAGAAGGCAGAAAGTTCCAATCTTGTTTTCATCATCAATGAGCTGGATAAGGCAAGCTCCGGCAAGGGAAACGGCAATCCCGCGGATGTGCTTTTGACCCTTTTGGATAACTTAGGCTTTACCGACAACTATATCGAATGCAATATTCCCACCGGTGGCGTCTACCCGATTGCAACCGCTAATGACCGCAGTGCCATCAGTGCGCCTTTAATGTCCCGTTTCGCAGTCATTGAGCTTCCCGACTATACCTTCGAGGAGAAAAAAGCAATCTTTACCGGCTTCACCCTTCCGAAGATTATGAAGCGAATCGGTATGTCTGCGGAGGAATGTAAGATTACCCCCGATGGTCTGGATGCCATCATTCACACCTACGACAATACCAGCGGTATCCGTGATCTCGAGCAGGCGGCAGAGCATATCGTTGCCAACGCCCTCTTCCGCATCGAGGCGGAAGGTGCCACCAGCGTAACCTACGACGCCGAGATGATTCGGGCATTACTCTAATCAACAGACGTTTCCGGTTCGGGTTCATGAAGTTTTCGACGCACGAACTTCCACACGATGACCATAAGCAAGCCCAGCAAAAGAAGGAAATAGAAATTCACCGCTCTGCTGGCTAACATGGACGCCGTCAGATAGGTCTCGCCGAATACTCCGACGCTTACCTTGTGATAGATGTACTCCGAGATTCCCTGTGCTCCCGGCACAGGGATCATATCCACACTGATCATAACCGCTAACTGCAGGAAGAACACCGTTACTGCGCCGGTCTCGTTTAAGCCTAAGCCCTTGTAGACCCAGACCGTAATCACCACGAGGAAGAAACGCTGCAGAAAGCTTAACACAACCATATAGAGAACCATGACGGGATGTTCCCGAATCAACAGCACAATATCCCGGTATGCGTCAAAAAAAGCATGAATTCCTTCTTCTACCTTCTCCGCCTTCTTGTGCTTCAGGAATCGATTCACCAATCGAAATGCGCCTAACAGAACCTTCTCACACAGATTGGGCGAGAACATGAAGGCAATCAGCAGCCCTGTCCAAATAACGATAATCCCCCATCCGAGATAGAACCAGAACAGGTAATCCTCAAAGGCTGCCTGAAGGGGTCCTCTCCAGAAAAGAATCAGAACCAAACCCAGAATTAGCAGCACCATTTTCTTGGCCGCCGCAATGAGGGTCAAGCCGGCACAACTCTTGGTAAAAGAGCATCCGTCCTGCTTCATGTACACCAACTGCATCGGCTGACCGCCGGAGGCAGAAGGCGTAATTCCGCTATAGAAGAACTCAATCAGTGCATAGCCGACACAACGTAAAAAACCACGAATTCCACGGATTCCCATGACAATCTGAATCTTATAGGCTTCCAGCAATTCAAACAAAATTGCCGACACAAACATCAGAATCACGTAGCCCGGTCGGATTTTCGTCAGATTCGTCCATAGCTTCGTCGGGTCCTCCTCCGAAGTGAACACCGTATGAAATGTTAATATCATCACCAACAGAAAGAATGCGATGATCAGACATTTTTTTAACACCGTAATCCAAACCTTGGACTTGGTCATTCGCTAACCCCTTTGATACAAACGAGCTACTCCTCGTCTGTTTTTTTCTTCTCACTCTCATCCGTTCGAAGGCTCTTCACCTTCTCGACAATTCCCTGCCACAATACCTCCAGAGTATCCTGGAACTGATTGGCCTTTAAGAATGCCGGGTTATTCCGAATCGAAGCCTTCACGAAATGCGTGCGAATCTTCGACATCATATTTTTCTTGGCCTTCTCGGCACGGTCATCCATCAATGCAAGGACCACATCAAGACGTTTCTGATAGAGGTTGATCTCATGAACCACCTCATCCTTAATACGCTCCACACGAAGAATAATCTCGCGAAGTTCGAAGGCTGCATGGAAGGAAATTCCAAAGTCGATTCCCGCCACAAGAAAAACCACCGATACCACGCCGGAAAACACCGGCGTCGGAATCAAAGCTACCACCCGTTCCACCTGCGGATGCAGGAACTTGCTCATCACAACCGTAAGGGCTCCCCAAGCGATAGAGGAGCTGACACAGATGTGTCCCTGAAAATTCAGTTTCTGGTTCGAATAGTCCCAGTAGCGCACTTTGAAAAGTGCCAGCATCACCACACCGGTAATGTACTCTAAGACGGTCGCCCCGACCACTCCGGCCACATAGGTAAGCCAGAGATTCTCCCGAAAGGGCATGGAAATAAGCAGAAGCATAACCGCACCCGAACCGTAGATAGGAAGAAGCGGTCCCCGCATAAAGCCACGATTTACCGGCTTCTTCTGGCGGATGGATACATAGGTACTCTCGAAGCACCAGCCCACAAAACAATAAATCAGAAAATATGCCACCCAATTAAGGATTGTTCTATACAAAGCTAATCACTTCCTCTTTTGGCTTCTTTGCAGGCTCGATACTAACAACCTCCAGCATCGGTCCCTCGCCCTGATAAGCGACAAAATACTCTGTACCTGCCGTTACCGTCACCTGAATCCACTGCTTATTCTCCAGGGTATCCACCTTGTCATATTTACATGCATAACCGATGAAAGTCACGTCATCGGCGCAACAGGTCATTGCCATGCGGCCCGGAACAAAGTATCCCTTCGGGAACTTCTCGGGAATATATGCCTGACATAAGAAGGTTAATTTTTTGCCCTTGTAACGCTCGGGATGATCCATCATATCCATGTACCAGACGCAGAACTGTTCGTCATTGAAGGTAAGTTCCGGCTGCTTCAGATCATAGGGAAGCTCCTCCTCCATAATCTCATTGACCTCGCCGTTCTTATCCTCGAAGACAATCTGTGCGTCAGGATTCACCATCTTCACATTACGCTTGTAGGTACTCAAGTCCTTGATGCCGTCGCATCGATTGAAAATAATCAGCTCGGACTTCTTCACCATCTCTAAGAACAGGGACTTCATATTCTGGTAATACATGGGGAAGGTCGCACCGTTTACGATACTGATCTGCTGTTCCAGCTGCCAGTGAAAAGGAAACTTCACGTCGCGGTAGTTCCACATACCGTTCCACTCGATTACGATACGCTCCGGCTTGTATTTCTTTTCAAGCTCCATCAGGTTCTTGGGCGTAAAATCCTCCTCGTTTTCGATTACCTCCACCGTTGTACGGGTCTTCTTAAGAAGTTCGGGATCATACTCAACCTCGCCCTCCTCACACAGAATCAGAAGTGTCTTCCCTCTTACCTGAAAGTAAGGCTGAGACAGGGTATAAACAATAAATTCACTCTTACCGGCCTCTAAAAAGCCGTTGATAACATATACTGGTTTCATAGTTCAATCCTTATGTTCAAAAAACGATCGATATTCCGCACGATTATGCGAATAACTGCTCTAATTTCTCTTCATCCAGTTTGGAACCGATGACGCAAATCTTACCGGTAATCTCAGGCTGTCCGGCACGTACATTTTTCTCTTCGGGAACATAATCGAAATAGATCCAGGTTCCGTCTGCGGAAGGAACCATACCCTTCGCACGAAGAACAATGCCGTACTCTCCGCTATCCAGCGCATCTAAGATGCTCGTAATCTTCTCTGCGGTGTACTGCTTCGGAGTCTCCTTGCCCCAGCTTGTGAAGACCTCATCTGCGTGATGATGGTGGTGATGGTGCTCATGGTCATGATCATGATGATGTCCGCAGCAGCACTCCTCGCCGTCCTCATGGTGATGGTGGTGATGATGCTCATGCTCGTCATCATCGTCATCATCATCGTCGTCATCGTCGTCGTGATGATGGTGATGTCCGCATACCGGACATACTTCGTCATCATCGTCATGATGGTGGTGATGATGCTCCTCTTCCTCCATCTCCTTAAGCAAAGCTTCCTTCAGGCTTACACTTCCGCCTTCCATTGCCTCTACGATTACCTTGCTGTCCAACTGATCCCAAGGAGTCGTGATGATGGTTGCATTGGCGTTATGCTCACGAAGCATATTGACACATTCCATGAGCTTCGCTTCTGCCATCTTATCGGTACGGGATAACACGATGGTAGCTGCATTCTCTACCTGATTTAAGAAGAACTCACCAAAGTTCTTGATATACATCTTACACTTGGTCGCATCTACGACTACTACAGAGCTGTTCAATACCACATCCGCATCCGTGGAAACACCTTCTACCGCACGGGTTACGTCGGAGAGCTTACCAACGCCGGAGGGCTCGATTAAGATACGCTCCGGTGCATAGGTGTCGATTACTTCCTTCAGAGAAGTGCCGAAATCACCTACGAGGGAACAGCAGATACAACCGGAATTCATCTCGCGAATCTCGATTCCTGCCTCCTTTAAGAATCCGCCGTCAATGCCGATTTCACCGAACTCATTTTCAATGAGAACAACCTTTTCTTTGGACAATTCTTCTTTTAACAACTTCTTAATCAGGGTTGTCTTACCTGCTCCGAGGAATCCGGAGAAAATATCAATCTTAGTCATGTTTCTTTCCTTCTTTCTTATCTATAGCAAAAAGAGTAGGACGATAAGCCGGGTTATGTCGTTGGATGATCATCTTTCTAGGACTTACGTTACCGTAAGCCTCAAGCGACCTACCTGAAGACAGAGCGGGCCACCCTATTGTCTTCTATTTGGTCTTGCTTCGGATGGGGTTTACACAGCCTTCACCATTACTGGTGAAGCGGTAGTCTCTTACACTGCCATTCCACCCTTACCACTTACGTGGCGGTTTCTTTTCTGTTGCACTGGCCTGGGAGTCACCTCCACCGGACGTTATCCGGCATCCTGCCCTATGAAGCCCGGACTTTCCTCACCCGCGATTGCTCGCGGCCGCGATCATCTGTCCTACTCTAATACTATTCAGTTTTAATTTTCCAGATTAATAGTAATCCAATTATTGGGATTAAGAAACTCCTCCATCTCAAAAACATATTCTGAAGATAATCTGGTGTAACAATCCTCTCCTATGCTTGTCGGACTAACCGAAAGCATACTAATATACACTACAGAATCATCACTGCCTATGATAGACACTGCGTCATTATATGTAACAAATACATATGAGTCTTCAGCATTATGGTCTATAAGCCAACTCACCACAGTAGGCCAGCAATCCGCCGTATTCCAAGCAGGATAGCCCCCATATACATTTGGCAAAGAAAGTGTCCAAAAATACCGATGTTCACTATCTGTTATCAAGATCTCAAGGCAGCCACTATACTGTTCATCATGCAATAAATAGTAGATGACTGGCTTATTATACACCAATAAAGTATCTACTTCGCTACTATTTTCACGACTGAATCGTCCCCACATTCTCCCGTCATCTGTAAAATAAAAACCATCCAGGTCTTCGGACTCTTCTTTTTTTAAAGTCTTGAGTTTCTCTATCACCTTTTCAAATTCATCCATGTCCATCTGGACATAGTCAAAATCATCCTCCTTGACTACATCAGGCATGCATGTTTCATCCGATACGATTGGCGTAGGATTCATATCGCATTTTTCTCTCTCCACTCGAGTGCACGATGTACAGAGGATAGCAAAAAGAGTAATGAATATACATTTCTTTCGCATCATTCCTCCTTAGTAGTATGATTAGTGATATTTGAAAGTTCTTTACAATCCGAAGCATCCTCCGCCCACAAATTCTCTTACCAGGGAGTTGTTGGGAAGATTTGCGGTATCGATGCTTAAGAAGTAGCCTAAGAACTTAAGCAGTCGCTTCGCCTCATCATACTCCTTCATATCCGGAGTAATGGAGAAAAGTAAGGGCTCTGCGAAAGGCTTTAATACCGCAAGCTCATAGATCAGTGCGGAATTAAACATCGCATCGGCATTCTCCTGGAAAGGGAAGATATAGGCTTCCTCACCGCGGCGAACCGAAGGCCACATCTCGATGGTACGTCTCGCATCGGTTCCACGGGTACGATAGTCACGAACCATACGACGCAACAATCTTCCGTCGGTGGTAGGGATTCGGTTGTGATAATCGATATTCAAGGTGGTAAGCGCCGAGATATAGATGCGGTACTTACTCTCGGAAGGAAGCGAATAGCTCATCTTCTCATTCAGACCGTGGATCCCCTCGATGACCAGAATATCATCCTTGCCAAGCTGTAAGTAATGTCCGCGGTATTCTCTTTTACCGGTCTTGAAGTTATAGGAAGGAAGCTCTACGCGCTCTCCTGCAAGGAGGGCCAGCATGTCCTTATTGAACTGCTCCACATCCAGAGCCTCCAGACACTCGAAATCATAATCACCGTTCTCATCACGGGGGCACTCGTCACGATTCAGGTAGTAATCATCCAGTCCGATGGGATGAGGATGAAGACCATGGGTGGACAGCTGGACGCTCATTCTGTGTGAGAAGGTGGTCTTACCGGAAGAAGAAGGCCCCGCAATCATGACAAACTTCACGCCCTCACGGGATGCGATGTCACTGGCGATTTCCGCAATTCTTCTCTCCTGCAATGCTTCCTGTACCAGAATTAAGTCATTCAACTTGCCCTCGCAGATTTTCTCGTTCAGATCGCCGACCGTATCCACCTCCATATCGTCTCCCCAGGCCTCTGCGGTGCATAAGGTCTTGAAAAGATTCATACGGGGTTCAAAGGTCGGAACCACCTTGGGTTCTGCTGCCTTCGGCAGATTTAAGATGATGCCGCCTTCAAAGGACAATACATCGAACCAGGGTACATACTTCGTGCTGGGAAGCATGTAGCCAAAATAATAATCATAATATCCATCCAGTTCATAGACATTGACGCTGGAGGTCAGACGGAAACGGAATACCTTTTCCTTGTCCACAAGACCACTGGAAGCAAACAACTCGTTGGCCTCCTCGATGGGATAGGATTTCTTACTGATGGGAAGATCCGCCTTCACATATTCGACCATCTTCTCTTTTACCTTGGCAACCACCTCAGGCGTTATCACGCCGGGCTTCGTCGGTTCGCAGAAGTATCCGCTACCTATGGTAAACTGAATCTGTAAAAGGCATCCGGTCTCACGGCCGATCACATCGTGAAAGGCCTTCACGAGCATCAGCATCGCGGTGCGCACATAAGCGGAATGGCCGACCTTACTCTTCAGATCGATAAATTCCATCTTGGCATCCCGGGTTCCAATCTTACGAAGTTCCCGAATCTTGCCATTGATGCGGACAAGACCGATTAATCCGTCGTAATCGTTCTGATACTCATCGGCAATGGTCTCATAGATAATGCCCTTGGGGTACTGTTTCTCTTCCCCCTGAATGTTCATGGTAATCATTTCGCTCATAGTGTTAACCTCCCTCGTAATGACTGTATCTTCTTAAGCTCCGTAAGAAGCTTCTCTCTGGCTTCCTCGTTTTCCCCATGGAATCCGGCGAGAATCTCCTGATAAATGCCCTCACGATAGTCCAGATACTGAAGCAGTACCGGGTGACGTTTCTGTAATAAGTGTACTCCATAGAGGTCTCTTTCCTCAAGAGAAAAAGCCTCCGAGTCGGAATTCATCGCAAGCGCCGAACCCGCCAAGCAATCTGTGTAAGGCTCTCCCGGGGTACACCCCAGAATCATATAGTACTTCCCATCCTCGCACAGCATATCCTCTGCAGTAATCCCAATCCGATGTTCGCGTAAAAAAGCACGGACCCGATCCACCTCGGACTGCGGTTGCAATACCAGATGACGCATCTGCTTGACCTGGGCAAGCCCTGCCGTCAGAATGTCAATCATCAATCGTCCGCCTAAGCCTGCAATGATGGCGCCGTCCGCCTCTCCGGGGGCAATCGCCTCAAAACCGTTACTTAGGCGCGTATCGATTCTTGAGGACAATCCCGCTCGGGCAATGTGCTCTGCGGCGGCCTTAAGCGGTCCTGCATTTACATCGGCGGCAATGCCGTTTGTCATGATATTTTCCTTGGCCAGATGAATGGATACAAATCCGTGATCACAGCCGATATCCGCAACGCAGGTATAGGGCAGTTGCGCTTCGATGGAACGAAGCATCTCACAGACCCGGCTCATGCGAAGGGACAGAGTATTCTTATTTCCTGTCATTAATCCAGATAATCCTTTAACTTGCGGGAGCGACTCGGATGACGAAGTTTTCGCAGTGCCTTGGCTTCAATCTGACGAATACGCTCACGGGTTACATTGAATTCCTTCCCCACCTCTTCCAACGTTCTTGCACGTCCGTCCGCTAAGCCAAAACGAAGACGAAGCACTTTCTGTTCACGCTCGGTTAAGGTACTGAGGACCTCCTCCAGTTGCTCTCGAAGAAGGGTAAAGGCTGCTGCCTCTGCGGGCATCGGTGCGTTTTCGTCGGGAAGGAAATCGCCCAGATGGCTATCCTCTTCCTCTCCGATAGGGGTCTCCAGGGAAACCGGATCCTGCGAGATTTTCATAATCTCACGGACACGTTCTACCGGAATATCCATTTCTTCCGCTACCTCCTCCGGCAAAGGCTCCCGTCCCAACTCCTGTAAAAGTCTGCGGTTCACACGCACCAGTTTATTGATGGTCTCCACCATATGCACCGGAATACGAATCGTACGAGCCTGATCCGCAATGGCACGGGTAATGGCCTGACGAATCCACCAGGTTGCATAGGTTGAGAACTTATAACCCTTACGGTAATCGAACTTCTCTACGGCCTTGATTAAGCCCAGGTTCCCTTCCTGAATCAGGTCTAAGAACAGCATGCCGCGACCGACATAACGCTTCGCGATGGAAACAACCAGACGTAAGTTTGCTTCCGCAAGACGTTTCTTGGCATCCTCATCGCCCAGTTCGATTTTCTGTGCCAGTTCAATCTCCTCATCCCCGGAGATTAACGGCACCTTACCAATCTCTTTTAAGTACATACGCACCGGGTCCTCCAGGCTTACGCCTTCGGCCAATGCGTCGAGATTGATATCCTCAATATTCACTTCTTCCGTATCATCGATGATCTCCAGATCATCTGCGATATCATCCGGGTCCTCCGTCATACGGATGACATCGACATTGCTTTTTTCCAGGGTCTCGAGAATCTGGTCGAACTGGTCGGCCTCCAACTGAAGGTCGGCAAAAAAATCCGTGACCTCCTGATTCTCCAGGACGTTTTTCTTCTTCTTGGCAAGTGCCAGCAGTTCCTTCAATCGCTCGTCAAATTTCTGCTGCTGCGTTTCGTCCATTTTCTATTGTTCTCCGTTCGTAAATTGTATCGTAATGCGATTCAGGTCTTCCAAGACCTTCTTGCTCTCAATCGCAAGCATTAACGACCTCGGGTCCCCCGCCAGTTCGCTCTGTGCAACCTCGTAGCTATGGCGTTTCACCTTAATCACAATGTCACGAAGCGCTTTCTCACGATCTCGCTCGTTCTCCAGTTCCCGCAGTCTTGTGTTGAAAAGAGAAGCCACTTCACTCTGGTCGTTCGGGTCTTCAAAGGTCGATATAATTGCCGCAGGATTAATGCGTCCTGCTTCAAATTGCGCAAAGAGCATCGACGCCACCTCGTGGTAGAGGGGTTCGCGGAAATCCTCTGCAGCAATATGCTTTTTTAACTGCTTATAGAGACCGGAATCCTCCGTCATCCAGGTAAGCAGGAGTCGCTGTGCCTCGCGATTCGGATCCTTGACCGCCTTCTCGGCGATGCCGGACTTCGGTCGCTCAATGGTTTTGGCAAGCACCGGCTGTGCCGCAATCTTCACCACCAGTTTGCGCAGATTCTCCTCATCAATCATGAAGCGATGCGCTGTGGCGCTTAGATAATTCTCACGCTCGTCGTCCTCGGTGAATTCGCACAGTTTCTTCGCAATCTCCCTGTGAAAAGAGGATTTCTCTCCGGGGTCGCTTAGATTGTAATTTTTCGACAGGACTTCAATCTCAAAAAAGAAACAGTTCGTTGCCTCATCCAGACGTTTCTGGAATTCCTCGGCACCGAGATTCTTGATAAATTCATCGGGATCCTTAAAGGGCTTCAGATTCACAACCTTGCCGCGAATTCCGGCTTCCTTAAGAATCGGAATCGCACGAAGTGCCGCCTTCACTCCTGCCTCGTCACTGTCGTACAGAAGCAGCACCTCACCGGCATAGCGGCGAAGTACATTGGCCTGTCCGGAGGTAAATGCCGTACCGAGGGAAGCCACCGCCTGGGTAAAGCCCGCCTGGTGCATGGTGATGACATCCATATAGCCCTCGCAGAGAATGAACTGATTCTTGCGGGAGGATCTGGCAAAATTCAAACCAAACAGGTTCTTGCCTTTATCAAAGATCTCCGTCTCCGGCGAGTTCAGATACTTGGGTTTTCCGTCACCCATGACACGTCCGCCGAAACCGATTACCTTACCGTTTGCATCAAAAATCGGGAAAATCACACGATTCCAGAACTTATCGCTCAGTCCTCGTTTCTCATCGTAGTTTACCAATCCCGACTCTCGAATCAGGCTGTCGGAATAACCCTTGCTTCGCAGGTATTTTACCAGGCTGTCACTGTACTGCGTCGAATAACCTAAGCCCCACTTATTGATGGTCTCCGGGGTAAGCGCACGACCGGTCAAATACTCCATGCCCAGTCTTCCCTGCTCATTTCGCAAAAGATAATAATAGAATTTCGCCGCTTCCTTGTTTACCTCAAACAAAAGCTCGCGATGTTTTTTTGCCTTGGACTGCTCTACGGAGTACTCCACCTCCGGCAGGCTGACTCCCACACGGTCCGCCAATACCTTAATCGCCTCGGGAAACGTGTAGTTCTCGTACTTCATGAGGAACGTAAAGACATTGCCGCCTTCACCGCAGCCGAAGCAATGAAACATCTGCTTGTGAGGGGAAACGGAGAACGATCCGCTCTTTTCGTTATGGAACGGGCAGAGTCCGAAGTAATTCGCGCCCGACTTCTTCAGACGCACATAGCTTCCGACCACATCCACGATATCATTTTTGGATCGAACTTCTTCGACAAGTTCATCAGGATAGTACATAGAGTCTCCTTGTTATCGGGTTCACACTCCGAAGAAACGCATCAACCGTGCCAGGACTTCGGAATAAACAATTCATCATACTTGGCAATTGCGAATCGGTCCGTCATTGCACCAACATAATCACAGACAACCTTCTCAATCGGTTCTCCGCGATCAATCAGGCGTAAATACTCCCAAGGCATCGCATCCATATGGGTCCGGTAATACTCATAGAGGGTCTTTACCAGGCTCTCCGCCTTACTCTCCTCTGCCTTGGCTACGGGGTTCTTATAGACACGCTCAAACATGAACCTGCGGAGTGCCTGCATGGCCTTCTCCACTTCTTCGCTCATGGTAATCTCATTCTTGCCACGGCTGTGAATAATAATGTCGTGGATAAAGGAATCCAGACGTTCTCCGGTCGTATAACCTAAGACATCCCCAATCTCCCGGGGAATATCCAGGTCAATCAGGATTCCGGCACGAATCGCATCATCCATATCATGATGCATGTATGCAATCTTATCGGACAGGCGAACGATATTGCCCTCCAACGTACAGGCCCGCAACTCCATCTGATGGTTCAGAATTCCGTCTCGCACCTCATAGGACAGGTTCAAGCCCTCGCCGTCCTTTTCCAGCAATTCCACGGTACGTACCGACTGCTCGTTATGACGAAATCCATAGGGGCAGATCTCTGCCAACGCACGCTCTCCGGCATGTCCGAAGGGGGTGTGTCCCAGATCGTGTCCCAAGGCGATTGCCTCGGTCAGATCCTCATTTAAGCGAAGGGCCTTCGCAATCGTACGGGCATTCTGAGAAACCTCCAGCGTATGGGTCAGTCTCGTACGATAATGGTCTCCGTCGGGTGTTAGGAACACCTGGGTCTTATCCTTCAGACGACGGAACGACTTGCTGTGCAGAATACGGTCACGGTCTCGCTGATAGATCGGGCGGATATCGCAGGGTTCTTCCTCGTTATCCCGTCCTCTGGAGTTCATACTTAAGGCTGCGTAGGGGCTTAATAATTCCTTCTCATCCTGCTCGAGCATCTCGCGAACAATCATGAATTCTTCTCCTTCTTGCACATCAATTTATCGGTTCCGGCATAAAAAATACCCATCTTCTTATTATTCTGCGAAGATGGGTAAAATCCTGTATTTTTTTAATTGTTTTTACGGTTTTTTAGGAACCGAATCAGCTGCAGCAATCCCATCGCGAAGACGCCCAAGCCAATCAGCACAAAGACTCCTTCAAACACGACGGTTCCCATAAGCATCCCGCCTCCGCCCATCGCCTGTTCAAAGCGAATGGTCGACAAAATCATCGAAAGGGGAACCGACACAAATCCGATTCCGAATAACATCAGAAAAATCGGTGCGATTATACCGGCCATGCCATCCGCCATCCCGGCAGTTGCCTGCTGATACTGACGCATTTGCTGTGCTTCCACATCTCCATAGGAGACATATTCCTGAACCGTCTTCGTCTTAAGTAACGACGTTCCGCAGTAATCACACACCTTATCGCCGTCCTTGCTGACACCACCGCAATTCGGACAATTGGCATAATACTCTTCCACAATCTTCGTTGCCATGCTTATTCTCCTTTCATCTTACCGATGAAATTCTGAACGCGCTCGTTGCTCGTTCCGAACAGCTCGTCCGGAGTTCCCTGCTCTACGATTACGCCACCCTCCATGAAGATGATACGGTCGGAGATTTCTCTCGCAAACTGCATCTCGTGGGTTACGATAATCATCGTCATCTTTTCCTTGGCAAGCTCCTTGATTACCTTCAGAACCTCTGCCGTAAGCTCAGGATCCAATGCGGAAGTCGGTTCATCGAAGAAAAGGATTTTCGGCTGTAAAGCCAGCGCACGCGCAATGGATACACGCTGCTGCTGACCACCGGACAACTGACAGGGATACGCATCCTTCTTGTCCTCAAGGCCTAACTTCTTAAGCAGGCTGTTGGCCCGCGCCGCCGCTTCCTCTTTGGCAATCTTCTGCACATGGAGAGGTGCATCTACGATGTTCTTCCATACCGAATAATGCGGGAAAAGATTAAAATTCTGGAACACAAGGCCAAACTGCTTGTGGATTTCCTTGATTTCTTTTTTGTTCGCGTAGACGCTCTTACCGTTCGTATCCTTGGCCGCATACTGACCGGAATAGATCAGGTCGCCGCCATCCATCGTCTCAAGCATCGTCGCACAACGAAGCACCGTACTCTTACCGCTACCGGAAGGTCCGATAATGGAGAGCACTTCGCCCTCTTCCACCGACAGGGAGATGTCCTTGAGAACTTCCAAGTCGTCGAATCGTTTTTTCAGGTGATTGACTTCCAAGATTTTCATCTGCACATCCTCCTATCGATAATAATTTAATTTTTTCTCAATACGCTCCATTACGAATGCAACCAGGAAGTTGAAGACGTAATAGAAGATACCTGCTACGAAGAGCGGAACGAGGGAGGACTGAGAAGCGGTAATACGCTTCGCAATCGTAAACATCTCCGCAATCGTAAGCACCTGTGCAAGGGAAGTATCCTTCACAAGGGTGATAATCTCATTGGTCACGGGAGGCAGGATACGCTTAATGACCTGCGGTAACACAATCTTAATGAAGGTCTGTGCCTTATTGAAGCCAAGCACCTTGGCGGCCTCATGCTGTCCCTTCGGAATCGCTTCGATACCGGAACGATAGATTTCTGCAAAATAAGCAGAATAGTTCAGCACGAATGCGATAATCACCGCAGTAAAATCATAATCACGAAGGCTCATTCCCCACAGATAGTGCGGTCCGAAATAGACCACAATCAACTGAAGCATCAGAGGCGTTCCTCTCATGATTGAGATATAGATTTTGACAATAGTGCGAACCACCCAGTTCTTCGACATACGCCCGAAGGAAAGAATCAATCCGAACGGAAGCGAGAACATGAGGGTCAGCGCAAAGATCTCCAGGGTGAGCAAAAAGCCCTGCCCCAGCTGATTCAACATAACCTGTGTTGACATGAAATACTCCTACACAAATTCCCCAAAGGGCCCGTTTCTTATTTTACGTACTCGCCAAGGCAGATAGCGGTTTCATCAATACCGTACTTCTCTGCGATCTTCGCAACCGTACCATCCTTATACATCTCAAAGAGAACCTTCTCTACCTTATCGCGAAGCTCCGTGTTGCCAAGCTTGAAGCCAACACCGTACTGCTCTGCGGAAAGACACTCAGCAAGGATTACGTAGTCAGCTGCGTTACGCTTGCTAATCTGAGCCTGCGCAACACCGATATCGATTGCAAGAGCATCGATACCGTCGCCTGCCAGGTCCTCAAATGCGATTACATAGCTGTCATACTGCTTAACGGAAGCAAAGGAAGCCATCAGTTCTGCATTGTCCTCAGACTCCAGAGCATCCAGTGCCGCACTGGCCTTCTGAACACCGATTACCTTACCGGACAGGTCAGCGGGAGTGCTGATACCGGACTTTGCGGATACTACGTATACCTGGCTGTTATTCACGTAAGGAACACTCCAGGTGTAATCGTCTTCACGACCGTTGATGGTGAAACCGTTCCAGATACAATCAATCTCGCCGGAATCGATGAGTGCGTCCTTGGCATCCCAGTCGATCGGCTTCTTCTCAAGCTTGTAACCGATACGCTTGCAAACTTCCTCTGCAAGGTCTAAGTCGAAGCCAACGTAATTGCCGTTGTCATCCATGTATCCGTAAGGGGGAAACTCTGCATCGAAACCAACGATGAAGGTCTTACCGGACTTCTTGCCGCCGCAACCGCACAGAGTTGCCAGTGCCATTACCACTACCAGAAGGGTAGCTAAGATTCTGCTCTTTTTCATAATTCTATTCTCCTTAAAATGTTGCATCGGTCCTGTCCAAAAAACAATCCGATAACAAAAATTGAGTGCCCGACCGCGCAAAACTGCCGTCTTTGGCACTCAAATATTATATCGAAGCACTTTATTGTTGTAAAGAGGTAGTGTGAAAAAACGGAAAAAGACTATTCTTCCTCACTATATTCATCGGCCTCTTCTTGAAGAACGTTCAATCTTTCCGTTGCATACGCATTTCCTATTTCATAAGCATTACGGAGACAATCCACATATAATTCCGGGGCGCAGAGCGTAAGTGCACCGTAGGCATATCCCCCGCCACATATGCTTCCGGCTTCAAACCAGGCATAAGCATTGCCATACTCACCCATATACGCATACACCTTATAGGCAAGATCCCGATAAGAACATACAACGGTCTGATAATCATCCTCGTGCAGATACCATGCTCCCCATTCCATACAATCATAACTATTTGCCGCGATTTCAGGCAGAATTCCATTTGTGGCTTTTTCAAAGTACTCCCGAGCCAGATAGAGTTCGTTCCTAAAGTAATCCCTATCTATCGGATATTCCCCTGCTGACAATGTGTACTCATGGTCCTCGTGGTAGGCATTTCTCTCATGGATTCGTCCCAATCCATAATAGGCATCCTCAAGTCCCATATCAATCGCCTGTTCAAAATATGACATGGCCAACTGCTCATTATGCGCTTCATCATCGTATTCATCCGCTTCTTGAGCCAAATAGTATTCATAATCAAGAAGCAAACGTCCCATCTGCAGATATCCGTACGGTGAATCTCCTTCCATGGCAAGCTTCGCCATCTCCAGTGCTGTACCATATTCCCTTCGGTTCAATGCAATCAAGGATAAAAAATAATAAGCATCTGCATTTCCTCTTTCGACACATGCTTGAAGCAGTTCTTCAGCGCGTTTCTCATCGCAAGAAGTCTCCGGCGAGCCGTAAAAACATGCAATTGCTGTCAAAAAGTCATCATCCGCATCCGACCATACCGATTCAGAAACAGCCGGAAGTTTCCTCTCCATATGTGGGTCCGCGTCGTCCGACACCACAGATGTTATCGATTCTTCGCACCAGTCATATATCATCCGTGCCATTTTCTCATAATCAAATTCCTGTGGCTTGTCATGAGTATCAGCACCTTGTATTTCCGACTGTTCTCCTGCTTGTAATCCTGATTGTTCTACCGATTGCAATTCCGGCTTTTTCGTCTCTTTCTCAATCTGCTTTTCTATAGGTTTTGCCTCGAGTTTCTCAACTTGATTTTTCTTGCGACCACATCCGGCACTCATGCTCAGTAATCCAACAAGCACTATGCACCCCAGCCGTGTGATTCCCCTTTTCATATTCAACCCCTCCGATCTCCTCATATCATTTCGAGTCATATAATACCTCCCTACGAATCATCATAATTCTCTCTACTTTTTCACATATCCACAATCAAGACATGTTTTCCCTGAATATCGATGTATCGAATCTTTTGTTACTTTTGCGTACCCACACGCTGAACATGTCTCTACTGTAACCGTACACATACTAGCAGTTTTAACCTTTGTAACGCTCGTAACTCTCATACTATGTTTCTGATTGATTCTGTATCCACACACAGTACACGTCTTACAATGGTTTGTCCCATCAAGCTGTTCTGTCTTATATGAATGACTTTCGGTAATACTGTCCCCACAATATTTGCATTTTTTAGTATGACTTGTACTCGTATTACCATTCGATACATATGTATGACTCGCCGTGTAAGAATATCCACAATCACATTGAGCCGTATGTTTTCCGTTCTGACCTCTTGTGTATTTGTATGAATGCGATTCTGACGTATATATCATACCACAATCCGCGCAACTTACATTATGTTGCTTCGTTCCAATATCATTTTTTTCACCAGCTCGATGATTCATTTTTTGTGTGCTATAGTTGCATTGTGTACACACTCTCCAATGTCCGACGGAATCCGTCTTATATCCACTTAGTATGTGTTCCGCAGTTCCTATTTCATAGTCGCATACAGCACAATACACTGTATGCGAATTCTCATTCAGTTCCTTACACTTACGCTCGTGCCCCGCTGATTCCACCGCTGCATGACAAAGGCTGCATTCTTTCCAATGTACGTTGCTATTTGTACGATAACCATTTTCGATTTTGTGTGTTTCTATCACGGAATCCTTTTGGCAAATCAGACACTTGCGCGAATGCCCGGCTCCGTTTTTTGTCCATTCACCCCAAGTATGAGTTTCGACGTCACATTTTTCTCCGCATTCTACGCAAATAAGCCAGTGCTTCTCTCCATCACCAACATAAGTATCTCCTGGAGTACATCTATGTATAAATTCAGGATTACTTATATATTTAATCCAATAATATCTAGCTCGCAATTCATCCCATGAATATCTAGCTTCGCTCACATAACAAGGTTTTCCGACATTAGCTTGATAAATCAACAATCCATCATCGTATTTCTCTTTCACGAAAACAGAATGTCTTCCATCTTTATCCCCCGGAGAATAGTTCAATCTTATATGGGTTCCTTCCGGAACGTTTTCCCAATCAAACGTTCTTGATTCACATTGTACAAACACTTTTGCAGCGTCGATTTCCGGTTCGCCATGAAATAAGAAATATGCATATCTTGCATATCCCAAACACTGAACCGCATTGCCATACCTGTAGCATGTGCAATTTCCACCATCCTCCACACATTTTCCCTCCTTATGACAAACACAAGCTTTACCGGTTATCGAAAAATATTTGCCAATTCCATATCCTTCGAACGGAATATCTGAACCAGACGCCACAGACTGAATTCCTACCGCCCCCACATCGAAGGAACCTATTTTTTCCAACTCAAGACCCTCAAAGATAGTGACCATCGTCTCATCAGAATCTTCCTCGTCAGTCACTTCTTCACAGCATCCCGTTTCACTATCGTACTTATACTTTTTATATACTGGCCATAAACCATCATCATCTTCATCATATTCAAATTCGCCAGTAAACACATAATACACAATGTAGGTATCTGAGTAAGCAACAATATCGACAACATCAACGCAATCACTAACCTTGACAAATTCCTCTATTTCTTGCGTCTCAATATTCATTCTGAATATAGCATCATCTTTGTGAAAAAACAAAAAATGCTCATTCTCCACACAGGCAGCATACTTATCAATTCCTAAACATATCGCTAATGATGTATCTATTTGATATTCCCACGAAGCATAATACCCTTCGCTTGTCTGCTCCTCAGCATTCACATCCAACGAAAAAAACGTTACCGCGACGATGAATAGCACCACACAGATTGCATTAGCCAATAACCATCGTTTTTTCTTGTTTTTCTTCTTGATTCCCAATTTACAATTCTCCTTTTTTATGTAATGATAGAAATTAGTAATTAATGATACCAATCTCTACTAATAGAATATCAATTGCTCGCTCCATTAGCACTTGACATTCACGCAAGTCATACAGTTTTCTCTTGCGAATAACGAAAGAACATATTTCATGTAGTAAAAGGGGATTACAACATGGATCAAAATACTATCGGTCGGCAGATTGCCGAACTTCGTAAAGCGCACAGGCTCACGCAAGAAGCCCTTGCAGAACAACTCCATGTATCCGCTTCCACGGTCTCCAAATGGGAATCCGGTAAGCACTCTGTTGATGTCGAGACTCTCGGCGCAATTGCACAATACTTTCATGTTCCCGTGCAATCGTTCTTTGGAGAGACCCCCGAGCAGACTAAACCTGAAGTGCCCGCAGAACAACCGCTAACCATCGCAAAGATCTCCCGCAAAGGCATTATCCTAATCGCAACCGCGGTTGCGCTCATAATCGTTGGTCTTGCCATCACCATTACTACCGTGAGAGCCTCTCGGGCCATCCGATACCAAGAAGTATCCAAAGGACTTGCTACCGACCTCGATTATGGTGATTATCTCCGCATTACCTACACCTATACCGGTTCTCCTCGATTGGATGACCTTTTGATTCATTCCGACTCAATTCAAGCCAATCTGAACAGCGGTGTTTACGATTCCTATGAGGTAGAAACCGTTGGCGTCCTGTATGTTGAATCGCCTGATGTTACCGAAGAGGATGGAACCTTGATTTTTGTATTTCGTCGATGATACACAAGGGTCACAGCTTATGCTGTGGCCCTTTTTTTGCGCCGACCGATGCGGAGCGTGGGACTAAATGCCGAATGCTTCGCATTCGCCTGCAAGTCCTCTCTCCTGCATCCAAAGCAAACTGCAGGAGATGGGGCGCACGACGTCCGGGGGACGTCGGCTTTGCGCCGACCGAAGCGGAGCATGGGACTAAATGCCGAATGCTGCGCATTCGCCTGCAAGTCCCATCTCCTGCATCCAAAGCAAACAAAAAGGACCACAACTCACGTTGTGATCCTTTTGCTTTGAATGCAGGAGATGGGACTTGAACCCACACGATGTTGCCATCACTAGCACCTGAAGCTAGCGCGTCTGCCATTCCGCCACTCCTGCACGCAAGTTATATAATATAGTGTTTCCGTTGCATTGTCAACACTAAAATACAAGCTGCGTAAATGAAGTTTTATAAGTAATCATCAAAGATACTTCCGTTCTTCAACGAACCGCTCACGGTATCGTAGGAACCGGTCTTGGTATAGGTACCGTTCTGCTTGGCTGCAGAGACCGCATAGCCCTCAATTCGGGTTGCATAGGCATCCACGGAATTGCCGTAGGAACCGTTTCCCTGGAAGAGCGACTTCAGAGCCGAGATGCTTCCTGCCTTAATATCGTCTTTTGATACGGACAAGGTATTGTCGCTGTTAATGGTGATTCCCGCATTGGCAAGCAATCTCGAACCGACTGCGGTGTACTGCACCATATCTCTGGCATTCCGAAGAATCGAGGTGTTATCGGAATCTCCGGCGCTCTTCACCAACGCATTGTAGTTGTCCGTGAAGGTCTTTACGGCCGAATAGATTCTCTCATAATCGTAATCCGAAGTCTCCTTGCCGTCTTCTCCTTTCTTCGTCACCTTGTTGAAAAGAGAATTCTTGCCGGTCTCATACAGAGGCTCCAAGGACTTCTTAAGATTCGCCACATCACTGCGTACCTGATTCGTCTGGGTAACGGAATCGGCAACGGCAGGATTCTTACCGGTGGCCTTATCGGTACTCTTCTGCTGTCCGTAATAGGACTTCAGAAGCTTGGAATATGCTCCGCTCTTAATCGTTGCATAATCAGATAAATTAATGGAATTCAGTCCGTTCGAGCTTCCCGTCGACAGACTGCCAAATAACGATGAATAATCCCAATTGCTGTTAATTGAACTCATAACGCACTCTCCTTTGCGATTTTCGGCTACAACTTCCTGTCAAAGAGATCATAGCACATTAACATCCTTGTTTGATAATATTTCGGACACTTTGAGCGAATTCTTAACCCAACTTGCCCATTTTGCAACGATAACACGCTGCAATCCGCAAATCCGCTCGCCTATTTAGCGGCTTTTCCGGGCTTCGCAGGTACCTTCATAAGCGGTCTCGACACGAAACGATCGAAGAAGGTGATGAAGGGCCCCAAGCCAAATGCACAGATTACCGTACCGATTCCCGGCTTACCGCCGAACGCGATACAACCGATGACGCAGGACACATCCGTGATGATACGACACCAGAAATAGGGCAACGGCAGATCGCGGTCCATCATAAGCGACAGCGAATCATAGGGCGAGATTCCCATATCCGACACCTGATACAGCGAGCAGGAAAGACTCGTGATTCCCACGCTTAACAAAAGAACCAGCACCTTAACCCAGATCTCATTCGAGTAGAATACCGAGTGAATCGGGCCGTTTAACAGATCCACAACCGGACCGATTAAAAACCAGTTCACGAAGGTTCCGAAGCCAATCAGCTTTCTTCCGCGCAGAAGCTGCACCAGAAAAAGAATAATGTTCATGGTCAGCAGAACCACCGTATACTTCACGGACAAAAACGCCTGAATTGCGAGATTTAATCCCGAATAGGCTTCATTTCCCCAGGCAACGGTTTTGAAGAGACAGATTCCTACTCCTAATCCGAAATTTCCAAGCAGGCAACCCAAGGCTCTTCGAATATAATGATGGCCAGACAGCCTCTCACGAAGAGTTGTCTGACCATTTGTTTTTTTAGGCATTTCTACCGCAGCACTTCTTGTACTTCTTACCACTTCCGCAGGGACAGGGATCATTCGGATATACCTTATCCTGCTTTACAATCGTGGTAGACGATTTCTGCTCCTTGTAGAGCTCCTTCTGACGCTCAGGGGTAATGATCTCATTCCACTGAGGAAGGGTATATAACCAGTCTGCCTTGGCAGCAACCATATTCTTATAGAGCAGTTCATTATCAAAATCAAGGCTTACAACAGTATCTGCCGCCATAGTCTCGATGGGGTTCGCCTTCTTTAAGGAATCATTGATTCCATCCAGGAAACCTACCATTGCAAGAAGCTTCACACCAAACTTATCTGCCAACTCCTGCACGGTACCCTTCACCGGATTCTTGTAATCTGCAAGAATCTGCTCGTAGATGCCTCTCTCGAGTTCGAAGTATCTGCCCCAGAACTGCTGAAGTTCGTTCTGATCGCCCTCTTCACGATAAGCGGTTGCTCTCCACTGCTCCAGAAGGGTAGGCTCCTCTGCCTTCTTCACGGTCTTCTTTGCAGCAGTAGACGTCTTCGCTGTCGTTTCCTTCGAAGCGGTCGCCGTCTTGGATGCGGTCTTCTTCTCCGCGGTAGCAGTCTTCTCCGTTGCACTCTTTGCGGTGGTCTTCTTGGGAGCGGCCTTCTTCTCGGTTGCTTCCGCAGTCTTCTCCGCACTTGCCTTCGCGGTTGTCTTCTTCGTTGCAGCAGTCTTCTCTGCACTTGCCTTGGTCGTTGTCTTCGTCGTCTTCGTCGTGGTAGTCTTCTCTGCCGTCTCGGTAGTCTTTGCTGCTGCCATACTGTTCTCTCCTTGTGAATCTCAAAAAAATATACGAATTTCTCGCAATGAAGCGCGCTTCGGCGTCTCATCACAAATGGGATTATACTCTAAGCCTTCGGGGAATGCAAGAAATCTTTGCTTGTGAGCCATTCCCATGTATGTTACACTGTTTCTGTAATCTCGATATTTGCTTTTTTGTCCGAAAACCGGACGAGAAGCCACCCCATTTCGGAGGCATCCTTTATGGAAAAGAAAACATCCAAATACAACAAATTTCAGCGTATTCTGGCAATGATTGCCGTCATCGCTCTCGTGTTACTCGCAATATCGTCCCTCGTGGTATCCCTGCTTCGTTTCCCGGGTTCCGCCCGACTCAGTCTCGGTCTTCTGCTCACAGCGATTTTCTTACCGATTATGCTGTGGATCTGGATCTGGCTCTTCGGTCAGATGACCCATCGCAGAACCATTGCGACCATCACTCCCGAGGAACTGGATGCGGAAGAGGTTTTGCGCAAGGAAGCTGCCAAGTCCGATTCCGAAGAAGCTTAGAATTGTTTTTTTACCTTGTTCTTAATGCGTTGGAGAGCGTTGTCGGTGGATTTCTCATCCTTCCCGAGAATTCGTGCAATCTCCACGTAATTCATACCGGTCAGTCGAAGCTCCAACACTTCCTTTTCGAAGCTGCTGAGCTCGCGTTCCAGAAACTCACTCAAAGCCCGGACGTTCTCATTGTCAATAATGAGTTCTTCCGGGTTTCTGTCTATCGCGGAGGCCAATGCATTCACAAGCTGCACCTCCGAATGCTCCTCTCCCAAATGCTCGCCCTCGGCATAGATGGACACCGCGCCGTTAAGGGGGGCATGTTTCTTACGATTTGCCGCCTGCACGGCGGTGTACATCTGGCGCGAAATGCACAGATCCGCAAAGGTCACGAAGCTTGCATCCCGGCCAAAATCATAATCACGAATGGCCTTGAATAACCCAATCATTCCTTCCTGAATCAGGTCCTCGGTATCTCCGCCGATGATAAACATAGCGCCGGCCTTCTTACGCACCATATTCTTATATTTGTTCATAAGAAAATCCGTGACGGCGCCTTCACCGTCACGGGATCTTATAATCAATTCTTCATCTGATAGGGATTCGTAATTCTCCATGGAACTCCTCTACTT
>JAZQQG010000002.1:0-30273 GCA_045628945.1 Lachnospiraceae bacterium
ATATCGTGTCACGGAAACGTGGGCCTTTCGTCAAGTAGCGGGGTGTGGCTCAGCTTGGCTAGAGCGCCTGGTTTGGGACCAGGAGGTCGCAGGTTCGAATCCTGTCACCCCGATTGAGTGACATACAATTGATTTGGGTTAGTACATGCGGGTGTAGTTCAATGGTAGAACACCAGCCTTCCAAGCTGGATACGTGGGTTCGATTCCCATCACCCGCTTTCGGATTGTAATAAGGTCCGATAAGCTTGCAGTGTGTGTCCGTAGCTCAGCTGGATAGAGCAACGGCCTTCTAAGCCGTGGGTCGGGGGTTCGAATCCCTTCGGGCACGTTTCACCGATTTCGGTGGAGAACAAGGAGCGTATGGATACGCCCAATATGGTGGATATGGCGCAGTCGGCTAGCGCGCCAGATTGTGGCTCTGGAGGCCGTGGGTTCGAGTCCCACTATCCACCCGCTAATATCATCCATGCCGGAGATATTACATAGGGCTATCGCCAAGCGGTAAGGCACAGCACTTTGACTGCTGCACTCGCAAGTTCGAATCTTGCTAGCCCTGTTAGCAAGATTTCTTTTTTTATATGGGATACTAGCTCAGTCGGTAGAGCACTTGACTTTTAATCAAGTTGTCGGGGGTTCGAATCCCCCGTGTCTCATGTATTCGACCCGCTTCCCAAGGAGCGGGTTTCTTTTTTCACAAAAGGAGACTGCAATGTACGAAGAGTATCCGATTATGGACCGTCGTCACGCATTGATGGCGTGCAGCGGTTATGAAGATATATTACAGGAAGTGACGGAGGCTTTCCTTGTGGAGGCACCGAACTTCTATGAGAAAATGCAGTTGGCCGATTCGTCAAACGACCGTGCCGGATTGGAGATTTCCTCCCATGGGTTAAAGTCGGCGGCTCGTTCCGTAGGCGCCCTGCGTTTGGGAGAAATCTGTTACGCGATTGAACTTGCCATGAAGGCTTCCGATTGGGAAGCTGCGAGAGCAGCATTTCCGGAGGCGGAAGGAATCTTTCGGGAGACGATGGATTGGTTCGCCCGTGGAGGTGAAAAATGACCGCTTCGTTAAAAGAAAACAAGATGGGCACGATGCCGATTCATAAGCTTGTCCTGAATATGTCACTACCGTTAATGGCATCTATGGTGGTGCAGGCATTGTATAATATCGTCGACAGTATCTTCGTTTCGATGGTGCACAACGATGCGCTTACCGCGTTGTCGCTTGCATTCCCGCTTCAGACACTGATGATTTCGGTGGCCGGTGGTACCGGTGTCGGTATCAGCGCGATTCTGTCAAGAGCCTTGGGAGCCAAGGATGAGAAACGAGTGAATCAGGCGGCCACCAACGGTGTGTTTATTGAGGGAATCAGTTGTATTGTATTTATGCTGATTGGTCTCTTTGTTGTGAAGCCGTTCTATTTGATCCAGACGAACATTGAATCGATTGTAGATTACGGAACGGACTACTTAACCATCGTATGTGTTTGCAGTATCGGACTGTTTATGCAGTTTACATTTGAACGAATCCTGCAATCCACCGGTAAGACCTTCTACACCATGATTACCCAGGGAATCGGTGCCATCATCAATCTGATTTTCGACCCGCTTCTGATTTTCGGCGTTGGCTTTTTCCCGGAGCTTGGCGTAAAGGGCGCTGCGATTGCCACCGTAATGGGACAGATTGTTGCGGCTTCTCTTGCGATTTATTTTAACCAAAGAGTGAATCATGAGGTTCATGTATCCTTTAAGGGGTTCCGGCCGAAGGGACGCTTGATTCTGGATATCTATAAGATTGGGATTCCTTCCATCGTGATGCAATCGATCGGTTCCGTGATGGTGTTCTTAATGAACAAGATTCTGATCGGGCTGGAGATGACGGCGGCGACGGTATTCGGCGTGTATTTCAAGCTGCAGAGTTTCATTTTTATGCCGATTTTCGGATTGAATAACGGTATCGTTCCGATTATTGCCTTTAATTACGGTGCGGGAAATAAGAAACGATTGCTTAAAACCGTAAAAATTGCTATTCTATATGCAGTGGGAATTATGATTCTGGGCTTCATTGCTTTTCAGACAATTCCCGAGATTCTGTTGGGATTTTTCAAGCCGACGCCCCGAATGCTTGAGGTGGGTGTGCCGGCCCTTCGGATTATTTCTTTCCATTTCCTGTTGGCGGGCTTCTGTATTGCATTGGGAAGTACCTTCCAGGCGTTGGGACAGGCCGGATACAGTCTGATTGTTTCCGTTTTGCGTCAGCTGGTTGTATTGTTGCCGGCGGCATATCTGTTGTCCCTGAGTGGAGATCCGAACATGGTATGGTGGTCCTTTCCGATTGCGGAGCTGGCCAGCCTTACCGTAACCTTATGTTGCTATGCGAACATCAACCGGAAGATTATTAAGCACATTCCGGATGGTCAATAATAGGCAGATGCGGGTGTGGCGAAATTGGCAGACGCGCTAGATTTAGGTTCTAGTGGGAGACCGTGCAGGTTCAAGTCCTGTCACCCGTATTGAAGAAGGGGAGACCGAGTAGGTCTCCCCTTCTTCGATTGGCGCAAAACGGATCTGTCACTTCATCCATATCTTGTGGTTGTGACCTATAGGAAATATGATATAATATTATAGAGAAAATGATCCGATAATGGAGTAGTATGAAGAAGAGCAATCAGCATAAAAGAAAAAATATCATATGGCTCTATGTTCTCTATTTCATTCTGGCGGTTAGCCTGGTAGGAGACTACTATCTGCTTAAGCACGAGACAGAGGGAAAGAATGAGGAGAAGCATGTCTACAAGTTCATCGAGGTAGGCGTGGATCATTCTGAGGACCCTGTGCAGGGTTCGATTGTGAAGGCAAAAGAATGGATTGAGTCTGACTATACCAGAAGTGCGCAGTATGACTGTGTTGTTACCAATAATGCGGACTACGCCATCTATGATTGGACGGTTTATATCGGTGCTCACCCCGGCATTAAGGTTACCGACTTCTGGAGCGGCGAATGTATAATGGATGAGGATTATAACATTATCTTTTCCCCGATGGAGGAGATTAAGGTATTAACGGCCGGAGGAGATCGCGAAGCTTTTGGATTTATTGTCAATACGACGACCGGGTTCAATCCCATTGCGATGGAGATGGTCGGCTATCAGAAATACAATCTTAAGGAGAATATCTGGTACTGGATTATTGTCTTAGCCGGTGCGTTCTTAGTGATTGTGGTGCTGGTAACGATTATTATGGACCGTCGCGAGCGGATGTATAAGAAACGTCTTGCCAATGAGCGTCAGATTCTGAATCAGGCAATTAAGACCTTTGTTAATTTCATCGATGCGAAGGATGCCTATACCAGAGGTCACTCCTCTCGTGTGGCGACCTATTCGGCGGAGATCGCTCGACGTATGGGCAAGAAAAAGTCTGAAGTTGACAACATCTACTACATCGGACTGATGCATGATGTGGGGAAAATCGGTGTGCCGGACAGTATTTTAAATAAGCCGGGCAAGCTAACTGAGGAGGAGTGGAAGGTCATTCAGACCCACACGATTCTTGCGGAAGCAATTCTTGAGGACTTCAACGCGATTCCGCATATGGCGGAGGGCGCGAAGTATCATCATGAGCGTTTTGACGGCTGTGGTTATCCGACGGGTCTTGCGGGCAAGGAGATTCCCGAGACCGCACGTATCATCTGCATTGCGGATGCTTTTGATGCGATGTCGACGAATCGTTGCTATCGTGATCGACTTCCCAAGGAGGTCATTATCGATGAATTCCGTTCCTGTTCGGGAAGTCAGTTCGACCCGGATATTGTTCCGTATATGATTGATTATTTGAATGAATTGTTGTAAGATTCTGATTGTGAGACTGTATGGCGGTTGCCACTTCGGTGGGAACCGCCTTTTTATCAGCAAAGGAGAAAACGTTTTCTATGGTTACAATTCGTGATGTGGCGAAGGAAGCCGGCGTGGCAATCTCGACGGTATCGAAGGTGTTGAATTCCTATCCGAATGTCAGTGAAGATACGAAGAAAAAAGTAAATGATGCCATCGCAAAGCTTCATTTCGTCCCGAATACAATTGCGGCGGCCCTGTCCTCGAAGCGTACCGGCCGAGTGGCGCTGATTATGAATCTGATTACCCAGACCCAGGCAATTGATGAGATCGATATGCAGTATCTCTCCGGTGCCATTTATCAAGCGGGAGAGTGTAAGATGGATGTGATCCCCATCTTCTTTTCCATGATTGAGAATATGAGTCTGCAGGAGCTGATTACCTACCTCCATCGCCAAAATGTGGAAGGAATTATTATCTACGGACTGACCAAGAATGAGGATGTGCTCCATGCCTTGATTGCGTCCGGACATTATAAGTGTGTTGTTATCGATGCACCGATTTCAAACGAGCATACTTCCTCTGTGTGGATCGATCAGGCACAGGCGCAGTATGAAGTGGCGAAGGCAGCGATGCAGGGAAGTGACGTACACAGTGTTTTCTATATCGCAGGAAAAGAGAACGGCTATGTCACCGAGGGGCGTACAGAGGGAATCAAACGTCTTTGTGAAGAGTTTGGCTTGGAGCTTCGCATCGAATGCGGAAATTTCAGCGAACTGACCGCCAGAGGGCTGACACTCCGCTATGGGAAGAATTATGACCTGATTGCCTGTGCATCGGATCTGATGGCCATTGGTGCGATGAATGCGTTGGTGGAGATGGATATCTATCATCCGGTCTGTGGGTTTGACGGAATCACGTTGATGGGCTATGTCGGGAAGCGGATGTATACGGTTCGGCAGGATTTCTACCGAATCTCCTGCGAAGCGGTCAAAGAGATGGAGCGGCTTAGCAGCGGGGAACCCGGTCGCGTGGTTGTTTTGCCTCATTCTCTGGTGCGAATGCGGTATGAGGATATAATTTGCTAGTGGTTTTCGCAAAATTTCGATTTTTCGCAAAAATACGCAAAAAATGTATTGCGGAAACCGTTTTCCTATGATACATTTTTATTGTCGGTGAATATCCGGCAACAATCTACAGTTTATGTTTTATTTTTTAGCCGAAGTGCTAAGGAGATACGGAGGGTTTACATTATGGCATTACAGTCCAGTATGCAGAGAGATGTATTGGAACTTAAGATGGAGCAGCAGATGGAGGACCTTGCACAGAACCTCTATCAGAAGAGCGTCGTTGATTGTACGGATGAGGAACTCTACTATGTTGTTCTGAATCTGACAAAATGCTTCTTAAATGCGACCGAGGAGATTAACGGAGAGAAGAAGGTTTATTATATTTCCGCTGAGTTCTTAATCGGTAAGCTTTTGTCCAACAATCTGATTAACCTGGGAATTTATGATAAATTGAAGAACCTGCTTGCTGCAAAGGGCAAGGATCTGACCCGCGTGGAGGAGTTCGAGCCGGAACCCAGCCTGGGCAACGGCGGTCTTGGTCGTCTGGCAGCCTGCTTCTTGGATTCGATTGCAACGCTGGGACTTCCCGGAGAAGGAATCGGTTTAAATTATCATTTCGGTTTGTTCAAGCAGCAGTTCAAGAATAAGATTCAGACGGCTGTTAAGGATGAGTGGATTCAGAAGCAGAGCTGGTTAAATCGTACCGATGTTTCCTTTGATGTGTATTTCGGCGATAAGAAGGTCGTAAGCCGTCTCTATGATATCGACGTAATCGGTTATAACAACGGTATCAATAAGCTTCGCCTTTTCGATATCGAGTCGATTGACGAGAGCCTGGTTAAGAAGGGAATCGGCTTCGATAAGACGAAGATTGATAAGAATCTGACCCTGTTCTTATATCCCGATGATTCCGACGAGGCAGGAAACCTTCTTCGTATCTATCAGCAGTACTTCATGGTATCGAATGCCGCTCAGCTGATTCTGCATGAGATGAAGGAGCAGCACTACGATCTTCGTAAGATGTACGACCATGCCATTATTCAGATTAATGATACGCATCCGACCATGATTATTCCGGAGTTGATTCGTATTCTGGTCAATGACAAGGCGTTCACCATGGATGAAGCAATCGAAGTCGTATCCAAGACCTGTGCCTACACGAACCATACCATTCTTGCGGAAGCCCTGGAGAAGTGGCCTTTGGCATATCTGGAGAAGGTGGTTCCTCAGCTGGTTCCCATCATCAAGGAATTGGACAAAAGAGTACGTGCGAAGTACAAGGATCCCAAGGTACAGATTATCGATAAGGACGGCCGTGTTCATATGGCACATATCGATATTCACTATGGCGTCAGCATCAACGGCGTTGCAGCACTTCATACCGAGATTCTGAAGGAGAGTGAGCTGAACCACTTCTACAAGATCTATCCCGAGAAGTTCAACAACAAGACCAACGGGATTACCTTCCGTCGCTGGTTACTGTCCTGTAATAAGGAGCTGGCAGAATTCTTAACCGATAAGATCGGTAACGGTTACAAGAAGGATGCGGAGGAATTAGAGAAGCTTCTTGACTACAAGATGGATAAGAAGACTCTGAATCGTCTTGCAGAGATTAAGCTGAACCGTAAGGTGGAGCTTGCTGAGTACATTAAGGAGAAGGAGAAGGTTACCATCGATCCGAACTCCATCTATGATATTCAGATTAAGCGTATGCACGAGTACAAGCGTCAGCAGATGAATGCACTCTACATCATTCACAAGTATTTAGAGATTAAGAGCGGCAAGAAGCCTGCCCGCCCGATCACCTTCATTTTTGGTGCAAAGGCAGCTCCCGCATATGTGATTGCACAGGATATCATCCACTTACTGCTGGTTCTCCAGGAGATTGTAAATAAGGATAAGGATGTTAATAAGTATATGAAGGTCGTTATGGTGGAGAACTATAACGTAAGCTATGCTGAGAAGTTAATCCCTGCTTGTGATGTATCCGAGCAGATTTCCCTGGCAAGTAAGGAAGCATCCGGTACCGGTAATATGAAGTTTATGTTAAACGGTGCGGTGACCTTAGGTACCAGCGATGGTGCGAACGTTGAGATCGGCGAGCTGGTAGGCCGCAATAATATCTATATCTTCGGAAAGAAGTCCAATACGGTTATTAAGCATTACAAGAAGATGGACTATGTCTCCAGAGATTTCTATGAGAACAGCCCGGTCATCAAGGAAGCGGTTGATTTCATCGTAAGCGATGCTTGTATGAAGGTTGGTCACAAGGAGAATCTGGAGCGCCTCTACAATGAGCTTCTGAACAAGGACTGGTTCATGACCCTTTTAGACCTGGAAGAATACATTGCTAAGAAGGACAAGGTATTTGCGGACTACGAGAAGCGTGACAGCTGGAATCGTAAGATGCTTGTGAACATTGCAAAGGCCGGTTTCTTCTCTTCCGACAGAACTATCGCAGAGTACAATCGTGACATCTGGCATCTGAACTAATAACGTATATTTGTGTTCCGGAAGGAACAAGGAAGATTAGGAGTTGGATTATGAGACGAAGCGGCATTTTGATGCCCATCTTTTCCTTGCCGTCTGCGTACGGTATCGGAACCCTGTCAAAAGAAGCATATCAGTTCGTGGATTTTCTGAAGGCGGCGGGACAGTCCTATTGGCAGATTCTGCCCTTAGGCCCCACCGGCTACGGAGATTCTCCCTACCAGTCATTCTCTACCTTTGCAGGGAATCCTTATTTCATCGATCCGGACGATCTGGTGGAGAGAGGGTACTTGACTAAGGCGGATTGTAAGAAGTACGATGCTACGGTCAATCCGGAATATATTGAGTATGATAAGGTCTATGAGACGCGTTTTGCCCTTCTTCGCAAAGCCTATGAAAAGAGCAACATCCAAAACGATTCTGCCTTCAAGACCTTTGTAAAAGAGCAGAAGCTTTGGCTGGAGGATTATGCCCTCTTCATGGCCGTAAAAGGCAAGATGAACAATGTGGGCTACGATGAATGGCCGGATGATATTCGCCTTCGTAAGAGTGCGGCCCTTAAGAAGTATCGTGAGGAGCTGGCAGAGGAGATTCTTTTCTATGAATTTCAGCAGTACATGTTCCACCTGCAGTGGACCGCGTTAAAAAAGTACGCGAATGACAACGGAGTACAGATTGTCGGAGATATTCCCATCTATGTGGCCTTCGACAGTGCAGACAGCTGGAGCAATCCGAAATTATTCCAGTTTGATAAAGACGGCAAGCCCATCGGCGTAGCGGGATGTCCGCCCGATGCCTTCTCAGCTACCGGTCAGCTCTGGGGCAATCCGCTCTACGATTGGCCGTATCATAAGGAGACCGGTTTTGCGTGGTGGCTTGCGCGTATCGAATACTGCTTCCAATTGTATGATGTGGTTCGTATCGATCATTTCCGTGGGTTTGATGAGTACTATGCGATTCCTTACGGCAATCCGACTGCGGAGTTCGGTAAGTGGGAGAAAGGCCCCGGCTATGATCTTTTCAAGGCTATGAAGGAGAAGCTTGGCAACAAGCAGGTCATTGCAGAGGACCTTGGTTTTTTGACGCCCTCTGTCTTAAAACTTGTGAAAAAGACCGGATTCCCGGGCATGAAGATTTTGCAGTTTGCTTTTGACTCCAGAGAGGACAGCGATTATCTTCCACATAATTATACAAGCAACAGCGTTGTCTATACAGGAACCCATGACAATGATACAACGCTCGGATGGTTTGCTTCGATTCCTGCCAAGGATCGGGCTTTTGCAAAGCGCTATTTAGACATTCACAGTAAGAAGCGTGTTGAGATGAACTTCGTTCGTTCGGCTATGGCCAGTGTTAGTGATACCTGTATTATTCCGATGCAGGATTATCTGGGAATCGGCGGCGAGGGGCGCATTAATGTGCCTTCCACCCTGGGGACAAACTGGAAGTGGCGTATGAAGGCGGAATGCTTGGAGGAGGCGCAGAGCGCACCTCTGGCAGAGGAAATCTATGCGCTTACGAAGATGTTCGGAAGATTACAGAAAGCATAAGATTATAAGGGTGGTACAATCTTCAGATTGTACCACCTTTTTCGGATTATTGGGATGATGAGAAGAAGGAGAAACGAAATGGAAGAATTGTTTGCGACGCATGGAAATTCGGAGAATGCCTCCTTAGAGGAGCGTTTGGAGTTGGCAGGGAAACGCCGCCTTGAGTGGGGGGCCAATGATGCAAAACGGGATGAAGGAAATGAGGAACCGGAGGGATTAGTCACCTGTCGCAATCTGTCCTATGGGCCGGATTCAAAATGGAATCTTTTGGATCTCTATTATCCGGAGGGCGAGATACCGATTCTGTCCGAAGGGAATCGTTTGACTTCGGCGAAACGCAAGTGGCCGTTAATCGTGAGCATTCACGGCGGCGGTTACTTCTATGGCGACAAAGAATTGTATCGGTTCTACTGTATGGACTTGGCAAAGCGTGGCTTCGCAGTTGTGAACTTCAATTATCTTCTGAGTCCGGAGCATGTATTCCCGGCACAGTTGGACTGTGTGGACCTTGTCATGAGCTGGGTGGAGAACCATGCGGAAGAATACCGGCTTGACTTAGAGAACGTATTTTTGATTGGAGACTCGGCAGGTGCACAGTTATGCAGCCATTATGGGGCAATCTGGGCGAACGATGCGTTCCGTGCACGGTTTGGTTATGAGAAGCATGCGTTGACGCTTCGCGGTCTTCTTCCTGCCTGCGGAATGTATGATGTAAGAAAGCGTGCCATGAATGACCCGGATGGGCTCATGGCAGACTATCTTCGCGGTACTTCTTTGGATGATCCCAGACTGGACGTACTGGGGGCAATCGATTCCCGTTATCCGGCGACCTTCGTGTTCTCCGCCAAGAATGATTTCTTACGGGAGGAATGTGAGCCTATGGCAGAACTCTTAAAATCCCGCGGGGTATCCACCAGATCCAACATCTATGGTCTGGATGTGGAGGAACCGATTTGGCATGTTTTCCACGTGGATATGAAATCCGAGGTTGGTCGCAAGTGTAATGACGACCAGGCCGAGTTCATCCGCAGTATGTTAAAATACTAAATCTGAATACCCTCATCGGTTGTATTATTGTTCTTAACGGCGGTGAATTCACTTAATACCCAATCGTAATCGCCACTGGTTACGAAGGAGCCGCAATACTCACAGACACCGAAGGAAGTCCCCTCAATCGGGGCATTGCAGTTCGGACAATTGAAGCCTTTGTTGCGCTCCTCTGCACTGCGGCTTACGGAGCCTAAGGTTCTCATGAAACGCATCTTGTAGAACATATTCCAACGGGTGGTGCGGTCGCCGTAGAGGATCTTGCCGGTAGCCTCCTCCACCTGGTAATCAATCATGCTGGCGGCCAGGTAGACGGTAGCATATTCATATTCGGAATCCCGACGATAGCTGGTAAGATAGGCTTCACTGACACTGATGCGCTCTAAATGATTGATGATTCCCTGCTGACGCTTTTTCTCTAACTGCTGTTCCGTCTGCTGGTAGAGGTTCTTATGCAATACCGCCCGCACGGAGCTTAAGTCGCGGGCTTCCCAAGCAGCCTGGATATCCATATAGACCTGTTTTACATAGGAGATGAAATCCGGAGCCGTAAAGGCAGGGTCGTTCTGGCGAATCAGGTTGGAAATCTCATCGGTTCGGTTGGGAATCGTCTGATGAACGGCATTATAGTTTGGCGGCGCGACATGGACCGGTGCCTGCGGTCGCTCCGGAGTCAGTGCTTTTTTCGCTTTCATAACCAGAATCCCCACAACAATAATGATTACAACAATCAATGCGATAAACGGATGTTCAAACGCAAATACGATGAAGGAGAAAATATCGAAACAGTCCACACTGTCCGAGCTGTCACTGCCCCAGTCAAAGTCAAATCCGCCGCTGTCATAGTCGTTGAAATCTCCAAAACCTGCATGAGCCGGAACGGTAACGGCGAAGAGTACGGTGCTAAGGACAAGGACCGTGAGCAGTATTCCCATCCATTTATGTTTGTTCATTTTGTTCTTCATTCTGTTTCTCCCCAATTCTATTTGTTCTTTTATCAATCGAATCGACCGCAACACGGTTAATCGGCAAAAATGCGACCGAGAAGTTTCTCGTAGGTGAATTCTTCCGCAATGATTCGATGACCGGCGGCGGCAATGGCTTCTCGTTCGTCCTCGTGTTCCAGGTAATACGCAATCTTATCAAAAAGATCATCGTAGCTCTCAAACCAGACAATGGACTTCCCGTTTTCGAAGTATTCCCCAAGCTCTGCCTGGTAGTTGGTCAGACAGAAGCCACCGGCACCGAGAATATCGATGACACGAAGCGGAATACCGGTCTGAATGCTTCGAAGGGAGATGTTCAGATTAATCTTACTGGTATGGAAGATTATGGGCATCTCGGTGCAATAGTCTGCATAGCCGCAGTAATGGACGGGAAGATTTTTGGCTTCCCGATCGGCATAGTGGTCTAAGGGATAATTGCTTCCCAGAACGGTTAAAAGATTCCGTCTCTCGTTCACGGTTATTTTTTTCTGAATCATGCTGATGAGCACCTCGCGACGACACTCCCTGTAGTTTTCACCCATGTCAATCTTGACAAGCTTATAGATTTTCTTGCAGAGGGACTCATCTAACAGGTCATGAATCATATCCAGTCCATAGACCAGGGTCTGGGCGGACATCAGTGCATCCAGATATCCCTTGATATAGGGATTGAAGGCCTGAATCTGATCATAGAAGTTATATTCGTTATCATACATATTGCCCAGGAAACTCAGTTCGTGTCGATACCGCGAGGCGTTTGGATTGGCCAGACGGTTTGCTTCGATGACACGGGATACGCGAGCGACATTGCAGGCAAGCGGAAGATAATTTACTGTTGTGATTCCTTCCTTTACCAAGCGCTCATAGAGTCCGTAATCGAAAAGATAGACGCGGTTACAGGCGTTATTTAAGGTGACGGATTCCAAAACCAGATGGGGACTGTCATAGCACCAACTGACATAGGCAATCTGCAAACTCTGTGCTATGCGGGACAGATCCGGGAAATAGTTAAAAGAAAAGATGGTATCGATGGCATTCTCTTTTACCTGGGTCGAAATCGCTTCCATGAATGGCTCGTCGAAATCGTAAACGGTTCGGGGCGCTGTGGAGGTTACCACATGCAGGCCCAGATTCTTCAGGGCCTCGACACAATCGGAATAGGTATTTTCGTTCCAGGTGTAATAGAGGATGTTATGAGCATTCATAGAATTCTCCCAATGAAAATCGTTATTGTGGCAGCTTGGTGGGATCGACGGTAATTACCGGACGAACGCCCATCTCGGAGTGGACACACGGCTGCTCGATAAAGAGGTCGGTCTCGTGATCGGTGGTGGCAACATAGAGCTTATTTACATCGCTGCCTCCATGGTCACGAAGCCACCAATAGTAGTTCTCGGTATGGAGATACTGAATCTCGGTATAATAGGAGTCCCGATAGTCGTCATGCGCCAGGCAGGCCTCGTTCGGAGCGGCATAAGGGTGCATACCGGCTTCCGTGAACCAGGACAATTCCTCTGAGGAGAGGATATAGACGAGATCCTCGGAGGTCACGATTCCGTTCACGGCATTCCCGGACAGTACATTGGCCGGAGATTTTACGGAAACGGTAACCATGGCGGCTTTTTCCTCCTCGGTAAACTCATAGAGAAAACCGGGAGCGGAGGCATAGAAATTAATTCCGATTACCTCATAGGTTGGAGCCTGATCGGGGTAATATACCACTTCCTTATCCGAGTTTAACCAGGTGCGCAGATTGCTCTGTGGCCACTCGTTGTTGCCGCGAATCTTGGCAATCAATTCCTGATCGGTGACGTAGTAGGTCTCTCTTGTGCCGTAGTCGACTCCGTCATAGTAGTTTAACTTTCCGCCTTCCGGAGAGTCATAGGGCTTCATAGACAAAAGATACTTGGAGACGAGGGTCAGGGTGCCGTCGTCATTGATACGTAATACACGCCATTCAATGGGCGTTTGATAGAGGGAACCGAAGGTCAGGGTCTCCCCCAACTCATAGACAATCGGTTCGGGTTCGGGATCGGAAGTAACGTGATTGGTGGGGGTATTCTTTTCTTTTTCACGGAAAAGCGCATGCGCCAGCAGGAGAACCACCAGGAGGAGTACTACAATAATCACAAGCAGAAGCTTGGATTTTCTCGTGGCGGGACGTGTGTTTGCTGCTTCTTCTTCGGACTTGGTCTGCTCGATGTGCGTAGCAACGAGTCCCTTGACACCCGCAAGCAGCGCCTGCTCACGAAAATGCTTGGCAACAACCCACTGATGGGTCATGAGGAAATATTCCATGGATTTACTTAAGGTAACTTCCTCCAGGGGATAGACAAGGATCGGAATGCGATGGCTGACCGCATACTCCACCTCACGAAGCACGTGGGGAGAAGCGTTGGAGGCCTCGGACAGGAGAAGCACCACGACATGACAATTGTCCATATTCGAGATCAACTGCTCCGCATATTCATTGCCGGGAACGATGTCTCGGGTCGAAATAAAGCAAGGATGCCCGTTCTCTTCCAAAAAATTACAGATTCGGTTGGCCTGATCGGTCTCATTCGAGGAAAATGAGATGAATACATCGCGCATTTGTTAAGGTTCTCCTTTTATGAAGGGAACTACTGTGTTACAGTAGATATGATAATATATTATAACACATATCTAACGGATTGCATCGGTGAGTGACAGAAACCTGTAAGAATCCGTTTGTGTAGGAGAAGAGAATGTCTGGATTAAAAATGGGACATATGAAGAAAATCATCAGTGCGGGGCTCTATATTGGTTTCTGCCTGATTCTGTTGGTATGCATTTACGAAAAAAAGAATCTGCATTACGATGAGGTCTTAACGTATGTCCTCTCGAACAATACGAGCGATGACCGCACGACCGTATTTCAGGAGCATATGGTAACCGTGGAAAATCCGGAACAGATCTGGCTTGAGAGTATGACCGTACAAAAAGACCATCGGTTTGACTACGTCAATGTCTGGAAGAAGCAGACCGCCGACGTGCATCCGCCCCTTTACTATGTATTGGTTCATACCATCTCGTCGCTTTTTCCGGGCGTATACAGTAAATGGTTTGCGGGGATTGTGAATATCTGTTTTGCGCTGCTGACCCTGTTTTTCCTGCGTAAGGTGTCTTATCTGCTTACGCAGAGTGAATTGGCGGTATTCGTAAGCTCGGTGGGGTTCCTCTTCTCGGCAGGCGTGCTGTCGGCAGCAACCTTCCTTCGTATGTATGTGGTTACAATGTTCTTTGTAACCTGCATTACTTATGTGTTTCTGCAGGCGATTGAGCAAAGGCGGAAGGAATTCTATCTTCAGGCCGGAATTGTTTCGGTACTGGGAAGTCTGACCCATTACTATTTTATTATTTATCTGTTCTTTTTGTGTCTGACCTTCGGAATCTATCTCCTGGTTCGCAGAGCGTGGAAGGATACCGGAATTTTTATCGGGACCATGGCAGCGGTTGGCATCACGACGATACTGATTTTCCCGAGCCTTTTGAAGCATATGTTCGGGGGAACTTCCCGTGGGGCAGAGACGATGGAGAATCTGGCCAATCAGTCCTTCGGATATTATGTCAGCACGCTGAAGGCATGTGTTTCGATTGTGAATCATCAACTGTTTGGCGGTCTGTTTTTCTATGGGCTTGTACTTCTTTTGACGGTGGCAATCGTAGGATGGGTTCTGCATCGAAGAATCGAACCGCATTTTGGCTGGGTGCTCGTTTGGGTTCCTGTTGTTTGTTACATTCTCGTAATCTCAAAAATTACGGTGGCGGTGACGGATCGTTATTTCCATCCAATCTATGGATTGCTGCTCGTAGCCTCCATCAGTGGGGCGGTGGCGATATTTGCGCGAGTGTTGCCACGGGGAATCGCGATCGGTGCGACTGCGGTGTTCGTAATGCTCACAACCTTTCTTGATTTTCGTACGAACTGGTTCTATCTTTATCGCAGTACCGGAATGTTACTGCAAAACGCAAAAGCCCATGCGAATGTGGACTGTATCTATGTAGAGGCAATTCCGAGCGAATGGAATGTGGCATTTCTGGAATTTCGAAATTATCGTTCGCTCACCTTGATGAACGGGGAGGAACTGGCCGGGCTTGATCAGATACCGGTTGATACGGAGAACGGATTGGTTGTATCCATGGGAATCGGGGGCGATTTTGAGACGGTTCGTGCTAAGGTACAGGAGAGTTTCCCGGAGTTACAGGACTATACGGAATTGGGAAGACATTCGTTTACGGTGACGTACTTTTTTAGCAAGACAGAATAAGGGAAAATTTCGATAAAAACGAGATTGCGAAAACGCATATTTCGAATGGGAGTCGGTTTATGTTATTTAATTCATACGAATTTCTATTGTTTTTTCCGATTGTGGTAATCGTGAATTTTTTGCTGCCGCATCGGGTGCGCTATATTTGGTTGCTGGTAACCAGCTACTATTTCTATATGTGCTGGAATCCCAAATATGTTCTGTTACTTCTTGGCTCAACACTGATTACATACGTAAGCGGATTATTGATGGAGCGGATGTCGCATAAACGTTTGGTGGTTGCAGGAAGTTTGATTCTCAATCTTGGAATTCTGGTAGTGTTCAAGTACGCGAATTTTCTTACTTTAAACGGCAATCGGGTTTTGGAAAGAATCGGTATTGGCTATCGATTGCCCGTTCTGAGCCTGTTGCTTCCGGTTGGAATCTCTTTCTATATTTTTCAAGCGCTAAGTTATACGATGGATGTCTATCGCGGTGAGATTGCAGCGGAAAAGAATATTTTTCGGTATGCACTGTTTGTTTCGTTCTTTCCACAACTGGTGGCCGGACCAATTGAACGGTCTAAGGTATTGCTTCCTCAATTGAAATGTCGTCAGAACTATGATTTTGAACGTGTTAAGAACGGCCTGCTTCTGATGATTTGGGGATTTTTCTTAAAACTGGTGATTGCAGATCGGATTGCGATGGTAGTGGATGAAGCCTACAATTTGGACAAGGGATACGGAGCAGGAATTCTCTTGTTGGCAACCTTCCTGTTTGCTTTTGAAATCTATTGTGATTTTGCAGGATATTCGGCAATTGCCATTGGAGCGGCCAAAGTCTTGGGGTATTCCTTGACCGAGAACTTCGATAGCCCGTATCTTGCTTCTTCTGTACAGGATTTCTGGAGAAGATGGCACATTTCCTTGACGAGATGGTTCCGAGATTATTTGTATATTCCGTTGGGGGGAAATCGAAAGGGAGCAGTGCGGCAATTTCTGAATCTGATGATTGTTTTTCTGCTAAGTGGTTTATGGCATGGAGCGCAGTGGAGCTTCGTGGTATGGGGCGGTCTGAACGGATTCTACCTGGTAGTGGAAGCGGTTTTGGGGCGAATTCGTAAGAAACATACTACAGAGGGCGGCGCGGGCAAACGCCATGGCGAGAATCCCTTCGGTAAGGCGGTTCGAATCGTATGGACCTTTATTCTGGTGGATTTTACCTGGTTGTTTTTTGCGGCCGGATCGTTGTCAAATTCTATCATCATTCTGAAACGAATTGGTAAGGGAATCGGTCATTGCGTTGAGGATCTCCTTCAAATCAATATGCCGGGGATGTCTCAGAAACAGTGGATTGTGTTAGCGGCGGCGCTGTTCATTATGGTTCTTGCCGATGTGGTAAAATATCTTGGCGGAAGCATTCGCATGAAACTTATGAAGTGCTTTTTTGTGTGGCGATGGCTTGTGGTAATCATTGCAATTCTTGCGATTTTGGTGTTTGGAGTCTACGGTAGCGGTTATCGAGAAGCAAACTTCTTATATTTTCAATTTTAAGGAGGGGAATGATGAAAAGATTACAAAAAATAGTCGGAACCGTCCTGTTTCTCCTGCTTCTTGGATTTTGCATTGGTGGAGTTTCACGATACCTTCGTCCGAAAATGTCAGATTTCTATCGTGAGAAGGAGTATGACGCAGTTTTCTTCGGAACGAGTGAGTGCTATTGTACACTGGATCCGGCGGTGTTCGATGAATATGGATTGAAGACGTATAATCGCGGAATGCCGGTGCAGACGATGGGGTTTACTTACTATTACGTTAAAGATGCTCTGGAGCATGCCAAAATTGACCGAGTGGTTGTGGAGGTGTTTGGAATGTCTTTTGCACCGGAACGATACGACGACCTCGAAAATGCAGATAGCTCACTGAATAAGATGCGTGACTCTGCTACGAAGTGGCAGGCGGTTCGGGAGTTGATGCCGAAATCGCAATGGACAGAGTATTGTTTTCCGTTAGATAAGTACCATGGAGAGTGGGAGAAAAAAGAATATCCGTCTTTTCATGCTTTTTTGAAAGACCTGAAGACGAAGTATAAGGTGGATGTCGACCGGGGATATCAAGGCTCTGACTCAAGTATTCCCTTTGAATATGCGAGTCCGGAGATTCGTATGGATGAGAATAGAGCAGTGCTTTATGAGCGAAATGTGGACTATTTAAATCGAATCTATGCTTTGTGCCGGAAATATGATACAGAACTGATTCTTGTCCGGGCACCGGTTCCCTGCTACTGGTTGATTGTCGAGGAGGCAAACTCCATTCAGGATTGGGCGGATGAGCATGATGTTATTTTCTATAATTATTATCAATATGTGGAGGAGATTGGTTTCGATGCAAACACGGACAGCGTGGACGGCGGAGAGCATCTGAATACGATTGGAGCAAGGAAGGTATCCAGACATCTTGCATCGTTTCTTGCAGAACGAAAGCGGACAGAAATACGATAGTGGTCTATGAATCAAACCAGATAATTGGAACAACAAAAGCCCTTTTCCGTATGGAAAGGGCTTTTGAATTGTTGCAGATCAGTATTCGTCCGGTAGGAGCAGCTCCTCAATGATTCGGCTGGCTTCGGCGGCATCACAACCGTGAAGATAGATGTCGGCAAGCGCTTCCGCAACTGTCTCGGGATAGGAGATTCCACCGTCGGACTGTATGCCTTTTGCATAGCCGGAAATGGAACCGCAGAAGTCCTCATAGGTACCGGCGTGGGTGACAGACCATTTCGCATAGGCTTCTTCCAAGAGTGCTTTTGAGAAGGTCTGGTTGGCGGACAATTTGTCCGTAATGTAGTAAGAGAACGGGTCCTGATTGTCTTCGGTAATGTAGTAGACATTCGTATATCCGAGATGCTGCATTTCGACCGCATTTAATACCTGGTGTCCTAACTCATGAACCACAAGCGTTGTGATATCCGTTCCTTCCGGCCAGTGACCGGAGGCAACGCCTTCGTCACATTTTCGCAACAGGATGTCGCGCTTCAAGAAATTGTTGGCATCCAATAGAATCTGATGCTTGACCACAAAGGGGACAATGGCAAAGGATCCGTTAATCACGTATTCGATCGTATTGGTTAAAGCAAGGTGCCCGGTCGATGCACTGTTCAGATTGGCCAGGGTCAGGTTCGTCAGGGTGCCTTGCAGAATCGGATAGGTGGAGTACATATAGTCGACGGCACGTTCTACATCCCGGGCAGTCTCGAGGTCCATCTCGCCTAAGTTTACGGCAAAGATGCCATATTCATCCTGAAGACGAAGCTCGATTGCCTTCACTTCCGGGTTATCGTAACGTAACCGTTGTTCCTCTCCATACTGTACAAGAGCAAGCCTGGCAGCCGCGAGGTTCTCGATATAGGCATCTAAGAGGATTTCGTGCTCGATGACCGTTGTTTTCTTTTGACTCAGGTCCCCGATGTTCCATTCGCCCGGATTGGAATCCGGTACTTCGGGAGACGAATCCGGAGAAGTTTCATCGGGGGAATCCGGTGCTGTTACGGTCAATTCGGAGTTTGGAGAAGCAACCGTGCTGGCGGGTGCCGGTACCGGTTTTCTTGGGAAAAGGTACAGGCATAAGGCAATCGCGGCGAGAAGTCCGATAATGACCGTTAACAACACAAGCAATAGGGTTTGTTGTTTTTTATTCATTAGCGGGCCTCAATCGTGATGTCTAAGAAGGCTTCCAGGTCTTCCAAGGTGTAGAGATGTTCCGTGTAGAGATCGATGAAATAGATCCAATCCCCGAAGCCGGTGTCGGTTGCGATATCGAGGCGCTGCCATTCCACGCCGTCTTCGGTCTTGCGGGATTCCACCAGATAGAAGGTGCGGTTTCCGCGGGTAATGGTTTCGATGGTACAACCGTCGAAATAGCCGTTGTAAAAAAGGAAATTGTAGGCTCCGGATTCGTAGACCTCAACGGTGACATCAATGATATCGAAGTCATTGGTAAGCAGGGAATCGCTATAGTACCATTTCGCGTCACTGACGTAGGTCTCACCCGATGCGAAGAAAATCGGGGGCACTTTGTAGGTGAGCGCAAAGGTATCCGTGGTAATGGTCATGCTCTCCACCTGTTCGCCTACATCCTGGCGATATGCCAATGCATAATATTCGTCGGCGGTGGTATCGTCGGCGGTGGTTGCAGATACATTTTTCAACAGGAGCGCAACCACATTCAGATAGTCGGTTTCGGTAAGGGTCGGAGAAAAAATCGCCATCTGACCTGCAAAACTGTGTCCGTCATCGAGGCGAACACGGAATACAGCGGTATCATCGCCCAACAGGTCGATTCGGAAGTTCAGAATCTCAATGCCGTCGACGGTGTTCGCTTTGGCGTCGGTGGTCATAATTGCACCTGCGGCGAGGGCCTTTTCGGTAAGAATCGACGGATCGGCTCTGAATTCATCAAAACGGGCATTGTCCTCTTCGATAATGGCAATTTTCATCTGGAACACATCGGGCATAGCGATGATGATTCCAATCTCATCGGAGAAAAGAACATCGCATTCCTTCGGAATCATGAATTGGAAGCCCTTGGTAACGAGGGGCGTTCCGGCATCCGTAGAGACCGTGGGAACCGTCGGAGTATCGGGTTCTTCTTTTGCAGGGTCCTGCGGGGTATCGGGTTCTTCTTTACCCGGAGCATCCGGTGTGTCCGGGTCCTCCTTGCCCGGAGTATCCGGTACGGGGAGATCGGTAGGCGTATCCGGGGTCAGGGTGGTCTGCGGGGGAGCGGCAACGGGTTTTGGCCCCTTGATTAAGCGAATCATCAGAAGTACAATGATGACCAACAAAAGGGTAATTACCGTGACCAATCCGGCCACCAGTATGTGAAAGCGTTTCTTTTCGTTCATTTTTATCCTCCTCGATTGGAAATTGTATCTATTATAGCAAAAAAAGAACCATATCAAAAGAGGGTTGAAGGCAAGCGTTGAAATAGAGTATGATGGAAACGGATTTACAATAAGGAGACAAGAACGATATGAAGATTGTTTTTGTGGGAATGACGATGGGAAAGGGTGGCGCCGAGCGCGTCATCAGTACCTTATGCAATCGTTGGAAAAGAACAGAGGATGAGCTATGCATCGTCACCTGCCTGGACGGGGACTCCAGTTACCCGCTTCGGGAGGGCGTGACGCATCAGAGTCTGATTCCGGCTTCGGATTATTATACCCTCGGCAAAAAGAAAACCCTCGGTCCGATTATTCGTCGTTACCGCGAAGCAATGAAGGAACTGAAACCGGATCTGATTATTACTTTTTTGACAGAACCCTGTATTGTCGCAGCACTGTCGAAACGTCATGTGAAAGCCAAGGTAATCGGTTCCGAGCGAAGCAATCCCTATTATCAGTACCGCAGTCGTCTGATGAAGACTGCCGTGAACTGGGCTTACGGGAAATTGGACGGCTTCGTTTTTCAGACGAAGGGGGCGAAGGCCTTCTTTGGCAAAAAAGTACAGAAGAAGAGTGTCGTAATCGGCAATCCGGTCAATGAGTCCGTGAGTGCGCTTCAGGCAACCCGCAGAAATCCTACGGAACTGGTGGCGGTCGGACGATTTACGCCCGAAAAAAATTACCCGATGCTCATCGAGGCAATGGAACGGGTGGTTGCCGCCGGACAGCGTCCTATGCTTCATATCTATGGTCGTGTGGAGGAGAAGCTTGGAATCGGTGCGCTGATTGCCGAGAAAAACCTTGAGAATTATGTTGTGTTCGAGGGGGAGCGGGATGATGTGCATCAAAAGATCCGGGATGCCGGCTTATTCTTACTGCCCTCGAAGTCGGAGGGGCAGCCGAATGCACTGATGGAGGCCATGGCCATGGGAATGGCGGTTGTGGCTACGGATTGTCCTTCGGGAGGACCCGCGGAGTTGATTCGAAACGGCGTAAACGGGTTGTTAGTAGAGAATGAGAATGCACAAGCTTTTGCAGAGGCAATTCTTCGGTTGCTTACGCATCCGGAAGAAGCGGAGTCCATGGGAAAACAGGCTCGTAAAACCATGGAGGCTTACACCGTGGACGCAATCTGTGACCGCTGGAGTCAATATATAGAAGACGTATTGGCCTGAGCCAGACGGGAATTGTGATAACGTTTGTCTAAGGAGACATCCTGGGCAAACCAATCCGGCATCAAGAGAGCGTTGGCGCATTCCTCGTCGGGAAATTCAATCTCGGCAATGATAAGAGGAGCAAGGTCTCCCTCAAAGACATCCAACTCAATGGTGAGCTTGGTGTCCGCAGCAGGGGTGTAGCCTTCCCGATAGCGGGGATTCGTTAAGGGAATCCGGTATCTTCTTTTACGAATGATGTTGCCGTCGCACTTGGGAAGCAGGTGCTCGTAGGATTCCTGATTCAGAGGAAGATTGTATTCTTCTCGGGCAATCATTCCGGAGCCTTTATAGGTCATATAGTATTCCTCATCGCTTCGACGAATGCGAACCACCGGGTGGGTGTTCAGATACCCCTGCTCAATCAGATGGCTGGGGTATTGGGCCAGGTTTGCGGGCAATTCGGAAACGGTGTATTTTCTTTCGATTTCCATAGAGGGGTGCGACATGAGGGGTGCTCCTTTACTCAGAGATTGGGATGCAGAGCCGGAACATGCAAGCTCCGTATCTGTGTCATTATTATAACGCGCGAAGAGGCGGCATTCAAGTTGCTTGCAGGGCCAAAGTCGCGTATAATGGAAAACGTGGCATTGGCCGCGAAGGAGGCAGAACAGATGAAAAAATTAGCAATCCTGTTGGCAGACGGTTTTGAAGAAATCGAAGGCTTGACGGTAGTGGATCTTACACGTCGTGTGGGACTCGAGATTACCATGGTGTCGATTATGGGACGTAAGGAAGTGGTAAGCTCTCATAATATCACGGTGGTGGCGGATGCACTGTTTGAGGAGATGGACTTCGATGCAGTGGATATGCTGGTGCTTCCCGGTGGCGGCCCCGGAACGAAGAATCTGAAGGCGCATGCCGGTGTGTCGGCGCTTTTAGACCGCTTCTATGACGAAAAAAAGGATCTTGCGGCAATCTGTGCAGCTCCCAGTATTTTGGGCGCAAAGGGGTTCTTAAGGGGACTGCCGGCCTGTGTATTCCCGGGGTTTGAATCGGAGATGATCGGTGCGAAGTTAAATGAACTGCCGGCCAATGTGACCGAGCATATCATTACCGGTCGCGGCATGGGGTGTTCGACGGATTTTGCATTGGCAATCGTTGCGCATTGTATGGGGCAGGAGGTTGCCAAGGATTTGGCAGGGAAAATTCTTTTTGAGCGATAGGGGATTCTATGAATTGGGATACAATGGCGGATATACTGATTGATACAGGTCTGGACCTGCTTCGATTATTACCGTTTCTTTTTCTGGCATATCTGATGATGGAGGTGCTGGAACATAAAATGAACAATAAGCTGCGTCTGTCCATTCGGCGTGCGGGCTATGCGGGACCGGCGGTGGGCGCTGTGCTCGGCGTTGTACCGCAGTGCGGTTTTTCGGCAGCGGCAGCGGGATTATATTCCGGTAAGATTATTACCATGGGAACGTTGCTTGCCATCTTCTGGTCGACTTCGGACGAGATGCTTCCGATTTTTCTGTCGAACCTGTCGGAGGGCACGATTACGGTTCCGACGATTCTGCTGATTCTTGGAATCAAGGTCGGGATCGGAATGGTATTCGGTTTTCTGGTGGATTTCATTATCAAGGGCCGTGAGCATATGACCGAGAAGGGAGCGATTCACGATCTCTGTGCGCAGGAAAAATGCAATTGCGAACGGGGAATTCTTAAGCCTGCAATCCTGCATACCGTGAAGGTAGCATTGTTTATCGCACTGGTATCGCTTGCATTGAATGTGGTAATTGAACTGGTGGGAGAACAGACCCTTGCCGGCTTGATTCAGAATCGAGTGATTTTGGGACCGATTCTTGCTTCCGTTGTCGGTCTGATTCCGAACTGCGCAGCCAGCGTGTTGCTGACGGAGCTCTATCTGTCGGGGATTTTGTCTTTTGGAAGTATGATGGCGGGACTTCTCGTTGGTGCAGGAGTTGGCTTAATCGTACTCCTTCGCACCAACAAGAATATGAGAAACAATCTTCGAATTATTGCGATTCTCTACGGGGTCAGCGTAGGCTGCGGAATCGTGATGAATCTGTTGCCGTTTTAGTGGCGGATCAGTTGCTTAGCTTCACTACAATGACACCGTCGCGTTCCAGGATGGACCCCTCTTTGGGCCAGACCGGCATATCCGCACAGTTCAGGTAAGCATCGTGACACTGAACGATGGTGGCTCTGGTGTAATCGGCGCCTAACATATTGAAATAGCCGATGATTCTTCCGGTGCTGCCGGAATAGAAGCCTTCTTCGGTGGCTCCGAGTTCAAATACGGAGAAGCAAACGTAGGTTGCGGCATCCTCTAAGGTATAGCAGGCAGCGTTGGTTTTGGCTTTACGGCTGCCTAAAAAGACAACGGGAAGGGATTCGTCATCGGCGATCTGGTCGATATCATGAATCAGCTGATGCGCAGTGGCCTGATCGTTTTCCCCAATGACCTGTCTGGTATAGAATAAGCGCATCAACGGCATCGTCTGAAGGATAAGCATTACAATACCTGTTGCAAGGAGAAGCACTCGGAGTGGAGTGCTCTTTTTTTGCGCAAAATAGCGGGAATAGGCAAGCCACAGCACCGCTCCGGTAAAGGGAAGCATAATCATGGTTCTGTAGGCGGAGGGAGTACCGATGGCAACGTTTAAGGCAAAGGGAGAAAAAATCATGCCAAGGAGTGCGAGAACCATCCAGGTACTGCGATGTTCTTTTCTGCGAAGAATGAAGAACAGAAATACCAGGCCGAACAGGAACATAAGCAGTAAGGACTTGGTGTAGAAAAGATTCATACCCAGGAGCACCTGCTTCATATGGGAAAGCAACAATCGGGCAATCGCAAGAATCCCTTCTCTGCCCCAGAAAACCTGGTCGGTCAGGTAGTTACTCTTGGGAAACAGATTTCGGATGAGTTCATAGAGCACCAGCGCAATAGCAAAATGTCCGCAGGAGAGAAGGACGCATTTGCCCGGCTTCATTTCCTTGTTTTCAAGCAGCATAAATAAGAAAATCGCAACATAGTAGCAGATTGCAAGATTTACCATGCTCTGGTAGACGCCGAAGGCCACTACGAGGAACCCATCGGAAAGAATAAAAGCGAAGAGATTGCGGGTACGTAAAAAAGAATAGAAATACCAGCCCGCCAGGGTGACAAGCATCATTCCCATTACGACCTCACAGGCCTGGAACTGGAATAAGAACTGTTCCCCGTAAATCGGATAGACAATATAGAGCAGGGAAAAGAGAATTGCTTCAACAGTCCCTACATTCCCTGTAATCTGATGGAAAAGTGCAACGGTCATTCCGGCGCATAAGTACAGGGTAACCATCAGAAGAATTGCTTCAAAGAAGGGATTGTACCGGGCGAGTCCGCAAAGCTGTTTTAATAAGACCAGACCGAAACGTCCGATTTCGTTCCAATTGTACATATGTCCCGGCGCATTGATGATGATTTCGCTGTCCACATAGTAGTAGGGCGACACGGCGTGCTGCCAGTAGACCAACAGAATTGCGGGAATCATAATCACGCTGTACCAGGGGTGTGTTTTGATCCACTGACCGTAGACGGACCAACCGGCACCCAGTTCTTTTAAGCTTGCTTTTTTCTTCATAAGAGTACTCCTACCGAATCGTTTATTGTTCATTTCGAATGACCTTTTTCAAGGGAAGGAACAGAATCAGTGCATAGGCACAACCCACCAGCGCGGCATACAGCTGCAGGAACGAGAAGTTGTAACGGAAAAGATCTATTTTTTTCAACATCTTATCCGGGAGGTAATTCGGAAGCAGAATATAGCCGATGGCCAGACCCATGAAGAGGGCCTTAAATCCCGCACCGAGAAGCAGACCGACATAGGCAAAAAAGTTTTTCTTGGAAGGTGCTTTGCAGACGCATACCGCCACAAGCAGAATCATGTTGCCTGCCATAATGCAGGGAACAACGGCGGGAACTGCCTGCGTAATCGGGGACGGTGCCAGAAAATAGGAGGCAATCGGGGCCAGAACACATAAGACTGCGCCGTAGCCAAGACCACAGAACCATCCGCTGAGAATGATGCAGGTGTTTACGATGGCGCCGGTCACGAAGATAATCATGAGGTTGCCGGCCGACTTCAGAAAAATACTTACGATGCATAGCGCGAGAAGCGCTGCGGTGGTTACCATTTTCTTAACATTCATATGGAAGGATTCCTTTCGGGATAAAATGTGAATCGTGAAGAACATCCGATTTGTTTTTTTCACAAAAGAGTATATCTCATATGAGGTAAAAATGGAAACAATTCTTGCGGAAAAACTTTTTGCATTTATAGGGATGCTGTGCTATAATCGTATAGCATTGTGGGTTAAAATGCCCATGAAGAATCTTAGGAGGATATATTGTAATGAGTTGTAAGGTTGAGAAGTTAGAAAAGAACATGGCTAAGCTTACGATTGAGGCGACCGCTGAGCAGTTCGCGGCAGCAATCGAGAAAGCTTACCAGAAGAATAAAGGTAAGATTGCCGTTTCCGGTTTCCGTAAGGGTAAGGCTCCTCGTCAGATTATCGAGAAGATGTACGGCAAGGAAGTATTCTATGAGGATGCAGCAAACGAGCTGATTCCCGATGCCTATGCAGATGCAGTTGCCGAGTGCGGTGAGGAGGTTGTATCCCAGCCTGCCATCGATGTCATTCAGTTAGAGGCCGGCAAGCCTTTCATCTTCACTGCTACCGTAGCACTGAAGCCTGAAGTTACCCTTGGTAAGTACAAGGGAATCGCTGTTGAGAAGCAGGATCGTACCGTAAGCGATGCTGAGGTGGATGCTGAGCTTGAGAAGCAGCGCGAGCAGAACTCCAGAATGGTAACCGTAGAGCGCGAAGCGAAGAAGGGTGATACCGCAGTGATCAACTTCGAAGGATTTGTTGACGGCGTGGCATTCGACGGTGGTAAGGGTGAGAACTACAGTCTTGAGTTAGGTTCCCATTCCTTTATCGATACCTTCGAGGATCAGTTAATCGGTAAGAAGGCCGGTGAGGATGTAGATGTTAACGTTACCTTCCCTGAGGATTATCAGGCATCCGAGCTTGCAGGCAAGCCCGCACTGTTCAAGGTTAACGTATTGGAAGTAAAGGAGAAGGAGTTACCCGCACTGGATGATGAGTTCGCAAGTGAGGTATCCGACTACAATACTTTAGCTGAGTATAAGGAAGACATCCGCAAGGAGTTAACCGAGAAAAAGGATAAGGCTGCCAAGGAAGCAATCGAGAGCGCTGTAATTGAAGCAATCGTCGCAGATGCAAAGATGGAGATTCCCGATGCAATGGTAGAGACCGAGCAGAAGCAGATGATTCAGGACTACGCACAGCGTCTTCAGATGCAGGGTCTGTCCTTAGAGCAGTACTTCCAGTTTACCGGTATGACCATGGCGAATATGATGGATCAGACCAAGAAGTCCGCTTTGATGAGAATTCAGTCCAGACTGGTTCTTGAGGCAGTAGTAAAGGCTGAGAATATTACCGTATCCGATGAGGAGTATGCTGCAGAGATTAAGCGTCTTGCAGATGCTTACCAGATGGAAGAGGAGAAGGTTAAGGAGATTATCGGCGAGAAGGAAGCTTCCGAGATCAAGTTGGATCTTGCAATCTCCAAGGCTGTTGAACTTGTAGTAAAGGAAGCAAGCGAGACTGCAGCAAAGAAGGCTCCCGCGAAGAAGGCTGCTGAGAAGGCAGAGGACGGCGAGAAGAAGGCTCCCGCGAAGAAGGCTCCTGCAAAGAAGGCAGAAGACGGCGAGAAGAAGCCTGCTGCGAAGAAGACTGCAGCAAAGAAAACCGAAGAATAATTCTTAAAGAGAGTATTATTGGACATCTATGAGAGTATTCTTTAGATATGAATGAGACGAAAGGGGACAAGAGTATGAGTTTAGTACCGTATGTCATTGAACAGACCAGTCGTGGAGAGCGCTCCTACGATATTTATTCCAGATTACTGAAGGATCGTATCATCTTTTTAGGTGAAGAGGTTACGGATGTATCTGCAAGCGTTGTAGTTGCACAGCTGCTTTTCCTGGAGGCAGAGGATCCCGATAAGGATATCCAGCTCTACATCAACTCCCCCGGCGGCTCGGTAACCGCAGGTCTTGCAATCTATGATACGATGCAGTACATCAAGTGCGATGTTGCAACCATCTGTATCGGCATGGCAGCCAGCATGGGTTCCTTCCTGTTGGCGGGCGGTGCCAAGGGGAAGCGTATGGCGCTTCCGAATTCCGAGATCCTGATTCATCAGCCTCTTGGCGGAGCACAGGGCCAGGCTACCGAGATTGAGATCGCTGCGAAGCATATTGCTTCTACCAAGGAGAAGTTGAATACCATCCTGGCAGAGCGTACCGGCCAGTCGATTGAGAAGATTTATGCCGATACCGATCGTGATAACTGGATGAGTGCCGAGGAAGCGCTTGCTTACGGCCTGATCGATAAGGTAATTACGAAGAGAGACGGCGAATAAGGACTTTCGATACGAAAGGTTCTTTTTTGAAGGAAAGGATAAACATGTCAACCAAGAAACCGACGGATATAACTGAAATGACCTGTTCTTTTTGTGGCAAGAGCCAGAAGGATGTTCGCAAGATGGTTTCCGGACCGAAGGGAGTCAATATTTGCGATAGCTGTATTGATATATGCAATGACATTCTTGCAGAAGAATTGGACGATGCCGAGATGGAACGCGGAACGGTTGGAGAAGAGGGAATTAACCTTCTGAAGCCGGTTGAGATCAAGGAATTCCTGGACCAGTATGTAATCGGTCAGGAAGAAGCCAAAAAAGTATTGTCTGTAGCAGTATACAATCATTACAAGCGTATCACCTCCGAAGATAACGGCGACGGCGTGGAACTGCAGAAGAGTAATATTCTGATGTTGGGGCCTACCGGATCCGGTAAGACGTATCTTGCGCAGACTTTGGCTAAGATTATCAACGTACCGTTTGCGATTGCAGATGCCACGACGCTTACCGAGGCCGGTTATGTCGGTGAAGATGTTGAGAATATTCTTTTGAAATTGATTCAGGCTGCGGATTATGACATTGAGCGTGCGCAGCTGGGTATTGTCTATATCGATGAGATCGATAAGATTACCAAGAAGAGTGAGAATGTCTCCATTACCCGTGATGTATCGGGCGAAGGCGTTCAGCAGGCTCTGCTTAAGATTGTCGAGGGTACGGTTGCTTCAGTTCCTCCTCAGGGTGGAAGAAAGCATCCTCATCAGGAATTGATTCCCATTGATACGACGAACATTCTGTTCATCCTCGGTGGTGCCTTTGACGGTCTTGAGAAGATTATTCAGACCCGTCTCGATCGTAAGAGCATCGGCTTTAATGCTGAGATCGTCGATAAGAGCGAGAAGGCGTTGGATGAGTTACTGCAGGAGGTAACGGCGCAGGATCTTGTGAAGTTTGGTTTGATTCCCGAGTTCGTAGGCCGTGTACCGATTAATGTCTCTTTGAAGGGCTTGGACGAGGAAGCACTGGTTCGTATTCTTACTGAGCCGAAATGTGCTCTTGTCAAGCAGTATAAGAAGTTATTTGCCTACGATGGCGTCGAACTCGAATTCGAGGAGGATGCTGTTCGGGAGATTGCCCGACTGGCGAACGAGCGTAAGACCGGTGCCCGTGGACTTCGTTCCATTATGGAGAAGGCGATGATGGATATTATGTATCGCATTCCCTCGGATGAGTCCATTGCAAAGTGCATCATTACCAAGGACGTTGTATTGGGCAAGGGCGAGCCGATTGTTGAGACGGTGTAGGCTGGATAGAGAGATTGGCTTGACCATAATTAGATATGTACTGGTAAGAGCCGGAGATCCTCCGGCTCTTTTTTCCAATAGGAGTTTGCTGCATGAGTGAAGAAAACAAGGATTTGATGGAAGCATTGGAGAGTGCCGAGAAGGCGGTGGAAGCGAAGGATTCACTTTTACCTGCGATTGCACTTCGGGCTCTCAACGTATTTCCGGGACTGGTCATCCACTTTGATATCAGTCGTGAGAAGTCTATTGCTGCCTTGGAGCAGGCAATGCTTACGGATGAGAAAGTATTCCTGGTGGCACAGCGAGATCCCAATGTTGAGGATCCCACTGCCAAGGATGTATATACAGTCGGAACCATTGCGGTGGTTCGTCAGCTCTCCCGCATTCCGAACGAGGATGTAGTTCGCGTGCTTGTCGAGGGGCTGCAGGATGCTAAATTGCTTGGCTTTACAGAGCGTACAGAGTATCTGGAGGCGCAATTGCAACCGAATGAGAGTGAGGAACTCGTGGATTCGGTGGCTTTAGAGGCAATGGAGAAGCATTTGGAGGATCTGTTGGTTACCTATGGGGCACATTTTCCGAAAGTAACGAAGAGCATCGGCATTCATAAGCCGGAGGTCATGAAATATGATGCGGCCTTCTTAAATCATGTTATTTTCCTGATTCTGTCAAATCTTCCGGTAGAATATGATGCCAAGCAGACCGTTTTGGAGGCAACCTCCATCACCGAGCGTTATGAGGCAATGTCCGCTCTTCTTTTGAAGGAGACGGATGTGGCCAAAATTCGTGATGAACTGGCAGAGAAGATGAAGAGTCGCGTAGACAAACATCAGCGTGAATACATTCTTCGGGAGCAGATGCAGTTCATTCGGGATGAACTTGGGGATTCCGAGGATTACTCCGACACGAAGCAGTTTGAGGAAGGCCTTGCGAAGCTTAAGGCTTCGGCAGAGGTAAAGGAGAAGATTAAAAAAGAAATTGCCCGCTTCAAGGCAGTTGCCGCCAGCCATTCCGAGGCGGCTGTGGAGCGTGGTTATATTGAGACCCTGTTAGAACTTCCCTGGGATAAGATGTCAAAGGATAACAACGACATTCTTCATGCCATGGAAGTGCTGG
>JAZQQG010000003.1:0-64160 GCA_045628945.1 Lachnospiraceae bacterium
TATGCTTGAACAGCTGATTCAGCATAACCTGAGGGTTCACATCTCTTCTCAGTTCAATGGCAATACGCATACCGGAACGGTCGGACTCATCTCGCAGATCGGTGATACCGTCCACACGCTTCTCACGAACCAGCTCTGCAATCTTCTCGATCAGCTTGGCTTTGTTGACCATGTAGGGAATCTCGGTAACAACAATACGGTTCTTGCCATTGGCCATGGGCTCAATGTTGGTCACCGCCTGCACACGGATCTTACCGCGTCCGGTACGATAGGCTTCCTCGATACCGGAACGACCTAAAATCATACCGCCGGTAGGGAAATCCGGTCCCTTTACGATTTCAATAATCTCATCGATATCGGTAGCACGATTCTCCTCTACCTCGTTATCGATAATTTTCACAACCGCATTGACTACTTCTCGAAGATTGTGAGGAGGAATGTTGGTAGCCATACCTACGGCGATACCGTTGGAACCGTTACATAAAAGATTCGGGTAACGGCTGGGCAGAACAGTAGGCTCCTTTTCGGTCTCATCGAAGTTTGGAATAAAATCTACGGTATCCTTACCGATATCCGCAAGCATCTCCATAGAGATCTTCGATAATCTGGCCTCGGTGTATCGCATTGCTGCAGCGCCGTCGCCGTCCACAGAACCGAAGTTACCGTGACCGTCCACAAGACAATAGCGCATAGACCAATCCTGTGCCATATTTACCAAAGCTCCATAGATCGAGCTATCGCCGTGAGGGTGATATTTACCCATGGTATCACCGACGATACGGGCACATTTACGATGAGGCTTATCCGGTCCGTTATTCAATTCACTCATGGAAAAGAGAATACGTCTCTGTACCGGCTTCAGACCGTCTCTTACATCGGGAAGCGCACGAGCGGCAATAACACTCATGGCGTAATCGATATAAGAATCTTCCATGGTTTTCTTCAGATCGACATCTTTTATCTTGTCAAAGATATTGTCTTCCATACATTACTCCTTGTTTTGCGAAGCAAAATCCGAACCTCTAAGGTGAGGAGAGGAATTTACTCCTTGTTTTGCGAAGCAAAATCCTAACTGCTTTAGCAGTTTTCCCTCATGGCGAGGAGAAGAATTTACTCCATAAAATGACTATCTCTTAGATATCCAGATTCTTAACATACTTCGCGTTGGTTTCAATGAACTCTCGTCTGGGTTCCACACTGTCGCCCATTAATACGGAGAAGGTATTGTCTACCTCGGCATCGAGCTCCGGATCGTAATTTACTCTTTTAAGGATTCTTCTTTCAGGATCCATGGTAGTCTCCCAAAGCTGCTCGGCATCCATCTCACCAAGTCCCTTGTAACGCTGAATCTTGTTGTTCTGGTCACGACCGACTTCCTGAAGAATCGAATTTAATTCCTCATCCGAATATGCATACCATACCTTCTTGTTTTTCTCTAACTTATAGAGAGGAGGCATTGCCATATATACATATCCCTGCTTGATTAATTCCGGCATAAAACGATAGATGAAGGTAAGTAGGAGAGTGGAAATATGCGCACCGTCCACATCGGCATCGGTCATCAGAATAATCTTGTGATAACGAAGCTTCGTAATATCGAAATCATCATGAATACCGGTACCGAAGGCCTTAATCATTGCCTTAATCTCGTTATTGGCATAAATCTTGTCAATTCTTGCTTTCTCTACATTCAGGATCTTACCGCGAAGAGGAAGAATTGCCTGCGTTGCACGATTACGGGCTGTCTTGGCAGAACCACCTGCGGAATCACCCTCTACGATGTAGATTTCACAGTTCTTCGGATCCTTATCGGAACAATCCGCCAACTTGCCGGGAAGAGCAGTACCGTCGAGAGGAGATTTACGGCGGGTAGCTTCTCTTGCCTTACGGGCAGCTTCTCTTGCACGCTGTGCCAGAATCGATTTATCTAAAATGGTCTTGGCAACCGAAGGATTCTGCTCAAGGAAATAGGTAAGCTGCTCACTGACTACCGCATCTACAGCAGTTCTTGCTTCGGAGTTACCAAGCTTCTGCTTCGTCTGTCCTTCAAACTGAGGATCCTCAATCTTAACACTGATAATAATTGCAAGTCCCTCACGAATATCATCACCGGAGAGATTGGGATCTTTTTCTTTGATTAATTTATTGCTTCTTGCATAATCATTGAAGGTCTTGGTAAGTGCATTACGGAAACCAACAACATGCATACCGCCTTCCGGTGTATTGATGTTATTTACAAAAGAGAAACAGCTCTCATTGTAGGAATCGTTGTGCTGCATTGCCACTTCGACGTAGACATTGTTCTTGGTTCCTTCAAAGTAGAGAACCTTGTCGTACAGAGGATTCGTTCCGCGGTTTACCCAGGATACGAATTCCTTAATACCGCCTTCGTAGTGGAAGGTTTTCTCTTGCTCTTTTTCTTCACGAAGATCTCTTAATACAATCTTAAGTCCCTTCGTTAAGAACGCCATTTCACGGAGACGCTGCTTTAAAATGTCATACTCAAATACGGTTTCCTCAAAAATCTCGGGATCCGGAAGGAAGGTAACCTTCGAACCGGTTTTCTCTGCATCACAGGTACCGATTTCTTTCAGATCGTACATAATCTTACCGCGCTCATAACGCTGCTTATAAACTTTACCTCCACGACTGACTTCAACCTCCAGCCAGGTGGAAAGTGCATTTACAACCGACGCACCTACACCGTGAAGACCACCGGATACCTTGTATCCTCCACCGCCGAACTTACCACCGGCATGAAGAACGGTAAATACAACCTCCACTGCAGGACGTCCGGTTTTATGGTTAATATCTACGGGAATACCACGTCCGTTATCAATAACCGTAATGGAATTGTCCGGATTAATGCTTACATCAATCGTATCGCAGAATCCGGCCAAAGCTTCATCCACCGCATTATCTACAATTTCATACACCAAATGATGAAGACCACGAATGGAAGTGGTACCGATATACATACCAGGTCTTTTACGAACTGCTTCCAGTCCTTCCAAAATCTGAATCTGATCTCCGCCATATTCATGTTCTACTGCGTTAGACATAATCTATCCTCCACAACTTAAGCATTCTTCATGCTTTCTTCCACAATGTTTGCATTCTCAATTCGAAAAACCTTATTAATCTCGAATCGATTATTAATAAATTCATCCAGACCCGTACAGGTAACAATGGTCTGCATATTTCCAATATAATTTAAAAGATAATTCTGACGATTGGAATCCAGTTCCGACAATACATCATCCAAAAGAAGAACCGGATTTTCACGAGTAATCTTACGAATAATCTCAATCTCGGATAATTTCAGTGAGAGAGCAGCCGTTCGCTGCTGGCCCTGACTACCGAACTTACGAATATCGATTCCGTCCACAATAAAACTGATATCATCACGATGAGGACCCACGGTAGTCTGTTTCAGTTTCATATCCTTATCCCGACTCGCACTGAGCATACGCTCAAAATCCTCAATCTCGATATTTGGTTCATAGACAACCTGAATATGTTCTTTTCCACCGGACAACTTCTCGTGAATTTCAGCAATAATCTCATTTAACTGCTCAACGAAAAGCTTACGTCTCTTAATTATCTCCGTACCGTAGCTTACCAACTGAATGTCATAGATATTAATGACATCCTGCAGGGAAGGATTGAAATAAAGATCCTTAAGCTGCGCATTACGCTGATTCACAATTTTATTGTAATTATTCAGATTGGTCAGATAGAAGGAATCAATCTGACACAATTCCATATCAATAAATCTACGACGCTCCGAAGGGCCGCTCTTAATAATTGACAGATCTTCCGGACTGAAAAAAACAACTTTAAGAAGTCCCAATAACTGAGCAGCCTTCTTAATTTTCATTTCATCGATTGCGATGACCTTCGTTTTCGTGGAACGAAGATGCATATCAATCTTCTGATCAATCATGTCCTTTTCAATTCGAGCTCTGATATGAGCTTCCTCTTCACCAAAACGGATAATATCCTTATCCTTCGTGCCGCGATGAGATTTCGTTGTGGCACTTAGATAGATTGCTTCCAGGATATTCGTTTTGCCTTGCGCGTTATCACCGTAGAGAATATTGGTTCCTTCATCAAAATTGATGCAAAGAGACTCATAATTACGGTAATTGGTTAATTCAAGGGATTTTATAATCATTTATTTCTCAATTCTGATTTCGTTTCCGTCGAAGGAGACTACATCTCCATCGTATAATTTTTTACCACGCTGGGTTTCGACCGCACCGTTTACCGATACCAAACCATCCTGGATTACGAACTTCGCATCCACGCCGGATTCAACCAGTCCCGCTGCCTTTAATGCCTGTCCCAACTTAATGAATTCATCACGAAGTTTAATGATTTCCATAATACATCACTCTATTCTATGTAACGGCTGATTAGGATACAGTCGTGAAGTTAACGGGAAGAATGAGATAGATGTACTTTTCTTCCTCATCGCGGATGAAGCAGGGAGCCTTCGAATTCACAAGATAGATATCAATCGTCTCATCCTCGATTACACGAAGCGCATCGATTAAGAACTTAGGGTTGAATCCGATCATCAGATCCTTACCGGTCTTCTGAATCTCAATCTCTTCATTCATGGAACCAACTGCGGAATTAATCTTGAATTCCATAGTTTCTTCATTAATCGTAATGATGATCGGCTTCTTATCGCCTTCCTTGATCAAAAGAAGAGAACGGTCAATACATTCCAGCATATCCTTCTTGTTAATCGTAACCTTCGTCTCATAATCCTTAGATAACATCTGGTCAATCTTGAAATATTCTCCTTCAATCAGACGGCTTACCACTACAGTATTATCAAATTCGAAGATAATGTGCTTCTCATTGATAAAAATTACAACTTCCTTCTCGGAATCGTTGCCGATAATCTTGGAAATCTCATTTAAGGTCTTACCGGGAACTACAACCTTCTTATGATCGTAACTGTTTTTAAGACCTATATTACGAATCGAAATTCTGTGGCCGTCCAGAGATACAACCTTAAGGGTATCCCCGTTAATCTCGAATAATTCACCGGTCATTAACTTATTATTCTCATTTTCACCGATGGAGAAAATGGTCTGACGAATAATGTCCTTAAGAGTAAGCTGGCTGATAATAATAGAATCATTTCTTTCCACCTTGGGAAGATAAGTAAAATCATCACCGGGCTTACCGATAATCGTAAACTTTGCCTTCTCACAGGTAATCAAAGTCTTGTAATTCTCATCCGTTTCAACAGTTACTTCACTGTCAGGAAGCTTTCTTACAATATCACCGAAAATCTTGGCATCCAGAGCAATCATACCGCTTACAAGAATCTGACCGTCAACAATCGTCTCAATTCCAAGTTCCATATCATTCGCGGTAAGAGAAATGTTTCCCTTCGTTGTATCAATTAAGATGCATTCCATAATCGACATGGTTGTTTTATTGGGAACTGCCTTCGATACAATACTTACTCCGTTCACAAGATCGGATTTTCTACATACAAATTTCATTTTGTGAATAACTCCTTCCATTCCATTAAGAATATTGGGTCAGGCCCTTTTAGATAAATAATTAAATAAAAAATAATAATCATATTATTAAGGGTTGTGAATATGTATATAAGTCTCAAACCCCTAACGGTTACTGCATTTAGCCCTTATAAATCACTATGGAAAAGCTGTGCATGTACTGTGAATAAAAAGGAACTTATCAACAGCTGTCTTTTTAACCAATTTCAAGCTTCTTACAAATGATATTAAGATTCTTGGCTAATTCACTGTCTGTCTTCATTTCTTCCACAACTTTATCCACACCATGCATAACGGTTGTGTGATCTCTTCCTCCCAAAAGCTTACCGATACTTACCAGAGCACAATCGGTATATTGACGAAGAAGATACATAATAATCTGTCTTGGAAGTACATAATCTGCATTACGCTTTTTGGAACAGATATTTTCTACCGAAATATCATAATGCTCCGCAACAACATCGATGATTAAGGAAGGAGTAAGCTCCTTTGGCTTATCGGGAGATACAACATCCTTTAATGCTTCCTTTGCTACATCAAGAGTTAATTCCTCATGATTGATTTTTGCGTAAGCAAATACTTTCTTCAGTGCACCTTCCAGCTCTCTTACATTCGATTTCATATTTTCACCGATGTAATGAATGATTTCTTCATCCATTTCACGGCATTCACTTGTAATAATCTTACGTAAGATAGCAATTCTTGTTTCATAATCAGGTGGCTGGATATCGACAATCAATCCCCATTCGAAACGGGATAAGAAACGTTCATCCAGATCCTCTAAAAGTTTTGGCGGCTTATCGGAGGATATTACAATCTGTTTTCCGTTTGTATGCAGCTGATTAAAGGTATGGAAGAATTCTTCCTGTGTACTTTGTTTTCCCTTTAAGAACTGAATATCGTCAATCAGAAGAACGTCAACATTACGATATTTTTCACGAACCTTATTGATTCGATCCTGCGTATTACCGGCACGGATTGCATCGATTACTTCGTTCGTAAACTGCTCACAGGTAACGTACAGTACTTTTTTATCCGGATTGTCATTTAGAATGAAATGACCGATTGAATGCATTAAGTGCGTCTTACCAAGTCCGGGTCCTCCGTAGATATAAAGAGGATTGTAGGTAGATCCGGGAGTCTCGGCAACCGCAAGGGAAGCGGACTGTGCAAATCGGTTATTACTTCCTACGACAAAGGTATCAAAAGTATATCTGGGATTCAGATTGGCACTTTCGTGATTAATATTGAAAACGATTCGATTCTCTTTTTCGGTAGAATCTGTTTCTTCTATATTGATGTCCTTCTCAAGAATAAAATTGATGTCATAGGTGTCATCAAACATCTCCGAAATCGTTACCTGAAAGAAGGTCTTATACTTGTTGTTAATATAATTCAAAGCGTTGGCAAGATCGGAAGGAACCAGAATTTTAATCGTATTGCCTTCCAGCTTGTAGAATTTCAAAGGAACAATCCAGGTATTGTAAGAGATATCCGTAAGCTCGTATTCTTTTTTTAAGACCTGTTTAATTTCTTCCCATTTTTCTTGAATCATGTAGGTACTCCAATCAAAAATTCCGGTTGGTATGCATTAAATTGAAAGTGGTTTTTAATAATGAAGAAACTCGTTTCAATCAAAAAAAAATCTTCTTATTATATATAATACATTATCATTTCTATAATATAATAAAGTGGAAAAAATATCAACCAAAATGAGTGAATTGTGGACCTTTATCCACCTAATTTTTCCTATCAAATTTATGTAAATAAAAAGTAAAATCATTCCACTTATTCACATCGAAATGTAGATAACTTTTATAGGCTTTTCCACAGTATATTTATAGTTTTTTAGATGGTTTCATAGGTTATATGCAATGTTTCACGCCGGTTATCCACATTTTATCCACAATTAGTGGATAATTTTATGTAAATAGGGTATTAAAAAATGCACATATTTGGGCTATTTTAGGTGGATTCTATGTAAAATACTAAATGTTGTATTTGCGTTGAGCCAAGGCCCAAGGAAATATCATTTTTTTCAGTATTTTTCTAATTTTTTATTGACGGATAGGGGGGTTTCTCTTATAATCACAAAGGATATTTTCTAACACGAACAATATTCTTATCCAGATCTGATATAGATATGGTAATCGAAAAGGAGGTGTTTCCACATGAAGATGACATTCCAGCCTAAGAAGAGACAAAGATCTAAGGTTCATGGCTTCCGTTCCAGAATGAGTACTCCCGGCGGACGTAAGGTTCTGGCAGCAAGAAGAGCAAAAGGAAGAAAGAAATTATCAGCATAGACCGCTTTACAGTGGTCTATTTTCTTCTTTTTAGGAATTGTTTTTCCGAGGAGGAGAAATAGTGAAATTTACTGAATCACTGAAGAATAATCTTTCTTTTAGAGAAGTCTATGAGAAAGGAAAATCGTATGCAAACCGTACCCTGGTCATGTATGTGTTAGAGAATTCCTTAGATGAAAACCGATTGGGAATTACGGTGAGCAAGAAGGTAGGAAACAGTGTCGTTCGGCATAGGGTAACGAGACTGATCCGAGAAAGTTACCGGCTACACGAGGAAGTGTTTAGTAGTGGTCTAAACATTGTAGTCGTTGCAAAAAAAAGTGCCTCCGAAGCTTCCTATGCAGAGATTGAGAGTGCACTATTACATCTTTCGAAGCTTCATAAGATTATGAAGTAGTCTAGAATTGGCATGAGAAAAATACTTATTTCAATCATAAAATTCTATCAGAAACATATCTCTCCGATGAAAAGAACAAAATGTCCTTATTATCCTTCCTGCAGCAATTACGGATTGGAAGCAATTCATAAGCATGGGGCCATAAAGGGCGGTTGTCTTACAGCCTGGAGAATCTTAAGATGTAATCCTTTTTCCAAGGGCGGGTATGATCCCGTACCATAGTTACCAAGGAGGATTCGATTTGTTAGACGTAATTTTAACTCAGAATTCCACTCCGATTTTCAAATATATCGTTGCTTTGCTCGGTATGATTATGAATGCGTTGTTTGAGGTTTTGAATCTCATTCGCATTCCGAACATCGGACTGTCGATCATTCTCTTTACGATTGTAATGTACATGCTGATGCTGCCGATCACCATGAAGCAGCAGAAGTTCTCAAAGCTTTCTGCCAAGATGAATCCGGAGATTCAGGCAATTCAGGCTAAGTACAAGAATCGCAGAGACAATGAATCTATGATGGCAATGAACCAGGAGACTCAGGCCGTTTATGCAAAATACGGTGTATCTCCCGCAGGTTCCTGTCTTCAGTTATTGATTACAATGCCTGTTCTTTTTGCATTGTATCGTGTAATCTATTCCATTCCTGCTTACGTTACCAAGATTAAGGCCGTATTCGTTATTCTGATTGCCAGCCTTGGTCTGATTAACGGTGCTGAGAATGCGAATTACACAACCTTTGACGTTGCCAACGATAAGTATGTGATCGCATCGGCAAATGAGATTGATCCGGATACAAAGGCAACCGCAGATAAGATCAAAGAATTATACAAGGATTCCGCTCATTTATCGACTTATACCAGTAAGCTCGGTAAGGGAGGTACGATTAAGAAGGCTCAGAATCGTTACATTGATTTCTTCAATCAGTTCAATGCGAAGGATTGGGAGACTCTTGAGAATTACTACAAGGAAAACGGTGCTTCCGAAGCAACCCTTCAGAAGATTGCCGAAACCGAGAAGATTCTTAAGAAGTACAATGGCTTCCTTGGTCTGAATGTATCTTATTCTCCCAGCTATATTGTTCGTGATGCTTGGGGTTCGAACTGGTTACTGGTTATCGGAGGTCTTCTGATTCCTCTTTTGGCCGGTCTGTCTCAGTTCATTAATGTTAAGTTAATGCCTCAGCAGGATCCTTCTCAGAATCAGTCGGATACCGCAAACTCCATGGCAAGTTCCATGAAGGTTATGAACATGATTATGCCTTTAATCTCCATCTTCTTCTGTTGGAGTTTACAGGTCGGTGTCGGTATCTACTGGATTGGTTCCAGTGTGGTTCGTACCATTCAGCAGATTGTAATTAATAAGTCTATCGATCGAATGGATCTGGATGCCATGATGAAGGCAAATATTGAGAAAAACAATGCGAAGCGTGCGAAGTTAGGTCTTCCTCCTCAGACGCTCAATACGAATGCCAACATCAATACCAAGAAGATTAATGCGGTTCCTCAGAAATCTCAGGAAGAAAGAGATGCCGCCGTGAAGAAATCTACTGAGTATTACAAATCCAATGCAAAGCCCGGTTCCCTTGCAGCCAAGGTGAACATGGTAAAGCAGTACAACGAAAAGAATAATAATAAATAGTGGGGTTATAATCATGGAATATATGAAGTTTACCGCCAAGACCCTGTCGGATGCGATTACCGATGCTTGTACGCATTTTACCGTAACTTCCGATAAGCTTGATTATGTGGTAGTGGAAGAGGGTTCCTCCGGATTCTTAGGAATCGGTGCTAAGCCCTGTGTCATTAATGCAAGAGTAAAGGCTGAGTCCATTGATGCCGTAATGGCAGAAGAGCTCGGTGTAAAAGAAGAAAAGGCTGCTCCTGTACAGAAGGCTGCTCCCGTAAAGGAAGCGAAAGCACCTGCCAAGGAAGCAGTAAAAGAGACCGCAAAGGAAGTTGTTAAGGAAGCACCCAAGCCTGCAGCTCCTAAGGCAGAGAAGGCACCTGCAGTTCCTGCTGAGGTTGAAGAGACTGCCAAGAAGTTCTTAAAGGACGTATTTGCTGCAATGAACATGGTTGCTGTGACCAATGTGAAGTTCAATGCAGAAGATAAGAGCCTGGATATCGACCTTGTCGGTGAAGACGTTGGTGTATTAATCGGTAAGAGAGGTCAGACGCTTGATTCCCTTCAGTACCTGGTATCTCTGGTAGTGAATAAGGGCAATTGCGAATACATTCGTGTAAAGCTTGATACCGAGAACTACCGTGAGCGTCGTAAGGAGACTCTGGAGAACCTTGCAAGAAATATTGCTTTCAAGGTTAAGAGAACCCACAGAAGTGTGAACTTAGAGCCTATGAATCCTTACGAGAGAAGAATTATCCATTCCGCTCTCCAGAACGATCGTTACGTTACCACTCATTCCGAGGGTGAGGAACCGAATCGTTACGTTATTGTTTCTCTGAAGAGACAGTAAAAAAATAAAGGTTGAACCCCGTCATTTTCATGGCGGGGTTTTTTATAGACTGATGCCTTTTACACAATCCTTTTTATAAAAGTGTTTCTTTCTTGCCTTCTATGATTTACAATAGTATTTGTCATAATATGATTTTTTGACGGAAAAGAGTATTGTAGAATGAACCAGGATACCATTGCTGCAATCGCAACGGGTCTTTCAAGTGCCGGAGTCAGTATTATTCGTGTTTCCGGAGCAGAGGCCAGAGCGAAGGTCAGCTCGATTTTTCGGAATAAAGCAGGACAGGCGCCTTTGATGAATTATGCTTCGCATACGATTCATTATGGGTTTATTGTTGATGCAGACGAAGAACCGATGGATGAAGTGCTGGTTTCAATCTTCCTTGCGCCGAATTCCTTTACGACGGAGGATACGGTGGAGATCAATTGTCATGGTGGTGTGTATCTGACGCAGTGTATTCTGTCTCGTGTGTTGGAGACCGGTGTTCGTTTGGCCGAGCCCGGAGAATTTACCAAGCGTGCTTTTTTGCATGGACGAATCGATCTTACGAAGGCAGAGGCTGTGATGGATCTGATTTCTTCGGAAAATGCTTTTGCGGCGAAAGCCTCGTTACGCCAATTGTCCGGAAATCTGTATACAAAGATTAAGGATCTGCGGGCAAAAATCCTGTACGAAATCGCTTTCATAGAGTCTGCCCTTGACGATCCGGAGCATATTTCTCTGGAGGGGTATCCGGAGGAGTTGTTTCAAAAGGTGGATTCCTACTTAGCTTCCATGGAACAGCTTCTTAAGAATGCCAAGCAGGGTTCGATCTTGAAGGAAGGAATTCGAACGGTCATTGTCGGCAAACCCAATGCCGGAAAATCTTCTCTTCTCAATTATCTCAGTGGCTCCCAGAAGGCGATTGTAACTGAAATTGCCGGAACGACACGTGATGTAATTGAAGATACGGTTCGTCTCGGTGAGATTACGCTTCACATGATTGATACGGCCGGAATTCGGGAGACTTCCGATGTGGTGGAAAAGATTGGTGTGGACCGTGCCATGGATTCGGTTCGCGATGCCGAGCTGGTTCTCTATGTGGTGGATGCTTCCGTACCCCTTGATGAAAGTGACCGTAAGATTTTTTCTCTTTTAGCCGGCAAAAAAGTAATTCTGCTTCTTAATAAGTCTGACCTTAAGACGGTAGTAACCAGGGAAGATCTTGTTCCGTTCCTTCAGGATATTTCGGATCCTATTTTCCTATCGACCTCGGTAAAAGAGGATTTCGGTATGGATAAGCTTTCCGAAACAATTCGCAAGCTCTATGAGTTGGGGCAGATTGATCTGAAGGAGGAGGTCTTAGTTACTTCTCTTCGTCATATTGAATGTTTACAGTCCGCCCTGCAATCGGCAAATCTCGTTAAAAAGAGCATCGAAGACGGAATGCCGGAGGATTTCTTCTCCATCGATCTGATGAGTGCTTATCGTGAGCTTGGTCGCATTATCGGAGAAGAGGTTGAGGATGAACTGGTCAATGAGATTTTCTCTAAATTCTGTATGGGAAAATAGGATAGAAACCTGTTTCGTTTGGAACAGACAAGAATAGATGGATGATTCGAGGATTGAGTTGGAATGAACCAGATTCGTGAAAAAGTAGATATCTGTGTAATCGGTGCAGGTCATGCCGGCTGTGAAGCAGCACTTGCTTGTGCGAGGTTGGGACTGGAAACGGTAATTTTTACGGTTTCGGTTGACAGTATTGCCTTAATGCCCTGTAACCCGAATGTGGGTGGTACCAGTAAGGGACATTTGGTGCGTGAGCTGGATGCCCTCGGCGGTGAAATGGGAAAGAATATTGATAAGACCTTTATTCAGTCGAAGATGTTGAATCTTTCGAAGGGACCTGCGGTACATTCTCTTCGTGCGCAGGCGGATAAGGCAGAGTATTCACGTGCGATGCGTAAGGTTTTGGAGAATCAGGAACATCTGACCATTAAGCAGGCGGAGGTTTGTGAGCTTCTGACGGAGGAGCTTGCGGATTCTTCGGATCCTCTTTTACGTGCGAGAATTACCGGTGTGAAAACTTATACCGGTGCCATTTATGAATGTAAGGCTGTGATTCTTTGTACCGGAACCTATCTGAAGGCAAGATGTCTGTGTGGTGAGGCGATTACCTATACGGGACCCAACGGTTTGCAGGCAGCGAATCATCTGACGCAGTCTCTTCTCGATCTTGGAATTGAACTTCGAAGATTCAAAACCGGAACGCCTGCACGTATGGATAAGCGTTCGATTGATTTTAGTAAGATGGAGGAGCAAAAGGGAGACGAGCGCGTGGTTCCGTTCTCTTTTAGCACCAATCCGGAGGATGTTCAGATTGATCAGGTATCCTGTTATCTGACCTATACCAATGAGAAAACGCACGAGATTATTCGTGCCAACTTAGATCGCAGTCCCATCTATGCGGGAATTATTGAAGGAACCGGTCCTCGCTATTGTCCTTCCATTGAGGATAAGGTTGTGAAGTTTGCGGATAAGGAAAGACATCAGGTTTTCATCGAGCCGGAGGGCCTGCATACGAATGAAATGTATGTCGGCGGTATGTCTTCCTCCCTTCCCGAGGATGTACAGCTTGCGATGTATCGAACGGTTCCCGGTCTTGAGAATTGTAAGATGGTACGTAATGCTTATGCGATTGAATACGATTGCATTAATCCGAAGCAGCTTCGTCCGACTTTGGAGATGAAAGCGATTCGCGGAATGTTCTGTGCCGGTCAGTTTAACGGAAGCAGCGGTTATGAAGAGGCAGCGGCCCAGGGAATTCTTGCCGGAATCAATGCTTCGATGGAGGTGCTCGGTCGCGAGCAGGTTATTTTGGATCGTTCCCAGGCATATCTTGGTGTTTTGGTCGACGATCTGGTAACAAAAGAGAACCGCGAACCCTATCGAATGATGACTTCCCGTGCAGAATATCGTCTTCTTCTTCGCCAGGATAATGCGGATCTTCGTTTAACTGAAATCGGTTACAGAGTAGGTCTTGTTTCCAAGGAACGCTATGACTACGTCTGTGAAAAGAAGAAATTAATCGAAGCGGAAGTGGAACGTTTAAAGTCCACCATTGTCGGTGCGAATAAGACCATTCAGGATTTTCTGGATACGGTGGAGAGTGCACATCTTAAGACCGGAACTTCTCTTGCGGATCTGATGTGTCGCCCCGAGCTTGATTATTTCAAGATTGCGCCCATTGATCCGGAACGTCCTCTTTTATCTGTGGATGTTGCCGAGCAGGTGGACATCTATGTCAAGTATGAAGGTTACATCCTTCGCCAGCAGAAGCAGGTGGAGGATTTCAAGAAAACAGAGAATCGCAGAATTCCTGCGGATATCGATTACGATCAGGTTCCCTCTCTTCGTCTTGAGGCGAAGCAGAAGCTAAAGGAATTTCGACCGGAATCCGTCGGACAGGCAATGCGAATCTCCGGTGTGAATCCGGCAGATGCCTCTGTCTTGCTGGTATACTTAGAATCCCATGGAGGAAGATAAGATGAATCTTGAGCATCCGATGATACAGAATTTCATTTACGAGATGGAAGAAATGGGTGTATCGTTGTCTGTTGACCAAGTAAGTCAATATGTAAAGTATTACGAGATGCTGGTGGATTGGAATTCCCGTATGAATCTGACTGCCATTACAGAGCTTGAGGATGTGTTAAAAAAACATTTCATCGACAGTGTTTCTCTGGTGCGAGCATACCCGGAGCTTCTTTCCTCTTCTACGAAGCGTTTGATTGACGTGGGTACCGGAGCCGGATTTCCGGGAATCCCGTTAAAAATTGCATTTCCGGAGTTGGAAGTGACTCTTTTGGATTCTCTTGAAAAACGCGTCGGTTTCTTAAATGAAGTAATTCGTGAGTTGGGGCTTACGAAGATTTCGGCTTATCACGGTCGTGCGGAGGATTATGGGCGCGATGTGAAGTTTCGTGATTCCTATGATCTGTGTGTTTCACGTGCAGTTGCCAATCTCTCTGTTCTTGCGGAATTCTGTCTTCCTTTTGTGAAGAAAGGCGGAACCTTCTATTCCTATAAGGCGGAAACTGCCGAAGCGGAAGCGAAAGCTGCGGCAAATGCACTTGGCCAGCTAAAAGGTAAGGTTCGAAAGGTTTCTTCTTTTACCCTGCCGGGTTCTGAGATCGGAAGAACGATTCTGGCTATTGAGAAAACAGACGGAACACCGGATCGTTTCCCCAGAAAAGCAGGAACTCCTGCGAAGAAGCCCTTGTAGGCGGAGGGACTTATATGAATATTAAACAATCACTTTTAACTTTATATGAAGATTTCTCTTCGGAGAAAAATGACCTGGAGGCGCAGATTCTTCAGAATAATGAGAAGATTCGCGAAACGCAAGGGTATCTGGATTCGGTGTTGACTGAGGAAAATCGTTCTCTCAGTGTATTCAGCCCCAGAGATCCGATTCATCTCTATTCCGATCGAATTCGGGAGAACAAGGATCTGATTACTTCTCTGGAGGAAGCGAATCGTATTCTGTATCATAAACTGAATGAAGTGAATGCCCGGTTGGAGCTCATTCAAGAGATTATGGCCAAAGAGAAGGTATCTCTTCCTGACGCTTCCGATGGAGTGCCTTCGGATGAGACACGAAGGAATCTTGATGAGATGATTCGTAAGTCTGAAGAAGAGCTCCGTGTAAAAGAAAAAAATGAGAAGCCATCGGTTCCGGTAGAGATTACCGAAATTCAGGAGCGTGAGAGATCCCGTATTGCCAGAGATCTTCATGATATTACGATTCAGAATCTTACCCATACGGTTCATATGATTGAGCTTACCGGGAAGTATATTGATATGGACCCGATTCGCGCGAAGTTAGAGCTACGGTCTGTATCAAAATTGATTCGGGAGTCCATCGATGAATTGCGAGAAATTATCTATGATCTTCGTCCCATGACGCTGGATGATCTGGGTTTTGCCGCTTTAATCGAAAAGCTCCGTTTGGAACTTGCCACCAAGACGCAGATGTCTTTATTGTTTCACGTGGAAAATGAAGAGTATCTTACGAATAAATCTTTGCTGGCTTCTCTTTTCCGCATTATTCGGGAGGCAACACTGAATGCGGTTAAGCACTCCCAGGGAAAGACACTTACGGTGAATGTTTCTGCAGATTCCTCTGTGATTCGTACTACGATTGAGGATGACGGTATCGGAATTTCTCTGGATTCTACGGAGGATTCGTCTCTTCATTATGGTCTTGATATTATGCGAGAGCGTGTTGCATTAATGAACGGCTCCATTCGTGTTTTAGAGCGTGAGCCGTCCGGAACAGTAATTTATGTGGAATTGCTGAATATTTGTTAGGGGGAATAATTGATGATTCGAGTATTATTGGTTGATGATCATGCTATGATTCGTGAAGGAATCAAGCGTTTATTGGAATTTAACGGAACCATGAAGGTGGTTGGCGAAGCCGGAAATGGTGAGGAAGCTTTGGAATTTCTTGAGAAGGAAGCTACGGATATTGTGCTTCTTGACATCAATATGCCGAAGATGAACGGTATTGATTGTCTTACGAAGATTCGTAAGGATTATGAAAAGACCAAGGTTTTGATGCTTACGGTTCATAATGATGCCGAGTATCTTCTGAAGGCTATTGATATCGGAGCAAACGGTTATATTCTTAAGGACTCTTCTTCGGATGAGTTGGTGCAGGCTATTGAGATGATTCTTGCGGGAGAGCAGTATATCCAGCCGGATCTGATTCCTGTGCTGAATCAATCTCTGGTTCGTCGTGATGAACAGAAGGCTGTTCTTGAGAACTTGACCAAGCGTGAGATTGAGGTATTGATTATGGTTGCGGAAGGAGATTTCAATAAGGATATTGCCGCAAGAATGGGCATTTCCGAGCGTACCGTTAAGAATCATATTTCGAATATCTTCAAGAAGATTGATGTTGCCGATCGTACACAGGCAGCGGTATTTGCAATTAAGAATAACCTGATTTCTCTGTAAATTATGGCATATATCTGTAAACTTTACTGAAAGAGCGTGACTTGTTGTCATGCTCTTTTTTCACGTGAAACATTTGCTTTTTTCTTATTGGCTGCCTTGAAACGATATGATTTGTTGAATTTTTCTTGTTTTTCTGTTTACTATATCTTGATTCATAAATTGTGAGGTCCGGAACAAATTGTTACACGTGAAACATTTTGGTATGAAACAAATCCCGTTCAAACGATTAAGCACTATATCGTGTTTCACGTGAAACATGAAACGTCAAGATTTAGTAGCATATAAATCGTGAAACATTTCTTGACTGAATACACAAATTTCCCGTGAAACACAAAACAAGCGCAAAATAGCGGGTTTACGGTATATTGAAGGGAACACAAGAACTTGTGGTATTGAAAAAAGTAACAAAATTACGGATGAACTTTTTATCACGTGAAACAATAAATGTGTGGAAGAAGAAGGATAAAAGTGATATAATCGAAAAAGTATTTATCTATAGATAAAAAGAAGTAAGAGAGAAAACGGATCCAAGAGGTATCTATGGCAAAAATTATCGCAATTGCAAACCAGAAAGGCGGCGTCGGTAAGACGACCACCGCCATCAATCTGTCCGCTGCCTTAGCTGAGCACGGCAAAAAAGTCATGATCGTAGACATCGACCCCCAGGGCAATACGACCAGTGGCTTCGGAATTGATAAAAATGAATTGGAGAATACTGTTTATGAGCTGATTCTGGGCGAGTGTTCCATCCAGGATTGTATCGTTCGCGACGCAATTCCCGGCGTGGATATTGTTCCCTCGAATGTCGGCCTGGCAGCTGTTGAGATTGAATTAATCGGTGTGGACAAAAAAGAATTTATTCTGAAGAACGAGATCGACTATGTGAACCGCTCCTACGACTATATTCTGATTGATTGTCCTCCTTCCTTAAGTCTTCTGACCGTAAATGCTATGACTACGGCGCAGACGGTAATGGTTCCGATTCAGTGTGAATTCTACGCATTGGAGGGTCTGTCCCAGTTAATCTATACCGTGAACCTAGTTCGTGAGAGACTGAATCCTACTCTGGATATCGAGGGTGTTGTGTTCACCATGTATGATTCGAGAACGAACCTTTCTCAGCAGGTAGTGGAAAATGTGAAGAATAACATTCCCTACTATGTGTTTGAGACGGTAATTCCCAGAAATATTCGTCTTGCGGAGGCGCCCAGCTACGGCCTTCCCATTACAAAATATGACCCGAAGTCTGCCGGAGCGGAAAGCTACATGAAGCTTGCAGACGAACTGATGAAGCGTAAGTAGTGAAGTAAATTCCCGAGTAAAAGAGGAGTAAGCGTATGGCACAAGCGAAGGCAACACAATCGAAAACAGCAAAGACTCAGGCATCGGTTTCACGTGGAGCAATGCCGAGAGGACTTGGAAAAGGCTTAGATTCCTTGATTCCCACCGGCGTAGCAGCCAAGAAGGAGCCCCAGGAAGTCAAGGAAGAAGCGAAGGAAACCGCGGAAGCAACTTCTATGGTTCGAATCTCTATGGTTGAGCCAAATAAGGATCAGCCCCGCCAGTTCTTTGATGAAGAGGCGTTGGAAGAATTATCCCAGTCGATTGCTCAGTACGGTGTGTTAACGCCGATCCTGGTACAGGACAGAGGAAATCATTATGAGATTATTGCCGGTGAGCGTCGTTGGAGAGCTGCTCTGAAGGCAGGACTTAAGGAGATTCCCGTTGTAATTCGTAAATATACCGAGCAGGAGATTCTTGAGATTTCCATCATTGAGAACTTACAGCGTGAGGACATTAACGACATTGAAGAAGCCCTTGCCTACAAGCGTTTGATGGATGAGTTCCATCTCACACAGGAGGATGTTGCCAAGAAGGTAAGCAAGAGCCGAACCGCGATTACGAATAAGATTCGTCTTTTGAAACTGACCGAGGAAGTGCAGGAATACATCAAGAACGGCAAGTTATCCGAAGGTCATGCCAGAGCGTTAATCGGCGTAGCCAATCCCGAGCAACAGCTTCGTCTTGCGAATAAAATTGTTGAAGAAGAACTCAATGTTCGTGAGGTTGAGAAGCTGATTCGCGATCTGAACAAGCCGCAGAAAGCAAATACCAAGGACAAAAAGAGCGAGCAGTTGGACGCAGTCTATGCAAGTATCGAAGAGAATCTTAAGCAGAAGCTTGGCACGAAGGTAAATGTTGTGAATAAGGGCAACGGTGCCGGCAAGATTGAGATTGAATTCTACAACAACGACGAGCTGGAGCGCATTTTGGAAGCCATCCGCTAAGGAGATAGACGCCATCCGCTAAGGAGATAAGAATATGACTTTATTCGAGAAAATGGGACTGGGAGGAATGGATACAAGCTATCTGTTTCTTGGAATGGGAGTGCTGCTCCTGGTACTTCTGGTCCTGGTGATTTCTTTGTTATGTAAACTAAAAAAGCTGACGGAAAAATACGAAGTATTTATGCAGGGAAAGCCTGCCAAGTCGCTTGAAAAGGAGTTTTCCGGCCTGTTTGAGGATGTTCGTTTCCTGAAAAGTGCCGAGGAAAAGGACAAGAATGACATTCGCGCAATCAATGCTCGTTTAAGTAAGGCAATTGTAAAGGTCGGACTCAATAAGTACGATGCCTATCGCGAGAGCGGCGGTAAGTTAAGCTACGCTCTTGCTCTTTTGGACGAACATGATAACGGTATTCTGATCAATGCGATTCAGAACGGTTCCACGAGCTATTCCTACACGAAGCGAATCGTGAACGGAGCAAGCAAGAAGGAACTGAGCGAGCATGAGCAGATCGCTCTGAACAAGGCACTTGGCAATACGGATGAAACGGAGTAAACAGTGAAACGAATTCTTCTGGAAGAAATCGACCGGGATTACACGCTTGCCAAGGATGTGCTGGATGATAATTTTCAGGTTCTTCTCGGCAAGGGCAATCTCCTCAAAAAAGAATATATCGATAAGCTGGCGGAAATGGGCGTCCGTGAGGTCTGCGTAGAGACGGAAAAACTCGTGGAAGAGGATCCGACCGTGATCTTAAAAACCGAGATGGAGGAATCTTTTCGCCAGAACATTAAAAACGTCATGGAGCGCCATATTTACACGAATTCCTCGGAGTTGCAGCAGCTCATGGGCACTGCGGAGGACATTATCTCCAACGTTCTTGAAGAGAAGGAAGTCGTTGAGCAGGTGTACGATATCAAGGAGCGAAGCGCTGATATCTACGAGCACTCCATCAGCCTGTGTACTCTGGCAACCCTGACGGCTCTGAAGCTGGGACTGCTTGAGGAAGACATTCATGACATTGCGGTGTCTTGTCTTTTACACGATCTGGGTCTTCGCTATATTACGATTCCCTACCAGAATCGCGATATTCGGGAATTGGAAGATTATGAGTTAAAAGAGTATAAAAAGCACCCTGTCTATGCCTACAGTGCATTAAAGAATGAGAGGTGGATCTCCGAGAAGTCCAAGAATATGATCCTGATGCATCATGAATACATCGACGGAACCGGGTATCCCCTGCATGCAACCTCTCTTCCGTTGGAGGTCTGCATCGTCAATGTATGCGATGCTTTTGATGAGATGATCTGCGGTGTCGGCTGTGCGAGAGCCAAGGTGTACGAGGCCATCGAGTTTTTGAAGATTTTCCGCGGATCCCGCTTCAATCGCAAGGTAGTGGATACGCTGCTTCAGTTTACGGCGGTTTATCCCACCGGGACCAAGGTGAAGTTAACTACCGGCGAGCTTGGCGTCGTTGTGAAGCAGAATCGAGAGTTTCCGGAGCGCCCGGTACTGCATGTACTGGTACCGAAATCCGGTCCCGCTGCCCGTGTCGTATTCGAGTATGCAAATATCGAGTATGAGGAAGGTCGCGAGTTGAATCTTTTGGCGGAAAACAGTGTATTTATCAGTGAAGTAATCGAGTAATCGAATCAACCATAATAAATTAACGAATCCAGTAGGATCAGGGAGGAAAAATCATGATCGACATTAAATTTTTACGTGAGAATCCGGACGCAGTGAAGGAAAACATCAAGAAGAAGTTCCAGGATTCCAAGCTTCCCCTCGTAGATGAGGTAATTGCCCTTGACGAGGAAAGAAGAAAGTCCCAGGTGGAGGCAGACAACCTTCGTGCAGAGAAGAATAAGCTCTCCAAGCAGATTGGTGCATTGATGGGCCAGGGCAAAAAGGACGAGGCAGAGGCAGTTAAGGCAGAGGTTGCCAAGGATGCTTCCCGTCTGGATGAGTTAGCAGAGAAGGAGAAGGAATTGGACGAGAAGGTCACCAAGATTATGATGACCATTCCCAACATCATCGATCCTACCGTTCCCATCGGAAAAGACGATAGCGAAAACGTTGAGATTAAGCGTTACGGTGAGCCGGTTGTTCCCGAGTACGAGATTCCTTATCATTCCGAGATTATGGAGTCCTTCGGTGGTCTGGATCTGGATTCCGCAAGACGCGTTGCCGGTAACGGTTTCTATTATCTGATGGGTGACATTGCCCGTCTTCATTCCGCAGTAATCGCATATGCAAGAGATTTCATGATTAATCGTGGATTCACCTACTGTGTTCCTCCTTTCATGATTCGTGCCAATGTTGTTACCGGCGTAATGAGCTTCGCAGAGATGGATGCCATGATGTACAAGATTGAGGGAGAGGACCTCTACTTAATCGGTACCAGTGAGCACTCCATGATTGGTAAGTTTATTGATCAGATTGTTCCCGAGGCAGACCTTCCTCAGACCTTAACCAGCTATTCTCCTTGTTTCCGTAAGGAGAAAGGCGCTCACGGTATCGATGAAAGAGGTGTATACCGTATCCATCAGTTCGAAAAGCAGGAGGTGGTTGTTATCTGTAAGCCCGAGGAGAGCCCGATGTGGTTTGATAAATTATGGCAGAACACCGTAGATTTGTTCCGTTCCATGGAGATTCCCGTTCGTACCATCGAATGCTGCTCCGGTGATCTGGCAGATCTGAAGGTGAAGTCCTACGATGTGGAGGCTTGGAGCCCTCGTCAGCAGAAGTATTTCGAGGTTGGTAGCTGTTCGAACCTCGGCGAGGCACAGGCAAGAAGATTGAAGATTCGTGTCAAGGGTGAGAACGGAAACTACTTGCCTCACACCTTAAACAACACGGTAGTGGCACCGCCCAGAATGTTAATCGCATTCTTAGAGAATCACTTACAGGCCGACGGAAGCGTTACCATTCCTGAGGTTCTTTGGCCTTACATGGGTGGTCAGAAGGTCATCACCAAGAAGTAAAAGAGGATTGAAACGTGCATCAGTACCTTAGCGCCATCGGGTTTCGCAATGTAAAAACCCGGAAACAATGGAATACCCTGATTGAACAGGTTCGCAAAGCTCCGGATACCCGCGAGTATGTGACACTTTTCCCTGCGTTGGAGGAGTCGCCATTATTAGCGGAATATCGTGTAAAAGTTAGCGATAATATGGGAATTGCCGTTGTGGGCGAGTTCGACGAGGACAATGTGTTCTATTTTGACCATGCTTTTCCCTACTTAATCGGCAGCGGGATTACTTCCAACGAAGAAGTGAATGTGGACCGTCATGCAGACCAGTACGCGTATGCCGGAATCTGCGATGATGCGAATGTGGGCGTTATTCTGATCTTTTATCTGGAGAACAGTGTGTCCTACATTCGTTCCTGCGGCGGAATCCATCTCGAAACCGGATTCGAAGCGGAGAAATATGTTGGCCCTATGGGTCGGGAGGGTAAAGCCGCCGGCAGTGCCGGAATCTGTCTTGCCGGTCTTTCGACGAACGGTACGATTATGATGCCGATCGGAAAAAACGAATCCGACAAGGCGAAGCTTCGTAATGTCACCGGGAAGCGCACAAAGCTTGTGGCAGCGGCGCGAAGCGGAGACGAGAACGCCATGGAAAGCTTAACGCTTGAGGATATGGACACCTACAATATGCTTTCGAAGCGGATTCACAAGGAGGATGTGTTCTCTTTGGTGGATACCTACTTCATGCCGTATGGTGCCCAGAGCGATAAGTACTCGGTTCTGGGAGAGATTCTTGACTTCCGGACCGTGCACAATTCGTTAACGAAGGAGGCGGTCGTTCAGATGACATTAAACTGTAACGACTTGATCTTCGACGTATGCATTAATCGTGATGATCTTCTCGGAGAGCCTTCGGTAGGTCGTCGTTTCAAAGGTAGTATCTGGCTCCAGGGTCGTATCCCGTTTGAGTCATGATAGGATAACCGGTTCCCATAGTTAAGTGGATATAATAAACCCCTCCTAAGGGTTAGTCGCCAGTTCGACTCTGGCTGGGAACGTTTGTCGCATAAGGAGATTACGTGAACTATATCGTTTTTGATTTGGAATGGAATCAGCCGATGGACGGTCAGGAGGAAGTGAATGAGAAGCTTCCCTTTGAGATTATTGAAATCGGCGCAGTGAAACTGAACAAGAACCGTGAGACCGTATCTTCTTTTAGCGAGGTAGTCTGTCCGCAAATCTATGAAAAGCTGAATCATATTACGAGGAAGCTGATTCACATTACCGCCCAGGAATTGCAGGCCGGAAGTACTTTTCCGGTGGTGGCGAAGCGTTTCTTGGATTGGTGTCGCGAGGGGGATGAGGAATTCCTCTTTTGTACCTGGGGTTCCCTGGATGTTATGGAGTTGCAGCGAAATATGGAGTACTATCATTTCACTCCGTTATCGAACGGTCCCATGGCATTTCTCGATGTTCAGAAATTATTCAGTATCTCGGAGGGCACGCCGAAAGCCCGCATGGCCCTTGAGACGGTCGTCGATTCGCTGAAGCTGATGAAGGATGTTCCTTTTCATCGGGCGTACGGAGATGCTTACTATACCGCCGAGATTCTGAAAACGATTCCGGATCCGACGGTTTTGGATTACGTATCCCTCGATACCTATTACATTCCGAAATCCCGACAGGAAGAGGTGGAGATCTTTTTCCCGACCTATTCGAAGTACGTTTCGCGGGAATTTCCCGATAAGCAGACCGCCATGGAGGACCGAAAGGTCGGATCCATGTGCTGTCCGTTTTGCCGTAAAAATCTTCGCCGAAGAGTGCGCTATTTTGCGGCCAACAGTAAGCACTACTTAGGAGTCGGTTTTTGCGAGGACCATGGGCTGATTAAGTACAAGGTTCGTATGAAGAAGATCGGTGAGGAGGGAGTCTTCGTAGTGAAGACCGCCCGCGCCATTACGGAAGAGGAATTAGAACTTCTCCGTATCAAAAAAGAAAAAGCGAAACTGATTAAAAAGAGCAAAAAGAGGGCAGGAAGACATGATTGATCTTCGTTATGCGGCCGAGTTAAGCGGCAATGAGCGAATTCGCGAGCTGGAAGCGGAGAATGCCGAACTGAAGAATATGATTGAGCTGCAGAAGCTGCAGATTACGGATCTGAAAGAAATTAACGATGAGTTAAAGTATCAGGCGGAGGCTCATCCGTATCATTCCGATGACGATTACGAGAATAAGATCTATGAGCAAAAAATGGAGAATGAGCAGCAGCTGATGGAGTTTAAGATGTTAGCGAGCCAGATCAATCCTCATTTTCTCTACAATACACTGGAAACGATTCGTATGAAGGCCCTCACGGAGGGGAATCCGGAGGTGGCCAATGCCATTAAGCTCTTGGGCAAGTCCCTTCGTTATGTCTTGGAGAACAACGGCTCGAATGCCACTACGCTCAAAAACGAGCTGACTCATGTGGAGATCTACCTGATTATCCAGAAATTACGCTTTTCCGAGCGTGTGAATTACGAGATTAACGTCGCAGAGGATGTGAACGCCGATTCTGTGGAAATCCTCCCCCTGTTCCTGCAGCCCATTGTGGAAAACGCCATTGTTCACGGGCTGGAAGAGGCGGAACGCTTCGGTCTGGTGCAGATCAATGTATCCCAACAGGACGATGAGCTTCTTTTCATCGAGGTAAAAGACAACGGAATGGGAATGGACGAGGAAACCCTCGCGGCATTAAACCGGAAGCTTTCCATGCCCAACCGCCGGTTTACTTCCTCGATTGGTCTGTACAATATTGCACAGCGGATTCGTCTTTTCTACGGAGACCGCTATTCCATGAAGGTGGAGAGCAAGGAAGGTGCCGGAACAAAGGTAACCCTTACGCTGCCCTTGCGGAATCTTGCGGACTAAATTGAAGATATCCACAAGTTACCTCTAATAAATACTGTAAATTCACAAAAATTGCGACTGTACAAATACGGCCGCTTTTTTTCTATAATGGAGTACAAGTTAACCTATGCTCATTGATGGGAATAATGAAAAGGAGTGGTGAGATGAAAGAGACTTTGACAGGAAGGATGAAGATTGCAGAAGGCGCTTCGGTTGTCAATCGTATTGCGATTGTAATTATCGGCTTCTTAATGTTCTTCCCGACTCTGAACCCCGCAAGATTACTGTCCGGTAACTACGGTATGAACAAGAACTTATCCTTGTTTACGTCGGCAGTATCTTACGAATCCATCATGAAGGACGGCATGACGAAGATTAACAAGGGTAATCTTCCGCAAGGTCCTTACATTATGTTAGGAATTTTTTGTACGATTTTCCTGATTGCAATTATTGCAACGGCAGCAGGCGGATGTCTTTCTCTTGGTAACCGCAAGTGCCGCAAGTTAGGAAGTATCTTTTCTCTTGCAGGCGGTGTTGGCATGACCGTAGCAATGGGTGGTATCCTGATGGTATATAATACCTTTGCAGGAATCGACTATGTTACTTCTTCCAAGCCTGCGAGCTTAGCATTGAACTTCCCGAACGGTTATTATGTATTTGCTGTTTTGGTAGTTCTTGCATTGCTTTCCTCGATTGTGATGTTCTTTATGTTGTTAAAAGAACAGGCAGAAGAGAAGTTCGAGATGGAAGTAAAGTTCAAGTTATTCTTATTATTCCTTCCGTTTATTGCACTGATCTTGGTATTCTCTTACCTGCCTCTGTGGGGTTGGAGATATGCATTCTATGAATATTATCCCGGTGACAACCTGACCATGGATAAGTGGAAGGGCTTCTACTGGTTTACCTACCTGTTCAAGAATGCGGCAACCCGTCGTGATATCATAATGGTATTACGTAACACCCTGGCCATGAGTGGTCTCGGTATTGCAACGAGCTGGGTAGCGATGGCATTCGCAATCTTTCTTTCGGAGATTAAGACTGGTTGGTATCGTCGTTTCATCCAGATCTTCACTACGATTCCGAACTTCATCAGTTGGGTATTGGTATATGCACTTGCACTTGCCATCTTCTCCACGGATGGATTTATGAATAATCTTTTCCAGGCACTCCATTGGGATGCACTCGTAATGCCGAAGGGCTTCTTAATGAACGATCAGCATTCCTGGCTTAAGATGTTGGCCTGGGGAATGTGGAAGGGCGTCGGCTGGAGCGCGATTATCTACATCGCCGGTATCTCCGGTATCGACCAGCAGCTCTACGAGGCAGCAACCGTGGATGGCGCCGGACGTTTCCAGAAGATGTGGCACATCACTCTGCCCGGTCTGATTCCTACCTATTGCGTATTACTGTTGATGTCCATCGCAGGTGTGTTAAGCAATGGTATGGACCAGTATCTCGTATTCTCGAACCCTGTAAACGAAGACAGTCTGAAGGTTCTCGACCTCTATGTATACAACTTAGGTATCGGTTCCGGTGGTGATGGTACGATTCCTCTGTCGACCGTTATCGGTATGGCGAAGTCCATTATCTCTGTCGTGTTATTATTCCTTGCAAACGGTATCTCGAAGTTGATCCGTGGCGAGAGTATTATTTAAGGGGGTGATCACATGGCTAAGACCAAGCAGGAAAAATTAGATGCTAAGATGGAGCGTAAATACGCTCGTACTCACAAAAGACAATATAAGCTGACCTTCGGTGATATTTCCTTTAATGTGATCAACTACCTTGTTTTCGGTTTGTTCACCATCAGCTGTATGTTCCCGTTCTATTACTTATTCATTAATACCATTTCCATTAATGAATACGTAACGAAGGGTCTGGTTAATTTCTGGCCCAAGGGATTTACCTTTGATAACTATATTGCTTTATGGAACAACGTTCCTGCAATCAAGCAGGCATTTGTGGTTTCCATTGCCCGTACCTTAATCGGCACTGCCCTCATGGTAGCGGCATCCGGATTCGTTGGATATCTTGTTACCAAGAAGGAGATGTGGCATCGTAAGTTCTTCTATCGTTTCATGGTAATTACGATGTACTTCAATGCAGGTATCATTCCCTGGTACCTGAACATGAGTATGTTAGGCCTGACCGATAACTTCCTTGCTTACATCATTCCCGGTATCGTAGCTCCTTATAACATCATTCTGGTGAAGACTTACATCGAGTCTATCCCGGCTGAGCTTGAGGAAAGCGCATTCATGGATGGTGCAGGCTTCATGACCATCTTCCGCAAGATCATTTGGCCGCTGTCCAAACCGATCTTGGCAACCATCGCAATCTTCGGTGCGGTTGGTCACTGGAACTCCTTCACGGATTCCTTAATCTTAATGCAGGGTAACACCAGCCTGTTTACCCTACAGCACAGATTGTGGACATACTTAAGTACCGCAAACAACCTGGAAGGTCTGATGAAGGACCAGTCCACGGCAAGCATCGTAAGTACAAATGCACTTACCGCTAAGATTATTAAGTATACCGTATCCATGGTATCCGTAATCCCGATTCTGATGGTATATCCTTTCATGATGAGATACTTCGAAAAGGGTATTATGTTAGGAGCAGTTAAGGGCTAATGCCCGGGTCGCCGAAGCGACTTGATGAATTCAGGTTATTATTTAACACAATAAATAATACACATAGGAGGCAAAAAATGAAAAAGACAAAGAAGCTTGTTAGTCTGCTGCTTGTCATCGCTATGGCAGTATCAATGCTTACGGCGTGTGGCGGCAAGAAGACCGGCGGTGCTTACTACACCGTTAATGAAGACGGTACTCTTCGTTCCAAGAAAACCTTGAACCTTGAGTGCTACAGCCAGCTGGCTAACTACTCCGGTGAGTTAACCGGATGGTTTGCTAAAATCTTACTTGATAAGTTCAATGTTAAGATCAGCATTATTCCTGATACCGATGGTATCTATGAGACCCGTATGGAGAGTGGTAACCTTGGTGACCTCGTAGTATGGGGTTCCGATGGTAACGATTACAAGAACGCAGCTCGCAAGGGTTATCTTTTAGACTGGGAAGAGGACGACATGTTAAATGAGTTCGCTCCCTACATTGCAGAGAACATGAGCTCTGCTCTTTACAAGAATCGTCACATCCTTGACGGCGATCTTACCGCTACGGATGATGCCGGTAATCCGAAGTATTCCAATGCTGAGGATTACACCGATACCGTATATGGTTTCGGTCACAATGTTGCATCCTCTACCGAAGACCACGAGTCCTTCTTCTACACCTGGGATCTTCGTTGGGACCTGTACAAGGAGCTTGGTTGTCCTCAGATGAAGGACCTGAACGATCTTCTTGAAGTATTCAAGCAGATGCAGGAGCTTCGTCCTACCGATCAGAACGGTAAGAAGACCTATGCAATGTCCTTATGGCCTGACTGGGATGGCTCAATGGTAATGTATGTTAAGGCTATGGTAACCGCTTATTACGGTTATGATGAATTAGGTATCGGTAACTATGATTACGATACCGGTACATTCTATGACTGCTTGAAGCAGGATGGTCCTTACATCGAGATGTTAAGATGGTTTAACCAGTTATACAGAGAAGGTCTTCTTGATCCCGATTCCATGACTCAGACCTACGATGAGATGGGAGAGAAGGTTAAGAACGGTGGTGTATTCTTCTCCATCTTCAACTATGCAGGATCTTCCGCATTCAATACCGATGACAATATGGAAAACGGCGAGGCTATGTTCTCCGTTGTTCCTTCCGAGTGTAGCCCGATCTGCTACGGTATGGATGTTGCCGGTGGTAACCGTGTATGGACCATTGGTGCTAAGACCGAGTATCCTGAAATCTGCTTATCCATTATTAACTGGTTATGTACTCCCGAAGGTCGTGTAACTTCTGACTACGGCCCTATGGGTACCATGTGGTACATTGATGAAGAAGGCTATACGCACTTTACCGATCTTGGTAGAATGGTAAATGCCGACAGAACCATCATCTTAGACGATCCTAAGTACAAGGATATGGCAGATGGTTATACCGGTGAGTTCAACTCCGGCGCTTGCCAGATTAACAACACGACCTGGTCTACCGATGCTGAGAACCCGCTGTCCCGTGAAGGTGAGAAGTACAACTGCAAGACCTGGGTTAAGGAAGCAGCTGAAGCAAGATTTGATATTGAGAAGTCCTGGAGAGATTACTACGGGGTTAACTCCGTAGAGGAATTCATGGAAAAGACCAACTATCATTGCACTGTTGCTACTCCCGCTTACTCCGAGTCCGCAAAGAGTGCAGAGCTTTCCACGACCTGGAAGCAGGTTACCGAGTGTATCGTTAAGAACTCCTGGTTATGTATCTATGCAGATGATGATGCTGCATTCGAAGCACAGTTAACCAAGATGATCAACGATGCAAATGCATACGGTTATGATAAGTGTCTTGAGTGGTCTCAGAACGAGGCAAACATCAAGACCGAGATGGTTAAGGAGATTCGCGAGCGTGCGAAGTAATTCGTACTCTACGAATTCTTAAAAAACTGAGAAGAAATCCGCGTAATCGTGGACACTCTCACAAATGTCACTTATAATGAAGGAGGATGTTATCATGACATCCTCCTGATTTTTTATCAAAAAAAGAATTGAGGTAGGCTATGGGTCATTTTTTTAGTGCTGACGGAAAATTCTATCGATTTATCACACGCTTCTGGGATGTTGTGAAGCTTAATTTCTGCTGGTTTCTTTGCTGTGTTCCGATTGTGACCTTCGGTGCTTCGACCGTGGCAGCATACAGTGTCACCCTGAAAATGGTGGATGACGAGGAGGGGTATGTTTGCCGGCAGTTTTTTAAGGCTTTTAAGAAGAATCTGAAGCAGGGAATTCCGCTCGGCCTTATCTTCATGGCTCTGTGCTATGTCATCTGGTTCTCTTTTTCCAATTACGATAAGCTGGATTCGACGCTTCTGTTAATTGGAGGAATTATTGTATCGTTTTTTACCTTCCTGTATTTCGTATTCGCGTTCCCGTTGTCGGCGCGCTACGAGAATACTCTGTTTCATACTATTAAGAATTCCGAGATGATTGCGATTCGCTATTTTGGTCGCACCATTTTTCTGACGGCGCTTCTTGCAATTGAGGCCTTTGTATTCTTATGGTTTTCGGAGACCTTTTTCAATCTGTTCATCTTCATCGTGGGACCCATCTGCTTTATGCTGACCATTAGTCAGACCGCAATGAGGAATTTCCGTGAAATTGAGAAGACCGGTGGCGTAATGCCTCCAAAAGAAGAATTGCAGGAGCAGCTTCACAATCCCGGAGTAAGCGCCGAGACCTTGTCGGAGGAGGATGCGGTTACGGAGGAAAAGACTGCGGAAGCGGACGAGGACGGAGGCGACGAATGAATCCCAAGGGCTTAAAGAAGCATTCGAAGATGCTGTTTACTTTGGTCGGAATGGTGGTTGTTGCCGGCCTCATGTTTTTGTGTATTGTAAAAAGCTGGTTCTATACGGCAGACCATATTCTGACGGACAGTTTATACCAGCAGCCGGGAATTCCTTCCCGCTATATTAAGATTATTGCGGTGGATGAAGAAACCCTGAATACCTATGGTTCTTTTACCACCTGGTCAAGAGAAAAGAGCACGGACCTCATTAACTACCTGATGTCAGACCCCGAGAATCAGCCTGCGGTTATTGCGTTGGATGTGATGTACATGGGGGAAACGAATCCGGAAGTGGATGAAGCATTGGTCCAGGCCTGCGCGAAGGCCGGCAATGTTGTGGTTGGTTCGAATCTCGTCTATCGGGCTCGTACGAAGACGGATGCAAGCGGTCGTCTCTATGTGGATACCCGTAACGTGGATTTTATCGAGGAACCTTTTGAAGCTTTGCGTAGTGTGACAAGCTATGGTTTCGTTAATGCGCAGATCAGTAAGGACAGCGTGATTCGAAGTACGAGACGTTATGAGAAATACAAGGATTCGCCGGTGGCTTCCTTTGATGAGGTCATTCTTCAGGCGTACAGCAAGGAATATGCACAAAAAGCTTCTCAGCAAAAAGCGGACAGCGAACTGATCGGCATTCATTTCTCCGGAAATGTGGGAGAGTATGAGCATTATTCCCTTTGCCGAGTGTTGGCGGGAGAATACGATCTTCGTTCTTTCCGAAACTGTATTGTTCTGCTTGGTGCGTATGCGCCCGGACTTCAGGATGCCTACACCTCTGCCATCAATCGTGGCGAACCCATGAACGGAGTCGAAGTGCACGCAAACGCGATTCAGGCACTTCTTGAGGGCAATACCTATCGCCCCGTGGGACTTGCCGTCTACGGATTGTTGCTTTTGGCAATCTGGGTTGTGCTCTTTTTACTGGGACAGAAGCTTAAGAAGCTGCCTCTTGCGGTGCTTCTCCATGTTGCGGCAGCGGGAGCGCATGTCGGCATCGGATTTCTTCTTGCGAAAAAGGGAATACAGATTCCGCAGTTGTACTTCTTAATTCTGGAAGTACTTACGATTGCTTACTATATTGTCGATAAATATTTCATAGAAAAGCTTCATCGCCGCAGAGTAATGAGTACCTTTAAGAAGTACGTGGCTCCGCAGATCGTAGATGAGATCTCGAAGAACGGAACCTATGAGTTAAAGCTTGGCGGAGAGAAGAAGGATATTGCCTGCCTCTTCGTGGATATTCGCGGGTTCACACCTTTGTCGGAGAGCTTAGATCCCGAGCAGGTGGTGGGCGTGCTGAATGAGTATCTGGCACTTACCACGAAATGCATTTTTGACAATAACGGAACGCTGGATAAGTTCATCGGTGATGCGACGATGGCGGTGTTCAATGCACCTTTCTCCCGTGAGGATTATGAGATGGATGCGATTCGAACGGCACTTGCCATTCGTGCCGGCGGTGATGAATTGTCCGCCAGACTGGAGAAGCTCTACGGCAAGCAGGTTCGTTTCGGTATCGGTGTCAACTGTGGTGAAGCGGTCGTCGGAAACATTGGATGCGATGTGCGAATGGACTATACCGCAATCGGTGACACGGTGAATACCGCTGCCCGTTTGGAGAGTAAAGCTCCCGCAGGGGAGATTCTCATCAGCCCCATGTTATATGAGCGTGTAAAAGATAAGATTGTTGCAGAGCAGGTCGGTGAGATGGCACTTAAGGGCAAAGCCGAGAGTATGTTAGTGTATCGTGTAATCGATCTGATCGGCGCATCGAAGGAGTCGGAAGATCCGAATTCATAGGGAAGCGTAGGAGCATGCATGAAAAGAGAATGGTTAATCATACCGGATTATGAACATCTTGAAGAATCGGCTGCGATTGCGACGGAGTATGGAGCGGCGTTTGAGTACAATGATTTCTATCTCCCTTCTGTTTACCAGGATGCGGCGGAGGTGGATCGCCGTATGGAAGCATACTGTGCACTGAATCGGGACCGAAGTCGCGATACGTTGCACGGAGCCTTCATGGACTTAAGTCCCTCCTCCGGAGATTCTGTGATTCAGAAACGAACCGCAGAGGTTTTTCGACAGTCTTTGGAGATTGCAAAGCGTCTGGGGGTAAGAGGTGTCGTTTTTCATACCGGTTTGGTGCCGGGAGTTGAGTCGGAAGGGTATCTGAATAGCTGGCTTACCCGCACTTCTCGTCTTTTTCGGGAATTGCTAGAGGACTTCCCGGAGCAAACGATCTTCTTGGAGAATACCACAGAGCGCACGCCTGCCATGTTAGTGCGAATGGCCGAGGAGCTTCGGGAGTACCCGAATTTCAAACTTTGCTTGGATTATGCCCATGCGGCGATCAGCGGAAGCCCCGCTGCCGAATGGGTTCAGGCGATGGCTCCTTACGTGGGGCATATGCATGTAAACGATAATGACGGTCTGGTGGACCTGCATCAGGTGCCCGGAACGGGAGTATTGAATTATAAGCAGATGGAGAAGGAACTGGATCAGGCGGGAATCACCTGCCCGATTCTTTTGGAACTAAACGGGAACGAAAGAGCCCGCGCGGCTCTTACATATATGCAGACGGTATAGAGAGGGGGCAATATGAAAAAAGGAATCCTGATCGGCGGCATTTCTTCGGTGGTAGCGGTAGTGGGCATCGTGGCTGCCATTGTACTTGGCGGCGGCGCCATGAAAAAGACAAAGGAATATCGCGTGATTGCAGTCAATGAGGTGTTTGGAACGACAACGATTACGTCATCGGACAAAACATCCGGTGCGGCCTATGTCAATCAGCATCTGTATAGCGGTGATGATGCAAATGTGGCAGACGACGCGCATCTGACGTTGCTTGTAGACAGTGATAAGTATATCTACGCAGAGGAAGGAACCCATTTCTGGATCGAGGCCTCCGGGAAAGCCGGAAGCGGTAAGTCAACGATTCACGTAGAGGACGGCGACACCCTGCATTATCTGAAGGAGGCCCTTGGCAAGGACGAGACCTACGAGGTAAGTACCCCCGCTGCTACGATGGCGGTTCGTGGTACGGTTTTCCGCGTAAAAGTATATCCGGAGGGCGGTTACATCTATTCCTACCTGGAGGTATTCCAGGGAAGCGTGGAAGTAAAGCTTAAGACGACCACCGGCGAATACAATGGTGTGTCCCGTACCTTTAAGGCCGGCGAATGTGCGGCTATGCGTGCGGACGATTCCATTTCGGAATTCTTATATCCTACTGCACCTTCGGAAACCGTGGAGATTCCTTATCGCGAGATTCCCCAGTGTACAGCAAAGCATCTGGGTACCGTATGCGATCAGAATGAGGAACTTAGCATTACGAAGGAATTGTTATTTGACTATGTTGCATTAACCGAGCATCAGTGGGAGCTTCAGGTGATTACGGAGCCGACCTGCGAGAATGCGGGATTTGGGAAGTCTGTCTGCACGGTCTGCGGTGACGAGCAGGAAGAGGAAGAGCTTCCGATTCTGGAGCACCGGATCGAATGGACCGTCACCAAGGAAGCAACCTGCACGAAGAACGGTGAGCGGACGGGAACCTGCAGTATCTGTGGCGTAACGGAAACGGAGACGATTGAGAAGTCCGGACATGATTATTCCGAATGGGTCGAAACGAAAGCCGTCACCTGTGAAAAAGACGGTTCCCGAGAGCATGTTTGCAACAATTGCGGAAAGAAGGAGACTGAGAAGGTTACGAAGCTCGGTCACAGCTACAGCGATTGGACCACCGTTACGGAAGCCACCTGTTTGGCAGCGGGACAGAAGCTGCGCACCTGCGCGACCTGCGGAAAAGAGGATAAAGACACCATTGCGAAGTTAGAACATTCCTATGGTGCATGGACGGTTACGAGAGCCGCCACCTGTACCGCCACAGGATCCAGAAAGAGAACCTGTGACAGCTGTGGCGATGAAGATGCGGAAACGCTTCCTAAGGTGGCACATGACTTCTCCATCCGAGATCTCTACTTACAAGGCGGATGTATTACGGATGAAGGATATTTCATGAAATGTGCAATCTGTTCGGAACCAACTTTTGTTGTGATTTCGCCTGCAACAGGACATCAGTATTACTCTTGGCACAATTCTGCAGCGAGTCCTGTAGCGGGCTCCACCGAGATTATCTGTTACAGAAGTTGTTCGAATGGCTATTTCGACTGTACGCTTGTTGTGACTCCGGATGAAACCATATTACCGGCCGGAACACAAGTCAATGACATATGTCCGGTTTGTGGAGAGCGTATCGTTTACTAAGAGAGTGGAACAGAAAGCTTAATCGTACAGAAAGACTAACCGTACCGAAAACTTAATCGTACGGATTTACAAAGAAAAAGGTAGCATGCGTTTGCGCGCAAGCTACCTTTTTGTTGTATGTAAGTTTTGGGGGCTGTAGCGAGATGGTGTTACCGAACCTATTCTTCTTCCGTTGCCTTATCTCCCAATACTTTTTTGCGGAATTCGGCAGGACTCTCGCCAACGTATTTCTTGAACTTCTTGTGGAAGTAGTCTACGTTCTTATATCCGACCTGCTCGGCAATCTCGTAGACCTTCATCTTGTTCTGGGACAGAAGCTCTTTGGAGTAGTTGATTCTTACATGGTCTACGTAGGAATTGAAGCTTTCACCCACAGTCTTATTGAAAATTTTGCCCAGGTAAGCACTGTTGTAGCCAAAGAGCGGTGCGATGGACTCCAACTTGATATTGGATACGAAGTTGTGATCGATGTAGTACACGATATCATCCAGCACGCTGTCGCGATTCGAATTGCCGATGGCACTCATAATCATCTCAAACTGCTCCGAGAGATATTGAATAATCTCATAGAGATAGTTCTTGGCTTCGATGAACTCTAAGATTGCGGAGTTCGTCGGAAAAGGAATGCTGGAGGTATTGTACACATGGTTCATGTGCTCTTTTACCTGGAGATAGAGGTCCGAAAGGAATAACTTCACGGACGCAATATCGTTCTTCACATTGTAGAGATAATCCTCAAGCTCGGAGAGCGTATCGACAACCTTCTTGCGGTTAAAGCTCTGCAGGAGGTCCGTAATCCGGGAACTGTAATCGGCGATGCTTTGGTCGGTAATCTCGCCTTTGACATTCTCTACCTTGGGCAACTCTTCATAGCCTAAGGTGTGCTGTCCCTGTTCGCAGAAAAAACGACGGGACAGGAGGGTCGTTGCTTCCTCGTAGGAGCAGTGAATCTCGTCCAGGGTATATACCGGAGAACCGTACGCCAAGAAGATGGAATCCAGAGGACTTCCCTTCTCGATATGCTTCTCGTAATGGTCTAAGAAATTTTGGAATTTGTCCAAAGCGAATTTGCCTTTTAAGAGAATGATGTCTTTGTGATCCTCCTCAAAGCTTTCGAAGAAGTGCTTGCCCTGATTCGTTACCTTCAAAAGCTCGGCAAAATTATAGCTGGGATTATGGGTATCCTTGGAGAAGTTCTCGAAGGTAACCACCTGATAGACCTCGGCCTGAAGAGACATGCCTTCCGCCTGCTCTTCGTCAATCTGAGCGATTCCGTGCACCAGCTCATGAAGAATTACATTTTTGGCCTTCGCCTTGAACTGTTCCTCGTTTTCGGACTTCTGGGCCTGATCGTCGAGATTCTTCTTAACCTGGATAAGGGCTTCGGTCAGCTCGTCTTCATCAATGGGTTTCGTCAGATAATACTCAACGCCATATTTCATTGCTTCTTTGGCATACTTGAAATCCGAGTAGCCACTTAAAATGAGGAACTTGCCCTTGAAACCGCGCTCGCGGGCATTGGAAACGCATTCCAGTCCGGTCATTTTCGGCATCTTAATGTCCATCAACACGACATCGGGGGAATTCGCAAGAATCTCCCGAAGCGCATCCTCGCCGTTGCCGGCTTCCCCGATAATGGTGTAGCCTAAGGCGTCCCAGGGGATGAGGCATTTAATTCCTTCGCGGATTACCGCTTCGTCGTCTGCTATAAATACGGTTGCCATAGTAGGTTCTCCTTGTAGAGGTGTCTTGCTGTGTGGCAGCGGGTTAGATGAGTTCGATCTTAATTACAACAGGATATTCGCTCTTAACCGTCTTCGTGGTAAAGTGCAGAGACTCCGCATCCTTCACATAGTCGATCTCTTCATCGAAGCCGAGAATGGATACCTTGCCGACCTCTCCGTGGAAAAAAGGAAGATACGGATTCGGAGTATCCCGAAGGGATTTGATTGCAACCTTACCGTCCTCGGGGTACTTCATGCAGATTGCATAGAGCGCACCGTGATTCACCGTGAAGCGGAAGTCCTCCGAGCAGAAGCCGTTGCTTCCGGCATCGTTGAACTGACCGTCGCTTGTGGTGGTCGGTCCCTCCTCAGCGAAACGCCACAAGTGGCTTCCGTAGATGGCCTCTCCGTTAACCTGAAGCCATGCGCCGACCTCTTTGAGAATCTTCGTGTCGGTTTCGGGAATGATTCCGTCCGCGCGAGGTCCGATATTCAGTAAAAGATTACCGTTCTTTGCCACAACATCACAGAGCTCGGTGATAATATCGTAGGCGGATTTGTAATCTAAGTTCGTGGTGTAGCACCAGGAATTATGCGTAATCGAGGTATCGGTCTGCCAGTGATAAGGCTTGGCTTCCTTAAACTTACCACGCTCGATGTCCACGACGGCACTACCGAACATCATGGCATCATGCTTGTAGCAGATGGCCGTGGGGAAACCCCATTCCTGTCCACGGTTGTAGTAGTAGGCAACTAATTTTTTCAGATGCTCCTTCCAACCAATCTGCTGAATCCACCAGTCAAAATACAATACCTTCGGCTGATACTTATCGATAATCTCTGCCGTACGAATCAACCAGTCATCCATATACTCCTCGGTCGCAACGGGCTCGGTGCGAAGGGAGTGCTGGTTCTCGGGATCCTTCACGGAAGGCCAATAGAAATCTCCGGGCTGCATGGGATCCTTAATGTCGGAATCGAACTCGCGACCGTTTCCCATGAACCACCAGTGCTCTGCACGGTGGGAGGAGGTGATGAAGGTCATACCGTTTTTCTCAATGGCGGTTTTCAGTTCGCCGACGATATCGCGCTTCGGTCCCATATTGTAAGCATTCCATTCGGAAATCTCACTTTTGTACATCTGGAACCCGTCATGATGCTCGGCTACGGGACATACGTAACGGGCACCGGCTTCCTTGAAAAGCTTTGCCCAGGCTTCCGGATCAAAGGACTCTGCCTTGAACATCGGAATGAAATCCTTATAGCCAAACTGTGCATGAGGACCGTAGGTCTCAATATGATGCTTGTACTCATCGCTGTCCTTAACGTACATATTGCGGGAGTACCATTCGTTATTGTAAGCGGGCACGGAATAGAGGCCCCAATGAATGAAAATACCGAACTTTGCGTCCTCGAACCAAACCGGCATGCGGAAAGCAGAGAGGGATTCCCAGGTCGGCTGGAAAACGCCCTTGGCATTCACTTCGTCGATGCGAGCGAGATATTCTTTTTTGATCTGATTGTAGTCGTTCTGATTCATATTTCCTCCCGGATGAGCGCACATAATACGCAATTATACATAATATATTATATATGATATCACCAAAAATTACGAATGATTTTTTGCATGGGGCGGGGGGAAAATTGCTTGACGGACGGGCGTGGTTTTTCATACAATAGTAGGTAGGAGAGTAGCAAAAAAAGAAAGTGGGGTTAACCTGTTATGAAGATTATGAATGTTACGGATGCAGCATTTAAGCCTTACGGAAGAGTACTGACCGCCGACTATAAGACGGACAAGCTTTTTGAGGTAATGGCCGGAACGCCCGCACCCGCAGATGTAGTCTATGTTCCTTCCGTACCCGAGATGGAAGCAACGGATGAGGCAAAGGTTCTGTCGGAGAGTCTCTATGGAGGCATGCCGATTCAGTTAGGATATTGCAACGGAACCAATCATCTTTTGAGTGCACTGGAATATCACAGAGATTCCGAGATTAATATTGCGGTAACCGATCTGATTCTTTTGCTGGGTAAGCTTCAGGATGTAGAAGATGACCAGACCTATGATACTTCTAAGGTTGAGGCATTCTATGTGAAGGCCGGAGAAGTGGTAGAGCTCTATGCGACCACCCTTCATTATGCTCCCTGCAGTTCGGAGGGCAAGCCTTTCAAGGATATCATTGTTCTTCCCAAGGGAACGAACTATGATCTTACGATTGCACCGAAGGGCGCAAAGGAAGATCGTCTTTTAACCGCTGTAAACAAGTGGCTCATCGCACATGAGGATGCGAAGATTGCCGGTGCGTTCAACGGTCTTAAGGGCGAGAATGTAAGCGTATAAATTTTTGGAGGTTTCGTTATGGCTATGAGATTAGTGACCCGTTCCGATTTCGATGGTCTGGTATGTGGAGCATTGTTGTTGGAGGCAGGAATTGTAGATAGTTGGAAGTTTGCACATCCGAAGGATCTTCAGGACGGTCTGGTAGAGATTACCGAGAATGACTGTCTTGCGAATGTTCCTTTTGTTCCCGGATGTGGTCTGTGGTTCGATCATCACTCCAGTGAGTTCGAGCGTCAGGAGTTGGAAGGAAAGTATAAGGGTGAGAGCCGTATTACCCCGTCCTGTGCACGTATCATCTACGAGTACTACGGTGGTAAGGAGCGTTTCCCTCAGTTCGATGATATTATGGTTGCGGTGGATAAGGTGGACTCCGGTGACCTTACCGTTGATGAAGTAATGAATCCCACCGGTTGGATTCTGGTTGGTTTCTTAATGGATCCCAGAACCGGACTTGGTCGTTTCCGTAACTTCACCATTTCGAATTATCAGTTAATGGAGAAGCTCCTGGTAGCTTGTCGTGAGATGACTACCGATGAGATTCTGGCACTTCCCGATGTTCAGGAGCGTATCGCAGTGTACAACGAGCAGACCGAGCTCTTCAAGAAGATGGTAACCGAGCATACCCGTGTGGAAGGCAATGTGATTATTTCCGACCTGCGCGGTGTTGACCCGATCTACACCGGTAACCGTTTTATGATCTACAGTATGTATCCGGAGCAGAATATCTCTGCCTGGATCGTATCCCTTCGCGGCGGCCTTGGTGCCAGTGCTGCAGTTGGCTACAGCATCATGAACCGCACCAGTACCGTGGATGTTGGTAAATTAATGCTGAAGTACCACGGTGGCGGACATCGTAAGGTAGGAACCTGCCAGTTTACCGAGGAAGAGATGCAGACGGAGCTTCCGAAGATGTTGGAGGAACTGACTGCGATGGCGAATGCGTAAGGGCTTCGAATCGCAATCGATTTTAGAAATGCACATGAAAAGACCAGCAGCGATGTTGGTCTTTTTCCGTGAAGATAAGAAAAGAGGAAATTGTAACTATGGACAGATATGTGAAGATTAAGGAAAGACTCATAGAATGTGCGAAGGCGGATTCGGATATTCGTGCGATTATTGCCATCGGATCCTCAACACGATCGACCATAAAAGCAGATGAGTACTCGGATTTGGATCTGTTTATTGTGACGAAGGAAGTAGAAAGTTGGTATTCGGGAGAGTATCCGAAACGACTCGGTAAGGTGAGCATTTCGTTTGTGGAGCCTACGTTGGGAGGCGGTAAAGAGAGACGTTGTATCTTCGATGAGGATAAGGACGTGGATATGATTGTTTTGACGCCGGAGCAATTTAAGGAAGCGCTGCAGGAAGGAATCTGCAATTGGGTCATGAACCGGGGTTACGATTTTCTGTATGATGCAGACTCCTATGCGAAGGAGATGGACCGATACGTTACGCTCCGGGTTACTCGTCCGGAATTGTCCGAGGAAGAGTTCGTGAATATTGTGAATGATTTCTTTTTTCACAATATCTGGGCCGCGAAGAAGTTACGACGCGGTGAGCGGTGGTCAGCGAAAATGTGCGTGGATGCGTATCTGAAGTCGCATCTTCTTAAGATGATGGAGTGTTACTGTCATGAGCTTGACGGAAGAGACGTATGGCATGACGGAAGATTTTTAGACCGTTGGGCCGAGCCGTTTATTACCGATGCTCTGAAGCGATGCTTTGCTCATTATGAGGATGCGGATCTTGCGGCCGCTCTTTGGGAAACCCACAATCTGTTTGAGCGGATAACGAAAGAACTTGCTGAGAAAAAAGGATATGCTTATCCGAGTGAGGCAGCGGCGTGCGCTAAGAATTATCTTCTTTTACCGCCCGGACAAACCCAGCCGAGTACCACGTAGAAAACCACGAAGGAAACCAACGTAACTACGAAGGGAGCCGGATGGATGATATCGATTTCTGTGATGGAACGAATCTCTGCCCATACGCCGTTTGCAAGTAACGCGTAGGAAGCGGTGCGGGAGAGCACGCGGTGGTTGCGTTTGCATACGAAATGGTTTATGAGTGCGAATCCGACGGTAAGCAGGAGGGGCAACAGAAAGAATCCGATTCCAAAATCCTCGTAGATTCGGTAAAAATCTTCTTCAAGATAATCGTAATCATAGCGAAACAGCGCAAAGAAATGCGGATAGAGCAACGACACGATAGATGCAAAGCTAAGATAGGTAATCGCATGGGCTGTCCACTGACACTTCGGATAAAAGATTACGACAATTAAGTATAGTATTGGAATGATGAAGAGGAGGAGAAAAAAGAAGTCGCTATATACGACAACGCTATTTACGATAGCGCCTCCAAATTCCACAACGTGCAGAAACAGTAGAAATAGAATTCCGATGCACTGCAGGACAATCCAGATAGAGTCGATGGCCTTCCGGCTTCTTCCCCTGCGGTCAAAGCGTTCCATACGAAGGAGCGCGGTCAGAGCGAATGCTATTAATGATAAAGCAATCAGTATTGCGATGGTCAGTTCAAAAATCCAATTCATTTGTTATCTCCTTAAGAGGATGCTTAGGCATTCTCTTTTCTTTTTCCGTTCTTATTAACCCATCCGAAGAGGACATACAGAAGCGCGAAGGCTGCCACGGCGATTATGGTGGATACCAGGCGATTGTGGGACCATCTCATCTGACGGCGCAGATCATAATACAGACGATCCGACCAAACGGTGATGAGTAAAGTATAGGAAGCCGCACGGGAGAGTACGCGGTGCTGCCGTTTGAGTACGAAGTGATTCAAAAGTGCGAGGACCATGGTCACCAAGAGCGGAAGCAGAAGCATCCAGATTCCGAAAGCATGGAAGATTACAAACCAATCCTCTTCCAGGTCGGTGATATCCTCATGCCGAATGACCTGGTAGAGATTCGGATAGAGATCGGTAAAGAGCGCCGTAAGACTTAAGAAGGTGATGCCGTGAACCGTCCATTGGCAAAGCGGATAGAAAATCGCAACCGCCAGATACAGCACCGGGAAAAGAACAAAGAAGACATCGCTCAAGGTATCTTCCGTGAGGTTTATAAATTCCAGGAACTGGTGTAACAGGATGAAGATGGTAAGAACGAACTGTAATGCGACCACCAGATAGTCACTTCGAAACCAGTGCTTGCCCTTGTGGTCATAACGCGCCATTCGGATAAGCGCAGTCTCCATAATTCCTACCATCAGCAAAACGGCAATGATTGCAATTGTTGTCCAATCCATAAGAAATCTCCTTGCATCATAAAAATCGAACTAGTAATCCTCTCGTCTTCTTCGTTTGGCACTTCGAAGGGACCGACGTCTTCTTCGCCGAAGCTCACGATTGCGGCGAATCGAGAAAGAGTAGCTTTTCAATATTTTCACAATAATTCCCAACAAAACAAGAACACCTACTACGATGGCGGCCCAGAGGGCGACCTTCTTTAAGTTGATGTAGATGGTTCTTCCCGCAAAAGAAAAGGAGGGGTTTGCCGGGGTATTATTTTCCTCCGGGGTCTCCGGAGCAGGCTTTCGATCTGCGCCGGGCAGCTTTCCGTTCTGACCGGTCAGTACTAAGAGATTTGAGGTGGTAAGCGGGGCATTCAGACGAATGTTGCAGCTTCCGATGGGGACACCGTAGAGAGAGTAATCCACGCGGGCCATTACCGAATCCTCGGACGAATCGTAGAAGGAGAAGACCGAACCCGGAACCTCCGAATCATGGATTCCTTCGCGAACCAGTGTCTTGGTTACCTCCGAGAAATCCACGCCGATGGGCAGGACCAGCTTGCCCTTTCGATCCATGGAGATCATGGGAGAAGAGTTGCCCATAATATCGTAGCCGCCGGTATAGAAGTCATTCTGGGGAATCAGGTAATCCCGCTCCACATCCTCCACATCGACGATGGTAAAATTACTGAAGCCGTAGTTAAACAGGTCAATCGTATCCGTGAACTGGGAGGGAGCTTCCTCTTTTAACACGGCGCAGACGAGCTTCATGCCGTCCTTTTCTGCACAGGAGACCAGAGTCTGACGACAGATGTCGGTGTATCCGGTTTTGGAACCGACGAGATATTCGTACTCATAGGCGCAGTCCTTGAAGAGCTTGTTGTGGGACTTAATGATATTATCCTCGGTCAGAACATAGACCGGGGTGGAAGACATGCGGCATAATTCCTCGTATTGGAAAAAGTTCGCCGCAATGACCGCCAGATCATAGGCGCAGGTGTAATGCTCATAGGAAAAAAGACCATTGGCGTTGGCGAAATGTGAATTCACACAGCCAAGCATCTCGGCATATTCCGTCATATATTCCGCAAAGCGGGGCATAGAGCCGCTGATGTGCTCTCCCATGGCATTGGCGGTTTCGTTGGCAGAGCCGACCAAAAGCCCCCAGAGGCACTGCTCCATGGTGAGGACTTCGCCGCCCTTCATATTCATATTGGAGGCATCCCAGGGAATATCCACGGCCTGAGCACTGAAGGACACCTTCTCGGAGAGCAGACAGGTCTCGTAGGCGATGAGTGCGGTTAAGAGCTTGGTGGTGCTGGCGGGATACTCGGTTGCGTAGATGTTCTTGGCATAGAGAATGGTTCCCGTGTTGACCTCGACTAAAATAGCGGCATCGGCGCTGACGATGGGACCGTCGGGCCAGCCTTCAATCTCGTTGGACTCTACGGGAATTGCCTGCTTTGCCTCAATCTCCGCGGTGCGGTCCTTCGCAGCGTAGGCGACGGACGAAGACAGCATATCGGCAGCGGGAGAAAGCACGGTGGCAGCGGAAGTCACTGCAAGGGCGAGACCCAGTGCCAGTGTCTTAAGAATCCCGCGGTGTTTTGAATTCGGTTGTTGGTTTGGCCGGTTTGTTTTTTTCATGGATAATATTATAGCATAAGCGCGGTGGGACCGTAACTTTTTCGTTGCTTTTTTTGAAAATGGTTGTATGATAATTAGGGTTACAATGCATTGACTATGCATATAAATAAGAAGATAGTTGTCTGCTTCCATAAAAAGGAGCGGTCGGCTTTTGGATGAGGATAAGAAATGAGATTACGGAATATTCCCGGTGCGGATGAACGAATTGCGGCAAGTGATTATGTGGTAAGCGACCCGGCGCAGTATCGTGGCAGATGGAAGGAGCTCTTTGGCAACGACAATCCCATTCGCATGGAGATCGGTATGGGCAAAGGACGATTTATCACGGATCTGTCCGGCATGCATCCCGAAATAAATTATATCGGTGTGGAGCTCTATACAAGCGTACTGCTTCGCGCGGTGCAGAAGGCGGAGAGTTTTGAACAACCTCGCGAAAACCTTCGATTCTTATGTGTGGATGCCAAGGAGCTGGTGAACTTTTTCGCTCCCGGCGAGGTGGATCGTATCTACTTAAATTTTTCAGATCCCTGGCCGAAGGATCGTCATGCGAAGCGAAGACTTCCTGCGAGAGAGTTCCTGGCACGATACAAGCAGTTCTTAAAAGAGGATGGACGCATCGAGTTCAAGACCGACAACCGCGGACTGTTTGATTTTGCGGTGGAGGAGGCAAAGGATACGAATTGTGAGCTTCTCTATGTATCCTACGATCTTCACTCCGATGCAGAAAAAATGAAGACAAATGTGATGACCGAATACGAAGAGAAATTCTCCTCCATCGGCAATCCCATCTGTAAATATGAAATAACCTTATCCGGCATGCGGTCGGTAGAATAGAGGTGGGCAATGTTTCTATTATTCTTATTGTTCTGGATTATCTTCAACGCCAATTTCACATTGGAGATTCTGCTCTTCGGAATCGTGATTAGTGCGGCACTTTATGCCTTTGTCTGGAAGTTTATGGGATACGGCCCCAAGCAGGATCTTTTTCTTTTGAAGAAGCTTCCGCTTGTTCTTTTGTATCTGTTGCGTCTGATTTGGGAAGTAATCAAAGCGGCGTTAGGCGTCATTCGTGTGATTCTTTCCCGCAAGAAGCCGGATCCGGTTATTGTGACTTTTCGTACCGATCTGAAGACCACGACGGCGAGAGTACTTCTGGCGAATTCGATTACCTTAACGCCCGGGACCATTTCCGTGCAGCTTGAGGAGGATCGTTATACCGTACATTGCCTGGATCGCAGCATGTCAAAGGGAATGGACGAAAGTTGTTTTGTGAAGTTATTGCGTAAGCTGGAAGGAGGAGCCCGATGAAAACAGGAATCGAATGGATGGACCGTGCATACCCGATTATGATTGAAGTCGTGCTGATCGTAACGGCGATCTTAATCTTCTTCTGTCTGGTACGTTCGATTATCGGTCCCCGCGTGGCGGACCGCGTGATCTCCGTCAATATGATCGGAACCATGGTTATGGTCATTATTGCACTGCTGGCCGTATGGTTGAAGGAAGGGTATCTGGCGGATATCTGTATTATCTATGCGATGTTAAGCTTCTTAGCCGTGGTAGTTCTGTGTAAGGTCTACACCGGAGTTTATCTGGAACATAAGCAGCGAGAGGAGGAAAAGAAGAATGCAGACGCTGACAATCATTAGATTTATTCTCGGCTTCCTACTTCTGTTCCTCGGAGTGCTCGTGTTTCTGTTGGAAGTAATCGGGGTATATAAGTTCAAGTATGTTTTGAATCGTATGCATAGTGCGGCCATCGGCGATACGCTGGGAATCGGATGTGCTATGATCGGCATTATGATTCTGGAGGGATTCACCTTTACGACACTGAAGTTCTTCCTGGTGCTTCTTTTCCTGTGGTTCTCCTCCCCGGCAGCCAGTCACCTGATTGCCCGCACGGAGGTTACCATCAATGAAAACCTCGCAGACTACGTTGAGGTATGTCCCGAGGACAGCACGGAGAATATGACGGTCTCCACCGTATCCGAGGAACCGCTTCGCGATGAGGTGGATGACAGCAAGGACAGTAAGGAGGTATTCAATGGATAGCGTGTTTTTGTATATTCTTTTGGCCCTTCTGGTCATCTGTGCGATTGCCGTAAGTTTCTCAAAGAAGCTACTGAACGCCATTTTGGTCTATATGTCGTTTTCCTTGATTATGTCTATCATCTGGATTCTCTTAGAGTCTCCCGACCTGGCCATTACCGAGGCGGCGGTAGGTGCCGGCGTAACGACCCTTCTGTTTGTGGTAACGCTTAAGAAGATTCATAGCGTTCTGCGTAATCCTGAAGAAAAAAAGGAGGACGAGAACCATGTTTAGAGAACTGAGTCAGATTGATATCAATGCGGATGCCGAGTCTGTACGACGCGGAGTCTACGACCTTGAGCACAATCATTCCTTCAATAAGTATCGGGTACTCTATCGGGTACTGGCGATTCTTTTTGCTCTGGGCTTAATCTTCATGCTGGTGGCTACCGTATCCTATATGCCTCCTACGGGGGAGGTTACGAACCCGACCAACAATGAAGTTGCACAGAGATATATCGAGAGCGGTCTGGAAGAGACGGGGGCGACCAATGTGGTTGCCGGTATGATTCTGGACTACCGTGCCTTTGATACTCTGGGTGAGTCCCATGTATTGTTCGTTGCGGCCATCACCGTTATCATCCTTTTGCGTGTCGACAAGAATCGTAAGAAGACCGACGGCGCGCTGGATGAGGATATGGCAGAGGTCTATGACCGAAACTACGAGCCAAAAAACGATACGATTCTTGCCAAGGTAGCCGTGGTACTGGTTCCTATGATTATGATCTTCGGAATCTATGTCATTCTGTGCGGTCATCTGGGACCCGGTGGTGGTTTCTCCGGCGGTGCCATTATCGGTGCGGGCCTGATTCTCTACCTGAATGCCTTCGGCTTTGAGAAAACAGAGCGTTTCTTTACCGAGAAGGTATATCGCCGTATCACGGTATGTGCGCTTGGCTTCTATGCCATTGCAAAATGCTATTCCTTTTTCTGCGGTGCGAATCACCTGGAAAGCGGAATCAGTACCGGAACGCCCGGCGCCATTATCAGTGCCGGACTGATTCTTCCGCTCAATATCGCGGTTGGATGTGTCGTTGCCTGTACGATGTATGGCTTCTATGTATTATTCCGAAAAGGAGGATTCTAAGATGTTTGGTCCGAATCTCTCTGCAAATATTGTGGAAGCCTTTTCGATGGTTCTGTTCGGAATCGGCTTCTCGAATTTACTGCTTCAGAAGAACCTGATTAAAAAGATTATCGGTCTGAATATCATGGATTCTTCCGTATATCTGTTTCTGGCACTGAAAGGATACATTAAGGGTCATGTGGCACCGATTCTCAGTGATTCGGTACCGGCAACGACGGACGTGATGGTGAACCCGATTCCCAGCGGTCTGGTCTTAACCGGAATCGTGGTGTCCGTATCCGTTACGGCTTTGATGCTGTCCCTGACCATTCGTCTCTATCGCAGATACCATACGCTGGATCTTGATGAGATCTCCTTCCGTTTGCGAAAGGAGGGTCGATAGATGAGAGACATGATTCAGAATTTTCCTCTTTTCTCCATTGTCGGCTGCTTATTAAGCGGTAGTATTTCTTCCGTATTGAAGCGTCGCGCGGCGAGAATTGTCAATCTCGTTCTGATCGGTGCAGTCGGGGCCATGTCCTTAGCGCTTATGATTTACTGCATGCAGAACGGATCCTTTACCTACTGGATGGGTCACTTCCCGGCGCCCTGGGGCAACGAGGTTCGCGGTGGTGTGCTGGAAGGCTTTATCGCAACGTTTTTCTGTGTGATTATGCTCTTTTCCATGTTAGGCGGTCATCATAAGTTATTCGATGAGGTTGAGGAGAGTAAGCATAACTTATTCTACGTTCTCACGAACCTGTTGCTGTGTTCGCTGATTGCATTGGTATATACCAACGACTTATTTACCGCTTACGTGTTCGTGGAGATTAATACCATTTCGGCCTGCGGTCTGATTATGATTCGCCAGAACGGTCGTACCATTGAGGCGGCGGTTCGTTACATGATCATGAGCTTAATCGGTTCGGGTCTTCTTTTGCTCGGTATCTGCATGATCTACGATATGACCGGTCACCTGCTAATGAGTAACATTAAGGAGAGCATTGCAGTTCTGGTAAGCACCGGCGAATATCGCGAACCCCTTACCGTTGCCATGGGTCTTATGATTGTGGGCTTAGGTGTAAAAAGTGCATTGTTCCCGTTCCATACCTGGCTTCCGGATGCCTACGGATACTCAACGGTATCCAGTGCGGCGATTCTGTCGAGCCTGGTATCCAAGGGATATATCTTCTTACTCATTAAGATTGTTTATCGTGTCATCGGTTTCGATGTCATCTGCGATTCGAAGATTCTGAACGTATTGTTCGTCTTCGGTCTGTGCGGAATGATTCTTGGTTCCGTCAGTGCGATTCACGAGAAGGACATTCGTCGTATGATTGCATTCTCGTCGGTTGCCCAGATTGGTTACATTTATATGGGAATCGGTATGGCAACCGAGGCCGGTATGTCCGCTTCGATTTACCATATTCTGTCCCATGCGGCGACGAAGTCCATGCTGTTCGTTGCGGCCATCGGATTAACCGATGTGTCGGCGGGAAGTCGCCATTTTACGGAGCTTACCGGTTCGGCCTACCGTAATAAGATTGCGGGCCTGGGCTTTGCGGTCGGATCCCTTTCGATGGTCGGTATTCCTCTTTTCTCCGGATTCATCAGCAAGCTGCTGTTCATGAATGCGGCGGTAGAGGTTCGGCTCATTCGCATGATTCCCGCTTTGGTCTGCTTGGGAATCAGTACCATTCTGAATGCCATCTACTTCATGAAGACCGTTGTTCGAATCTACACGCCGGAAAAAGGCATGTATGACGGACGTGAGGGCTTCGGGACGAAGACCTTTGGCAAGCAGAAGGTTTACGCAATTGTAATCTTCTTATTTATCATTCTGAATGTGGTATTGGGTCTGTTCTCCAATTCGATTATGGATTGGATTGCGCAGGGCTTACACATGTTTGCGTAGAAAGGAGGAGACGATATGGATGCTTTGGTATATGTAGCGGTACTTACTCCGATTCTTGTCGGTCTCTTTCTGGCGGCATGTCCCGAGAAGCCTTTTGAGGAGAAGCGAATCGTGCTTCTGACTCTGGTGGGAGGCGTGCTTCTTCTGACGGCAGTGATGACGGCGGGGGTTGCCCTTACCGCAAGCGGGGAGCGCATGGTCTTCTTTGATCTTACGAAGAACCTAAGCCTGTCCTTCCGTGTGGATTCCACCGGCCGACTGTTTTCGATTGTTCTGAGTATTCTGTGGGTAACCTCCGGTTTCTATGCGTTCTCGTACATGAAACACAGTGCCCATGAAAAAAGAATGTATGGGTTTTACCTGATTGTGTACGGTGTCATTCTTGCACTGAATTTTGCAGGCGACCTGATTACCTTCTATATGTTCTATGAGCTGATGACGCTTACTTCCGTGCCGATGGTTCTTCATGAGCAGAGCAAGGAAGCAACGGCAGCGGGCTTTAAGTATATGTTCTATTCCTTCTTCGGTGCGTACATGGCGCTGTTCGGATTGTATTTTATCAATCGATTCGGACTGACCTATGCCTTCACCGACGGCGGAGTGTTGAATCCGGAACTGATCGGTGCCAATAAGGAACTTCTGTTACTGGTGTGCTTCTTTATGATTATGGGATTCTCTGTGAAAGCCGGAATGTTTCCTCTTCACGCATGGCTTACCAGCGCCCATCCCGTGGCTCCGTCCCCGGCTTCCGCAGTACTCTCCGGTATGATTGTAAAATGCGGTGTGCTTGGAATTATTCGTGTGGTTTACCAGATGTTCGGTGCGGAGTTCATTCGCGGCACCTGGGTGCAGTTTGCACTTTTGACCCTGACGCTCATTACGGTATTTATGGGCTCCATGGCCGCGTATCGCGAGAAGCTCTTTAAGAAACGTCTGGCGTATTCGACGGTCAGCCAGATTTCGTATATTTTGTTCGGAATCTTCTGCCTGAACGAGACGGCTCTTACCGGTTCGTACCTGCACATCTCGGCCCATGCATTTATTAAGTGTGGCTTGTTCTTATGTGCCGGTGCCGTTATCCATGTGACCGGTCATAAGAATGTCGATGACTATCGGGGAATCGGCAAGAAGATGCCTGCCCTGATGTGGTGCTATACGTTACTGTCTCTTGGATTAATCGGTATTCCGCCTATGGGTGGTTTTACCAGTAAGTGGTTTTTGGGAATCGGTGCTCTTCGCTCGGCGTCCACCATCGGAGCCTTTTCCTATATCGGACCGATTGTGCTGTTAATCAGTGCGCTTCTGACGGCCGGATATCTGCTGCCGATTTCGTTGCATGCTTTTTTCCCGGGAAAAGAGTATTATGCGGAGCCCTCGAATCTTTCGAAGAGTAAGCTGTCCTTATGGATGCTTGTTCCGATTATTGTGCTGACCTTGTTGGCTGCTTTTGTGGGAGTATTCCCCGGCGTATGGGAGGTGAGATAATGAATCAGATGTTAATTCTTGCGGCAATCCTCTTCCCGATGGTGAGCGGTGCCTTCATTGCACTCCTTCCGCTCAAGAAAAGAGCACATATGGAGATTGTCACCGAGATCGTGGTAATCATCAACTCCCTGCTTGCTCTGTTCCTAATCTTTAGCGGGGCAAAGGAGTCGATCACGATTTTCACCTTTGTGCAGAAGTTCACGATTACCTTCCGGATCGACGGACTTGGCCGGGTATTCGGTGGTCTGGTGTCGGCGTTATGGCCTTTTGCCACGCTCTATGCCTTCGAGTATATGGAGCACGACGCAACAGAGAAAACCTGCAGAATGTCGACCTTCTTCGGTTTCTATACCATGACCTTCGGCATTACGCTGGGAATCGCTTTTGCGGCGAATATCCTTACGATGTACTGCTTCTATGAGATGCTTACGTTGGTTACCGTTCCGCTGATTCTCTTTTCCTTATCGAGACCGGCGACGCTGGCGGCACGCAAATACCTGTACTACTCCCTGGGCGGTGCGGCATTTGCCTTCATCGGAATCATCTTTTTAATGAACTACGGAGATACCATCGAGTTTGTGCTCGGGGGTGTCTTGAATATGGACAAGGTGGCCGGTCACGAGACGCTGCTTCGTTTCATCTACATCATGGCGTTCTTCGGCTTCAGCGTGAAAGCGGCAATCTTCCCGGTTCACTCCTGGCTTCCCATTGCCGGTGTTGCACCGACGCCCGTTACCGCCTTACTCCATGCGGTGGCTGTCGTGAAAGCGGGAGCCTTTGCGGTACTGCGACTTACCTACTACAGCTTCGGTACCGATTTCTTACGTGGAACCTTCGCCCAGAAGATTCCGTTGGTATTCGTAATGTTTACGATCGTATTCGGCTGTTCCATGGCGGTAAAAGAGCAACACCTGAAAAGAAGACTTGCTTATTCGACCGTGTCGAATCTGTCCTATATTCTGTTTGGTGTGTTAATCATGTCGCCTGCCGGAATGACCGGTGCCATGAGTCATATGCTGTTCCACGGCGTCATGAAGATTACTTCTTTCTTCTGCGTTGGTGCCATCATGATGAAGAGCGGCAAGTCTCATGTCTATGAGATGGACGGGATGGCCCAAAGAATGCCGAAGATTATGGCAATCTTCACGGTTTCGGCCTTAGCGCTAATGGGTGTGCCGGGCTTATGCGGTTTCATCAGTAAATGGAACCTGGCTTCGGCAGCGGTGGATTCCGGAGATGTGTGGTGCTATGTCGGCATTGCCTGCCTCTTAGTGTCCGCATTGCTTACGGCTATCTATATGTTAACGACGGTTGTGAAAGCTTATTATCCGGTGGAATTGTCGGACGATGAGTCACAGAAAACAAAGATCGATCCCGGCATTCGTATGCTGTTGCCTCTTACGGTATTCGTCATTGCGATGTTTGCCTTTGGTCTTTGCTCGTCACCGATTGTGACGGTATTACAAAAGATTTCGGAAGGAGGGCTCTAATATGACGATTATCATTGCTTCCTTAATCCTTCTTCCTTTCCTGGGAGCTCTTGTTTCCTATGCGGTCGGCAGAAAAAACAAGACTGCCCGGAATATCATTGCGGTTGCAACCGCAGGACTTGAATTGGTGCTTGCCATCTGCTTCCTTGCAATGGGTGCCGGTGTAGCGGCAGGCGTGGAAGCCTTACGCGAGGCGGGGGAGGAGATTGGCCCCTCGGAGAGTGCACTTGTTTGGAAGATTCCGGTTCTGTTCGGAAACGGACTGAGCTTTTCGGTGGACGGTTTCCGCGGTGTGTATATTGCGGTAGCGGCGTTTATGTGGTTTATGACCACGCTCTATGCACCGGAGTATCTTGCGAAATACCGTAACCGGAATCGATATTATCTTTTTACCCTGTTTACGCTCGGTGCAACGATGGGAGTATTCCTGTCAGCCGATCTGTTTACGACCTTTGTCTTTTTCGAGATTATGTCCTTCACCTCTTATGTGTGGGTAGTGGCCGATGAGCGCAAGGAGTCTCTGGCAGCGGGAGCTACCTATTTAGGGGTAGCGGTAATCGGTGGTCTGGTGTTGTTAATGGGTCTTTTCTTACTGAAGGATCTGGCGGGAACGCTTGCAATCGATGACCTTCGCGGGGCGTTGCTTGGATGTGTGGAGAGTGGCGAAAAGGGTCGTCTCTACGCAGCGGTCGGTTGTATCTTCTTTGGTTTTGCGGCAAAGGCAGGTGCTTTTCCGGTGCATATCTGGCTTCCGAAAGCGCATCCCGTTGCTCCGGCTCCGGCTTCCGCTTTGCTGTCCGGTATTTTAACGAAAGCCGGTGTATACGGAATTCTGATTGTATCGCTTCGTATTTTTAGTGGTGATCGGGCGTGGGGGAAATTCCTGCTTGTGATTGCATTGATTACGATGGTAACCGGTGCGGTTCTTGCACTGTTTAGCGTGGATCTGAAACGCACCCTTGCATGTTCTTCTATGTCGCAGATCGGTTTTATCCTGACGGGTGTGGCCATGGCGACCCTGTTAGGAGAGGAGAGTGCCATGGCGGCACGCGGTGCTTTCCTTCACATGGTAAACCACTCGATGATTAAGTTGGTACTCTTCATGGCGGCGGGTGTTGTCTACATGAATGTACATAAGCTGAATCTGAATGATATTCGCGGCTTTGGCCGTAAGAAACCTTTCCTTAATGTTGTCTTTTTACTGGGGGCATTGGGAATCGGCGGTGTTCCGTTCTTCAACGGATATGTCAGCAAAACGATGATTCATGAAGCAATTCTCGAGGGCGCGGGCTTCTTAAATGCTCCCAAGCTTGTGGAGTGGTTGTTCCTGATCAGCGGTGGTCTGACGGTTGCTTATATGACGAAGCTCTATGTTGCAATCTTCGTGGAAAAGAATAAGATCGAAGGTGTTCAGAAGACCTTCGAGGAAAAGAAGAACTATGTGAAGCTTCCCGGTATTGTGGCACTGTCCGGAGCTGCGGTTGTGATTCCGGTTCTTGGTGTGGTTCCGTCTCTGGTAAGTACCCGATTCGCGGATATGGCGGAGAGCTTCTTGGGAGTAGAGGTTCCCATGGAGCATGCGGTTCACTTCTATAATCTTGAGAACTTAAAGGGAGCGGCAATTTCTCTGGCCGTCGGTGCGATTGTGTACTTCTTGATCATTCGTAAGCTGCTGATGAAGGATGGTCGCTATCTGGATGCCTGGCCGAAGGTTCTGGATCTGGAGTTTGCGGTTTATCGCCCGATTCTGCTTACGATTCTTCCGGCAGTCTTTGGTGCGATTGTAAGTGTGCTCGATCATCTTGTGGATGGCATTATCCTGTTCCTTCGCAAAACCTTCTATCGCGATCATCGTGAAGGCGGGGAGCTGGAAGAGGGAACGATATTTACCCATCTGGTAGGCCATATTATGGACTTCCTGCATGACTTCTTAAATACAACGGTACGCAAGGAAAGTCCCAAGGCAGACCCCAGTTCCTATGAGCATCGTTTGGCAATGCGTCATGTAAAAAATGTGGAGACGAGAGCCGTTATCGGACGTTCCATTTCCTTTGGTTTGGCACTTGCCACGCTTGGCTTACTTCTGACGATAGGATATATGTTATTCTTCCTGGCGTTCTAGAGTTAGTTGTATTTGGTGTGTATATTTTTGGTGCGGATATGAAGATTTCTTCATGTTCGCACCATTTTTTATGCTTCCGGTTGCCGATTTCGGAAGCTTTTGGTGTGAAATCTTGAGTTTCTTCCAAGTCGCACCATAGAATCGGCTATTCAATGGTGCGATTCGGAAAAGAATGGTTTTTTCACACCGGAAGTCACCGAAAGTGGAAGAAGCAAGCAAGAAAAATGGTGGGAATTCTCGATTGTTCGGGAATTCCCACCAAAAGTTTGCGAAATGGAATTGTAAAAGCCAATTATGTAGACGCCAAGCCAATTGCGCGGATGCCAACAGCCGGTTAAGGTTGCAGCAACAGGCATGGGTATCGCGGATGCTATAAGCTATACCAACAACTCTGCCGGAAGATGGGTCTTGAGCTTCTCCTCGAGGAGGGAAGCATTGATTGGCTTCGGAAGGTAATCCGTGAAGCCTTCTTTGGCAAACATCGAAGCAGTATCCTGCTGCTCTACCGCGGTCAGCGCAATGCAGGGAGTCGTCTGATTTAACAGCAGGTTGCCGGCTCCGGGAGTTGTCTGACTTAACAGCGTGGTATCGGACATGACAGGGGTCGCGGAGTCCTTGATCTCGCCACGGATTCGGTGGAAGGTTTCGATACCGTCCATGCCGGGCATCAGCAGATCCATAAGAATCAGATCGTATTTCTGCTTGCCGCACTTTTCGATTGCTTCCGGGCCGGAGGCTGCGGTATCGCATTGAACCTGTGTTTTTTTCAACAGGGAGGTAGCAACACGCAGGTTCATGGGAACATCGTCCACCACCAGAATGTGAGCATCGGGAGCAGTGAAGAGCTCATGATAGTCGTGACGAACGGAGCGCATCTTTTCAAGGGCCTGCTCGTAATCACCGATGGGGGTTGCATCATGGATTCCTTGTTCGATGTCAAAAGAGAATACCGAGCCTTTGCCGTACTCGCTGGCTACATGGACCTCGGAATTCATAAGCTTCAGGAAATTCTGAGTAATGAACATGCCAAGGCCGGTTCCTTCGATATTGCGGTTACGAAGTTCCTCGATTCTCGTAAAGGGAGCGAAGAGCTTGTCGACATCCTCCGCCTTGATGCCGATTCCGGTATCCCGAACCTCGACGTGAATCCGTGCGGTGTCGGTGGAAGATTCCATACACTGAACCACCAGTGTTACCGAGCCTTCCTTGGTATACTTTACGGCATTGGTTAAAAGGTTTGTGATAATCTGTTTTACCTTGGTCTCATCACCGTACAGCATGGAGGGAAGCTTGGAATCAATCTCGAGGTGGAGGGCCAGTTCCTTCGCCTGCGCACGGGCAATCAGCATATTGTAGATATCGTGGATCAGTTTCGTGGTGCTGTAGGGAGCGGGGGTTAATTCCACCTTACCGGCCTCCAGCTTGGAGGAGTCCAGAATATCGTTGATGATACCGAGCAACATTTCCCCGGAGCTCTTAATATCGCGACCGTACTGTAAGATTTCATGATCGTTCGTGCTGCGAAGAATCATCTCATCGAGACCGATTACCGCATTGATGGGAGTACGAATCTCATGGGAGAAACGGGCGATGAAGTCGGATTTCTCTTTTGCAAGAAGCTTTGCTGCCTCTTCCTCCAGATGTGCTTTACGAACGGTCTCGGACTGAATGAAAATGTAGAGGATCAGCGTAGCGATTGCGAGACCTACATAGGTAAGAGCCAAGCCCGGAATCAGGACCTCAATCAGAGAAGTAATGATGGGCGCTGCCATATAAGAGGTCAGGGTAATGGTTTCCTGCACATCTAAGAACTTATGGAAGCGAATGGTCAGATATACGGAGTAGAAACCAAGGGAGATCACGATGATCATATTCACATAATAGAGAGGACCGGAATAGAAAGCCCCGTCAACGATATAGAAAATATGACCCGTGATGCAACCAACCGTGGTGAAGAGCATTGCAAGACATCCCCAAACACGGGAAATAAGCAGATATTTATCCGCAATAGGGGTCTTCTCACGGATATGGGCGATACTGTATCGACAGAAGCCCATACCGAACCAGATTGCGGATATCATGGCAAGCAGATTCGTGGCCCAGACGATGAAGTCTACACCCAGATGTCCCGAGAAAATAAAAGACAACATATCGAAGCAGGTTCCCAATAAACCTACAATCGCAATCCAGGCCAGATTTCCGGATTTTTCATTGCGGTTTAGGCCCTCGAAGGAGGTTGCCATGGCAATCAGTGCCAGAATAATAATGCTGATGGATTGAAGTGCGATAATTGTCGGTTTCATTCAGAATCCTTGTCCTTTGTCTGTTTTTTTCTGAAGGTAAGAAGAAAATCCAATTCGTCTCCCCGGTAAAAAAGGAATCCGTACAACGCGATGAGAATTACGGCTACCGTCACGAAGCAGTCCGCCACGTTGAAGACCGGGAAATTAATGAGACGGAAGTAGATGAAGTCTACCACATAATGATTGGCGATGCGATCGATCATATTGCCGATGGCACCGGAAACCAACAGGGAGAAAATGAGGCGTAGCGGGAAGTAGTGCTTGGTTAACGGAATGCGTGGATAGGTGAAAAGAAGATATGCCAACACCACACAGGTTGCAAGAACCAGGAAAATCCCTTTGCCCTCCAGCATACTGAAGGCTGCACCGATATTCTCGAAATAAGTAAATTCGAAGACGCCCTTGATAATGACGAAGGCATTCTTATCCTTTAAGTTTACCACCGCCAGGTATTTGGTAATCTGGTCGAGGAAAAGGAAGAAACTTACGGACAGAAGAAGGAAGATCCAGCTTTTCACCTGGTTTTTGGTGCGATTTGGTTCTTTTGCATTCGATTCCATAACAATACACCTCGATTCTTGATACTGATCTAGAGCTTAGTGGTCCATTCGGTGCAATCCCAGACTGCGGTGGCCAGGCCGTTATAGAAATCCGGCTCGTGGCATACCATGAGAATGCTACCCTTGTATTCCTGTAATGCGCGTTTTAACTCGTCTTTTGCATCGACGTCCAAGTGGTTTGTCGGCTCGTCGAGGACGAGGAGATTCGATTCGCGATTGATGAGCTTGCACAGACGTACCTTTGCCTGCTCGCCACCGCTTAAGACCTTCACCATACTTTCGATATGCTTGGTGGTCAGACCGCATTTGGCCAGAGCGGAGCGCACCTCATACTGTGTATAGGAAGGAAAAACATTCCAGATTTCCTCAATGCAGGAGTGGGAGGGCGGATTGGTCATTTCCTGTTCGAAGTATCCGATCTCCAGATAATCCCCGAGAGTACATTTGCCGGAGAGGGCAGGGATGAGTCCCAGGATACTTTTCAGAAGCGTCGATTTTCCGATACCGTTGGCGCCGGTTAAGACAATCTTCTCGTTACGCTCCATGCGAAGATTTAAAGGTTTGGATAACGGAGAATCGTAGCCGATCACCAGATCGTCCGTGGTAAAAAGGAATCTTCCGGGCGTTCTTGCCTCCTTGAAATGAAACTCGGGCTTCGGCTTCTCCTGTACCTTTTCGATTAACTCCATTTTATCTAATTTCTTCTGGCGTGACATGGCCATATTGCGGGTTGCCACGCGAGCCTTGTTGCGGGCCACGAAATCCTTCAGATCCGAAATCTCTTTCTGCTGCTTATTGTATGCAGCCTCCTGCTGGGACTTCTTCATCGCCAGCACTTCCTGGAACTTATCGTAATCGCCTACATAGCGGTTCAGCTCACACTGATCCATGTGGTAGATTAAGTTAATGACGCTGTTTAAGAAGGGCACATCATGGGAAATGAGGATAAAAGCATTCTCGTACTCGTTCAGATACCGCTTCAGCCATTCGATGTGTTCCTTATCCAGATAGTTCGTCGGCTCATCCAACAGTAAGATATCAGGCTTCTCTAACAGAAGCTTGCCGAGAAGTACCTTCGTACGCTGACCGCCGGAGAGCTCCTCCACATCCTTATCCAAACCAATATCAGCAAGACCCAGAGCACGTCCGACTTCTTCCACCTTGGAATCGATCATATAGAAATCATGCATGGTTAAGAGATCCTGGATTGTGCCGAGCTCTTCCATGTACTGTTCAAGCTCCTGCTCGTTTGCGTCTCCCATCTTGTCGCAGATCTCATTCATGTTCTTTTCCATCTCGAAAAGAAAATCAAAGGCAGACGAGAGCACGTCGCGGATGGTCATACCGGCCTTCAGAACCGTATGCTGGTCTAAGTAACCGACACGGACATTCTTCGCCCATTCGATTTTTCCTTCGTCCGGCATTAATTTGCCGGTAATGATATTCATAAAGGTAGACTTCCCTTCACCGTTGGCGCCCACCAGTCCGATATGCTCTCCCTTCAGAAGGCGAAAAGACACATCCTGAAAAATGGCGCGGTCACCGAAACCGTGTGTCAGATGTTCTACATTCAGTATACTCATAGCTTACCTCAGATTCTTATCATTTCGGGCATCTGAACCGATGCCTACACAGAATTAATTGTAACATAATTCCCCAAAAAGAGAAAGCACGAGACGGGAGTTTACAGTGCTATTATTTCATTGTTTTTTTCACTGATTTCTTCTGTTATAATTGAGTGGGTTTTCGGCTATGATAATAAAAAATAAAACTATGTCGGTGGAAGAGAATCGTCTCTTCCTGCGGGACAACGGAGGACATCTATGGCAAATCCTTATTTACCGAATTGGGAATATATACCGGACGGCGAACCGAGAGTATTCGGCGATCGCGTCTATATCTACGGCTCCCACGATGTTGCGGGGCGCGAGACCTTTTGCGATCATAAGTTAAAGGTCTGGAGTGCGTCGGTGGACAATCTGAATGAGTGGGTCTGCCACGGAGATATTTTTCACACAAGAGCCGATCGGGATCACGAGTCGGATACGGACTGGACGGATGAGTTCCTGTTCGCACCGGATGTAGTGGAAAAGGACGGCAAATATTATCTGTATGCTTATATTGTCAATGCCAAAGGCTGCGTGGCGGTGGCGGATCGTCCGGAAGGACCCTTTAAGCTCCTGTCCCGCTATGAGTATACGATTCCGAATTCCGTCTGCTGTGACGGATGGTTTATCGACCCGGGCGTTCTGGTGGATGACGACGGAAGAGTCTATATCTACTGCGGCTTCGAGCGTTCCTTTATGGCGGAAGTGAATCCCGACAATATGTATGAGATTCTGGACGGAACCTGTATCGAGAATATTATCCCGGTTCTGCCAAAAGAGAATCCGGATGGCTTCTTCGAGGCTTGCTCCCCGCGTAAAATCGGTGACACCTACTATCTGATCTTTTCCCCGACCCGGGGTTGTCGCTTAGCCTATATGACATCCGACAAGCCCACCGGTCCCTTTACCTTCCGAGGCTATCTGGTGGACAACGGAGTGGATTTCCCCGGTGGCAACGACCATGGTTCCGTCTGCAAAATCAAAGACCAGTGGTACATTTTCTATCATCGTATGACCAACGGTTCCATTATGTCCCGTCGTGCCTGTGTTGAGAAGATTGAGCTTCTGCCGGATGGTTCTTTTACCATGGCGGAGATGACCTCTCTTGGTTTCGAGGATGCGTTGAACCCCTACCGCATTACGCCGGCCGATATCTGTTGCGTGCTCACGGGCAAGGGTTATATTACGGAGCTTGATAAGTTTACCCGCGTGGTTGCAGGAATTACGGAAGGCACTGTGCTGGGATATAAATATTTTGAGTTCGGCGAGGACTATTCCTCTAAGACGATGCTGTTACATCTTAAGGTAAGCGGTTCCGGTTGCTACAGCCATGTGCGTGTAATGGCAGACGATCCGGTAAACGGTCGTGAGCTGGGCGTAGTGGACGTCGGAATGGGTGACGGAATCTGCACCGGTGCCGTGGAAGTGTTAACCGGAAGACACGCCATTTATTTTGTGATGCAGGATGATTATACCGGCTGGTCCAAAGGATATTTCGAGGGAAGAGAGCTGTTCCGTCTCGAGGCCTTCTTCTTTGAGAAATAAGGAGAGCGGACCATTCCCGAAGAATCTGAGCTCTTTTGGCAAAAAAGCATGCCGCCTCGGCGGTTTCGTATTATAATAAAAGAGAAGTCTCGATAGAGATAGGAGAAAACCATGAGAGAAATCGATGTATCGAAGATTACCGAGGTGCTCCGTGATATGTGCATTGAAGCGAATCACGAGCTGGCTCCGGATATGAAGAAGGCCCTTGCAGATGCGGCGCAGACGGAGAAATCGCCTTTGGGCAAGCAGATTCTCGGACAGCTGGAGGAGAACCTTCAGATTGCAAAGGCGGATATGATTCCCATCTGTCAGGACACCGGTATGGCGGTTGTCTTTTTGGAGGTGGGCCAGGACGTACATCTGGTAGGCGGCGATCTTACGGATGCTGTGAACGAGGGCGTTCGTCGCGGTTATGTGGAAGGCTTCCTTCGTAAGAGTGTCGTGCGGGATCCCCTGGACCGTGTGAATACGGGAGACAATACCCCCGCGGTGATTCATACCTCCATCGTACCCGGCGATCGGTTGACGATTACCATTGCCCCGAAGGGATTCGGTAGTGAAAATATGAGCCGTGTCTTTATGCTGAAGCCGGCAGAAGGAATAGAAGGCGTAAAGAATGCTATTTTAACCGCGGTTCGTGATGCGGGTCCGAATGCATGTCCTCCCATGGTTGTGGGTGTCGGCATCGGCGGAACCTTTGAGAAATGTGCGATTATGGCAAAGCAGGCCCTGACCCGTTCGGCAGATTCCTATTCCGAGATTCCTTATGTGGCAGAGCTTGAGAAGGAGATGCTTGAGACCATCAACAAGTCCGGAATCGGTCCCGGCGGTCTTGGCGGAACGACGACCGCTTTCAAGGTAAATATCAATACCTACCCGACGCATATCGCAGGCCTCCCTGTCGCAGTGAACATCTGCTGTCATGTCAATCGCCATGTAAAGCGTGTTCTGTAGGGGTGTAGGTTACAACATCTTGTGCTTTTTTAGATGAGTTTCTTCTATATATAATAGCGTAACGAAATTTCGACCGGAAAGGACGATCATTATGGACAGACATATCAGTGTTCCCATCACAGAGGAGGATGCGAAGAGCCTTCGCTCCGGAGACTATGTTTATCTGACCGGAACAATCTATACCGCCCGTGATGCGGCGCATAAAAGAATGGATGAGACCCTGGATCGCGGAGAGCAGCTTCCGTTAGATCTGGCGAATAATATCATCTATTATATGGGCCCCTCCCCGGCACGTGAGGGCCGTCCCATCGGATCGGCAGGCCCGACGACCGCAAGCCGAATGGACAAGTATGCTCCCCGCCTTTTGGATCTTGGCTTGAAGGGAATGCTTGGCAAGGGGAAGAGAACGCCCGCCGTCAAAGAAGCAATCATACGAAACGGTGCCGTGTACCTGGCAGCCGTGGGTGGTGCCGGTGCTCTTTTATCCAAGGCGATTGTGGCAAGTGAAGTGATTGCCTATGACGATCTTGGCACGGAGGCAATCCGTAAGTTAGAGGTTGTGAATCTTCCCTGCATCGTAGTCATCGACAGTACGGGAGCCGATCTCTATGAAACTGCAACAAAGGAGTATTGCAGCTTATGAGAATTGCATTGATGATTATTCGAATGCTCGGTCGCATTACCTATTATATGCACGGGATTCGCAAGGCGGCTCGTAAGGGCGACTATGAGAATGGATGTAAGGCCGTTCGCCGTGCTGTGATTGCAGCCAACAAGGCAGGTCGCATTCGAATTGATGTGGAAGGCGCGGAGAATCTTCCCACGGATCGCAGCTGTATGCTTTTTCCGAATCATCAGGGATTGTATGACGTGCTGGCTCTCTATGAAGCAAGTCCGATTCCTTTTTCCTTCGTAATCAAAAAAGAAGCGCAGAATCTTCCGTTTGTGAAACCTGTACGCAAAGCGACTTGTTCCTATGCAATGGATCGCGAGGACATAAAGCAGTCCATGCAGGTGATTCTGGACGTGACGAAGGCGGTAAAGGAAGGACGAAACTTCTTGATCTTTGCCGAGGGAACCCGCAGTAAGATGGGAAACCGGATGAATGAGATGAAGGGCGGAAGCTTTAAGCCGGCAACGAAGGCGCAGTGTCCGATTGTGCCGGTAGCCCTGGTGGATTCCTTTAAGCCGTTTGATGAGAATTCGATTAAGAAGGCGGTTGTTAAGGTATTCTTTTTAGAGCCTATTACTTATGAGGAATATAAGGATATGTCCACAGTTGAGATTGCGGCAGAGGTTCGCAATCGTATCCAGACGCGTATCGATACGTATCTGGCAAGCGTAGGACGGGAAGGATAGCAATATGAGTGATCTTAAGAAACAGTGGCAGGAGACCGGCAAGGATCTTAGCAAGGCATTTATGACTCTTGGCAAGGCAGTGGTGGAGTCCGCAAAGGTCGGCATTGATAAGGCCGGAGAGTGGCTTGACAAGAAAGAGACGAAGCAGTCAAACACGAATGATGAGAAATAGTTCTACAAACAGTTTGACAAACGCGGCATGCATATGTATAATAACATTTGCGTTATGAAGATAGCGTGAGAACAGAATACAACTTGCGTCAGATGACGTCGGTATTCGGATCATGGAGAAATACTCAAGAGGCCGAAGAGGCGCCCCTGCTAAGGGTGTAGGTCGGGCAACCGGCGCGAGGGTTCAAATCCCTCTTTCTCCGTTTTATAATTAGGAAGTATTGACTCGTCAATACTTCCTATTTTCTTTTCCGGAGGGAATATGAAACTTGATTCAGTCAGAATTCAAAAAATAATCATAGTCATCCTTGCAGTGCTGTCTATTCTTCCCGTGATCGGAATTGCCTTTTACAATCATCCGTCGGTGGATGATTTCGGATATTCCAAAGAAGTGTATCAGGTGGTTCGTGACGGAGGAAATCTTGGGGATGCTGTTGCCACGGCAGCGGACACCTCGATGAAAATGATGAACACCTGGCAAGGCCTGTATTCTTCTGCGTTTCTTTTGGCTCTTCAGCCGGGGGTATGGGGAGACGGTTATTACTGGATTACCACTTTGATTATGGTTGTGTCCATATTTGTCGGAACTATGTTTTTGACACGTAGTCTGATGGTGTATTGTCTGGAGGATCAAAAGAAAAACTGGGTCTGGGTGTCGATTCTTCTGGCGTTCTTTTTTGTTCAGACCATGCCTTATCCGGTGGAAGGACTCTATTGGTACAACGGAGCAATGAATTATCTGTTCTTTTGGGCGATGTTGTTAGTTGTGGTTTCCCAATGGATTATCCTCTGCGTAAAAGAGAAAAGCGTTGTCAGAATTCTGTTGATAACACCGTTAGCTTTTGTACTATCCGGTGGAAATCATGTGTCGGCTTTTGCGGGGCTCATGATTGAACTCGCATTTGGATTGTATCTTATGATCCGTAAAAAGAAGTATTTGGCAATGCTGCCGTTTGCGGTTGGGCTGGCCGGATTTCTCTGGAATGTTACTTCCAATGGAACGCGGATTCGAAGAAGTACGCTGAACCATCAGGGAAACGCAATCAAGACAATGATTGCGTCTGTGGTTCGTCAAATGATGATCTTAAATGAGTGGGTTAATTTTGCACTGATTCTTCTGCTTATTCTGCTTACACCGTTCCTTTATCAACTTGTGAAGCAAAGTATTGTAAGAATTCATTACCGATGGAAAACATTGTTGGTAATGTTTCTTGGATTTGCAGTGCTTATATTAGGAATGTGGTGTGTTCCGTATCAGGCAATCGGTGATTTCGGATCCGGAAGACTTCGCAATATGTTATTTATGACTTTTGTGGTGCTGTTTCTTATTTTATATGGCTATATCCTTGGAATCATCGCACAGAGTGGTGTATTGGAAAATGTTCATATAGGCGGATTGAGGAAACGTGTCCTTGGTCTTGTTTTGATTCCTGTTGCCATGATTCTGTTAATGATGTTTGGAGGAACGAATACCGATTACGGGACCGGGGTGGAAGCGATTCGTGAGTATCCGAGTGCAAAACAATATCATCAGGAGATGAATGCACGCCTTGAGGTATATCTGGACGATTCGATTTCGGATGCAGTCGTTGAACCGTTTACGCAGAAACCGATGCTGCTCTTCTATGATGATATTCGTTCGGATGAGAGGAATTGGAAAAATCTATCTCTTGCAGAATACTATAAAAAAGGAACGGTTCGCAAAAGCTATGACGAATAAGGGGAGTAAAATTGTAGTCAATATCCCCGAATTGTACTGTATTTTGTGGTTTTAAAAAAATGAAAAATTTTTTTGAAAAAACCGTTGACTTTACATATTTGATTTGATATTATAAGCAAGTCGCGTGCGAGTAGCACACGATATGAACCTTGAAAAGCATCTGTTCGAATGAACGGATAAACAGTAATGCAACCCTGAAAATTTCTTACTTCCGCT
>JAZQQG010000004.1:0-50465 GCA_045628945.1 Lachnospiraceae bacterium
AAATTCTGTCCTAACTCAATTCCACATTTCTTCTTCACTTGTGCAATATAAAGATTCGAAACATTCATTCCCTCATTATTCTCAGCGACATATTTCTTAATTTCCTCATATGTAGCCTTAGTCTCTGCGCTAGTAGCATCAAGCTCATCCAAATCGATTTCTACTTCAAGATAATCGTCCGCTTTTCGTTGGGACAAAAGGACAACAGTCTCCACATGCACACTCTGCGGGAACATATCCACCGGTCGAACCCTCTTTAACTCGTACCCACCTTCGGTTAGGAGTTTGCAGTCGCGAGCCAGGGTGGCACTGTCACAGCTGACGTAAACAATGCGATCCGGCTGCATTTTCAAGATGGTATCCACGCACACAGAATCCATTCCCTTACGGGGCGGATCCACGACAATGACATCCGGATGGGACAAGTCCGCATCACGGTTCTTCGCATAATACTCGGGCAGAACCTCCTCCGCCTTGCCGACGTAGAACTCGGTATTGGTAAAGCCGTTCCGCTCGGCATTCTCCCTGGCATTCTCGATGGCCTGAGGAATAATCTCCACCCCGCAGACCTTGCCTGCGCTGCCGGCCAGAAAAAGGGAAATCGTTCCGATTCCGCAATAGAGATCCCACACCGTCTCGTTTCCGGTTAAGGCCGCATATTCCAGTGCGGTTCCGTAGAGTCTTGCCGTCTGTACCGGATTCACCTGGTAAAAAGACAAGGGCGAGATTCGGAAGCGGATCTCCTTCTCACTACCGGGCACCCAAAGGGTATCGGTAATGTAGGGCAGTCCCGACAGGACACGGATTCCGGTCCCCATAATGACATTTGTATTTTCACGATTCACGCTGACACTGACAGAGGTCATGTGCTCGATCTCATTCAATAATTCTACCAGTTTTTCTTCCTTCGGAAGGCGCTCTGCATTAATCACCAGGCACACCATCAATTCCTTCGTGGCAAAGCCCTTTCGAATCAGAATATGACGAATCAGTCCTTTGCCCGTGGTCTCGTCATAGGCCTTCACATGAGCAAAACGCATATATTGGAGTACTCTTTTTAAGACCTCGGCATTCTCCGCTACGCCGAGTCCGCAATCCATACAAGGGATAATGCTGTGGGATCGACCGGCATAGAAACCGACAATCGGATTGCCGTTCTTATCCGTTCCTACCGGGAACTGCGCCTTATTGCGATAGTGCGTCGGTTCCTCCATTCCGATAATCGGTTCCGTAATCGACTCAATCAGGGCTTCGTCAAAGCCGCCCAAATGAACCAGATTATTCCGAACCTTTCGTGCCTTAAATACCAACTGATCGGCATAGCGCATCGACTGAATCTGACAGCCGCCGCAGGCACGACTGACCGGGCAGAAAGGCTCTGTGCGGCTCTCGGAAGGCGCAAGAAGCTTGTCCGCCTTGGCATAAGCATAGGTCTTTTTACTCTTCAGAACCGTTGCCTCAATCACATCACCGGGAAGTGTATCCTTGACAAAGATCGTCATTCCGCGGCCTTCCTCACCGTCCGGTGCGTAGAAGCCGATTCCTTCCCCCTCATTGCCGATATCGGTTATCGTCAGATTAATCTTCTGATTCTTGGTCAGTTCCATCATGGTCTCCTAAGAAGGCTCTGCGATACCGAAGGATCAGTTCGCAGTACTCCTTGTGTTTCGTTGCATAACTTGCCGTTAACGGGGTCTTCGCAGCCATTGCCTCGTACATGGACGCATAGACCTCCACCGGTCGGTTCAAGGTACGGGAGGCTCGAAGTGCATCCAGATATTCCTGTGACAGGGTGTAAGTCACCATGGCCGCCTTGGCATCCAATTCCTCATAGGGGTGCTCGAAATAGGTCGTACCGGCACCCTGAAATGCATCGTATCCCAACACCAGACTGTGTCCCGGGAAGGAATTCACCGTGGCACCGCTTTTGTTGCGCTGCGCCCCGGCCAGATTGCAGCTGATGACCACCATTCGGTTGCTGATTGCGATCTGCTCCAGCCTGGTACGATAGTAGGATTCCCACTCCTCGCCACGATTGGAAGCCGTCAGATTCACGTAGTAATCGCAATCGTACGCACCGTAGACTCTGGCAAGCTCCGGGTGCATATAAGTATCCCAACAGATTCCGAAGCCGAAACGACCATAGGGCGTATCCACCGTCAGAATCTCTTCTCCGTCCTGACACCAGCGACCCTCTACCGCATGCAATTTCCGGTAGGTATACACCTCTCCCTCCGGGCAGAGAACAAAGGTCGAATTGTAAGCCGTATTTTTTCTTTTCCGAAGGTCGGCAGGAATGAGCTCGGAGGAACCGAACACAATATACATCCCGTAGTCCTTCGCAAGCTCGCACAGTTCTCTCACATAAGCACTGTCTGCATCCATCGCATTCTTGACGGCCGTCTGATACATATTCGTAGAACTTTCCGAGGATTTACAGTATCCGGTCACTGCCATCTCCGGGAAAAAGATCATATCGCTTCCTTCCCCGTGCGCTTTCTCAATATACTCCTTCATCTTTGCGATGTTGTCCGCAGGGGATCCCCACACAGCGGAATAATCCACCACACTGATGGTCGGAGCCTTGGCGGTATCCGGTTCCGGCGAAGCTTCGGCAGTGCGATAGAATGCCGCATATTCTGCCGGTCGAAGACTTGTCTCGTCCAAAAGCAAAGAATCCGGCGTCACATTCAGGTTCATCGTGGAACGGGTTACCGTCGTCGTTTCTGCCGTTGCCGCGATGTAGACATTCATGCGATCTCGTTTTTTCATCACGTATCTCGCATTCTCCATGTCCACCGTATATTCGCCGCAGGTCAAAACCAGACCCGTGCAGCCAAAAACCGCATAATATCGTTCCAGCTCCGGTGCATTGACCAGATCATTCGCACACAGAATTCCGATTTTGCCGCTTTTCAGTTCCAAAATGTAAGGTGTCTCACCGGAGCGTTCCCCTTCCTCGGTCGGCACCAGTGCCTGATAGGTCTCCAACCTTCCGTCCGGGTAGGCGATGTAAGCCGAATCGTAGCTGTATTCATCTGCGCCGACAATCAGGTAGCATCCGTGTTCCTCGGCAAACGAGGACAGCTCCTCCAGATAGAGCAAACCACTCTCTTCTGCGTAAGAAACCAGGCAGACATTGCCCTTCAGATTCTCTCCCTCCAGCACTTCAAAGGCCGCTTCGATGCCATAGCCCTCCTGCAGACTGACCGTAACAAGTTCCACCGAGCCCTTTGCCCATGCTTTCGTCGGGGAAATACACAAAGATGACAGTACTCCTACAAGCACTGCCATCAGGCCACCTATCCATTTGTTGATTGTTCTTTTTCTCATGTGCTATTCCATTGATGTGGTTCGAAGATTGCCGTCCATAAATTTCTTATAGCCAAGCCAACCGGTTTCGGTCGTCTCTTCGAAGGTCTCGGTAAACATCTCTAACTTCGCATCCAGATTGTCCGCCATATAGAGGGCCCAGGCCTCCATGATGGCCGGTTTTTTTGCCGCCCCGTACTCGTACTCACCATGATGGGCAAGGATGCAGTGCTTCAATTCCGAAGCAAGCACCTTCGGGAAACCGTCAATCTGCGCAATCTTCTCCGCTACCATCTCGGTCCCGATGATGATATGGCCCAAAAGCTGACCATCGTCGGTATAATCATTGGTCGGGAAAAAGGACAGTTCCCGAATCTTGCCGATATCATGCAGGAGTCCCGCTGCCACAAGAAGGTCGCGTTTGATATTCGGATAACGGCTTGCATAGAAATCGCACAGCGTCGCCACGCTCAGGCTGTGCTCCAGCAAACCACCCATAAACGCATGATGCATGGACTTCGCCGCACTCGACTTTTTGAAGGTCTCGATAAATTCCTCGTCCTCCCGGAAAAAAGCATTCAGCAGTGCTTTCATGTACGGATTCTTCACGGAATCCACCAGTTTTAACACGCTCTCATACATCTGCCCGATATCCTTCTTCGTGGTCGGCATATAGTCTGCGGGATTGTACTCCCCGTCCCTTGCCACGCGAACACGGACAATTTTAATCTGGGGCATACTCTGGAAAACCACAAGCTCCCCCTGAATCTCAATGTAATCATTGGTGTCGTAATCATCGATCCCGGCGCTGTTCGGGTCCCAGATCTTCGCATTCATCTCGCCGCTCTTATCGCGAAGCGTGAGATTGTCATAGGACTTGCCCGTCTTCGTAACGGCGGAAGACTTGCTCTTCACGAGATAGACTCCGCTTACCCGTTCTCCTTCGGTATAGTCTTTTAAATATTTCATTGCAAACCTCCGTCTATCGGTTATTCCGCACCCAATGCCGATACGGTCACCGTAATCTCCAACTCGCGGTACTCCGTTGCCCCGGGACGCCGAATCGTTAAGGTAATCTCCGTTCCCTGCTCGAAGAGTGCAAGTGTATTGGTATATTCTGTGTAGGAACCGATGGCGGTTCCGTTGATTTTCGTAATGACGTCTCCGTTGCGAATTCCCGCTTCCATTGCCGGCGAATCCACATCAATGCCGCTGATGTATGCTCCCTTCGGAATACCGTACTTCGCCATTGTGTCTGCCGTCACATCCATGCCCCGCACGCCGAGATAAGCAATCTCACGGCCGTTCATAATCGTCTCTAAAGGCTTACGCAGGTTGCTGATTCCAAGGAAATGAATCAAATGCTTCGTATCCTCCGGGGCATAGTCCTGACGAATGACCCCCATCAACTGGCCGCTTAGGTTAATGATGAAACCGGAGGCATTTCTGCTTCCGTAGATATTCGTTACAAAAAGAGGATAATTACGATCGGCAACACCGATCATCTGCGAGGACGAGGCAACCATTCCGTACTCAAAGGAGTCCGCCACGCCCAAAGGATTGCCCACCGCGATTACGAATCCACCGAGTACTCCGTAGCTCATGGAGTTGCCAAGTACAATGGCACCGGCGGCTTCCACGGTTTTCGGATCCATCTCCGACTTCGCAACACGAAGGACCGCAAATCCCGTATTCGGGTCTTTTTTGACCAGTTCCGCGGGAACCTCGGCCCCGACGATAAAGGTAACCCCCAGCTTCTCCTTGCCCTCAAGGGCCGCATAATCCACCAGAATCAGATATTCTTCCTCGGTTGCCTGCAGAATAATTCCCGAGACGGCCGCCGCATCCTCATACGGATTTGCGAACAGGTCGGTATCCATACTCACGCCGCGTACACTTACAAGGGAGTTTTTCACCTTGACAACGAGGTTATACACTTTACTGTAAAGGCGTCGATAATCGGACAATTCAATGGTAAAGCTGTCAACGATTGCCTGAACCTGCTCCTCCGTCAACCCTTCAATCTCCTGAATCACTTCCGAGTCCACCGGGTCTCCCAGCAGTTCATCCGGCAGGATATCGTCATCCCCTTCCGGATAGAGGATCTCATCCTCCCCGGGAGTGAGACTGATAAAGTTCTCTCCACCCTTCTTGTTCGAATCAAGCACCTTACTGAAGAGAGGCTCCAAAAGAAGAAACGTGGCACACGAAACCACACCGAACAGGACGGCAAGCGCCACAGTGGTCAGTGTCTTTCGGAATAGTTTCCGCTTATTGATTGGTTTGGTTTTGATTCGTTCCCGTAAGAAGGTCGAGGTGTTCTGAACCTCTCCGGAACCGTGTGTATTGTTCTCTTTCATGGATTGACCTCACACCGTTCAGTATAGCTTTTCTTTTCACATAAGTAAAGTTGTGATATAATGGAAACACTATGAATACGAAAGTTTTGTCTATCTTAGAATATCATAAAATCATCGACCGTCTTCTCACCTACGCAGGCAGTGAAGGCGGCAAGAAGCTGGTACGCGAATTGACCCCGTCCTCCGAATTGGAAACCGTCAATCAGACCCTCACCGAGACCGAAAGTGCCGTTGGCAGAATTCTTGTCAAGGATGCTCCCTCCTTTGGCAGCAACTATGACATTCGCGAAGCCTTAAAGGCCCTTAAGATCGAAGCCACTCTCTCCTGCAGGGAACTTCTGAACATCGCCGGAGTCTTAGTGTGTACCCGGACTCTTGTTCGTTACGGTGCCGGAGACAAGGAGGATGCACCCGCGGATGCACTGACGCCGATCTTTGCGGGACTTACGGAGGTGCCTTCTCTTTTAACCGAGATTCGGGGGGCCATTCTTGCCGAAGATGAATATGCCGACGATGCAAGTCCGAAGCTTAAGGATATCCGTCGCCAGATGGTGGTGAACGGGGACCGTATCCACACCCAGTTAAACTCTTTAATCAATACCCATCGCTCCTATCTGCAGGATGCGGTGATTACGATGCGTGACAACCGTTACTGCATCCCGGTCAAAGCCGAATACAAATCCTCTGTTCCCGGTATGATTCACGATCAGTCCTCCACCGGCTCTACCTTCTTCATCGAGCCCCAGGCCATTGTGGATCTGAACAACAAACTGAAGGAACTGGCCATCGAGGAAAAAGAGGAGATTGCCCGCATTTTAGCGGAACTCTCCGCCAAGGCCATGGAGGTTCGCGAGATTCTGGCCGAGGATACGAAGCTTTTGTCCCGTCTGGATTTCATTTTTGCCAAGGCGCGACTTGCCCTCTCTATGAATGCCATGCGTCCCACGATGAACGACCGCCGCATCATCCGTATTCTGAAAGGGCGGCATCCGCTTCTCGATCCGAACAAGGTCGTTCCCATCGATGTACGTTTGGGCGATGACTTCCGATTGCTCGTGATTACCGGTCCCAACACCGGCGGCAAAACGGTAACCCTGAAGACGGTTGGTCTTTTTACCCTGATGGCGCAGGCCGGGCTCTTTGTTCCCGCTGCCTCCAATACCGAGCTTGCCGTATTCCGTAAGGTCTATGCCGATATCGGAGACGAGCAGAGCATCGAGCAGAGTCTTTCGACCTTCTCGGCGCACATGACGAATATCGTTACGATTCTCAAGCACTGCGACGAAGATTCCCTCTGCCTGTTTGATGAATTGGGGGCCGGTACCGATCCCACCGAGGGTGCGGCTCTCGCAATTGCGATTCTGAACCACCTCCATGAGCGCGGCATTCGCACCATGGCCACCACGCACTATTCCGAACTGAAGATTTACGCCCTCTCCACCGATGGAGTTGAGAATGCGGGCTGTGAGTTCGATGTCAATTCCCTGCGCCCTACCTATCGACTGTTGATCGGTATCCCCGGCAAGAGCAATGCCTTTGCAATCTCTTCCCGTTTGGGCCTGCCTCCGCAGATTATCACCAAGGCCAAGGAACAGCTTTCTTCGGAAGACGAATCCTTTGAGGATGTCATCTCCGACCTGGAGAAAACCCGCGTTCGTACCGAAAAGGACCGCCTTGCCATTGCCGCAGAGCGTCGCGAAGTCGAGCAGTTACGCAAGGATCTGAAGGCACAGCAGCAACGTCTGGAGGAATCCCGCGATTCCATTCTTCGTAAGGCCAATGAGGAAGCCCGTGAGATTCTTCAGGAAGCCAAAGATACGGCGGATGAGACCATCTCCCGTATGCAGAAGCTCGGCAAAGAGAACGGAATCAAGGAAGCGGAACGCTCCCGCCAGGATCTCCACAGTCGAATCAAAGACAAGAACAACGCGCTCTCCGTCAAGGAAGAGCCGAAGACGCATAAGACCGTGGAAGCTTCGGATTTGAAACCCGGAACCTCGGTAAAGATTCTCTCCTCGGGACTTAAGGGTACCGTATCCGGCACCCCCGATGCCAAAGGCAATGTCACCGTTCAATGCGGCATTATGAAGAGTACCGTGAAGCTTACCGACCTTGTCATCATCGACGATGTTCCCGATTACCTGAAAGACAAGTCCGGCAATGCCCCGACGAAGTCCAAACATCGTTTCAGCGGGAATCTCTCGAAGGCTTCGACCATTTCCTTTGAGATCAACCTTCTTGGCAAGACCGTCGATGAAGCAATTGCCGAACTGGACAAATACCTCGACGATGCGTATTTATCCCATCTGCCCACTGCACGTATCGTGCACGGCAAGGGAACCGGCGCCCTGCGAAGTGCCGTTCAGAGCCATCTGAAACGCGTATCCTACGTCAAATCCTACCGAAACGGTGAGATTGGTGAAGGAGATGCCGGTGTAACAATAGTAGAATTCAAATAACCGCGCCGGATTCCCGGTTCTACCGGAAGCGGCCATCCCCCGGAAGGAGTGCCTATGCCCTCGAAAAAGAAGATTCTGATTGTTGATGACGATCACAATATTGCAGACCTGATCTCGCTCTATCTCATCAAAGAGTGCTTCGAGACGATGATTGTCGGTGACGGTGAATCTGCGCTGGAAGTGGTGGATACCTATCACCCCAACCTGATTCTGCTCGACTTAATGTTACCCGGTATTGACGGTTATCAGGTCTGTCGCGAAGTCCGGGCGGCACACTCCATCCCCATCATCATGTTAAGTGCCAAAGGCGAAGTATTCGATAAGGTACTGGGCCTTGAAATGGGTGCAGATGACTATATGGAGAAGCCCTTTGATACCAAAGAGCTGGTGGCTCGCGTCAAGGCCGTTCTGCGCCGTTATAAGGTTCCCGGCCCCACCGTAAATGAGAAAGAGGACCAGTCCGTGGAGTACCCGGATCTTGTCATCAACCGGACAAACTACTCCGTTCTCTACATGGGCGAGAATATCGATATGCCGCCAAAGGAATTGGAGCTTCTCTATTTCTTGGCTTCCACACCCAATCATGTATTTACCCGCGAACAGCTCCTGGATCAGATCTGGGGATATGAGTACGTCGGCGATACCCGTACCGTAGATGTCCATATCAAACGTCTGCGTGAAAAAATCAAAGACCATGACTCCTGGAAAATCTCGACCATCTGGGGCATCGGCTACAAATTCGAAACGAAAGCGTAAATCACCTTGAAGAAAACACTGTACCTGAAATTCCTTCTTGCATATCTGATCTTCGGTTGCTTCGGTTTCCTTCTGATTGCCACCTTCTCGAGTCGCATGATACGTAAGCATGTAACCCGTGAACAGGCCGTCCGTTTGAATCGCGAGGCAGTCTTAATCTCGTCGTCCTATGCAACCAAGCTCTACAACAGCGAGATTACCTTAGAGGATGTTCAGGCACAGTTAACCGAACTCTCCACCTATCTTTCGGCAGAGATCTGGATTATCAATCCGGCCGGACGAATCATTCTCTCTTCTGCCACTCCGGTCGTCTACTCCAATCAGGATATCGTCGCGAACTTCGATGCCTCCGTCATCGAGCGCTCCTCCTATACCACCGGCACCTTCTTCAACCATTTCGAAGAAAAGATGCTAAGTGTGCTGACTCCCATTACCACCAACTTCTCCCTGCAGGGCTATGTGGTCATCCATTACCCCGTGCATTACCTGAACGACTCCACCAACCGGCTGCTCAATATCAGTTACATTACCCTGGTTATCCTTTTGCTGCTGTCCTCAATTATTCTGTTGTTTTTTACCGAGATTGTGTACCTTCCGATTCGCAAGATCACCAAAGCAACCGAGGAATACGCCACCGGTAACTACCATTATCCCCTTACCATGGACTCCCAGGACGAGATCGGCTACTTAGCCGCAACCCTTTCCTATATGGCCGATGAACTGGCCCGCGGAGAAGACGACCAGAAGAAGTTGGTCGCCAACATCTCCCACGACTTCCGTTCTCCCTTAACCTCCATCAAAGGATACTTAGAGGCCATGCTCGACGGCACGATTCCGCCCGAAATGCACGAACGCTATATCGGCATTGTCTTAAATGAGACCGAGCGTCTGACGAAGCTTACGAATTCTCTTTTGACCCTGAATAACTTAAATACCACGGGGATGATTCTTGAGAAATCCAACTTCGATATCAATCTCGTCGTTCGCAATACTGCGGCCTCCTTCGAGGGTACCTGCTTAAAAAAGAACATCGGCATCGAGCTGGTTCTGACCGGCGACACCCTCCTTGTAAACGGTGACATCATCAAGATTCAGCAGGTCATCTACAACCTTGTGGACAACGCAATCAAGTTCTCCAATCAGAATTCCTTTATCAAACTCGAGACCTCCATTAAACACAACAAGGTCTTTGTGAGCATCAAGGACAACGGCATCGGCATCCCGAAGGACAGCCTGAAGCAGATCTGGGATCGTTTCTACAAGACCGATCTCTCCCGCGGAAAAGACAAGAAGGGTACAGGCCTCGGCCTCTCCATCACCCGCGAGATTATCCGTGCGCACGGCGAAAACATCAACGTAATCAGTACCGAGGGCGTCGGTAGCGAGTTTATCTTCACGCTCCCGCTCTGCGACGAGGAGGAATAACGATGAAAATAGTATTCGTATCCAATTACATGAATCATCACCAGCGTCCTCTGTCGGAAGCACTCTACGAATTAACCGGGCATGATTATTTTTTTATTCAGACAGAGCCCATGACGCGGGAGCGAATTGATATGGGTTGGGATCCGACCCTTTCCTCCCTTCCGTTTGTTGTATCCTTTTCCGAGCAAGAAGATTATGCTCGAAAGTTAATCCGAGAGGCGGACGCGGTACTCTATACCGGCGGCGGGGAAGAAGCCTATGTAAAGGATCGTTTGGACGCCGGTCATTTCACCTTAAATTACTCCGAATCCATCTACAAAGAGGGCCGTTATCGTTTCATCTCTCCCCGTGGACTTCGGAAGAAATACGCGGATTATACAAAATATCGAAAGAAGCCGGCCTATCTTCTCTGTGCCGGTGCGTATGTTGCCGGGGACTATCGTTTGGTGAATGCCTATCCGAAGAAGAAACTCCGTTTTGGTTATTTCCCTGCTTTCGAAGAATATGAAGAAGTGCATGCCCTTCGGAACCACTCCACGGTGGAATTGCTTTGGGTAGCCCGCCTGATTGACTGGAAGCATCCCGAACGTGTTCTTGCGGTAGCCGAAGCCGCCAAAAAAGCACACCTAAACCTGCACATCACCATGATAGGGCGCGGGGAATTATCCGAAAAAATCCAAACATCAATTCAACAGAAACAGTTGTCCGATTGGATTACCCTGATTCCGGCGCTCGCTCCCGAAAAGGTGCGGGAATGCATGCGGCAAGCAGATATTTTTCTGGCCACCTCCGATCGTCGCGAAGGCTGGGGCGCCGTGCTGAATGAAGCCATGAACTCCGGTTGTGCGGTACTTGCCGCTCGCCAGATGGGGGCTGCCCCCTACCTGATTCGTTCCGGTCAAAACGGGTATCTCTATAACGGCAACAACCGCAACGAGCTCATAAAACTTGTTCAACACCTTTGTGAATCCCCGGAGGAACGCCGTCGCCTCGGAAGTGCTGCCTATGCAACCATCCGTGATACCTGGAACGCCAACGTGGCAGCCAAACGCCTCTATGACTTCTGTGCAGACCCCGCGCATCGCATTCCTTCCTTCGACGACAAAGGGCCACTGAATTATGCATAGACTTTTCCCGGTAAAAAAGTTATACTTTTCTTAGTGAGTTCATCACTATGAGGGGTTGTAAGCATATTATTTTTTCCTAAAGGAGGAGATTAACAATGGGTAAGTTTGAAATCAAAGAAACCAAGACCGGATTCGTATTCCATCTGAAGGCTACCAACGGCCAGACCATCGGTACCAGCGAGGTATACACCACCAAGGCTGCATGCAAGAACGGCATTGAGTCTGTTATGAAGAACAGCGCTAAGGCTGACATCGAGGATCAGACCCTTGAGGAATCCAAGAAGAATCCCAAGTTCGAAGTATATACCGATAAGGCCGGTGAGTTCCGTTTCCGCCTGACCGCTACCAACGGCGAGAACATCTTAGCAAGCGAAGGCTACACCACCAAGGCAAACTGCTTAAACGGTGTTGAGTCTGTTAAGAAGAACGCTCCCGACGCAGCAATTGAGGAAGTATAATGCAAGACGAAAAACGTTTTGCGGTCTTAATCGACGCAGACAACATCTCTCCGAAATACATCGGAAGTATCATGAACGAGATCTCGAATAAGGGCAATATCACTTATAAGAGAATCTACGGAGACTGGACGACGCAGGGAGCCTCTTCCTGGAAAAAAGTATTGCTCCAGCACTCCTTAACTCCCGTGCAGCAGTACAGTTACACCTACGGCAAGAATTCTACCGATTCGGCAATGATTATCGATGCCATGGATATTCTCTATTCCGGCAATGTCGACGGTTTCGCTCTGGCAAGTTCGGACAGTGATTTCACTCGTCTGGCCATCCGCCTGCGCGAATCCGGCATGACGGTAATCGGCCTCGGTGAGTCGAAGACTCCCAAGCCCTTCTGTGATGCCTGCAACGAATTCAAGGTACTGGATTTCATTATGGAGGAAGAGGATCGCGAAGAGTCCGGTAAGGGCGGTCATCATGCGAACTCCGCGAAGGAATCTGCACTGACCGACATTAAGACCATTGAAGAATCCATCAAGGATATCATCATTGAAAACGGTGACGACAACTACACACTGAATACCGGTGAGTTAGGAAGCCGTCTCCAGAAACGTCATCCCGATTTCGATACCCGTAACTACGGATATGCCAAGTTCTCGACGTTCCTTCGTCATTTCAGTTTCTTAACCATGACCCAGGAAGGTTCCGCACTGAGTGTTACCTTGGTTCCCGAAACCATCAACACCATGGAAAAGGATCTGATCGAGATTGTAAGTGCACATCCGAAGGGAATGAACCTCGGAACCTTAAGCAGTGAGATTCGCAAGCTCCATCCCGACTTCAACCAGAAGGACTATGGTTTCTCCAAATTTGAGCAGTATGTGCGCTCCTTTGAATCCTTGGAGATTAAGAATCCTACTCCCTTTAAGAAGATTGTGCTTCTTAAGAAATCGGCAGAATAACAGACGCGTTGGTTCGCGTACTTATAGGACGTATGAAGGCCCCGAGCTTTTGCCCGGGGCCTTTTCTATGTTTTACTTATGCGAGTTTCCACAGAAAAGTTTTTTCTACGCCTTGACTCCGCTGCCTCAAACGAATGCTCGTACCAGATCATGCGCCGCGGGTAGGAGGAATTCCTCGCTGGTTGTCCTCGCCCAGTGGGACTAAGTGTTCCGGCCATTGTTACCAATACCGGACACGTCGGCAGAGACTCACATCCGTGGTTCGACTCTGCCTAGAATTGCCATCCATGGCAATTCTCCGTTCGAAACAGACGAAACACAAAGTCCCACTACGGCTCGCACAAAGGCTTCAGAATTCCTCATACCCGCGGCGCCCCGTTTTTTGCACATTTTTCCTTTGAGGCAGTGGAGTTAAAGCGTCATAAGGCGCAAAAAGACCCTGAGCAAAGCTCAGGGTCTTTGGGTGTACACTATTCATCCGGCAAGAAACTAGACGTAGATCTCCATGTAACCCTTAATCTTGGTTACATCGTAGTTCTCAAGAACACCGAGGTTGGAGTCGTACCCCTTGCCATCAAAGTAGATGAGGTAGTGGCTGAAGCGTCCCATCTTCTCCATAATCACGCAACACTTCGGAAGCGTTACATTCTCTTTGCCGTTCGTATAGATAATCTCTTCGGAATGATCAATGCCGAAGTAGTTCAGTGCATTCACGATACGATTCATGGTCGCCTGCCATTCGCCACAGTGCATGGTATTGATGGCTTCGTCTAAGCTGATGCCTGCAAGCATTGCGACACAGGACTGACCGCACAGACCGTCATGGGGCTGGATTACCACCTCCATGGAATCAATCTTACGAATCGGGTTCGCCGTACTGTAAGGACTCTGCTCCGCGCTGTTCTGCGTTACGCGGAAGGAAATCGGATACTCAACGCCGAATTCAAAATGATGCATCACCTGCTCCTGCACCGGAATGGAATAATATCCATTGCCCTCCGGCACCAGATTGCAAACGAACACGGTCTCACCGATTCGCACCTTAACGGGTACGTCACCTTCCTTACGGCAGATTTCCCATACGTTAAAAGGAATCTTAATCATCCCCGAGTTATTCTCTTTTTCAATAATACCGTCAAATGTGTACTTCATAATGTCCCCCACAATCTATTCTGATTCAAACATCCGCCGATGTCTGTCTATTCTTCGTCTTTCCATTTCAAACGATGAAGCTCGCCGGCCGTCTGCATGCTGGCAAAATTCTGCTGACGTAATGCCTCATAGAGCACGACGGCTACCGAATTGGAGAGATTCAGCGAACGAATATTTTCAAGCATCGGAATGCGAATACAGTTCTCTTCATTCTCGACAAGAATCTCTTCCGGAATGCCGGCACTCTCCTTACCGAACATAATGTAATCATCCGGTCCAAAAGTCACATCCGTATAACAATGTTTCGCCTTCGTAGTTGCCATCCAGATCTTTGCGCCGGGATGCTCTGCCAAGAAGGTTTCATAATTCATATAGCGATGCAGGTCTAAGTGCTGCCAATAATCCATACCCGCACGTTTAATCTTTTTCTCATCGATTTGGAAACCCATGGGCTCAATCAAATGAAGACTCGTACCGGTCGCCACGCAGGTTCTTCCGATATTACCGGTATTCTGCGGAATCTCCGGCTGATGTAATACTATATGCATCGATATACCTCGTCTGCTTTGGGAAGGTCCAGAAAACGAATCTCTTCCCCGTTCTTTATTATTTTATCATTATTATCCTGAATCTGTCCAACCTTAACCGCATCAATTTGCAGATTTGTGAGACAATCCACCAGTTCCTCACCGTTTTCCGTAACGATCAAAACGGTTCCCGTGGTTGCCATTGCATAAGGATTTAATCCAAATACTTCCGTAATCTCCACCGTTTCCTGCAGAATCGGAATCGCCTTCAGATCCACCTCAAATCCGCTTCCGAGGTACTCCCCCAGATTCCACAAGGCCGCAAAGATTCCGCCCTCGTCCGCCGGAAACATGCACTCGCAGCTTGCCGCCTCACAGATTCGTTCCACGGTAAGCTCCTTCCCCATGGCCAATGCACGGTCTGCGAAAAATGCCGGAAGCTTTGCATCAATCTCGGCCCGATTCTTACAGGCTAACAGATACGTACCCTCCCGTCCGATGGCTCCCGCCATTACCAGGTCCTTCCCGGCAAGTTTCTTACGGTCCAGTGTCGGAACGCACTTTGACTGTCCCAAAAAGGTCAGATTACAGAGCCCTTCCCTCACATTCGGCAGGGTCATCACGGATACATTGCCTAACGAGATTTTTGTTTTTTCCGCAAAAGAGGAGATGACCTTCATAAAGTCCTTGACGGTCGCCTCGTCCTCCTCAGGTGCCAACACAATCGTAACCAACAGAACCGTCGGCTCGGCAGCCGCTGTAAGCAACCGATTTCTTCCGCGTATGAGTCCCGTCTCCAGGCAGAAGCGATTGCAGGTAATCTGTGCGGATGCGGTGCCTGCACTCCACTTAAAAAAAGCACAGTCCGACCCCAGACGTGCATTGGTTACTTCTTCCCGCGTCTGACGCATCAGGCGGCGTACAGAACGCTTCATTACGTTGTAGGGCACATTGCCGTATTCCATACTTCACCCAATCCCAATTGACAAAAACTACACCGATTCGTAAGATAGAATCGTAGCTTACATCGCAATTCCCAACAGCATGGGAACCACCATTGCAAGCACTAAAATGATGACGATCACTGCAGCAAATTTACGCTGGGTACTCTTCTTCATGATAACTCCGTTTCTACTCCCGCCCGCGGTTTTCGCGTCGGGTTGTTTCCTATCGTTCAACGAAAGGTAATTATATATGTTTTTCCCGATTTTTACAAGTGTTGTGGCGTTCTGTCTCCTGGCCGCGATTCTCAGGCGCAATGCAGACCGCAAGGCACGACAACAGGAAGAGGAATTCTGGAATCGTGAGAAATCCGCGAATCTCGTTCCCCGTAAATCCCTCGACAATCTCGAATACATTCGGATTCCTTACGAAGAGCTCCCCACCGGCATCGGCACCGATTCCGAGTCCATTGCGTCCTGCCTGCAGGAGCTAAACACCTTCCGTGAAAAGAAGATTGTGAACCTGCAAGGAATGACCAACACAGACCTAAAGCTAACCTACGGCACCCTAAACCTCAAGGTTCTGACCGAGTACGATACGAATTTCCTGCGTCTGGTCGCTCTGCTCCAGAAGTGGGCCTTCGCCTTAAACGAGGAGAACTACCGGAAGGAAGCCTATGCGGTATGCGACTTCGCCATCCGTATCGGAAGTGACGTCAGCAAAACCTATCATATGATGGGAGAATTCCTGTGCGACGATGCATTCTGTTCCCCGGAAGACCGGGCAACGCGACTGGAAGAATTAAGCAAACGCGCCGAGGCACTTCCCTCCCTGATGCGAAATACCATCCTGCGCGATCTGGAGTCCCGTAAAGCCGCCCTATCTTCCGACGTAGTCCCCGCTGCGGATTCGATCCAGTAGACGACTGGCTTCGTTTTTGGACAGACTCTTCAACTCATATTCTATGGTAATGTTACGCTCTGCCACGATTCGTGCCAGTCTTTCAAGCTGCGCCGGTGTGGCGGGGCTTTCTTTTTTTACCTGATAGAGAAGCGGACAGGGAGCAAATCCAGACGCCAAATCATCCGCCGATTCCGCCCCGCTGCTTCGGTCTTCGGCCTTCTCCACTGCCTGCTCATATTCCTTGCAAAACCTGCGATACAGCGCATCCGTTGCCAGAGCATCCGATAATGCGCGGTGGTTTTGAATCTCGATTCCGTACTCCGCACACAGATCCGCAAGGCGGTGGGATTTGCGATTCAAATCATGGATTCGCGAGATTTTGAGGGTATCGATTCCGCATCGTTCAAAGGGCATGCCGGCATTCACCATTGCCCGTTTCAGAAAAGAAAAATCAAACAAAATATTATGTCCGATCAGCACTTCCGTTCCAAGAAAAGCAAGAAGGTCCTCCTTCAACTCTCCAAAAGTCGGAGCAGTCGCTACCTCTTCATCCCGAATTCCGGTTAACTCCGTAATGCGTTCCGGCAGACGCCGTCCGGGATTTACGTAGGATTCAAAGCGTGCGATTTCCCTTCCGTCACGGATTTTCACAGCACCGATTTCGATGATTTTATCAAGTTTCGGATTCAATCCCGTCGTCTCGAGATCGATTACGATATAGGAAGACAGCATGGATTATCCTTTCTTACCGGAAGACCTTGTCCGTCGACAGGTGTTCTGATACGCCTTACACTCCTCTTTAAGGAAACACTCGGCACAATTGGGTGTCGATGCCTTACAGATGGTGCGACCCAGGCGAATAATGTGAATATTCCAGAGAATCCAATGATCCTTCGGAAGCTTCTTCATAAGGTCATACTCAACCTTCACCGGATCCTCCTCGCATGTCACACCTAACTTCTTACTAATGCGTTTCACATGCGTATCCACTACAATGCTCGGCTCATGATAGATGTTCCCGCGAATCACATTGGCGGTCTTGCGGCCTATCCCCGGCAATGCCGTCAGTGCCTCGATGCCCGAGGGCACCTCTCCGCCATGTCTGATTAACAGCGCCTGCGCACAGGCAATCAGGTTTTTAGCCTTATTGTGGTAGAAGCCCGTCGAGTGAATATCCTCCTCAAGTTCACTAAGATCCGCTTCCGCAAAAGCCTTCACGGTCGGATACTTGACAAAAAGATCCCGGGTCACGATATTCACCCGTGCATCGGTACACTGGGCACTCAGAATCGTGGCAAACAACAATTGCCATGCATTTTTGTGCTCTAAGTAACAGGTATATTCGGTTCCGTACTCCCGATCCAGTTTCGCTAAAATCCGATCAATATGTTTGCTCATCTCTTCCTCTGAATTCAATGCCTTGCGGCTTTTTGCGTTCGTCTTTTTTCATCATAGCATTTTCTTGCCATTTTCCCAAGTGATTCTTGCGCGGGTATTCGTCATCTGATATGATAGTTTTGTAATCGATTTCAGGTCTGTGGAGGGGTATATGACCATTAGTGAGATTGCGAAGCTGGCCGGCGTATCGAATGCCGCCGTTTCGAGATATCTGAACAACGGCTATCTGTCGGAGGACAAGAAAGCCGCGATCAAAAAAGTAATCGACGAGACCGGCTATCAGCCCTCTCTTCAGGCGCAGATTCTGCGTACCCGCAAGGCGAAGCTCTGCGGTATTATTTTTCAGAATGTATTGGAATCCGACTACGGTCCCATCCTAAACGGCGTGACCGACATCCTGGATGAGATGGGATACGGCTTGTTATTTGCACGGGCCGAAGCCAATGATGAAGACCTTTTATCCCGCGCTACCGATATGCGTAAGCGTCTTGTGGACGGATTAATTATATTAACCGAGAACATCAGCAGTGAGGTGGAAGAGCGTCTTTCGACCTTCGACATTCCCTTGCTGGTTGCCGGCTGTAAATGTGATAAGCTGCATTCCGTATACTACGATCAGCAGTTCGCGATTCAGGAGATTACGAAGCTACTGCTTAAGGGCGGCAAGACCCGTCCCGCTTTTGTCGGACTCAGTCCTTCCTACAAGCAGCAGGGCGCCGGTCGTTTCGACGGTTTCCGCCAGGCACTGGCTTCCACCGGAGCCATGATGGATACCAAGGTCATCGTACTGTGTGACACCTCGATTGACAACGGTTACAACGCCGGCAAAGCGCTTCTCTCACGCGTTCCCGGAATCGATGCCATCTGCTGTGCGACCGACGAACTTGCCATCGGTGTCCTTCGTTACCTGAAGGAAATCGACCGAACCGATATCGCAGTCTCCGGATGTGGCAATTCTCCGGTCTTAAGCTCCGCGGACATTCCGATTCTCTCCGGCGATCTGAATATGCGCTCCCTGGCCATGACCGCCACGGAATATATGAACGATCTGCTTGATCGCAAGGATACCGACCAACCGGATTCTGCCTTGATTCAAAAACGCCTTCCCGTGAAGATCGTAAACCTTCCGGAATAAATACAAAGGGTGCGTGAAAAATAAGTTTTTCACGCACCCTATTTTTATTTTACTCATTCATATATTTCTGATACCACTGTTGGAATACGAAGAACGGCCAAACAATTACCGAATAATTTCTGCCGGTTCCGGGTCCTTGATCTCCCATTTCCAGATAGTTACGAACCAATCGAGTTGTCTCTTCCGGATCAAACACTCCTTGCCGCTTTAGGAAATCAACCTCACTAAATGCTGTGATTTTCTCTTTTAGTGGTCCCCGTAGCCATTGGTCCAAGGGAATGCTGAATCCTTTTTTAGGACGTTCCAAAAGCTCCTTCGGTATATAATCATAGGCAATATCCTTCAGGATATGCTTCTTATCTCCCTTGTAATATTTAAAGGAGTGCGGAAGCCGATAGGAATATTCAATGACCAACTGATCCAGAATCGGGCAACGCGTCTCAAGAGAATATTTCATAGAAGCACGGTCTACCTTACAGAGAATATCTCCCGGAAGATACGTCTCCTCATCCAATAGCATCCTCCGCTTTTGCCAGTTTTTCTCTCGGTAACGGCTTTCAAAATAAAATTTCTCATCACCACCCGACTCTTTAAGAATCCTCTTCGTGGCTAATACATAATTGTCTGAACCAAACTGCGTCTTCGCCTCCTTATTTCGGTTAGACGCGATGACACGAACAGGAAACGGAATGTGATTGATAAGTTTCGCCTGCTTTAATCCCGGCAAATGACATATACCGTTTACCATTCCCCCCAAGACATCAAGTTTCTGTGCCTTGCCCATATAAGCATAGTTGTTGTATCCACAGAACAACTCATCACCGCCGTCCCCGGACAGGGCAACAGTCACATCCTCTTTGGCCAACTTCGAGACAAGCATGGTGGGAATCTGCGAGCTGTCCGCAAAGGGTTCGTCATAGAACTGCGCCAGGCTGTCCACCAGGTCAAACATTTCCTCTTCCCCGATGTAGAGTTCCGTATGATCGGTTCCGAGATGCTTGGCAATTGCCTTTGCATACTCCGCCTCATTGAATTTCGGTGTGTTAAAACCAATACAGAAGGTCTTCATGGGACGATCCGAGAGTTCCTGTGCAATGGCGGTAACCAACGACGAATCGTAACCTCCGCTTAAGAAAGTCCCCAGCGGCACATCCGCAATCATTCTCTTGCGAACCGCCTCGGTCAGAATCGACTTCAAGGTATCCTTGGCCTCGGCATAATCCCGAACCGGATTTGCAAGCATCTGATGATAAACATCGGGAATATTCCAATATTTACGAACCTCGCAGTGCGAAGGCGTGTATTCCAGAATCGCACCGGGCTCCAACTTATATACGTTCTCAAAAATGCTCTTCGGAGCATTGATGTACTGGTGAATAAAATACGAATTCAACACGGAAGTATCGATTTTCTTCTCAAATCCCGGACATAACAGGATCGGCTTCAATTCCGAAGCAAATACGATTCCTTTCGAAGTCAGCCAATAGTACAGCGGCTTCTTGCCGATTCGATCGCGGACCAGATACAACTTCTCTTCCCGATGGTCGAACAGCGCAATGGCAAACATTCCCGTAATGTGGTCCACGAAATTCGCTCCCCACTTCCGATATGCCGCCAAAATCACTTCCGTATCGCAATTGGAGGTAAAAGAGTACTCCGACAATTCTTCTTTTAACTCCAAAAAATTATAGATTTCTCCGTTGAAGACTACCGACAGACTTCGGTCCGGCGAATGCATGGGCTGATGTCCCAACGGGGACAGATCCAGAATCGACAAACGACGCTGCGCCAACCCCAGAGCCTTTTGACCGACTGCTACGATCTCCTCACCGCTGTCGTTCGGGCCGCGATGATACATGGAATCATTCATGCACCGAAGCTCATCCTGTGTAATATGAAAATCTCCCCAAAATCCGCAAATTCCGCACATAGTATTCTCCTAAAGAATCCTTCGGATTCGAAACAGCCAATCGAAATCGCCTACATCTGATGACGAACAATCTTATACTCGTCATCACCGTCATAATACGGACATACCGCACGATTGCCACCCATAATGACATGTGCATAATCGTCCTCATCCATGTCCATCATGCATACATACTCATCATATTCTTCGTCATATGCAAGATTTCTGCAAGTATCACAACGATTGTCGTCAGCCATTCTCTGCTCTCCTTCTCCGGATTATGACTATACGGAAGCTACGAAACGAAGGAAGCCCTCCATACCCTCCGGAGTACGCTTGTAGACACCGGCATGCTCCAATACCTTGGCAAATACCAGGCCCACTTCATCTTGAATGATACCATCAATATTCTCTTTTGTCACGCAGGGATACTTGGGCAGGAACTCCTCTACCCAGTCCGCATGCTTTTCAAGGGTCTCATCTGCGCAAAGATCCTTGCCTGCAACAATCGCCGTCCCCAGATCGGCAAGTTCCTTCTTCAAACGGGAAGGAAGCACCGCAAGACCCATCACCTCGATCAGTCCGATGTTTTCTTTTTTGATATGATGAAGCTCGGCATGAGGATGGTATACCCCCAGAGGATGTTCCTCGGTCGTAATGTTGTTACGAAGCACCAGATCCATCTCGAAATTCTCCCCCCGTTTACGCGCAATCGGGGTAATCGTATTGTGCGGTTCCCCATCGGTATAGGCATAGACAAAAGAGGATTCGTCCGTATACTCGCGCCACTTCTTAAGAATCGTGTCGGCAAGTTCGATGATACGATCGGTATCGGGACCGCTTAATCGGATAACCGACATGGGCCATTTTACGATTCCGGCCTTCACATCCTCAAAGCCCTTGAAGGAAACCTCCTTCTCAATCGGTGCTTTTGCCATGGCAAACTCATAATGTCCACCCTGGAAATGATCATGGCTTAAGATGGAACCGCCGACAATCGGCAGATCCGCATTGGAACCCACAAAATAGTGGGGGAACTGCTTCACAAAATCAAATAATTTGCCAAAGGTGGCACGCTCAATCTTCATGGGCGTATGCTGCGAATTGAAAATGATACAATGCTCGTTGTAATAAACATAGGGACTGTACTGGAATCCCCAATTGCTCGAATTGATTGTCACGGGAATGATACGGTGATTCTGGCGGGCAGGATGATTCACACGACCCGCATAGCCCTCGTTCTGCACACATAACAGGCACTTCGGATAGCCGGACTGCTTGGCAAGCTTCGCCGCGGCAATGGCCTTCGGATCCTTCTCGGGCTTCGATAAGTTAATGGTAATATCGATATCGCCATACTCGGTCTTCGTGACCCACTTCATGTCCTTGCAGATGCGATATCTGCGGATGTAGTCAGTATTCTGGCTGAAATCATAGAAGAAATCCGTTGCCTTCTCGGGAGACTCCTTGTAGGCCTCGGTGAACTTGCGAATCACTTCACTCGGGGCAGGAACCAGCATACTCATAATCTTCGTATCAAAAAGATCACGGTATACGATTCCGTCCTCCTTCATAATGCCCTTTTCTACCGCATAGTCCATCATCTCGGTCAAAAGAGCAGGAAGCTTTGCAATGAGCTCCTCGCGGTCGCCAACCTTCGTGACCACATCCTCCTCGGGAAGTTCCTCCAATCCGAATAATTCCAACAAGCGGTTGGTGGTATAGATCACATCCTCTTTTGCAACCAGTCCGGTAGCCACGCCGTACTGAACCAAAGTATTAATATTCTGTGTAATCGTCATTTTACTGTCCTCTGTCCGGGCAATCTCCCGGCTTCCTATGTTATCAGGGTTCGAAGTTCTTCGAAGAATTAGAGAATTACCGGGCCGTCGCCAATCTCAACTACGTAGAAGTCCGCAGCGTAACCGATCTTCTTAAGATATGCGGCACCAACCTTCTCAATAAAGGCATCGATATTATCATTCTTTACAATGCTTACGGTGCATCCGCCGAAGCCGGCACCGGTCATACGGGAGCCGATTACGCCCTCCTGCTTCCAAGCCTCTTCCACCAGAGTATCCAACTCGATACCGGTTACCTCATAATCATCGCGCAGAGATACGTGGGAGGCATTCATGAGTTTACCGAAGGTCTCCACATCGTTGGCCTTCAGTGCCGCAACCGCCTTCACGGTTCTCTGATTCTCATAAACCGCATGCTTTGCTCTCTTCATGCGAACCGGATCCTTAATGGCAGCCTTGAGGCTCTCGAAACGCTCCTCGTCCAGCTCGCCGAGAGACTGAATGGAGGAAACGGTCTGAAGCTCGGCAAGAGCAGTCTCACATTCCGATCTGCGCTCGTTATACTTGGAATCGCCAAGTCCGCGCTTCTTATTGGAGCAGGCAATGACAATCTTGGCATCCTGCAGGGTAATGGGTGCATATTCGTAGCTCAAATCCGCGGTATCTAAGAAGATGGCATTGCCCTTCTTGCCCATGGCAATCGCGAACTGGTCCATAATGCCGCAGTTGACGCCGTTAAACTTGTTCTCGGAATACTGACCGATCAATGCCAGATCCTGATTCGTTACGTTGAAGCCGAAAAGATCACGTAAGATTGCTCCCGTCAGTACCTCTACCGAAGCAGAAGAAGACAGGCCGCTTCCGTTGGGAATATTACCGAACAGAAGCAGGTCCATACCGGAAGGAACCTTCATGCCCTTCTCACCAAAAGCCCAGATCACTCCCTTGGGATAGTTCGTCCAATCCGCAGCCTTATCGTATACCAGCTCCTCCAGGGAAGACTCCAGAATTCCCAGACTCTCAAAGTTCATGGAGTACATGCGAAGCTTATTGTCTTCTCTTTTTCTGGCAACACCGTAGGTACCGATGGTCAGTGCACAGGGAAATACATGTCCGCCGTTGTAGTCGGTATGCTCACCGATCATATTGACACGTCCGGGGGCAAAATAGACCTTCGCGCCGTCTGCCGCACCGAACACTTTAATAAACTCTTCCATCATTTTTTGTTTCATAACCTTCTCCATCCTTTCGATGTTTTTGTTTGTCCCTATGTTCGTAATATAACGCAAAAAGTGCCTTGTTAAAAGCACTTTTTGTTAATTAGACTTGTCATTTTGTTATATCTTCCGTATCCCTTCCGTTGGTGGCAAGGAAAACGGCAATCTGCTCGAGATCGCTCTTTTTTCGCTTCAGTTCCCCGTTCTTCACCTTTTTACGATACGCGGAGGGCGAGAGTCCTTTTGTCTTCTGGAATACCTTGGAAAAGACCATGGCATCTCCGTAGCCGCATGACAGGGCGATACTCTCGATGGGAATACTGGTTAACTCCAAAAGCTCCGTCGCCTTCGCCACGCGAAACATCGTGAGGAACTGCTGGGGGCTCATTTTCAACTGCTGTTCAAAAAGCGTATACAGATAGCTTCGGTTAATGCAGACATAATCCGCAATGTCCGTCACCTTAATGGGGTTGCAATAGTTGTTGCAGACAAACTCCACGGCGCGTTTCACATAAGAATTCGCTTTGTCGGAATCGTCCTCACTCTCCAAGGGGCGACTCTTCGCAATCAGGGAAAGAAAAATGTTCAGCTGCCCGTTTCTTCGCAGGTCATTCTCGATACTGTAGGTACTGTGCTCCATCATGTCCAGAACGGTCTGATACAGCAAATCCCCCTCCTCGGAGGTGAAAACCGGGTGCTGCACACTTAAGCCGCAGCGATGCATCAGCTCTGCCGCCATGGTCCCGCCAAAACCAACCCAAACATAGGTCCAGGGATTCTCGGCATCCGCCTGATAGAAGGTCATCTCGTCCGGCTCAATCAGGAAACCGTAGCCGGGTTTCAGCGGATACTCTTTTCCGCCGATGTTGAACCTCCCTTCCCCGTCCATCACATAATGAATCAGAAAATGGGGTTTTACCGCCGGTCCAAAGGAATGCAGGGGTTGCGTCTTCGAGCACCCGCAGCAGGTAACGAAAAGCTCTGTGCTTCCCTCGGATTGAAATTTTAATTCATAGGCCTGTTCCATAGGCTCTCCTTTCTGCGTACCTTTCTATTGTAACCGACAATTTTCTTTCCCATTCGTTTTTTGCGAAATATCCACATTTCCGGTCGAAAATATGCTATAATGAGCGGTACTATTCCACGAAGGAGACCGCTTATGAGGCTTCAAGAACTGTTATCCTATAATCCCATTACGATTCAGTGTCACGACAACCCGGATGCCGATGCCATCGCATCCGCTTACGGATTATACTTATTTTTTAAGTCCAAAGGCAAGGATGTCCGCATGTTCTACAGCGGACGTTTCCCCATTACGAAGTCGAATCTGCGCCTGATGATCGAGACCTTAAACATCCCCATCACCTACGTGGAAAAAGGAGAAGAGGGGCCGTTCAAGGGACTCTTAATTACTGCGGACTGCCAGTACGGTGCCGGCAATGTCACCCGTTTTGAGGCGGATACCGTAGCAATTATCGACCACCATCAGGTCGAGATTACCGATGTGGCTTTAAGCGAGATTCGTCCGGGCTTAGGCTCCTGCGCGACATTGGTATGGCTCATGTTAAAAGACGAGGGCTACGAAATTACCGATACGGAAGGCTTGGGAACCGCTCTCTACTACGGTCTCTATACCGATACCAATCAGTTAAGCGAGATCTATAACCCCGTGGATATGGATGCCATCGATGCCTTCCCTTACAATAAATCCCTGATTATGTATTACAAGAACAGCAATATCTCCCAGCACGACTTGGAGATTGCCGGTCTTGCCATGATTCGATACAGTCACAATCCCGAATATGGATTCTGCGTGGTTCACACGAATCCCTGTGACCCCAATATCTTGGGGCTCATCAGCGATTTCTATCTACAGGTAGATAGTTTCAAAACCTGCGTGGTCTTTAATGAACTCGGCGACGGTATCAAATTCTCCGTTCGCTCCTGCGTTCGCGAGGTCAACGCCGGTGAACTTGCCGGTTACCTGGCAGAGGGCTGCGGCTCCGGTGGCGGACATGCCGAAAAAGCCGGCGGTTTCATCAGTAACGCCAAGTTCTCGGTACTTCATCCCGGAATGCAGGCAGATGTATTCTTCAGCAATCGCCTGATTGAATACTTCTCCTCTTTTACCTTGATCTATGCCAATAAATACGAAGCGAATCCTGCCGAAATGAAGCGCTACGTCAAAAAGAATCTTCCCATCGGTTACTGCAAATTGTCCGATGTACTTCCGGTCGGCACTCCGATTATGATTCGTACTCTGGAATGTGACATGGATCTTACCATTGCCGAAGACATGTATGCCATGATTGGAATCAAAGGGGAGGTCTATCCGATTCGCCGGGAGAAATTCGAGCGATCCTACGAGGTTCTCGACCGCCCCTATGTCTATGAGGAATGTGTTCTGGAGGTCGGCTACAAGCCTACCATCAAGGATCGCCTGACCGGAACCACCTTCTCCCTTTTGGAGCATGCACATGTCTGCGTACCGAAGGGAGTTGTCAACATTCTGGCCAAAGAGGTCACAACCCCCGTAAAGGTATTCACCGCCTGGGATCCCGACAAATATATGCTCGGTAAGCCCGGTGACTACCTCGCCGCAAGAAGCGATGACCTGCACGACGTCTACATCATTGAGCATAATATTTTCCACAAAACCTACAGTGAAATCCAGTGAAAGGATCTTCTTCCATGAGTAACCAGAACAATTATCGCTATGACGCTTTTATCAGCTACCGTCACTGTGACCCCGACAAATTCATTGCCGAGACGCTGCACAAGTCTATGGAGACCTTTAAGCTTCCCGGTTCCCTGAAGCGCAAAACCACCCGTGACAAGATTCATCGTGTCTTCCGTGATGAGGAAGAGCTTCCTCTTGCCAGCAATCTGGAGGATCCCATCATCGATGCCCTGGAGCACAGCGAGTACCTGATTGTCATCTGTACTCCGAGACTTCGGGAATCCATCTGGTGCCGTAAGGAGATTGAGACCTTTATCTCCATGCATGGCCGCGACAAGGTCCTGCTCGTTTTGGGCGAGGGAGAACCAAGCGAGTCCTTCCCCGAAGAGATGCTCTACGAGGAGCGTCAGGTAACCCTTGCAGACGGTTCGGTGCAGACGGTCCGTACCGAGAAGGAGCCTTTGGCTGCCGACTTCCGCGGAGAAGATCATAAAACCATCAAGAATAAGATGAAGTTAGAGATGCTTCGTCTTTTGGCTCCGATGTTCGGGGTCGGCTTTGACGACCTTCGTCAGCGTCACAGAGAACGTCGCGTAAAACGTATTATCGCAATCTCTCTTGCCGTTGCCATAATGGCGATTGCCTTCGGTATCTACAGTACCGTCACGGCGCTTCGTATCAACTCCCAGAAAAACCACATTTCCGCCCAGGCAAAAGAGATTCAGAAGCAGGCAAACACCCTGCAGCAACAGGCCGATGCCCTCAAACGGCAGGCCGAGGAAATTCAGAGCCAGAACGACAGCCTGCGCCTGAATGTTGCACAGAGTCTGGCGACAGAGGCCGAAACGCTCTTCAGTCAGGACGATCGTATCGGCTCCATCGAGACCGCCATCCGTGCCCTGACCCGCTATCAGGATGCGGATATGCCCTACACGGCCCATGCACAGTACATTTTGACCGAGGCAACGCACTTCTACGAGGGCGGCAATCAGTACAACGCCATCACCAGGCTCTACGCGGACGGCAACATCCAGCAGATGGTTCTCACTCCGGATACCCGCTACATTGCGTACTACGACAATGTCGGCAAGCTCTACCTCTGGGATCTGCAGGAATACAAGCGTTTGAAGGTTTGGGAAAACGAGTACTCCTCCATCTATTCCACCTCCGATCGATTCGGTTTCCTGGATAACAATACCTTCTTCTATGTCGATGATAATCAGGTATTGTCTTTTATCGATCTTGAGACCCTCGAGCCTACCGGCATAGCATACGAAGATGCATCTCATTGCGTGGTAAACAAGAATCACACGCTCTACTGCGTTTCGCAGGGAAGCAGCATTACAGTGCGTGATGTCGCCACTCACGAGATTCGCTACGAAGCCACCGCAGTGGATTGGGAGCACTCCATCAGAAGTGATTATCTTTTCGAAGAAACAGACCGCTATTTCTTCTATGGCACTACGATAGACTATTTCTCCGAGAGTCTGGATGTTCATATTGTTGACCTTACTACCGGTGAGGAACTGGTGATTCCCAATGTCGACGGCTATACGCTGTGCGATGCTGTCGTCTCCGACGGAATCGCTTACTTTATGCTAAACGGTACGGAATCCATCACCATGTTTGCCAACGTGCAGGCAGTGGATCTTCAGACACAGAGGATTCTTTGGACGCGTTCCCTGCTCGGTACGCACGGTAAGTTCCTCCATTTAAATTACAACGGTCTGACCGTTATGACCACCGATCACTCTCTGGAGATTCTGGATACAAAGGACAGCAATGTGCTGTTCTCCACCAACCTGGAAGCAGAGCTTTTATTCTATGTCTATTCGGAGGGGTATTATTCTCTTTTCCTGTCCAACGGTTCCGCCGCTGTGCTCACCCTGGACAGCTACACCACGATGACGTCGCGTCTTTGGAATGCGCGGGTAAAGAATCTGGATGCAGCCGCATTGTGCTATTTCGGTATTGCCGGCTTAACTACCTCTCATAATTACATTATTATGTACGGAAGAACCGCCAACGCTGACGCAGAGGTCTACACCGGCGAATATGCCACCTATGAGGTCGAGGAACAGAGTATGACTTCCAATTCCGACCTGCGTGAGCTTCTTAAGTCCTTAGACCCGGTCACCTACATGCGTGCGATGAATGCTTACAAGACCCCCGACGAAAACTACCTGGTTGTCTTCTACAGCCATGCAATGCTTCGTCTCTACAGTCTTACCACCAACAAGCTTCTCTACGAGATGGAGTGCCATGATACGCCGCATTTCTATTTCGGCGAGGATGCCTACGGCAATTTCTACTTCGGTGGTTACACTTACGGTTACGGAGTCAATAAACAGGGGGAAATCTTCGTGCGAATCAATAGCATGAAGGGGTTAACTCCGGACGGCATGCACATCGTAGCAGAATCCTACTGGGAAGATGGTTTGGTCACTTATCCGATCTACACCGTTGAGGAACTCATTCGTCGTGCCGGAGATATTGTGACCGCTTACAAATAATTTCCATATCTAGTGTCTAAACATTTTCGTGGTTTTGTACGATAATATAAGTACCAACGTAGAAAGGAGATCGCGATGAGAATTAACGATTCCATTTTTAATTATCAGATTCAGAACCAGCTTGCGACCTCCAAGTCTGCACTGGAAGGTTCCCGCGCCGCCGAAGTACACAACGCGGTGAACGACGCACAGAAGGAGAATTCGGCAGCGGTTGTGAAAAATCCTGCGGAAGCGGCTCCCGCCCTTCGCCCGATTCCCTATCGTCCTTATGCTTCTATCTATACTCGTGAAGCAGCCGGTGGCACTCGTCCCGTGGAGGAGACGAGACCGGTAAGCGAGACGAAGGCTCCCGTCCTGGATGATTTTTCCTTAACCGGTGTTGAGAACAAGGCCGCAGCAGGAAATCCCACTCCGAATATTACGGACGAGCAGATGGATCGTTTCCTTCGCAATGCCTTCAAGGTATTCGATCTCGACGATTAATCTTTTCCATACGAAAACACAACAGATTTTTTGAAACGCAGGGCGACCTGCGTTTTTCTGTTTATATAGACAAAGCCGCGAAAAAACAGTATAATAATACTTGCGTAAATATAGGCAACGGACACGTCCGACCTTTTTGTTGAAAGGAGAAATAAAATGGGATTAATTAAAGCAGGTCTCAACGCTCTCGGAAGCACTATGGGCGATCAGTGGTTAGAGTACTTCTACTGCGATTCCTTAGATGCAAACACCCTGATGGTTAAGGGCCAGAAGCGTACCAGCACCACTCGTTCCACCAGCAATACCAAGGGAGAAGATAACATCATCAGCAACGGTTCTATTATCGCCGTTAACGAAGGTCAGTGTATGATCATCGTTGATCAGGGTAAGATTACCGAGTTCTGTGCAGAAGCAGGTGAGTTCCGTTATGATTCTTCCACCGAGCCCAGCTTATTCTACGGCAAGCTTGGCCAGAACCTTCTGAACACCTTCAAGACCATCGGTAAGCGTTTCACCTTCGGCGGTGACCCTGCCAAGGACCAGAGAGTATACTTCTTCAACACGAAGGAGATTCTTGATAACAAGTACGGTACCGTTAGCCCTGTTCCTTTCCGTGTAGTAGACAGAAACATCGGCCTGGATGTAGATATCTCCGTTAAGTGTAACGGTTCCTACACCTACAAGATTACCAACCCTCTTCTGTTCTACACCAATGTTTGTGCTAACGTAACCGAGCGTTACACTAGAGATCAGATCGATTCTCAGTTAAAGAGCGAGATCCTTACCGCTCTTCAGCCTGCTTTCGCTAAGATCTCCGAGATGGGCATTCGTTACAGCGCCGTTCCCGGACATACCATGGAGTTATCCAATGCAATGAACGAGGAGCTGTCCGCTCTTTGGAGAGACAGACGCGGTATCGAAATCGGTGTATTCGGTGTAAATACCATTAAGGCTTCCGATGAAGACGAGCAGATGATTAAGGATCTGCAGAAGAACGCAGTTCTTCGTGATCCTACCATGGCTGCCGCAACCTTAACCGGTGCTCAGGCTGAGGCTATGAAGGCTGCAGCTGCCAACACCTCCGCAGGCCCCATGATGGCTTTCGCAGGTATGAATATGGCTAATATGGCCGGTGGCATGAATGCAGGTAACCTCTTCGCTATGGGTGCACAGCAGCAGCAAATGCAGGCTGCTCAGGTTCAGGCACAGCAGGCCGCTCCCGTTGTTGCCGCAGCAGCTCCTGCCGCTGAAGGTTGGACCTGTTCTTGTGGTCATGCCGGCAATACCGGTAAGTTCTGTGCAGAGTGTGGCGCACCTAAGCCGGTTGCAGCAGATGGCTGGACCTGCAAGTGCGGTGCTGTCAACAAGGGTAAGTTCTGTGCAGAATGTGGTGCTAAGAAGCCCGCAGGCGAACCTCTCTACAAGTGCGACAAGTGTGGATGGGAGCCTGAAGATCCTAAGAATCCTCCCAAGTTCTGTCCTGAATGCGGAGATCCTTTTGATGATGGAGACATCCAGTAATCAATAATCACTAAGAGGACCTAATCACATGTTACTATCCTGTTTTCTGTGGTCCGGGTCGTATTTTCTGATACTTCTTTTATGTGTAATCGGAGCGGGCCTCGTTCTCTTCTACAAGATTAGATCGGCGGTCCGCTCTGTTGCTAAGGAAGCCTTCGGCACTTCCGATCTGCGCAAGGCAAAACGCATGATAGACGAACAATATGAGCATACCCCCAAGTCGGTATCCGCTCAGACCTCTTTCCGCATGCCGCAGATTAACCGCGATTTCCCCGACTTCTCTTTTGACCAGATGAAGTCCCGCGTAAATTCAGCCATTACCTCCTATCTCGCCGCTTGTGATGCAAGCGATGCGAATCTTTTTAAGGATGGATCCGATGAGCTGAAGAGCTACTTAGACAGCCATATTAAGTTGTTAAAAGAGAACCACCAGGACGAGCATTTTGAGAATGTTAAGCTTCACCAGACCGAAATCTGTGACTACAAGAAATCCGGAGGCACCTGTACGGTTGTCTTCCAGACTTCTTTACAGGCCCGTTACTTTGTAACCAATGATAAAGGTAAAGTTGTGAAGGGCACCAACGTAGCGACAACGCAGACCCGTTACAAGACGGAGTTGGTCTATGTTCAGGACAGTTCCATTATGGAGCAGTCCACCAAGCGCGGTATCGGTCTTGTCTGTCCGAACTGTGCGGCTCCCATTACCAATCTGGGTATCAAGAAGTGTGAATACTGCGGTACGACCATCATTGAATGGAATGTGAAGGTATGGGAGATCGGCAATATTGTCGAATGTTAATCTTAAGAAATCTACAATAAGAGTCGATACTATTATCGAAGGGAGATGGGAATATGGATCTTACAATGTCTATTGCATCCATGTCGACCGCAATGGCGATGCAGCAGGTACAGTCTGAAGTGTCTACCGCAGTGCTTAGCAAAGCGTTAGAGACCAACGCAAGTGCCGGCGACGATCTTGCGAAGATGATGGAAAATTCTGTTACCCCATATCTCGGAGGTAACATCGACTTGTCTGTATAGTTCAAGTCAAAAAGCCCTGAGCGATTTGCTCAGGGCTTGTTTTTATGCAGTAAAAACATGAACGAATAGTTTCTTTGCGCGAACGGATCACGAGCCACAAATGTACGTGACTGAAACCATGGCGCCGAACGGATATGGGGAATTCCTCGCTGGTTGTATTCGCCAAGTAGGACTATGTGCTCCGGCCATTGTTACCGATACCGACCACGTCGGCAGAGACTCACATCCGTGGTTCGACTCTGCCTAGAATTGCCATCCATGGCAATTCTACGTTCGGGACAGGCGGAGCACCAAGTCCCACTAAGGCTCATACAAAGGCTTCAGAATTCCTCATACCCGTGGCGCCTGCTTTCGTACGAACATTCATTTGCGGCGTCGAAAAAATCTTTCCTGCGGAAGTTCGCACTACACGAATAAGAAAAGCCCTGAGCGATTTTGCTCAGGGCTTTTTTATGTGGTAACTGCACAAGCTGTCACAGAAAAGAATTCTCCTATGTTATTCTTTTACCGCACCTGCCGATACTCCACTCACAAGGAATCTGGAAAGAGCAAAATAAAGAATGACGATGGGTACTGCAATAAACACACTACCTGCCGCAAAACGCGAGAATTCTGTTACTCCCAGATGAGTGAGGCCTACTGCTACCGTCCATAGGTCCTTGTTCTTTAACAGGAGATTGGGAAGAATGAAATCACTCCAGGGCCAGGCAAATTGTGTCAAAGCAGTATAAACGATAATCGGCTTCGATAAAGGAATCGTTATTTTTACAAAAATTCTCCAATTGCTGGCGCCATCTATTCGCGCCGCCTCATAAATGGTCTGAGATATCGTATCAAAATAGCCCTTTTGAACCAGATATCCCATTGGCGCCCCGGCTGAGTAAATCAAAATTAATCCCCACAATTTGTTAATCAGATTAAAGTTAATCATAATAAGATATACCGCAGTCATCGTCATAAAGCCCGGGAACATACTAAGCACCAATGTGGTCTTCATAAGCATTTTTCTTCCCCGAAAGGCAAATCGGCTAATTGTATAAGCGGTAAGTATCACTAACGTCGTTCCAAGAAAGCTGGAACAAACTGCAATGAACAGGGTATTCTTTAACCAGTTCGGATAGTCATACATGGTTGTATCGCTAAAGAGCTTAACATAGCTGTTTAGACTAAAGCTACTCGGAAAGAAACCCTTAATATCGTAAATCGAACCGCTTTTCGAAAAGGATCCGCAAGTCAACCATAGCACCGGAAAAAGAAAGACAAATCCCACAGCCAGGAGAACTACGTATGTAATACCGGTATCCAGACAGGTTTTAACATTTATTCGTCTTCTCATCGGAAGGTATCCTCCTTCTTATAAGCATTGCTTCGGACATATACACTCAATGACACTATGCTGGTAATGATGAATATTATCAAGCTGACTGCCGCGCCGATTGAATAGTAATTGTTGTCAATCGACAGATTATATAACCAGTTAATCAGAAGGTCAGTGTCACTGGCCAAAAAATAACCTTCATTGTACAGTCCGCCTCTTAGGAAATAGAAGATACCAAAATTATTGAAGTTCCCCACAAAGCTGGTGATCAGGACCGGTGTCGTGGAAAAGATTACAAAGGGTAAGGTGATTTTTGTAAATTGTTTCCACTTCGTGGCCCCATCAATGCTTGCGGCATCGTACAAATCCGCATTCATGTTTGAGAGAATTCCGGTCGCCAGAAGCATGGAGGTAGGAACACTAATCCAGGCATTTACCAACAGGCCGATAATCTTTGCCTTAATTCCTGCATCAATATCCAGGAATCCAATCGGGTTGCCACCGCTTAACTTAATATAATAGTTAATCGGCCCGCCATAAGAAAACATAAACTTAAATCCCACCAGGGTAATAAATCCGGGAACGGCATAGGCAATAATGGGAAAGGCTCTCCAGAAGCGCTTACCCTTTACACACTTTTTATTCAGCAATAACGCTAACCCCAGGCCACCGAAATAGTTAAGCGCCGTAGCAAGCAATGCCCAGATGATGTTCCACGTCAATATTTTGCCAAGAGTTGCCTTGATTTCCGTTAGTCGCAGAATTTTGGCAAAATTTCCGAACCCGATCCAGTCAACCAGTTCCGGCGGGATGTAATCACCTCCGTAATTGGTAAACGCAATCAGTATCATAAAAATAATCGGGAGTATATTAAATACAAGAACTCCTGTTACCGGAAGCATCAATGCAACCTTATAGAACTTTTTATCAAAATATACTCTTACTGCCCGAAGGAAGCCCGGTAGTTCCTTCCCCTGTCTCAGACAGTTCTCGCTGTCCCTTGCATCGCGAATATTGGACAAATACATCAACACAAAGGCTACAGTAATGATAAATGCCAATATTCCTTTGAGCATCATCATAATGGAATTATCGCCCTTAATTCCCAACCACGCATCGCCTTTCACGGTTCCCAATGTGAAAAAACCATGCATATCACGTCCACCGGACAGAATCATATAGGTGATATAGGCTGCCAGAGTCCCAATATAGATTAATCCCTTTACCCATTGCTTCGTCAGAAACTGACCGGAGCCCATTAGTATCGCGGATGCGATTCCTGCTCGAGCGGGATGTTTTTTTCTTTCATTCTTTTCCATAAATAGCCCTTTATTCTGCTAACGTATAGACCGCATCATATACATCCTTGCTGACCTGATCCAAAGCCCGCTGATATTCTTCGATCGTAAGATACTTCTCATTCTCTCCTGCTTTTTCCCTGAAGGAGTCCTTGGCGACATCACCCATAAGCGTCTGACTGGGAGTCCATATCTGATCCACTGCTTTAATGGAAGGCATCAGATAGATTCGGCCTGCCGCTAAACTGGCAAAAATCATATCTGTAGTCCCGCCTGATACCGCGGCCACATCTGACCGGGTAGGTGCAATGCCAAGCATATCCATTCGCATCTGAATCATCTCATAACCGGTAGCAAAGTTGACAAATTCTATGCAGGCTTCCTTGTGCTTGGTATAAGAACTGATTCCGTATCCGTTTACTCCACCCATAACAACCGAATCAATCCAGTCATCGGCTTCCATATCTGCGCTATCCTTGGAGAGATTTCCGTCCTTGGGAAGCTTACCGGGCAGTTCAACCATCTTCATATTCTCTTTTGCCTTAGCATAGGCATCTGCCTCACTTAATCCAGCCGCCTCATACTGAAGCGCAAGCTTCTGGACAAACAAAACATAGGTATCCGGTGTAGACACTGCAGTAAAATAGGTTCCGTCTGCAACCTTTTCATATCGGTTGGAGGTAATTGTATCATCAATACATCCTTCGTCCATAAGTGCTGCCATCTGTTTCAAGGCTCGAAGCCCCAATGCTGCGTCCCCGGATCCAAATCCGACATCTCTGGAATCCAGACTTCCGTCCGCCTGTTTTCCAAAGACATATCCTCCATAGGAAAAAATGAACTCTCCATTCAGATACAGATTGTTAAAAGAAGTCATAAAACCATACTGCGAGTCCTTATTGGTACTGGTATCATGGTCACGCAGTTCCTTGGAATAAGCATAGAGGTCGTTCCAGTTCTCAAAGAAATCGGGAATCTGGTTCTGATTGTCATCCCACTTGCTCTGCCAATTCTCCGGCAGCCTGTCCTCACGGTAAAAGAGCATTGGCTCCTGAATATTTACCGGAATTCCACAACAGTAGGTTTTGTCGTCGACTTTAATTCGGAAGGCATCCCAGGCCTGTTCCGGAATGTATTGATAGCAATCAAATGTCTCGATATCCAGCGGAAGAATGTGTTTGTCCGCAGCATAGGTCATAAGCTTATCATTTGCCTGGTATAAGACATCCGGTCCATATCCATAAGGTCCGTTTTCGGCCAAATTGGTGTACTCATCCATATTGGCATCTACCGCCTGGATTCCCTTATCCTTATAGGCCTCATTAAAGGCTGCAATTAGTGCATCCAGGTATCCTTCCTTCTTAGCGGTATCATTTTCCAGAATACGCAGAACAATCGTGTCCTTCGCCTTCTTCTCTTTACCGCAACCGGTCAGGCCACCCAATAGTCCTACCGATATAATACCTATCATCGCCATGGAACATAATCTTTTGATGTTAATCATGTATTACAATCCCTCCATCCTTCATTAAAACAAAATGTCTCTGAGGTATATTCATTTCCAATCGAAGCTTACGCTTTCTGTTTGAATTTTCCAGTACCAGAGTGTCCTTATCGGCATATATCCTTACCCTGCCTTCCGCCGTTTTCTCTTTTCTGCGGATCTCGGCAAGCTTGGTAAGCAGCTGATATATGTCCTTACATTCCCCTTCTCGGTCGGCCTTAGTCCAATCCATACATCTTCTGCAATCCGGATCGAAGCCTCCCCAGGTAAGATTCTCTGTTCCATAGAAGATGCAGGGCACCCCGGGAAACAGATACAAAAGGGTCAGGGCCGCCTTCATCTTATATCGGTCCTTTCCGACCTCCTTGAAAAAACGATGTGTATCATGACTGTCTAACAGATTTAACATCATGTGATTCACGGTATCCGTATTTCTCATAAGGATGGTATTCAGCTTATTGGCCGTTTCTTCGGCATTATGGTCTCCTGTCGCAAAATAGTCCAGACAGGTCTTCGTAAATGCGTAGTTCATAATGCTGTCATACTGGTCACCACGCAGATTGGAATTGGCATCATGCCAGTTTTCTCCGATAATAACTGCATCCTTTTTGGCTCCTTTTACCGCAAGGCGGAAGCGTCTCCAAAAATAATGACTTACCTCATCCGATACGTCAAGTCTCCAGCCGTCAATATCATATTCCGTTATATAATGAGTAGCGATATCCAACAGGTATTGTTGCACTTCCTCATTGGAGGTATTGAATTTTGGCATATATTTACAAGATGCAAAGGTTTCATAATTACTGTGGGCGGCATTGATTTCCTCGCCCTTTATCACAAACCAGTCATAATAGGAAGAGGCCTTTCCCTTCTCCAATACATCCTGAAATTCTGCAAGTCTATCGCTGCAATGATTAAACACTGCATCCAATACAATTCGAATTCCTTTTTTATGAGCCTTCGTAACCAGCTCCTTAAGATCTTCATTGGTTCCGAACTGTCGGTCCACTTGGTAATAATCTGCTATATCATACTTATGGTTTGAGATCGATCGGAAAATCGGTGTCAGATAGATGGCATTACAGCCAAAGCTTTTGATATAGTCCAGTTTTTGGATGATTCCTCTAAGATCTCCGCCTGCAAAGGTTTTGGGATGAGGAGTATCTCCCCAGGTACAATTAATGTATCCTTGATCCTTTTTTTCATCCCCCATCTTGAAGCGATCCACAAATATCTGATAGAAGCACGCTGTCTTCATCCATGGAACACATTCAAGAACATCCGCCTTGTTAATATACGGATATTGGAAAAAATTATAAAAGCCCATTTTGAAATTATAGGTCCGCGTAGGTCCGTCCTCTGAATAATAGAACTGCTCCGTTCCATCATCTATGTAAAATACATAGGCCAAACGGGTATCTTTCAGAGTCAGCCTAACCTCATAGAAATCAAAAAGGTCTGTGGTATACGCCTTCTCCATATCTGCGATTTTCTGGCGTGTTCCTATCACATATTTGCTCTCATACAGAACCTGCGCGCGGACCAAATCTCCTTTGGCCGCACGCAGTCTCAATACTATTTCATTCTCTGAAACAGGAAAGCAATAGGATGAATCCACGATGTGTAATAACGCGTAGGAATTCATGATATTCTCCCCATCTTACTTGGTTACCGTAATGGTCATCGCATCAATATCTGCGGTAAAGATAAAGGTTCCGGCCTCCTTTACCTTGACATTGTCAGCTTCCTCCAAAAACGCCTTCGACTCTTCTGCAACACTACTGTATTTCATGCCAAGTCCGGTATCTTCTCCATCCTGCCAAATCATGAAATAAAGCTCGGTTCCGGCCTCCAGTTCCATTTCAATGCTGAATCTGTTGGTATCAGCCTCTCTGGTAAGCTCCTTGTTCTCAGACCAATCCGCAACCCAGCTACCCTTTACGACTACGGAAGAATTTTCATTGGGCACAAACGGAGCATCATCCGACTCTTCTACTGCACCCTTCGGATCGCCATTTCTAACAATGGTGATTCTGTCCAAAGAAGCATTGTCCGGATCGGTAACGATTGTAATAGTGTAGTTTCCGTCCATAATTACATTCACATTAGATGTGGAAGGGCTTCCTCCGAGTCCGCCACCATTTTCAAACATGGTTGCATCGAGGTCTGTGAACTTGCCATAGCCTCTCTGGTCGGCCCAATCATGATCATGAATGACCTGGAACTGATCCCCTTTGAATAAGTCTACGGTAAGCGTAAACTCATTGACAGCATTTCCGGTTGCCACAAAGGTTACCAACGCATCCTCACATCCATTGTTCCAGTTGCTTAACGCAAGGGCTTCACCTTTTCCTTTTCCAACGATTGTCCAGGTTCTCGTATCTTCCGTCACCTGGTTGCTCTTGAAGCTGGCATACAGTGTGATATCCTCACCAATGGTTTCCTTGGTCAGATTCTTCTGACTGGACGCAAGAAAGGTCGGGGTTGCATACCAGCCAAGGAATGTCTGTCCCTCTGCCACTTCGTACGCTTCATATCCGGTTACGGTACTTCCTTCTGTGATGGTAAGCTTACCAAGCTCCTCTGTTCCATTCATAAAGGTAACCGTCACTTCCTTCTTGGTCTCTTTCTTGGAACCACATCCACAAGCAAGTACAACGGTTGTCATACATAGTACTAATGCTGTTAATAATTTTTTTAGTTGCTTTTTCATACAAATCCTCCTATAATTGGCTTAACCGTTTAACTTAATCGGTTAAGCCAATAGTAGCATTACAAAAAATGGCTGTCAACAGCAGAATTTTCGCTTTCTTGCGTGTTTAATGATTGTTAAGTAAGTGCAACTTCTGCAAAGTGCATAAGCACCGCAATTACGATAATGACAAGTTAAAAAATTAAGTGAAAATTAAGCAAGAAATCCGAGGAGGAACCATGGAAAAGAAAGTCACCGTCAGAGATGTGGCCCGCGAAGCCGGCGTATCGGTCGCTACCGTCTCCTACATTATGAATGATCGAAAAGACCAGAAGATCAGCGAAGATACCCGGAAAAAGGTGCTTCAAATTGCCAATCTTTTGAATTATCGCCCCAGCCATGCCGCTAAATCCCTGGCCACCGGCAAAACGAACCTGATTGGCTTATCCTACATGCTTACGCCCGACACCCCAACCCGCAATATGGAAATAAGCATTCTTGTGAATCACTTGATTGAACGGCTAAATCGGATGAATTACAATGTTATTTTTATCAGCCCATCGGAGGAAAACCATCATCTGTCAATGAATGATATTATTGACGGTATCATTGCCATTGATCTTCCCGATGGAAAGTTCCGGTTGCTGGCAGATCGTTTTCTGGTTCCGATTATCAGTGTTGATATGAAGGTGGATGATCCTCTCTTCTACCAAATCTATACCGACTATCCGGCTAAGATTGCAGAAGCACAGGAACTTCTTGGCACAGATGCTTTGCTCATTATGGATGAATTTACCAATGAAAAAATGCAGTCGAGTATTGAGGCAGCCTTAGTCAATTCCAACGTCCTCCTTCACAATCAAATAGATGAACCGTTCCTGCAAACCCTCCGCACTCGGAAAGCAATCGTTATCAGCAACTATCTGGCGCTCCTTCTATGCCCATACATGAATTCGGACAACATGTGTGTCATTACCTCTGAAGACCATACCACAATGCTTCCCCATGGTGTTCGCTCCATCCAGATTGACACCGACAGAAAAGCGAATCTCTGCATCAATATTCTAATGAATGCCATCGACCGGAAATTTGATGTTGCTCACGAATTCCCTTTATAATATGATTCCTCAAAAATAGCGGTTCTGACAACAATATACAAGGACATATGGCAAAAAAAGACCTGTGAAAATTATCTTTTCACAGGTCCTTTGCTATTATTCATTATCAACGCGTCTATGATAGACGTCAATCTTACTGAATAGGGAAGAAGGAATCGAATACGGGAATCTTGCCGATTAAGAACAGAGGTTTCTTCTTCTTCTGGCATACATTTACGATACCCATAATAGCCCATACCAGGAAGATGATGCTGATTAAGCTAATCAGCCAGGAAAGGATGCCGTAAGCAACGCCACGGGAATAACGTAAGGTGAACAGGCTACTTCCAACAAGCTTAAGCGGGAAGATTGCTCTTAAGATTGCCTGAAGGATTGCATCAACAATACCCCAGATTACACCCAAAGCAAACATAATCAATCCCTGCTTGGAATGATACTGAGCAAAGGGAGACTGTCTCTTTACAAACATAGGGATAAATACTAAAGGTCCAAGATAGGCAAGAATAGAAATTGCCATATTCTCACTTGCATCATCACCTGCAACAGGCTGTGCATAGGTCATCTGTGCTGCCGAAACAGGCTGTGCATCGGTCTTAGCTCCGCACTGAGTGCAGAACGTTGCGCCATCATTCAGGGTTGCGCCACACTGCTTACAAAACATCTTTACGTCCTCCTAAAAAACATAGATAGAATTCGTGGATTTCCCACATACAATTTGATTATAGCACTTGATAGGAGATGTAGCAAGACATACAATAGGATTATAATTTTCGGAGGTTCTCCCATGTATTCCTTTGACACGAATGCGTATTCACAATATCCGCGCCCCTTACTGGTGCGGGATTCCTTCCTGAATCTGAACGGCGAATGGACCCTCACGGTTCCGAACGCTACTGCCGGCACGCCCGCCCGCACCATCGTGGTACCGTTCCCGGTAGAGGCACAATTCCCGGAGTTATCCGCCGACACCTATACCTACACGCGAACGTTTCGGTTGCCCGCAGGCTTCTTAAAGGGACGCCTGCTCCTGCATTTCGGCGCAGTGGATCAGATTGCCGAAGTCTATGTGGATGACCGCCTCTACGGCCGTCACGAAGGGGGATATCTTCCTTTTACCCTCGACATCACCGACTGTTTGTCGGAGGACCCTGCCGGTGTGGACAGCTCGATAGAATCCCTGGTGCATACGCTTCGCGTGGAAGTAACCGACACGCTCTCCCATATCTACCCCTGGGGCAAGCAAAAAAAGAACCGCGGAGGCATGTGGTACACCCCCGTTTCGGGCATTTGGCAGACCGTTTGGTTAGAAAGTGTTTCCAACCTCCATATTGATAAACTGGTCATCACCCCCGGTTTGGATTCTCTGCTGCTTCGCATCGAGGCGGCAGGAATTAATGCCAGGAGAACAGCTGCCGATGGGAACGAGACCTCCGGTGGTAAGGTCGAAGGTGTCAAAACTCAATGCATCGATATCACTGTCTACGCTCCGGTCACGAATGCCGCCTCACCGGTTACCGATCATCTGTCCGATGCACCGCTCCTTCATCTGCAGCTTCCGTTTGACCGGCATTCCGTTGCGGCACAGACAACCCTTAAAATCCCGAATCCGCTTCATTGGACGCCCGAAACCCCGACGCTCTACCCCCTTCGTATTACACTGGGGACCGATTCGGTACTCTCCTACTTTGCGCTTCGCACCGTCTCCATCGGAGAGATTCGCGGGCAAAAAAGAATTCTGCTCAACGGGCAGCCTTATTTTTTCCACGGGGTACTCGACCAGGGCTACTTTGCGAGAGGCATCTACACCGCCGACTCCGAAGAGGAATATCAAAAGGACATCCTTCGCATGAAGGCACTGGGCTTCAATATGCTTCGCAAGCACATCAAGATTGAACCGGCCTGTTTCTATGAATATTGCGACCGTCTCGGCATGGTGGTCTTTCAGGATATGGTAAGCAACGGCGATTATTCTTTTCTGCGGGATACCGCTTTCCCGAACATCGGCATCCGGGCTGCCTCCGACCGAAAACCAGCGCTCACGAAGAAAACCAGAGAAACGCACAGAATCTTTGAGCAGCATATGATCGATACCGCCGCCTACCTGCATAATGTGCCCAGTATCGTCTACTATACCATTTTTAATGAAGGCTGGGGACAGTTTGATTCCAACCGTTTATACGGCGTTCTGAAGGATCTGGAGCCCACTCGTATCATTGACTCCACCTCCGGATGGTTTCAAAAAGAAAAAAGCGATGTAGAAAGTAAGCATATCTATTTCCGTGCCATCAAGCCCCAGAAGCACGATCGACCGATTATTGTTTCGGAGTTCGGCGGCTATTCCTACCGCGTGCCGGGCCATAGCTACAGTAAAGTTAAAGCCTTTGGCTATGCTTTCTATTCTTCGACAGAGGCGCTCTCGGACGCAATCCGAAGGCTCTACGAGGAGGAAGTGATTCCCTACATCGAGCGAGGCCTGTGCGGCGCCGTCTATACACAGCTCTCCGACGTGGAGGATGAAATCAACGGCTTCTATACCTATGACCGGGAGGTTCTGAAGGTTCTCCCCGAGGCAATGACGGCAGTGGCCGATGGAATCCGCGATGCAATGAGTAAAATCTAAATCTTGTAGACTGTGCCCTTGAATGGTATAATATATAGGATTTGAACCTGCCCTCGCACCGATCGGGAGGCAGAATCCATAGGAAGGGATTTCCTTACAATATGAATGCAGATCGTTATACACAGGCTTCTCAGCAGCAGACTTATATTGCGGGCATGCGCCCCATCTTCGATAAAAAAGCGCTCTTCTCGGACCTTACCGCCGATTATGTGATTCCGCCCGAACCGGCACCCTACTCGACGGTTACGATTCGTTTCCGAACCAAGCGTGAAAACGTGGACCGCGTTTTTCTTGTTTCCGGCAATCGCGAAGAGCTGATGACCTTAACCGAGCGGGACTCCCTGTTCGATTACTACTCCGTAGACCTTCCGTTAGATGACCAAAAGTTCATCTACCATTTCAAGATTATCTCCGGGCGTATCATCTGCTATTACAATAAGCAGGGTGTGGTCAAAAACCCGAACCCGTATTATTCTTTTTTCCTGATTCCGGGCTTCTCGACTCCGGATTGGGCCAAGGGTGCCGTTATGTATCAGATCTACACGGATCGTTTCTGTAACGGAGATCCTTCCAATGATACGCTGACCGACGAGTACACCTACATCGGGGAGCACACACACCATGTCGACGATTGGGACCGGTATCCGGCCTCCATGGACGTGCGTGAGTTCTACGGCGGTGACTTGCAGGGTGTATTGAATAAAATGGACTACCTGCAGGACCTCGGTGTGGAAGTCATCTACTTTAATCCGCTCTTCGTATCCCCTTCGAACCACGGTTACGATATTCAGGATTATGACAATATCAATCCCCATCTGGGCAAAATTGTCGAGGATGAGGGAGACTTACTTGCCTGGGATCAAAAAGAAAATCGTTTTGCTTCCCGCTACATCAACCGCGTTACGAATCCGAAGAACCTCGAAGCCTCGAACGAACTGTTCCGCCAGGTGGTTGAGGAAGCACATCGCCGCGGTATGAAGGTCATTCTGGACGGTGTATTCAACCACTGTGGTTCGTTTAACAAGTGGCTGGACCGTGAGCGTATCTACGAAAACGCCGAAGGCTATGCCAAGGGCGCCTATGTAGACCGTGAGAGTCCTTATCGGGACTATTTCCAGTTCTTCAAGGACGAATGGCCTTATAACTACAATTACGACGGCTGGTGGGGCCACGATACCCTTCCGAAGCTCAATTACGAGAACAGCCGTGAATTATATGACTACATCCTCTACATCGGCCGCAAATGGGTCGCTGCGCCGTATTATTGTGACGGTTGGCGTCTGGATGTGGCCGCGGACCTGGGACACTCTCCCGAGTTCAATCACACCTTCTGGAAGGATTTCCGTAAGGCCGTAAAGGAAGCCAATCCCAACGCCATTATCCTGGCGGAGCACTACGGCAGTCCGGAAGCCTGGTTGCAGGGCGACGAGTGGGATACCGTCATGAACTACGATGCCTTTATGGAGCCGGTCACCTGGTTCTTAACCGGTATGCAGAAACACAGTGACGACTATCGCGAAGACCTGTTCGGTAATGCGGACAGCTTCTGGGGTGCGATGACGCACCACGGTGCTTGTTTTACCGAGTCCTCGTTAATGATTTCCATGAACCAGCTGTCCAACCACGATCATTCCCGTTTCTTAACCCGAACGAATCACAAGGTCGGCCGTACGAACAACTTAGGCCCTTATGCGGCAAACGAAAATGTGAACAAAGCCGTCATGCGTGAAGCGGTTCTGCTCCAGATGACCTGGCCCGGTGCTCCGACCATCTATTACGGTGATGAGGCCGGACAGTGCGGTTTCACGGATCCCGACAGCCGCCGAACCTACCCTTGGGGCCATGAGGATCACGAGTTAATCAACTTCCATCGCGAGATGATTCGTATTCATAAGGAGAACCCGGAGATTAAGACCGGATCCCTGAAGTACGAAGGAAAAGACTATCAGTTCATCGCCTACGGCCGTTTCAACCGCAATGAGCGAAGCCTGATTCTTGTCAACAATGCCAACAATCCGGTTACCAAGACGCTTCATGTTACTGACCTGGGCGTTCCGAAGGAAGCAATGCTTACGGAGCTCATCCGTACCGATGAGAACGGTTTCTCTACCGAACCGAAACAGTATCCGGTAATCAACGGCAAGCTGACCATTACCATTCCGAAGACCGGTGCCATCGTACTGAAGCATCGCGGACTGGTTCCCGGCGATCACGATGTGAATATCGGCGGTCAGTGGAACGACTTCGTCAAGTCCTTTAACAAGGTTACACTGGATTCAGAGTAAACAATTCCATCTCATCGAATTGTGACACACAAACAAAGGGAATGAAAAAATGATTTCTCATTTTTTCATTCCCTTTTCCTATCTCTATTGTATTCCATTTCTATTTCGTGCGATTTTTTCTGCGGGAATAAGCTGCAAACAGCATTCCTGCGCGATACGGCGAAAGCTTCGTAAGGAAAACCCCGCCCTTCAGGGCAAGTCCCTGCTTTGCCGCTTTTTTCGCATAACGACCCGAAATCTCCTTCAGTTCCTTCCAGATGGGGTCCTTCTTCGGCGTATTGCAACGATAGGCACAACCCAACAGATAGAAAACAAAATCCAACACACCGTCTTTTGCAATCGGCACAATCGACGGATAGTTCTCTTCATAGAACCGAACATTCTCCATACGGATGAAAAGTCCATCCATCTGGCGTTTCATATCCGGCACCCGCGAGGTCGAATCCTCATGCTGCACATAATAGTAGACCGGTCGATCCACGCTGACCAGCCCTTCCACATTCTGCACCAGTCTGGGAATCACCGCAATATCTTCGTAGATTTTGCCTTCCGGAAATACAACACCGGTATATGCATCCCGCCGAAACAGTTTTGCCCAGGAAAAGGTCAGTCCCCTTCCCTCCCCGGCAAAGAATCGCTGGATTGCTTCCAGCTCCCGGAGCACCACCGGCTTCGCATTCACATAAGTCTTATCCTCGCTTCCCTGCGTTAAGCAGGCTTCCGGCGTATAAGTACGATAGAACCCGCCCAAAGCTACGGAAGCACCGGCTTCCAGAGCTGCATGGTACAGAATCTCCAGGCTGTCCGGTGTCAATGCGTCATCGCTGTCCAGCCAGGCAATCCACTCGCCCTTCGCTTCGGCAAGGCCGACATTTCGAGCGGCCGATACCCCTTTCGTCTCGCAGAAAACCTCACGGATTCTTCCGTCGTCTTCCTGCAAGCGTCTGAGAATCTCCGCACTTCCGTCATCCGAATTGTTATTTACCGCAATAATTTCCAGATTCGTGTAGGTCTGTCTGAGAACAGATTCGATACAGACACGAATGTACTCTTTTGACCGATAAAAAGGAATAATAACGCTAATCAAAGGTTCCATACAATCCCCCCTCATATGCACAATCAAATTATACAACACTTTCCTAAAAATTTCTTCTTTTCATTGCTTTTTTAGCGGCTCTTCTTGTCACATACCTTTTTCAGAGGGTTTATATTGCCTAATAGATTAAAATAGCATACACTTGATATGGTGGAATTCTTCATTACTGAATAGAGAGATACCAAAAACAATCGCTTAGGGAGTAGCAATCTTATGAAAAAACAATTATGGACAAGAATGCTTGCAGTTCTGTTATGCATCGTAATGATCCTTGCAGGTTGCGGCAAGAAAAAGGAATCCGGCGGCAGTTCTACCGAATCCCCCGACAGTTCGAAAGGATCCGGTTTACAGTCCTTCCGTATCTGCTTCGATGAAGCGGATTGCACGGTTTCCGACATCGAATACGACGCAACCACCGGAATGTTAAAATACGTGAATGCAACAGGAACGGATGGCAAGAGCATTAAGCTCTACTGTAGCAACGTCTACGTTGTGGACGGTATGATTACCATGTATCCTTCCTCCTATATGGCAAACGCCATCGGACTTCCCGGCATCGACCATATCGAATTCGAAAGCTTGTCTTCGTATATGGACGGGATCGTTACCTGCGGTCTGACCAATGACTATGCCCAGCTGATCCGCGATGGTATTATGGAGGCCGATTGTTTTCCGATGTCCGGTACGGCGTCTTTTGAAATCGACGTCGAGAAAAATACACAGATCACCTTCTCTTCCGATTCTTATCATTACTTCGCAGTCGGTGCAGCCATGGAAGGAGCCATGTGGCGGTGCCACAGCATTACCGTATATTATAAAGCGGGCGATCTTCTTACGACCGAAACCGGAGACCGCACGCCCAATAAATATATGACGGTCTCTGCATCCGGAGACCATGTTGCCGAACTGACAATGAACGGTAATTATGTCGAATCTCTTGTGACCCTTGACCAGGATGGCAACCGCATCGAATGGCTTTGTAAGGATCTTGAAGTCCAAAGCGACGGCCGATTCTGCCTGCACAAGGGCGGATACTTCTTTAACAAAACCCCGATTCAGGGCTTGTGTAATGTATCCTATACCGGTAATGAGAATCAGGGCAACGAGGATGCTTATCATATGCAGACCGGACTCATCGCCTACACAAGCGACATTCGCTCCATCGACGATGTCATGTGGGCACTGCCTCACTATGCTTTTGAAGATATGCCCTTCAATGAACTGATGGGATATCTTTCCTATTACTGTATGGATGCTCTATACGGTGATATTACCTTTGCGTCCTTTACTCTGGGCTATATGGATGAAGGCTTTACCGGCCTCAGCAAAGCAATCCTGAACACAGAAAAATACGGCAACTATGCGGAAGGCCAGTTCTACGACCCCACTCGCGAACACTATGATCCGGCGGCCCGCGATCTCACCTTCAATATCGTAATCATCCCGGATACCGATGAGGCGGATGTCGACAATGGTTCCTGTAGTTACACCATCCCCATGGATAGAATTACCGTCGGGGATCTGTACGATGTCCACGGCAATGTAAAGAGCAAAAACGAGCCGCTCCGTGTCGGCGATCAGTTAATGCTCACGGTTGCCGGCTGTGACCTGATGATGCGCCTCCCGGTATATCCCGAAGCCGGTTACAGCACTCTGAAGGAAGCCCGCGGCCGAGAAATCCTGACCGGTGTCGGCCAAAAGAATATCCTGGTCATTCCCATTTACATGTCGAATCAGGCAGACCGCGCCACCCAGGACGGAATTGAAGGAATTCAAATTGCTTGCGGTCGTGTGATTGATTCTTATGGCAATGTTACCGATTACAGCGGAGAGCACTATTCTCTGTCTCAATACTATGATATTGCCTCTTACGGCCAATTGACGTTGAACAGCTTCATTACCGACTGGTATTGTGTGGAAGACCTGGAATTTGGTCCTATGACTTCCGGAGAACTTCCGGTAGAGCAAGTACAGAATTTGACCCAGCGTGTCAACGCAGATTATGCGGATGTGCTGCCTTTATTTGATGGGGATGGCGATGATATCTTCGACGGCGTAATCATTATCTGCGCCTTCTCCGGTGATTCCGATGAGGCTCCGCGTGGATACCAGTCCATCTTGGCCTATGATCCGGATACTATGAGTGATGACGGAATCCTCAATATTGCTACCTACTGCTATATCAATGAGGCCAGAGTTTTTGATAATGTCGACACCAGAGACTTAAGTGGTGTACATGCAGAGACCCTGATCCATGAGTTCGGTCATTCTCTGGGCCTGATTGACTATTACGATCTGTCCAGCGTAGGCATTGATGCGATTGGTGGCTACGATATGCAGGGCAGTAGTGTCGGCGACTGGAATCCCTATTCCAAGTATGCCGTAGGCTGGACTGTGCCGACTATTGTAAGTGCAAAGAATATGGAAAGCGACTCCGTTACCGTATCCCTGCGCCCCTTTGCTACCAGCGGAGATTTCCTAATCATTCCGACAGAGAATACGAGATACAATGATGACGGCACCATCAGTCCGTTCTCCGAATATCTGTTGTTCGAGTACTTCACTCCCGAGGGAGTGAATGACCGGTATGCCAAGTCCTATGGCTTGGGCAATGTTCACGGAATTCGCGTCCTCCATGTATCCGCAAATATGATGGATATCCCGGGAATCGATACCGACGGTCTGGAACACGTAAGACATGAAAACGGCGAGAGCAACCATTATCCTGCGGATCTATTGAAGCCAATCGGTATTGAATGCTACAACAACTCCTACAACGTTGCCGGATGCTATAATATCCAGGTCATTCAAAAGGGTGGTCATAACACCTTTACTCTTGCAGAATACTATGACTATCGTCTGCTTACTCCGGAGGACTTATTCTATAAGGGAGACACCTTCCAAATCGAGAATTATACTGAGTTCTTCAATGGCGGAGTTATGAACGACAGAAGTGAGTTCCCCTACACCATTACGGTGAAGAGTATTAGCGATACAGAGGCTGTGATTGAGATTCAGAAATAATCCCATAAACGGTAAAAGAGCTCATCGAAAGATGAGCTCTTTTAGAGAAGGTATTACTTACTTATGGGGTATAACAAAAAACTAAAAAATATGGGGGGGTTACATCTTGTATTATAACAAACCCCAGAAAATATACTATTCACGCGATGCACAAAGTTTACAAACGTTTGTGTATTTTTTTGTGTATTTTTACCAATTAGGACTCCCAGAGGCCCTCGAACTCCTCACGGGTAATGCGTTCCTTCTCGATTAAGAGGGCTGCACACTTATGGAGAATGTCCATATGATCGGTAATCATCTTCTTCGCTTTTTCATAGCAATCGTCCATAATCGCCTTCACCTCACGGTCAATGATACCGGACATCTCCTCACTATGAGTCTTTGCATGGGCAAGATCACGCCCGATGAATACCTCATCCTCGTCATCCGAATAGTTAATCAAACCAATCTTCTCGCTCATACCGTAGCGGGTTACCATTCCTCTGGCTTCCTTGGTTGCCTGCTTAATATCCTGAGAGGCTCCCGTCGTCACATCCCCGAAAATCAGTTCCTCTGCGATACGGCCACCAAAGCTTACCATGATATCCTGAAGCATTTTGCCCTTCGTAATGAACATCTCATCACGCTCCGGAAGCGGCATGGTATAGCCTGCCGCACCCATACCGGTCGGAATAATCGAAACGGTATATACAGGGCCTACATCGGGCAGTAAATGGAACAGAATGGCATGTCCTGCCTCGTGGTATGCGGTAATCTTTTTCTCCTTGTCGGAGATGACGCGGCTCTTCTTCTCGGTTCCGATTCCGATCTTGATGAAGGACTTGTCAATATCGTCCTGATTTAAGCAGGGACGACTCTCCTTCGCCGCACGTATGGCTGCCTCATTCAGAAGGTTCTCCAGATCCGCACCGGTAAATCCGGCTGTCGTCCGGGCAATCTGCTCAAGGTTCACATCGTCTGCAAGTGCTTTTTTACGTGCATGAACACGAAGAATCTCTTCTCTGCCTCTCACATCGGGGCGACCGACACTGATCTTACGGTCAAAACGACCGGGACGTAAGATTGCAGGATCCAGAATATCCACACGGTTGGTTGCCGCCATAACGATAATTCCCTCGTTCGGGCCGAAACCGTCCATTTCTACCAGCATCTGGTTTAAGGTCTGCTCACGCTCATCGTGTCCGCCACCCATACCGGCACCACGGCGTCTTGCCACGGCATCGATCTCATCAATGAAGATAATGCAGGGCGCATTCTTCTTCGCCACCGCAAAAAGATCACGCACACGGGAAGCACCGACACCGACGAACATCTCCACGAAATCGGAACCGGAAATTGTGAAGCACGGAACACCGGCTTCACCTGCTGTTGCTTTGGAAATGTAAGTCTTTCCTGTACCAGGATGTCCTACCAGCAATACACCCTTAGGAATTC
>JAZQQG010000005.1:0-115071 GCA_045628945.1 Lachnospiraceae bacterium
TTGATAGCCGGGATGTCTACAGGAGACGGCATGAACTCGATGATTGCATCAAGTAATTTCTGAACACCCTTATTTCTGTAAGCAGTACCACAGCAAACCGGAATTGCTTCACAGTTGCAGGTTGCTTTACGAAGAACAGCCTTCATCTCATCAACGGTCGGCTCTTCTCCTTCTAAATACATCATCATAAGGTCATCATCTAACTCGCAGATTTTCTCTACAAGCTCGCTGTGATAAAGCTCTGCTTCATCAGCCATATCTGCAGGGATGTCACAAACAGTGATATCATCACCCTTCTCATCATTGTAGATGTAAGCCTGCATCTCGAATAAATCGATGATACCTTTGAATTCATCTTCTTTACCGATAGGAAGCTGCAAGCAGATTGCATTCTTTCCTAAACGTTTACGAATCTGATCTACGCAAGCGTAGAAGTTTGCACCTAAGATATCCATCTTATTGATGAATGCCATACGAGGTACATTGTAAGTATCAGCCTGACGCCATACGTTCTCAGACTGAGGTTCAACACCACCCTTTGCACAGAATACACCAACTGCGCCGTCAAGTACACGAAGAGAACGCTCAACCTCAACAGTGAAGTCTACGTGTCCCGGGGTATCAATGATGTTGATACGATGCTCTAATGCACCGGGCATGGGCTTGGTCTCTTTCTCAAGAGTCCAGTGACAAGTCGTTGCAGCTGATGTAATGGTAATACCACGCTCCTGCTCCTGAACCATCCAGTCCATGGTAGCGGTACCTTCGTGGGTATCACCGATCTTGTAGTTAACACCAGTATAATATAAGATACGCTCAGTAAGAGTGGTTTTACCTGCATCAATATGAGCCATAATACCAATATTTCTGGTTCTTTCCAAAGGATATTGTCTTCCAGCCAAGGTAAATCCCTCCTATTAAAATCTGTAATGAGCGAAAGCCTTGTTCGCTTCAGCCATCTTATGCATATCTTCTTTTCTCTTAACTGCTGCACCAGCATTGTTAGCAGCATCTAAGATCTCGTTAGCCAGTCTGTCTTCCATGGTCTTTTCGCCTCTCTTACGAGAAAACATCGTTAACCAACGAAGAGCTAATGCCTGACGACGGTCAGGACGAACTTCGATAGGTACCTGATAGGTAGCACCACCGATACGTCTTGCCTTAACTTCCAGCTGAGGCATAATGTTGCTCATAGCTTCCTCGAATACTTCGAGTGCAGGCTTACCAGCCTTATCCTCAACTTTCGCAAATGCGCCGTATACAATCTTCTGAGCTACGCCTCTCTTACCATCTAACATAATGTTGTTGATAAGCTTGGTAACCACCTTGTTATTGTATAAAGGATCTGCTAATACGTCTCTTTTTGAAATATGTCCTTTACGTGGCACGCTTCTTCCCTCCTTATTAATATTGTGATCTCGAAACGCGAGATCAGCTAATAAATCATCGGTACTCACAAAAATGAAAATGTGTTCGCGCTGTATTCTAAATCAGAATTCCAACACTACCAAATGCAATATGTGGTACTTGGTCTCCAAATTACTTGGAAGCCTTAGGTCTCTTAGCACCGTATTTGGAACGAGCCTGCTTACGGTTAGCTACACCTGCAGTATCCAGGGTACCACGGATGATGTGGTAACGGGTACCGGGCAGGTCCTTTACTCTACCGCCACGGATAAGAACAACGCTATGTTCCTGCAAGTTGTGACCTTCACCGGGAATGTACGAAGTAACTTCGATTCCGTTGGAAAGACGAACTCTGGCGATCTTTCTAAGAGCTGAGTTAGGTTTCTTAGGGGTTGCAGTCTTAACAGCGGTACATACGCCACGCTTCTGAGGAGCTGCTGTGTCGATTGCTTTCTTGTGAAGAGAGTTGTATCCCTTTAAGAGAGCAGGCGCAGTAGACTTCTTAACAGACGTCTGACGACCCTTTCTTACTAACTGGTTAAAAGTTGGCATTCTGATTCACCTCCTGTATTATTGTCACGGGAAATGTGCGCACCAAAAGAAACGCGAAATTTTCCGCATGCTAGATTATTATATATTTGACTATAGGGGATTGTCAACAAGAAAATAAGAACTTTTTCTTCCGGAAATCAGAACTTTTTGCTCGAGGAAAGCTTCACAAAGCCCGAAAGAAACAAATAGATTACATATCCTACCATTGCACCAACAAAGTTCATCACCAGGTCGCTTAACTGACACACACCCAGTCCAAAGAAATACTGAAGTGCCTCAATTGCCGCACTGGTAAGGGCTGCCGCAATTGCCACCTGATACGCCTGATTCAGACGACGAAACAGCATGGGCCAGAACAGGCCAAAGGGAATAAACATCATAATATTCTCATAGATATACATTCTGCCGCGCAGAGTAGACGCAATAGAATCAATGACCGTCCACTCCACCCCTTTTCTGGAATGCAATGTACGGCTAAGCAGAGTAACCTCGATCACCATCGTAAAATAGAAGGCTACCACTGCCCACAGAAGCATGCGGCCAAAAGAGAATTTCGTCTTTTTGCCACAGAAAACATGGAGGATGTAAATGCATAGCACAATAAGCATTGCAACCACAGCAACGCCGGCATGGGACATCGTATTCTTCATATCGGAAATAAGCATCTCATACCAGTTCATACTTCTGCGTTTTCCTCCTTCCGAACATAGTGACTTTTTACAGTATAACAGAAAGGCAATCAACTTTCAATGCGCAGAAAAGGCGCCGACCAAGCGACGCCTTCTCTAAAAGTGTGGTTTATGTGCAATTACTTAAGTCCCAGCTGCTTCATCTTTCTGTTCTGGATGAAGATTGCGGCAAAGCTTACAAGCGCAACCAATGCAGCTACAACCGTTACAACAGCATCAAGCTGACAGCCCCAGAAGAAAGCGGTGGCAACAAGTGCGATTACAAATAAGGATAACATTACATAATCAAGAATCTTCATACTATATTTCCCTCTCTTTCTCGATTACTCGTTAATGGTCTCAGCGTCGGTTTCAACTTCTTTGATCTTTCTGGCTCTTGCAACGCATCTTGCCAAAGCATATACTGCGTAAACACCGGTAAGAGCAAGGATTAACCAATGCATCCAGCAAGCATCCTCTCTGAGATCAACTGCAAGAGGAACCTCGTTCTCAGGAAGCTCTTCAGGCATGAATGCCAGAGGGGTCTCGTTCTCAGGAAGTTCTTCAGGCTCTACTGCCAGAGGAATCTCAACATCAGGAAGTGCTTCAATAGCAGGCTCTTCTTCCACTACGGGCTCTTCTACCACAGGAGCCTCGGGAGTTGCAGGAGTCTGAGGATTTTCAGGAGTCTGAGGATTCTCAGGAATCTCAGGTACTACAGGAGCTTCGCTAATCACTAACACACCGTATGCGTACGTGATGGAGTAGTTCGAACTAATGTTAGGAACAATGTAAATGGTGTAGTTACCAACTTCCTCCCCGCCTACACGGTTAAAGGAAAGGGTTGCCTGATCGCCTCTAACCAGGCCGGTTACGGTTCCGGTAAATTCAGGATCTGCTTCGCCAACCGTCTTGTATGCGCTATCGGAAGAGATCACAACAGCCTTGCGGTCAATCGTAAAGGTTGCAGGTACAGTTACAATCGCATAATTTGCATTCTCGGTAGGATTTACGGTGATTGCATACTCGCCAGCATCCTCACCTGCCACACGGTTAACCGTGTACTGAATCTCATCCTGACCTACCAGACCTTCAACGGTAGCAGTAAGAGTAGGATCGACATCACCATAGGTCTTGTTTGCTGCAGTAGCAGTAATCGTTACAAGCTTCGTACCAATCGTAAAGGTTGCAGGTACGGTAGAGATTGCATAGTTATTATTTACAGCGGCTTCCTTATCAACAGTTACAACAATTGCATCTGCGTATACGCCAGCCTGCTCGCTCTGGTTCTCACGAGATACGGTATATACCAGTTCCTCGCCCTCAATGTTACCGGTTACTACTGCGGTGAACTGAGGATCCTCAGAGCCATATACCTTACCGGTCGCTACTGCAGAAATGGTAGCTTCCTTAGGTAATACGTTAACGGAAGACTTCTTGTAGCTAAGAGTGTAGTTCTTCCAGATATCTTCAGCGGTTGCATGAACGCCGTCACCGACAATAGGAGCAACCGTCAGCTCGTAGGTACCAACATTCAGTGCCTGATCGGTAGTGAAGCTGAAGTAAAGCTTCTCACCGTTTACTCTCTCATTCGCAACATAACGATAGTCACCGGTACCATCATAGGTCTTATTCTTATGAATACCGAATACGGTGTACTCATAAGGCTCAACGGTAAGGGTGCTGTCCTCAACCTCAATAATCCAGTTATCACTGCCATTTGTAACGGTTGCGGTTAAGGTATAGGTACCGACATTCTTTTCCTCGGTCGCATAGGTGATGCTGTAGTCAGCGTCATCATACTGGGTCTTGCCGGTTACGGTTGCGGTATATCCCTGAGCGTCATAGGTCTTGGTCTCCTTGGTAGCCGGGATCGTCATTTTTGCCTTTTCAACAGTAAGGGTGCATACTACATCCGCTACAGAAGCGCCACCGATTACGATATCGGTTACGGTTACGGTGTACTCACCTGCATTCACGGCCTCGGTAACCACATCACCCTCGGCATCGGTAATTACCAGGTTGTAGCTGTAATCGGAAGAAATCTCAGCCTCAATTGCCTCAACAAATGCTGCTAACTGATCCTGTCCGTCATAGGTCTTGGTATCATTCATAGGTGCCAGAGGAGCTACGGGATCGATTACGGTTAACTTACCCTTATTCTGGCTAACTGCGTAATTCTGTGCATCTGCTGCATTGATGAAAGAATAACCATTCTTGTCGGAGTATCCGATCGAACCGTTCTGGCTTACGGAAATCTTATCAATGCTAATGATTCCCTCTACGGAAATCGTATAAGTATAAGTAGGCTTGGTTCCGCCTGCATACATCGACTGATTATCGAAGGTAACAACGATGGGTGCCTTTGCTACGGTAAAGGTATCCTTTGCGGTACCCTGTGCACCGTTCTTCATGGTAAGGGTTGCAACAACTTCATAGTCACCTGCATTGATTGCTGCGGTTACAGGAGTCTTGGATCCGTTTGCTGCAACTGCGAAGTAGGTGTAATTCATAGTTGCGTCAGCGGGAACTGCAATGCTAACGGTTGCATTCTTCTTATCGGTACCATCGTATACGGAATCCTCAGCGGAAACAGTAAACTCAGGTGCTGCGATCTTCTTATATACTACATGAAGGAATCCGGTAGGATTGTAAGCATAGAGGTTGGAACCATCCTTCCAGTCATCCTGGCTCTTGCCTGCAAGAGTGTATCCAAGGTAGCTTGCGTAGTCGTTATGAGCCGCGCTGAGCTTACCGGTATTTACAAAAGTACCTACATCGGTCTTATTCTCGAACTGCTTCTTTGCATCGTTCCAGCTCCAGAACCAGTAGCAGCTATCGAACTCATAGCCTTCAAGAGATTCCTGAGCAAAGCTTAAAGCATCAAGGTTGGAAACGGATGCTGCGTTTACGGTAAGATCACCGAACTTTGCGTAGAATGCTGCGGTCTCAGCTGCATCGGTAACAACGGAACCATCAACATTCTGTAACTCTACAGTGTACTTAATGGTGTTGTAACCCTGACCGGGATGCTGAGGATTGGAAGTAATATCATTCTTGTTGCTATTGAAGTTGTAGTACTTGAAGTTGATTCTAAGAGCACTCATATCCGCATAAGTAGTCTTAGGGGTAACCGTTACGGTGTAGCCGTCAGCTTCCTTCTCGCTTACGAAAGCGTTCTTCTGTGCTTCGGTAAGATCACTGTCAAGGATTACATCTTTATCGGTCGTCTTGGTGTAACGGGTTCCGGTGTAATACTCCGGATTCTCAATCATCTCAGTCTTCTCACTCTGAGTAAGAAGGACATAAGTATCATTTACCAGCTTATAGTCACCATTCACATCATCCGTGTAAACCGTTACGGTCTGATAGCTGTAACGAGGATTGGGATTGTTGTAGGTGTAAGTGGTCTTTCCGGGAGTCTTCGCATACAAATTATTATTTGCCTTCTCCCAGTAAGAATATCTGTCAATTGCCACTTCCCTCTTACTACCGGAAGGAAGGTATGTATACTCGTCGGTGTAGTAATAAGCATATCCGGCATAGCCCCAGCCATACTCTACCTTACGATACAAGCAATACTTGTCCTTCTGGCCGGCAGGTCCATATCCCTTATCAACCTGGGTAAAGGTATCCTCTGTCTTGTTCTCCGTGTACTTAACACCTGCGGGAATGTCCTTCGTGTTATCAACGGTATACGTTGCAACATAAGCATTGCCCTGAGCATCTAAGGTTCCGTTCTCATCCGGAAGGAGCTGCTCATCCGTGCTCTCGGTGTATCTCGTTCCGGTGTAATACTCCGGATTGGAGATCTGAGCGGTCTTCTCGCTCTCGGTTAAGGCAACATACTCACCGTTAACCAGCTTGTAATCACCGGTCGCGCTCTCAGCGTAAACGGTAACATTCTTCTCTGCACGAACATCATATACGGTAGTTGCTACGATGTCTGCGTTCTTGTCATTCGGCTGAGCACTAACCGTTAAGCCGCCACCCAGAAGAGTCTGAGCGATTACGGTAACGCTTAATGCTAAAGTAATGACTTTCTTCCACACTTTTTTCATCTTTGTCTTTCCTTTCTTTCCCTTTTGCACCGGTGCTTCTTGCACCCTAACAAAACCATTTTTGTTCTTTTCGTAAATAAAGACTCCTCGATTTTTCAAAAAGGTTCACGATTTCAAAAAAAAATTTAGTATTTTTTAGCCATTTTTTATTGTTGTGCACATATTTGTACTTATTTATGATAGAATTAGTCGGTAATAAAGGAGGATTTCATTATGAATAAGGGAATGTTAAAGAACTATAAAGGAATTAAATTGGTCCAAATGATTGTATTGTGTTTCATTACCATATTGTCATTTGTTGTTCTCTTCTGTGATAAAACCATTCGGGTAAATGTCTACACCAATCGAACCATCTTCTTTTTTGCAGGATTGATGTGGGGACTGTTAATGTTCAGCTTCATCGCACTCTTCTATGATTTCTCCAAAATGAAGTATTTTATAGAAGAAGGACATGAACTGAATAAGACGGCATACCTGGACAAAATGACCGATCTTCCGAACCGCAACAGTTTTGATGCGATTTTCTTAATGAAGGATTCCGACCGTAAGCTTGCAAACCTGGGATGCGTTTTGATGAACATCTCGAACCTTCCCGATATCAATGACCAGTTCGGTCGACAGGCCGGTGACGATGCCATCCATGCCTTCTCCAAGATTCTGGAGAAGGTTGGCAGCTCCTTAGGCTTCGTCGGACGTAATGGTGGAAATGAGTATCTTGCCGTTTTGGAGGACTGCGATCAGCAGAAGATGGATCAGTTCGCAAAGAACATCTATAACGAAGTGACCATATATAATAATGAAGAAACTCATCCGGCGAAGCTCAAAATCAGTTCAGCCTATGCATTGAACAGCGAAGTTCATGCCAAGAGCTTCTCCGATCTGATTACCTGTACTTACCGTAATTCGTTAAAATAACGCTTTTTAGCCTGCAATTGCAAGTCCATCTTGCAAAATTACCTGTAAACCACCACCGTTGACTAAAGGAGTCTACTCAATGGCAAAGGCCCCGGATCATAACTTAATCGCGGCATTAGTCCATCGCGCCAAGCAAAAGGACTCTGATGCATTCGCAGAGTTATATGGTATGACCTATAACAAGGTCTATAACTATGCCTGCCATTACCTCAAGGATATGCACCTTGCGCAGGATGCTGTCCAGGAGGTCTATATCAGTGCGCTTAAAAATCTGGATAAATTAAACGATCCACTTCTCTTTGTAGCCTGGCTGAACCAGATTTCCTTCCATGTCTGCTACGACCTCTGTGAAAAACGCAACTCCGGCTACGGTGTCATCGAGGATGAGATTCTTGAACTATTTACGGATGATTCTCCGAATTCCAATCCCGAGGACGCAACCGTCCACTCGGATGAATCCCGCCGGCTCAAGGAATCCATCGAACGACTTCCGCTTCATGAACGAGAAGTCATCACGCTTCGTTTTTTCAACAATATGAAGATTGACGAAATCGTCAAGGTGACCGGCTCCAGCAAGAGCACCGTCAAACGATATCTCGCATCTGCGGAAGAACATCTGCGAGAATATTATAAGGAATAGGAGGTGAAGACATGTCGTTTCTGAGTAATGATAAAAATACATATACGATGGATTTAAAGCAGGCCGACGCCATGCTTAAGAATGTCTTTGCCGCCTGCGAACAGAAGCCCAACGAGACCCCCTTGGATCTTATTATGCTCCGTCAGCGTGCCCATACTACTTTTTTCCGCATCGGACGCTTTGTCACATTGCACTTTATTATTTTCCTGTTCATTGTGCCCTTTCTCTTCCCCCTAAGTAATCTCTGGACCTCGGTCAAGGACAACTCTACAGGGGTAAATATCGTGCGCCATTATGAGAAGGACGATTGTCTGATTCTGTGTCTGGACAGCGACGATATTGACTATGACAGCTGCTATATGACGACCAGAAGCACTCCACGCATTCTTCCGTTGGAATTTCGTCAGGAACAGATGCAATTACTCTTCCCATATCCCACAGAAGAGTGTAATATTTATATATACAATAATGAAGGAAAAGAGTTGCATCTCTTAATCACTCCCAAGTAAGCCTATGAAAAAACGAATTCATTCCTTATTCATGATTTCCATTTTCATATTGACTCTCGTTTTATCCGGTTGTGCACAAGCGGAGTATGATTCTGCGGCTTCCCGTTTCGGCGATGAGGCAAGTCCCGGTGCCAATCTCGGTTCGGATTCTTCCTCCGGCAAGAAACCCAATAAGAAAAAAAACAACAAGACGGACAACGACAGTTCTTCGTCCGATAGTTCCTCGTCCTCCGGCGAAGGCACCCGCGACAATACGTCTGTTGTTCTGACTCCCACCGCCTCCGGTGATTCCGTATTCAGCAATTCCGTTGCAAGCATCGATTATTCGAATGCATCGGAAGGATATATTATGGTGAAATATTTCGGTTCGTCCAAATACAGCAAGATTCGTATTACGACCCCCGATAAGGATCAATATTACTACAATCTGACTCCCGGTGCCGACTATGTAGCACTTCCGCTCTTAAGCAATGGTTCCTATACCTTTGAGGTGTTCGAGAGCGCCGGCGATTCCAGCAAGGATTTCTATCACGCCTTGGATGAAAAACTGAAGGTGAAGCTTACCAATACTTTTGGTCCCTTCCTCTATCCAAACCAATATGTGAATTTTTCCAAAAATGACAAGTGTGTCAGCAAAGCTGCCGACCTTGCATCCGGATGTGACACCGACTTACAAGTTGTAGAAAAGGTCTACAATTACGTGATTGAGAATGTCACCTACGATTTTGACAAGGCTGCCAATGTGCAGAGCAACTATCTTCCGGTTCCGGATGAAACCTTAAAGAGCAAAAAAGGAATCTGTTTCGACTATGCCGCATTGATGTGCTCTATGCTTCGAAGCCAGGGCATCCCCACCCGCCTTGAGATTGGTTATTGTGGCACGGCATATCATGCATGGCTCAGCACATATCTGGAAGATATCGGTTGGGTCAGCGGTGTCATCTACTTCGACGGTAGCAGCTGGTCTCTGATGGATCCGACCTATGCTGCGAACCATTCCTCGAAGTCGGTTAAGAAATATGTCGGCGATGGTTCGAATTATTCCCTTAAGTATATGTATTAATTCTGTATCATATTTGTTGTGTAAAAGGAGAATTGTATGTCAAGCAAATCAGCACACGCCAAGCAGTTGAATAATCGAGAGATTGCATCTTTCTGTTCGCAAGTTTCTCTTTTCTACAATGCGGGAATCACTCCCCAGGAAGGAATTCGTATTCTTCTGTCCGACACCAAGGATCTGGACGGCAGAACCGTTCTTGAGACGATTCTTGAAATTTGCGATCGCGGTGAATCCTTCCATAAGGCCGTGGAAGAATGCGGTGTTTTCCCGGACTATGTAGTGAATATGATTACCATCGGTGAGGAATCCGGTAACTTAGACGATGTTCTGAAGGCCTTAACCGAATACTATGAGCGCGAGGAGGAACTTGCCGAAAGTATTCGTAGCGCCTTAAGCTATCCCGCCATTATGATCGGCATGATGCTTCTTGTCATTGTTGTCCTTCTTACACGTGTCCTTCCGATCTTTAATCAGGTCTTTGTTCAGCTCGGTAGCGAGATGCAGGGAATCTCGAAATCATTAATGAGCCTCGGTAACCACATCCGCCGCTACTCTCTGGTTTTGATCATTCTCCTTGCGGTTATCGTCGCCTTCGTGCTGTTCCTCAATAAGACCCAGGCCGGCAAGCGGTTAAAAAACAAACTGCTGAACTCCTTCTTCTTAACCAAAGGCTTCTATGAAAAGGTTGCCGCAGGCCGATTTGCAAGTGGTATGGCAATGCTTCTTTCCAGCGGTATGGATACCTTTACGAGTCTGGATATGGTCTCTGTTATGGTAGATCATTCGAAGATGCAGGCCAAAATCGCCCGTTGTAAGGAACTGATCAATGAAGGCAAGAATTTCTCCGAAGCCCTTGCCGAGGCAGACATCTTCTCAAATCTCTATGCTAAGATGATCTCCATCGGCTTCCGTTCCGGTTCCATCGATACCGTTATGCGAAAAATTGCAACCCAGTATGAGCAGGAAACCGATCGCAAGATGAAGTCCATCATCTCGATTTTGGAGCCTACCCTCGTGATTATTCTTTCCATCATTGTCGGATTAATCCTGCTATCGGTCATTCTTCCTCTGATGGGAATTATGTCCAGTATCGGATAAGGATGGAAACTCTATGAATCGTTTTGATGCAAAAAAGAAAATTCCAAACCTCATAGCGCGTTTTCCGATTGCCATTGTACTCTTCGCTCTGTTGCTTGTTCTTTTTCTGGTTGGAGTGAACAACATTGCCCGCTCCGCAGACGATAAGCAGCTGGAAAGTCTCGAAAATGCATTGAATCGCAATATTACGCATTGCTACTGCGTTGAAGGCACCTATCCGCCCAGTCTTGATTACATCGTCGAGCACTACGGACTGACCTATGATACGGATGCCTTTTTCGTTGACTACATCTCCAACGGATCCAATATGTATCCGGATGTCACTATTCTTGAACTCAAGTAGGAAACCGCTTATGAAGAATCGTTATGAAAATAAGCATATGGTTGATATTCTCTTCGTTCTCGCACTGTTCGTTGTGTTTGCCATCTCCGCGTTGATGCTGGTAATCCTGGGGGCTGATGTCTACAAGAAGACCGTTACCTCCATGGACAAAAACTTCGAAGACCGAACCGCAACCTCCTATATCGTTGAGAAGATTCGTCAGGCCGATCAGGCCGATTCCATTCGCGTCACGGATTTAGGCGACGGAGAGGACGCTCTCTGCATTGTCCGTATGGTCGGTGAAAACGAATACCACACGCTTCTCTACGTATATGATCATTCCCTCTGCGAATTGAGTATCCGCGGTGATGCCACGCCGGTTCCGGAATACGGAACGAAGCTCTTTTCGCTTGACAACCTAACGATTACGAAAGAAAGTGAGCACCTTTTTACCGTTACAGTAACCCAGAATCAAACGACCAAGACGGTGCAGATTTCCACCGCTACAGCGCAATAAAAAAACGCACAATATTGTCACATACACAAGATTGTCGTTTGCACAATAATCTGCTACATAATCGACTCTATATCACAACAGAAGGGAAGCCATGAGATCCAAATCTTCGCTATTCCTAATTGAATTAATTATTGTCATCCTGTTCTTTTCGTTGGCAAGTGCAGTCTGCATTCAGCTCTTCGTCAAGGCACACCTCTTCGGACAGGAGACGGAACGTGGCAACAGGTTCCTTACCTATGCCCAGAACTATGCCGAGGTGTACCGTGGCGTGGACGGTGACGAGGAGGCTTTCCTACATTTTCTTGACATCGCGTCCACGGACAGCCGTTCCATTACGCTCTATTACAATGCAGACTATGAACGTTGTTCCGATACCGATGCGCGCTACTCTTGCGTCTGCACGCTCACGGAAGAGGACTCGATTCACACACTCCTCATGCGTTTTTATGTAGGTGAGGATACGACTCCCTTCTACGAACTGACCGTTCAGAAGTATGCAAAGGAGGTGCCCCATGCGTAAAAAAGGATTTGGCATTAACATCGGTTCCTCATCGCTTCTCATGATCTTCGTCATTCTCTGCCTGGTCTCCTTCGCGACGCTCTCCATCGTCAGTGCCAATGCAGACCGCAAACTCAACAAAAAAGTTTTAGAGCGTACCGAGAGATACTACTCTGCATGTAATGAAGCTGAAATAAGCATTAAGAACCTTGACAGCGTACTTGACAATATCTATGAAAGTGCAGATAGTGAGGAGGCCTATTACAGTACGGTAGGACACGAGAAGGAATTCATTATTGAGATTTCCGATCTACAGTATCTGGATGTATGTGTTACCATCCTCTACCCCGATTCAGCTGATGCTTCCAAGTATGAAATCACCTCCTGGCAGGTTGTTACCCGGGATGATATTCTGTACGACGATTCCATCACTCTTATGCAGTAGTAAAGAAATATGTTGGATTTAATAATCTTTTGAGTATTCTATACAGTTCATTGATAAAAGGCGTGTGATTCTTCACACGCCTTTTTGTATGCAAAAACCCCCGAGGATTACTCCTCGGGGGTAAATGTTATTATTGGATTACTCCTCGCTTACCGTAATCTCCTCGGATACTTCCTCCTCGGATACTTCAGCAATCTCATCCAGGTTCACTTCTGCTGCAGCAAGTGCTGCTTCCGCTTCGAGCTTCTCTGCGATGATGTTATCGGTGTTCAGACGAACATTGCGGTATCTCTTCATACCGGTACCGGCAGGAATCAGCTTACCGATTAATACGTTCTCCTTCAAACCGATCAGAGGATCGACCTTACCCTTGATTGCAGCCTCGGTAAGAACCTTAGTGGTCTCCTGGAAGGATGCAGCCGACAGGAAGGAATTGGTTGCCAGAGCAGCCTTGGTAATACCAAGCATAGTCTGCTTACCGTCAGCAGGCTCCTTACCCTGTGCAATGAGCTCTTCGTTGGTGTCCTCGTAATCAAGAACATCTACCAGAGTACCGGGTAAGAACTCGGTGTCACCGGCGGTCTCAATACGAATCTTCTTAAGCATCTGACGTACAATGACCTCAATGTGCTTATCTGCGATATCTACACCCTGCAGACGGTATACACGCTGAACTTCACGAAGCATGTAATCCTGAACTGCACGAACGCCCTTAATCTTAAGAAGGTCATGAGGGTTAACACTACCTTCAGTCAGCTCATCGCCGGCCTCAAGCATCTGACCATCCTGAATCTTGATTCTGGAACCATAAGGAATTAAGTAAGCCTTGCTATCGCCGGTCTCAGGATCGGTGATTACAACTTCTCTCTTCTTCTTGGTATCCTTAATCTCTGCCTTACCGCCGAACTCAGCGATAATTGCAAGTCCCTTAGGCTTTCTTGCCTCGAACAACTCTTCAACTCGAGGAAGACCCTGGGTAATATCATCACCGGCAACACCACCGGTATGGAAGGTTCTCATTGTAAGCTGAGTACCGGGCTCACCGATGGACTGTGCAGCAATAATACCAACAGCCTCACCGACCTGAACGGCCTCACCGGTTGCCATGTTCGCACCGTAGCACTTTGCACAGATTCCGTTGTGGGAACGGCAAGTAAGAATGGTACGAATCTTAACCTTCTTAATCTCTTCTCCATTCTCATCCTGAGCCAGGGTAAGAATCTTCTCCGCACGGCTGGGGGTGATCATATGGTTACGCTTAACGATAACATTGCCTTCCGGATCGGTAATGGTCTCACATGCGAAACGTCCGGTAATACGATCCTTAAGACTCTCAATCGTCTCCTTACCGTCGGCAAACTCGCTTACTACCATACCGGGAATGCGATCCATGTCACGACCTTCCCAACAGTCTCTGTCTCGGATAATTAATTCCTGAGATACATCGACCATTCGACGAGTCAGATAACCGGAGTCAGCGGTACGAAGTGCAGTATCGGACAGACCCTTACGAGCACCATGTGCAGACATGAAGTACTCCAAAACGTCCAGACCTTCACGGAAGTTTGACTTAATAGGAAGCTCGATGGTACGACCGGTGGTATCTGCCATCAGACCACGCATACCGGCAAGCTGCTTAATCTGCTGATTGGAACCACGGGCACCGGAATCAGCCATCATGAAGATGTTGTTGTACTTATCCAGACCATTGATCAGGGTTGCGGTCAGCTGATTATCGATATTGTTCCAGGTCTCTACGACTGCTCTGTAACGCTCTTCGTCAGTGATCAGACCACGATGATAGTTCTTCGTAATCTTTTCAACGGTCTTCTGAGCTTCTTCCAGAAGTGCAGGCTTCGATGCAGGAACGGTCATATCGGAAATGGATACGGTCATTGCTGCTCTCGTAGAATACTTGTAACCCATAGCCTTGATGTCATCCAATACTTCTGCGGTCTTGGTTGCACCGTGGGTATTGATAACCTTCTCAAGGATCTTCTTTAACTGTTTCTTACCGACATGGAAGTCAACCTCAAGCTTGAGGAAGTCTTCATCGGCCTCACGCTTCACGAAGCCGAGGTCCTGAGGAATAATCTCGTTAAAGATCAGACGACCAAGACTCGCCTCAACGATACCGCTGATCTGTCTTCCGTCCGGAAGAGTAACGGTACGATTTACGTGAATATTCTGATGGAGAGAAATCTCACCATTCTCGTAAGCCAGTAATGCTTCGTTTGCAGAATAGAAGTAACGTCCAAGAATATCTGCAAAACGGCAGGTAACGATACGGTTACGCTCGGGATCGATGCAGACCTTAATCATCGTATCGCTCTCAAGAGCTGCACCCTTGATTGCTTCTACAGCGGCCTTCTTCTCGTCCTCGGTCTTAGCCTTAGCGATTGCCTTGCTCTTTTTCTCCTGATACTCCTCATAAGCTGCCTTCGCTTCGTCCAGGCTTGCAAACTCTGCAACAACCTGATCTGCAAGCTTCTTATCTGCAGAGAAGTCAGCGTACTTGTGCATCGTCAGGTAGTAGATACCAAGAACCATATCCTGCGAAGGAACGGCTACAGGGCCACCGTCAGAAGGCTTCAAGAGGTTGTTCGGGCTCAGTAAAAGGAAACGACACTCAGCCTGTGCCTCAACGGACAGAGGAAGATGAACTGCCATCTGGTCACCATCGAAGTCGGCGTTGAATGCGGTACATACCAGGGGATGAAGCTTAATTGCCTTACCTTCTACAAGGATCGGCTCGAATGCCTGAATACCAAGTCTGTGCAGGGTAGGTGCACGGTTTAACATTACAGGATGCTCTTCAATTACATCTTCAAGCACATCCCATACCTGGGTGTCCAGTCTCTCAACTAATTTCTTAGCATTCTTAATATTCTGGGAGATTCCGCGAGATACCAGCTCCTTCATTACAAAGGGCTTAAATAACTCGATTGCCATCTCCTTAGGAAGTCCACACTGATAAATCTTCAGTTCAGGTCCGACTACGATTACGGAACGTCCGGAGTAGTCTACACGCTTACCTAACAGGTTCTGACGGAAACGACCGGATTTACCCTTTAACATATCGGACAAGGACTTCAGTGCTCTGTTGCCGGGGCCGGTAACGGGACGACCACGTCTACCGTTATCGATCAGCGCATCTACTGCCTCCTGCAACATTCTCTTCTCGTTACGAACGATAATATCAGGAGCACCTAACTCTAACAGTCTCTTCAGACGGTTATTACGGTTGATAATTCTTCTGTACAGATCATTCAGATCGGAGGTAGCGAAACGTCCACCATCCAACTGAACCATCGGACGAAGATCGGGGGGAATAACCGGAACGGCATCCATAATCATCCATTCAGGACGGTTGCCGGACTCACGGAAGGACTCAACCACTTCAAGTCTCTTCAGAATTCTGGCACGCTTCTGGCCGGTTGCTTCCTCTAATTCAGCCTTCAGTTCAACAGCATCCTGCTCAAGGTCAATTGCCTCAAGAAGCTCCTTAATGGCCTCAGCACCCATTCCGACACGGAACTTGGTACCGTACTTCTCTCTTGCGTTGGCAAGCTCGCTCTCAGACAGAACGGTCTTAACTTCCAGTTCTTTAATTCCTGCATTGTCTAATACAATGTAGGATGCAAAATACAAAATCTTCTCCAGTACACGAGGAGAAAGGTCAAGGATTAATCCCATACGGCTGGGGATACCCTTGAAATACCAGATATGGGATACGGGAGCAGCAAGCTCGATATGTCCCATACGCTCTCTACGTACGCTGGCCTTCGTTACTTCGACGCCACAACGATCGCAGACAACACCCTTATATCTGATCTTCTTATACTTACCACAATGACACTCCCAATCCTTGCTGGGTCCAAAGATCTTCTCACAGAAAAGACCTTCCTTCTCAGGCTTCAGAGTTCTGTAGTTAATCGTCTCAGGCTTGGTAACCTCACCATGGGACCACTCACGAATCTTCTCAGGGGATGCAAGACCGATACGGATTGCATCAAAAGTCATTGGCTGATATACTTCACTGTTCATTTCAGGCATTTGTGTGGTACTCCTTCCAATTTCTGTTCACTAACAAATCTTATTAAATGTCCTCAGATACCTCGAAGTCCTCTGAGAAATCCTCATCCATATCCTCCGGTTCTTCATCGGCTACAAACTCACCGCTTGCATCGAGTTCTCCGGTCTGATATCCATGTCCGGCATAATCTTCATTGTAATTGCCCTTCATGTCACCTTCTAATTCGAAACGATAGTTGGTGTCAGAGAAGTCAGTGTTCTCCAAAATCTGAACCTCGGTATTGTCATCGCGTAATACTCTGACATCAAGTCCTAAGGACTGTAACTCCTTCAGTAATACCTTGAAGGATTCAGGAATACCGGGCTTAGGAATATTCTCGCCCTTAATAATTGCTTCGTAGGTCTTAACACGTCCGATTACATCATCCGACTTCACAGTCAGAATCTCCTGAAGAGTATAGGATGCACCATAAGCCTCCAGTGCCCATACCTCCATCTCACCGAATCGCTGACCACCGAACTGTGCCTTACCACCCAGAGGCTGCTGGGTTACTAAGGAGTACGGTCCGGTCGAACGAGCATGAATCTTATCGTCTACCAGGTGATGCAGTTTCAGGTAATGCATGTGACCAATGGTAACCGGTCCGTCAAAGTACTCGCCGGTACGTCCGTCACGAAGTCTTACCTTACCGTCTCTGGAAAGAGGAACACCCTTCCACAGACCTCTGTGCTCACGGTTCTCGGATAAATAATCATATACTTCAGGAAGTAATTCTTCCTTATGCAGGCTCGAGAATGTTGCAGCATTCTTGTCATATGCTTCCCCCTTCTTCTTAGCCTGTTCCTTGGCCTCTGCATCATCAAACGGCAGATTTACATAGTCGTTTGCCAGATCCAGAGTATCCATAATGTCGTTCTCGTTTGCACCATCGAATACAGGAGTACTGATGTTAAAGCCCAGAGCCTTAGCAGCTAAGGATAAGTGAATCTCCAATACCTGACCGATGTTCATACGGGAAGGTACGCCCAAAGGATTCAATACGATATCCAGCGGACGACCGTTCGGAAGATAAGGCATATCCTCAACAGGAAGAACGCGGGAAACGACACCCTTGTTACCGTGACGACCTGCCATCTTATCACCGACGGAGATCTTTCTCTTCTGTGCAATATAGATACGAACTGCCTGGTTTACACCGGGTGCAAGCTCGTCGCCATTTTCTCTCGTAAATACCTTGGCATCTACAACGATACCGTATTCACCATGAGGTACCTTAAGGGAAGTATCACGTACCTCTCTTGCCTTCTCACCAAAGATGGCGCGAAGGAGTCTCTCTTCTGCGGTAAGCTCGGTCTCACCCTTAGGAGTTACCTTACCTACTAAAATATCACCGGCGCGTACCTCTGCACCGATACGAATGATACCGTTCTCATCCAGATCCTTCAGAGCCTCAGGACCGACACCGGGAACATCACAGGTAATCTCTTCAGGTCCAAGCTTCGTGTCACGGGCTTCTGCCTCGAATTCCTCAATATGAACGGAGGTGTATACATCTTCTTTTACAAGGCGCTCGCTCAAAAGAACAGCATCCTCGTAGTTGTAACCTTCCCAGGTCATGAAACCGATCAGCGGGTTCTTACCAAGGCCTAACTCACCGTTGTTGGTGGAAGGACCGTCTGCAAGAACATCACCGGCTTCGACACGGTCGCCCTTAAACACAATAGGCTTCTGGTTATAGCAGTTCGACTGATTGGAACGTACGAACTTCTGCAGACGATACTCAATGGTCTCACCATCGTCACAAATCTCACGAATGCAATTCGAACATACGTAATCAATCACACCGGGCTTCTTTGCAACAACGCAGACACCGGAGTCAACTGCGGTCTTTCTCTCCATACCGGTTCCGACAACAGGAGCCTCGGTTACCAAAAGAGGAACGGCCTGACGCTGCATGTTGGAACCCATCAGTGCACGGTTTGCATCATCATTCTGAAGGAAAGGAATCAACGCGGTAGCAACGGAGAATACCATTTTAGGAGAAACGTCCATGAAATCAACGTCCTTCTTTAAGTACTCACTGGTCTCTTCTCTGTATCGACCTGCTACCTTGTTGTGTACGAAATGTCCTTCAGCATCAAGGGGCTCGGAAGCCTGTGCCACACGATAGTTATCTTCCTCATCCGCGGTCATGTAGATTACTTCATCGGTAACTACAGGATTCTCGGGATCGGAATGGTCTAACTTACGATAAGGCGCCTCTACGAAACCATACTCATTAATTCTTGCATAGGATGCAAGAGAGTTGATCAGACCGATGTTAGGACCTTCGGGAGTCTCGATAGGACACATTCTACCGTAATGGGTATAGTGTACATCTCGAACCTCGAATCCGGCTCTGTCTCGGCTCAAACCGCCGGGACCAAGTGCGGACAGACGTCTCTTGTGAGACAACTCACCGAGAGGGTTATTCTGGTCCATGAACTGGGACAGCTGGGAAGATCCGAAGAACTCCTTCACTGCAGCCTGTACCGGTTTAATATTAATCAGACTCTGAGGAGATACGTCCTCGGTGTCATGGGTGGTCATTCTCTCACGTACAACACGCTCAAGACGTGCCATACCGATACGATACTGGTTCTGAAGTAACTCACCGACAGCACGAATACGACGATTGCCCAAATGGTCGATATCATCATCGGTACCAATACCATACTCAAGATGCATATTATAGTTAATGGAAGCAAAGATATCTTCTCTGGTGATATGCTTCGGAACGAGATCCTGTGCATTGTAAGCAACAGCTGCTACAAATGCATCATAATTGTCCGCATTCTCATCCATTAACTGCTTTAATACAGGGTAGTATACAAAATCCCCGCTGATACCTAACGACTTAGGCTCCTCACCCTTCTGCAGGTAGCAACGAATGTCAACCATCATGTTGGAGAGAACCTTCTCGTTCTTCTCCTCCGTCTGGATATATACATAAGGAACGGCAGCGTTCTGAATCGTATCGGCAAGTTCTCTGGATACGGTGGTTCCTGCAGATGCAAGAATCTCACCGGTAGCGGGATCGATAACATCCTCTGCCAGCACCTGATTGCGAATACGATTTCTTAGTGCAAGCTTCTTGTTGAACTTATAACGTCCAACCTTAGCAAGGTCATATCTTCTGGGGTCAAAGAACGTATTGTTAAGCAGAGTCTCAGCACTATCAATGCTTGCAGGCTCACCGGGACGAAGTTTTCTGTATAACTCTAACAGACCACCCTCGTAGGAACCCTGAGGATTTTCATTCGTAATCGAAGGGTCCTTAGCAAAGCTGGCTTCAATCTTAACTTCATCACCGAATACTTCACGAATCTCATCGTTGGTACCAAGTCCCAATGCACGAAGCAATACGGAGATAGGCACCTTTCTGTTACGATCGACACGTACATAGTAAACGTCATTGGAATCCGTCTCATACTCTAACCATGCACCACGGTTAGGGATTACGGTACCGGAATACAGTTCCTTACCGATCTTATCATGTCCGATTCCAAAATAGATACCGGGAGAACGAACCAACTGGCTAACGATAACACGCTCTGCGCCGTTGATCACGAAGGTACCGGTCTCGGTCATGAGGGGAAGGTCACCCATGAAAATCTCATGCTCGGTGATTTCCTCAGTGTCCTTATTGTAGAGACGTACTCTTACCTTAAGGGGAGCTGCGTATGTTGCATCTCTTTCCTTACATTTCTCAATAGAATACTTGACGTCGTCTTCGCACAGTTCAAAATCAACGAACTCCAAGCTTAAGTGTCCGCTGTGATCCGAAATGGGAGAGATATCCTTAAATACTTCTTTGAGGCCTTCATCCAGGAACCACTGATAGGAATCCTTCTGAACCTCAATGAGGTTGGGCATCTCAAGAACCTCTCTCTGTCTCGAATAACTCATACGCATGCTCTGTCCGGCAGTCACTTTACGTATTCTGTTCTTTTCCATTGACATTTCACCCCGTTCTTATAGTCTAAAAAAACAATTTCAAGCACTATTTTCCACAATAGTGCAACATACAGAATAGCACAAATGGAAGCACCAGTCAACAGAAAAATACCGAGTTTTTCATTTTCTTTTTTTGCAACAAAAAAGCGTGAGACGAGATGTCTCACGCTGATTTGATAAAAGATTATGCTTAAATTACTTAAGGGTAACCTTAGCGCCAACTTCCTCAAGCTTAGCCTTGATATCGTTAGCTTCTTCCTTGGATGCATTCTCCTTAACCATCTTAGGAGCGCCATCAACAAGATCCTTAGCTTCCTTGAGGCCGAGACCGGTAAGCTCACGAACAACCTTGATAACCTTAACCTTCTCTGCACCAACCTCGGTCAACTCTACGTTGAACTCAGTCTTCTCTTCCTCTGCTGCTGCGCCAGCACCTGCTGCTGCAACTACAACGCCTGCTGCTGCGGATACACCGAACTCCTCTTCGCAAGCCTTTACTAAGTCGTTTAACTCTAATACGGTTAACTCTTTGATCGCATCAATAATTTCCTGAGCGGATAATTTAGCCATTGTTTTTTCCTCCATTAAAATAAATTAGAAATTGTTAATTAAGCTTCTGCGGGAGCTGCTGCTTCCTCAGTTGCAGCCGGAGCTGCACATGCACTTGCGCCGCCTTTTTCAGCAAGCTGATTCATAACGCGAGCGAAGTTGGTAATAGGAGACTGAATGCTTCCCAGTAACTTGGAAAGGAGTTCGTCTCTGGAAGGGATCTTAGCGATTGCCTGAATTCCCTGTGCATCGTAAGCGGTTCCTTCTACAACGCCTGCCTTCAGCTCGAGAGCCGGAGCCTTCTCAGCGAATTTAGCAAGAACTCTTGCGGGTGCGGTTGCATCGTCCTTAGAAATTGCAATTGCGCTGGGTCCTTCTAAATAAGGAATCAGTGCTTCAAAATCAGTGCCCTTAACCGCACGGGTAACGAAGGTGTTCTTGTATACCTTGTATACAACACCGGCTTCACGTAACTGCTTACGGAGATTCGTATCCTGCTCAACGGTAAGTCCACGGTAATCTGCAACTACTACAGACTGTGCGTCCTTGATTGCTGCGGAGATTTCCTCAACAATAGGAGCTTTTAATTCGACCTTAGCCATTTTAGTACCTCCTTATAGATTTGTGGGAGTAATCCCAATGCCGAAAGGAGATGTTATACAAAAACACCCTCCTGCCAAGACAGGAGGGTAATTGTTATACAAACAAATCTTTCCTCGGTAGGCGCTATGCTTACGTCTTGCGACACCTACTGTCTTCGGCCGGTTCTTTTCGAACCTTATTTAACTTAACACAGGTTACCCCGTGTGTCAAGCATTCTCTGTTGCCAAATAAGAATTAGTACTTAGCAACACTTACGCGTACGCCAGGTCCCATGGTGGTAGCAAGCGTAACGCTCTTCAGATACTGTCCCTTAAGGGTGCTGGGCTTAGCCTTTACAATTGCATCCATAAGTGCGGTGTAGTTCTCAGCAAGCTTCTCCTCGCTGAAGGAAGCCTTACCGATCGGGCAGTGAATGATGTTTGCCTTGTCAAGACGGTACTCAATCTTACCGGCCTTGATATCAGCGATTGCCTTCGCAACGTCCATCGTTACGGTACCTGCCTTAGGGTTCGGCATGAGACCCTTAGGTCCTAATACCTTACCAAGACGACCAACAACGCCCATCATATCAGGGGTAGCAACTACTACATCGAAATCTAACCAACCATCGTTCTGGATCTTGGGTACTAACTCATCACCACCAACGAAATCTGCACCTGCAGCCTGTGCCTCATCTACCTTAGGTCCCTTAGCGAAAACAAGAACGCGAACGGTCTTACCGGTACCGTTAGGGAGAACTACTGCACCACGAATCTGCTGCTCAGCGTGACGTCCGTCACAACCGGTCTTGATGTGAACCTCAACGGTCTCATCAAACTTAGCGCTTGCAGTCTTCTTAACTAAAGAAACTGCATCAGTGGGATCATAATAAGTTGCGCGGTCAACTAACTTAGCGACCTCGTTATATTTCTTACCGTGTTTCATCTATGCTACCTCCTACTCTTCTACCGTGATACCCATGGATCTTGCGGTACCTGCAATCATGCTCATTGCAGCTTCAATGCTGGCAGCGTTCAGATCCGGCATCTTAAGCTCTGCGATCTCGCGAATCTTATCCTTGGAGATGGAAGCAACCTTCGTCTTGTTAGGAGTAGCGGATGCTGTTTTAATGTTGCAAGCCTTCTTCAGTAATACTGCAGCAGGCGGGGTCTTGCAAACGAAGCTGAAGCTTCTGTCTGCGTAAACAGTGATGACAACAGGGATAATGGTATCACCCTTGTCAGCAGTCTGAGCGTTGAACTGCTTGGTAAACTCAACGATGTTAACACCGTGCTGACCAAGAGCAGGACCAACGGGGGGAGCCGGAGTAGCTTTACCGGCAGCAATCTGAAGTTTGATATAACCTTCTACTTTCTTTGCCATAATGGCACCTCCTGAAAATAATATAGTGGTGTATTCGGGCCAGGCAGCCCTTCCACGTGTATCTATAACCACCGCATTGCGGTAATTATCACGTTAGTGTTTTGGATGAGTTATCATCTCATCCATTTACTGACAGAATTCGAGCAAAGCGAGAATTCTGTCCGACGAATCTAACGGATTCGTCGTTACATCTTGCGAATCTCAGCAAAGCTGATCTCAACAGGCGTCTCACGACCAAACAGTTCTACATTAATCGTAGCGGTCTGCTTACCGAAGTCAATACGCTGAACAACGCCAACGGTATCCTTCCAAACACCTGCAACTACAGCGATGGTATCACCTTCGCCGAAATCTACGCTTACCTTGTCGCTGCTTAAGATTCCGAGAGGCTTCATCTCCGCTTCAGTAAGAGGAACCGGCTTGCTTCCGGGACCTACGAATCCGGTAACGCCTCTGGTGTTACGAACAACATACCAGGTATCGTCATCCATTACCATGTTGATAAGAACATAACCGGGGAACATCTTACGCTGTACGGTCTTCTTAACGCCGTCCTTAATCTCAACAACCTCTTCCATAGGAACGCGAACCTCAAGGATACGCTCTTCCAGATGACGGTTCTCAATGGTCTTATCAATATTGGCTTTTACTTTATTCTCATATCCTGAATAGGTATGAACTACATACCACATTGCTTCTGCCATAAGGATAACCTCACTTCTAATGAACTTAAGACTTACATAATGAACTTAAGTCCCCACTGAATAACAGTATCCAGCAAGGAGATTAATACGCCCACTACAAGCGAAATAATCGCAACCGCAGCGGTACGCTTCGCAATCGTTGCCTTATCAAGCCAGGAAATTCTGGGAAACTCGCCCTTAACTCCCTTGAAGAAACCGACCTTCTGAGTCTTCTCTTTCTCTGCCATAAGTACCTTCCCTTCTTAGTACAAAAAAGTATAATTACTTAGTCTCTTTGTGGTTGGTATGCTTCTTGCAGAATCTGCAGTACTTCTTGGTTTCCATTCTGTCAGGATGGGTCTTCTTATCCTTAGTGGTGTTATAATTACGACGCTTGCACTCTTCGCATGCTAAAGTAATCTTGGTACGCATAATTCATTCCTCCAAATCATTCGAAAAAACTCACGCGATGCCTGTTTTTGAGCAAAAAAAATAGAGCCCAAACTCATCTCGCTCTATGAATATACCACAGCCCCTATCGGACGTCAACCTCTTTTTGAAATAAATTCATGATCCCCGCGTCAAGGCAAAGTTTAAGGTGGGAACTATCCCACCTTAAACTGAAACTTCTTAAGTTCACGTTCGTCATTTACTCGTTCGATACAAGCACCCAGTCCGCGAAGCTTCTCCGGAAAATCCTCGTAGCCTCTCTCAATGAACTGAATTCCCTCCACCGTAGTGAAGCCTTCCGCTGCCAAGCCTGCCATTACCAATGCAGCCCCCGCGCGAAGATCCGGTGCATAGATGGAAGCTCCGGTATACTTCTGGATTCCTTCCACGAATGCGGTATTGCCTTCCACGCGAATGCTTGCGCCCATCTTCGTCAGCTCATCGACATACTTGAAACGATTCTCGAAGATGCTCTCCGTAACCATCGAGGTACCGCTTGCCAAAGCCAGCGCCACCGTAATCTGCGGTTGCATATCCGTCGGGAAACCGGGATAAGGGAGCGTCTTTACCTGCGTATGATTCAATTTCTCCGGTGCAATGACACGAACCGCGTCATCCCCTTCCACTACCTTACAGCCAATCTCGGTTAATTTCGAGCTGATCGACTCCAAGTGCTTCGGAATAACATTCGTCACAGTTACATCGCCGCCGGTTACCGCTGCGGCAAACATATAGGTACCCGCCTCAATCTGATCGGGGATAATGGCATATTCGGACTTGTGAAGCTTCTCAACGCCCTTGATACGAATGACATCCGTACCGGCACCCTTAATGTTGGCGCCCATGCTGTTTAAGAAGTTCGCAAGGTCAACCACATGAGGCTCCTTCGCCGCATTCTCAATAATGGTCATACCCTCTGCCATCGATGCCGCCATCATAATATTAATGGTAGCGCCGACCGACACCACGTCCATATAGATATTGGCCCCATGGAGATGCTCTGCCTTGGTGCAAAGGAGTCCATGCTCGATACGAACGCTTGCGCCCAACGCCTTGAAGCCCTTAATGTGTTGGTCGATGGCACGATTTCCGATGTTACATCCGCCCGGAAGTGCCACTCTTGCTTCTTTATACTTAGCGGTCAGTGCGCCCAAAAGATAATACGATGCACGAATCCGCTTAATCTGCTCACCGTCGATGGTTAACGACTTAATCGTAGAACTGTTGATGATTACCGAATGGCGATCTTTCTTCGATACGATTGCGCCAATCTCCGCCATCGCATCCAGCATGACATTGATATCGCTAACATCAGGTACATTCTCAATATATACAGGATCATCCGTCATGAGTGCTGCAGCTACGATGCCCAATGCGGCATTCTTTGCTCCGCCAATCTCAACGGTTCCCTTTAACGGGGTGCCCCCCTTGATTGCATACTGTTCCATTCTTCACTCCGTATAGAAGCTATTGTTACATCCCTGTAACCTAACTATTATATAACGAATCTTCTCTTTTGTCTACCGGGGCAAACAGCCCCCGAAAAAGAGGACTATCTGCTAAGGTAGTTCAACGGGTTCTTCTGTGCACCGTTGACAAGAATTTCGAAATGGAGATGAGGTCCGCTCGATACACCGGAGTTACCGCTCAGCGCCACGGTATCCCCCTGATTTACGTACTGTCCGACCTTAACCAGGACTTTCGACAGATGCGCATATCGGGTCTCCTTACCATCCGAATGCTTGATGCAGACTACATAACCGTAACCGTTTGCCCAGCCGGCCTTCACAACCCGGCCGTCACAGGATGCATGTACTCTCGTACCGTAAGCTGCCTTGAAGTCGATACCCTTATGATACTTCGAAGCACCCTTCACCTTAATGTTACGAGGTCCGAAGCCCGAAGTAATCTTTGCACCGGAAATCGGGTAGACATAGGTCGGCGGTACAATCGTACCACGCTCCACGATCTTTGCTTCCGCAGCAACCACAATTTCTTCTTTTATAATGAAGCTGTCGGATTCGGTATTGTTGGTATAGGTCTTCACGGCCACCGTCTTACGACGTCCGGTTACCGGTTCCTTCAAAACCTTCTTATAAGAAGTGTATTCATTTTCCAGATTCACATATACGGTCGGAGCATCATAGTACTCATCGTAGAAGCCCTGCTCCTGCCATACCACCGAAAGCTCCGGCTTCGGAACCGTAATAATCAATTCCTGCCCGGCATAGATTTTGGTCTTGTCGCTCTCGAGAGCCGCATTCATTGCAATCAAATCATCTACGGGCACATTCAGTGCAGTGGAGATTCCGGAAAGCGTATCGCCCTTCACAACCGTGTAGATCTGTTGCTGTTCCTGCTCTTCCGTAAGCAGTGCGGCCGCTTCTTCCACCGTTGACAACTGGGTGGTGGGAAGATAGGCCTCTACCACCTCAATCTCCTTGTCAAAGCCCATGGAGATAATGCCGTACTCATAATCCTCAAAGGTAAGTTCCTCTACCTGCGTCGAGGTATCGACAATCGCCATATTTAATGCCTGCTCAATACCGGCATCCCGATGTACGGTACCGTCCTCCTTATCCGCAGCCAGTTCAATCTCCTGATCGGATTCCACCAGGGTCGTCAATACATTCAGCTTACGGTCCGCATCCTGAACAATGCTTACGGTAAAATGATTGTCCACGTCATACTTGTCAATCGCCGCATTGAAAAGCGCTTCCACGTCCTCGATCGTCGCCAGATTGACGGTGATTTCGTTTACTTTAACCGTGTAAGCCCGTCGGAAGGTTACAATCTCCTGCGAGGACAATGCATTTTTGATATTCGCAATAACCTTCGACTTATCGTCCAAGGTTCCGAAATACTGTTTGCTTCCGACCAGACTCATATCCGCTTCCATGAGAAGAAGTTCCGAGTTGGTTGCCGCCAGGCTCTTACGGGCAAGACGCAGATATTCCTCTGCCTCACTCCGGTCTCCCACCGTTCCGCAGGATACACCGTTTACCACCACCATAAAGGTGTTGTCATCCCGCATATCCACGCCCTTAATATATGGTAAAAAGAACATCTCAACAAAGAGGGCGAATATGGTTGCTTTTAGAAAAGATATATGTAATCGTTTATGATATTTCGTAATAATTTTCATGTAGTCCCCTAAAACTGCATAATAATACGACTACCATTTTACCAATGTTTTCCCCAATTGTAAAGGCATCCGCAAGATATCGTCCCGCTTCCCGCAGATGTGGGGCACATTCCGTCGCTTCTTGAATTGTAATGTACAAAAGAGGCGTCTATAATAGAAGCATGAACACAGAAACCACCGAAAATATCTTTTTTCATATTGATGTGAACTCCGCATTTCTCAGTTGGACCGCCGTCCGCAAATTGCGGCTCGAGGGCGGCGTGGATCTGCGCACCGTTCCCTCCATTATCGGGGGTGACAGTGAAAACCGCCACGGGATCGTTTTGGCCAAGTCCATCCCCGCCGGCAAATTGGGTATCAAGACCGCTGACACCATTCAGAGCGCCCTGCAGAAATGTCCGAACCTGATCATCGAGCCCCCGGACGGCAAGTTCTACTCTGCCCAAAGTCATGCATTGATGGATTATCTTCGCACGGTCTGCCCGGAGATCGAACAGGTCAGCGTCGATGAATGCTATATGAATTTCACGCCCGTTGCGGACCGCTATGAATCCCCCGAAGCCGCGGCTCACCTGATTAAGGATACGGTCCGTGAACGTTTCGGTTTTACGGTAAATGTCGGAATCTCCGATCGCAAGGTCTTAGCTAAGATGGCCTCCGATTTTCAGAAACCGGACCGTGTTCACACGCTCTATCGCCATGAGATTGCCACCAAGATGTGGCCGCTTCCCATCGAAGAACTTTTTATGTGCGGTCGTTCCAGTGCAGAAACGCTTCGAAAGTTGGACATTCGCACCATCGGCGACCTGGCGCACACCGACTTATCGATTCTCAGGCTTCACCTGAAATCCTATGCGGATCTCTTGTATTCTTTTGCCATTGGGGAGGATCATTCTACCATTTCCACCGAGCATGAGGACGCCAAGGGAGTCGGCAATTCCACCACCGTAGCCAAAGACATTACCGATGAGGACGAGGCTTATGTTGTCTTGCATAATCTGGCAGAAAGTGTAGGCAGCCGCCTTCGCAGAATCTCCAAACGATGCAGTCAGGTCACCACCGAAATTCGATACAGTGACTTCAAGACGGTCTCCAGGCAAAAAAGCATCCGAACCCCCACCGACAGCAACGAAGTCATCTGCCGGGCTTCCCAAGAGCTTTTCCACGAGTTGTGGAACGGCGGGCCGATTCGTTTGCTCGGGATTCGCACCACCAAGCTTACGGACGCGGATGAACCGATTCAGCTCAGTCTTTTCGATGAGGAGGAACAGGTCGATGAGCGGCGAAAAGCTCTGGACCAGGCCTTGGACTCCATTCGGGACCGGTTCGGGAAAAATGCGATTATCCGCGGCAGCAATCTCCCCACCGACCACAAATAAAGGCGTATGAAAACCCATTGGTTTCTCATACGCCTTTTCTTTTATTGTCTTTGCAAATACCAGCCTTCTAAGCAGGTTATTTTTTTACACTGAAACCGAACTTGCCCAGTTTCTCTCCAAGAAGGAAATATTCTCCGTGAGAGTACGCCACCAGACCGCTGGTGTTTAAGTCGAACTTGCCGGAGGGGTCCATATAGGTATCATCTACGCGAACACTTACCACCTCGGCAATAAACATGTCATGACTTCCCAGCTCCTCCACCTTGCGTACCTTGCAGGCAAGACTTACAGGGCTTTCCTGAATTGCGGGAGCATTGACGCCGGGTATTGCGCAGGGGGTCAGATTCATTTCCTTAAACTTATCAATATCCCGACCGCTCTTCACTCCGCAGTAATCCGTGGCGCGTACCAGAGGTTCATTCACAAGATTCACCACAAACTCACCGGTTTCTGTAATAATCGGATGGCTGTAGCGTTCCTTGCGAACCGAGATCGACAGCATCACGGGATCGGAGCAGATGGTGCCGGCCCAGGCTACCGTCACAATATTCGGGCGTTCTCCGGGACGAGCCAAGCTTACCATAACCACCGGTACCGGATAGAGCATATTGCCGGGTTTCCAGAACTGATCCGCCATTAGAGTACCCCCAGAAGCTGAAGAACGATCAGTGCCACATTGCCAAGGGAAAGAAGGAACGTCATAATGGCCAGAGCCTTTAAGCCGGAAACCTTCTTATTCACGCGAATGAACTCTTCCTCGATATAGTCCTGCTGACTGTTGAAGCCGCCATCCACGACAGCCTGTACGTTACGAAATACACGAACGCACTCGTTGTGGGTCTCCTCCAAAATCTTCTTGTTGGAAGCATCTCCCTGCTCAGAGGCTTTCTCCAGGCGATCGGCAATCTCCAGATTCTTCAGATTCAGCTTACGAATCTCCTGCAGTCTTGCATCGTACTGGTCTAACTGCTCCTTCAGTCTCTTATTCTCTTTTTCCTCTGCCTCGGCATTGGCGCGGATAATCTCCTGTGAGCCAAATCTCTGAGCCAGTTTATCGATAAAATTGTCCATAACGAACCTCCACTCTATCCTACTTCTCCTGTTGCGAGAATTTCATGACTTCTTCATTTAACGAAAGCATACGATCGTCCAAATCGGACACCATCGAAGCGCATCGAATCAATTCTTCTTTAATATAATCCGGTGCATTGCCCTCGAATTTGTAATTGATCTTGTGCTCCAGACTCGCCCAGAAATCCATCGCTACGGTTCGAATCTGCACCTCCACCTTCGTATCCACGATACGGTCGGACAAAAAGATCGGTACGGAAATAATCATATGATAGCTCTTATAGCCGCTGGGTTTGGGCGAAACAATGTAGTCCTTCACGGACAGCACTTTGATATCGTCCTGCTTTGCAAGCATATCCGCAATTCGATAGATATCCGAAGTAAAAGAACAGATGACACGAATTCCGGCAATATCATTCACATAGTTAATCATATTGCTGATGGTGGATTCGTAACCGTTCTTCTTCAGTTTCTTAACGATACTCTCCGGTGTCTTAAAACGGCTCTTAATATGCTCAATCGGATTATATTTATGCACATGCTGAAATTCTTCATTCAGAATCTCAAGTTTCGTACCGACTTCCTTTAACGCTGCGTTGTAGACTAAGGTCACAATCTCCCAATTGTCTACCGCGTCATCATTTACCATAAATTCCATGTAATTCCCTCTCTATGCGTGTGACCCCACACACGGTTATTATAACATAGATTCCCACCCTGCAACAACTACAAATCACGCTGCGATTGCTCTTTCCCCAAGAATGTGCTACGCTTGTACTATCAAGCAAAAAGAGGAGCCCTATGAGAATCTGGTTCAAACAATGGAAAGACAACCACATGATTGCAGACATCACCATCGAGGACACCACCGGGGAAACAAGAACCCACAAGATTTTCTCCGCGCTGGAGAAGGCCTGTCATTCCTTTGATCTGGCGGTTCCCATCTGGCTTGACAGCAACGTTCAGGAGTTCAAGCGAATCTCCAAAACGCGTTTCACTTCCGACAGCTTCGTTGAATCGGTTCCCTTTGATTCCCTGGAGATTCATGTCATCGAAGAGGATTAATCGTAGGAAATCAGCATACGTCAAGAGTCAAACAAACGCCACCGTGTCTGACACAGTGGCGTTTTCTTTGCGTTTTTCATTCACTTTTTCTATTACTTCTCATAACCGTTCGGATTGTTGCTCTGCCATCTCCGGGAGTCTTCGCACATCTCCTTGATGCCGAGCTCCGCTACCCAGCCGAGTTCTTCCTTGGCCTTCGTTGCATCGGAATAGCAGGTTGCGATGTCGCCGGGGCGACGCTCCTTAATCACATAAGGAATCTTCACTCCCGTTGCTGCTTCAAAGTTCTTCACGATATCCAATACACTGTAGCCGACACCGGTACCGAGATTATAGATCTTAAGGCCTGCCTTCTTCTCCACCATCTGAAGCGCCTTCACATGGCCTTTTGCCAGGTCTACCACATGGATGTAATCGCGAACGCCGGTACCGTCGTGGGTATCGTAATCATTACCGAATACGCCAAGCTCGGGAAGCTTGCCGACTGCCACCTGCGTAATATAAGGCATCAGGTTGTTCGGAATACCGTTGGGATTCTCTCCCATGGTACCGCTCTTGTGTGCACCGATCGGATTGAAATAACGAAGCAGAATGACATTCCACTCCGGATCTGCCTTCTGAATGTCGCTTAATACCTGCTCCAACATCGACTTCGTCCAGCCGTAGGGATTCGTACACTGGCCCTTGGGGCATTCCTCGGTAATCGGAATGAAAGCAGGATTGCCGTATACCGTCGCACTGGAGGAAAAGATAATATTCTTAACGCCGTGCTTTCTCATCACGTCCACCAAAGTTAAGGTACCGGCAATATTATTCTCGTAATACTCCCAGGGCTTACGAACCGATTCCCCGACTGCCTTAAGGCCTGCGAAATGAATTACCGCATCGATGTCCAGATTCTCGTTAAACACCTTCTCCAGGGCTTCACGGTCCAGGATATCTGCTTTGTAGAACGGAACAGCCTTACCGGTGATTGCTTCCACACGCTTTAAGGACTCCTCGCTTGCATTGCTTAAGTTATCCAGAACTACAACCTCATGGCCGGACTCCTGCAGTTCCACAACCGTATGACTTCCGATAAATCCGGCACCGCCGGTAACAAGAATCTTCATGATATGCCTCCAAACTCTCTCAACGTGATTGCACGATGATATGTGCTTATGTTTCCACTATAATCATCTCGAGACGCATTTTCAACCTATGTTTGTTGTCTATACTTGTCAAAATGTTACATTCCAATTATTTGCCGCAAGAACCCCACGCAATCGGGATTCCAAATCCACCAGATCGACCATCAGGCGCATATGGCGTTTCGACAGCACACCGGCTGCGTCTGCTTCCAGAGCGTCCTCCTGCACCTTGGCCTGCCCCAGGATTCCCATGGCTCCGATTCGGATAGCTGCATCCTGAAGTCCCTTCAGATAGATTGCATAGTCCTGCATCTTCCCATCGTGATAGCTTGTATCCAGCTCCTCCCGGATGGTATCGATTCCTTCCAGGAAATAGCCTACATTATCGATGACTCCGAGCATTCCGTTATCGGAATGTTTGAGTGCCTCTTCGATGTCCAGATACTGGGACAAGAGCTTTTCGCTGTTGTTCTCATGAATATTTACCAACGATGCATTTTCTTTTTTCTCATCCAAGGGGCGAATCAGCTCCCCGGGAAGGAAGCGAAGCAGCATTCTGCGAATCTCCCGCTCCTCTACCGGTTTTCCGATATAATCAGCGAAGCCGGCTTCTATCCAACGACTTCTGGCATTGGTTCTCTTGTCGGCCGTCAGCACGATAACCGGTGTATTCTCCGCAAGAATCTCCGAACGAATCTGGCGGAAGGTATCCATTCCGCTTAATCCCGGCATCATATGGTCCAAAAGAATCAGGTTATAGTAGGGTTTGCCGTTTTCTGACTGCGGATTGTCCTTACGTTCCCGCAGGATTTGCAGGCATTTCTCTCCGGAGAAAGCCAACTCCGTCTTCACATCGTATTGTTTCAATATCATATCCACTACGCGAAGATTCAGTTCATTGTCATCCACCAGAAGGATTCTGGCATCCGGTGCATGGAAGTTCATCTCATTGCCTACCGCAGCCAAGGCAGTCTCCTCCGGCAGTGCATCCGTAAGTGCCTGCGGCAACGCCACATAGAAAAGAGTACGGTAGCCGGCCTCACCCCGCTCGGCAATGGTTCCCTGCATTTTTTCAATAATACGTCTTGTCAGTTCCAGACTCACGGAACCGGACTGTTCCGCGTTTCGTTCTCCCTCGGTGAATCGCTTGGTCATGTTACGAATTCCGAATAACAAATCGATTCCGTCCTTGCCGGAAGTCCGGCAGTCGATGAACAGACCGATTCGTCCGTAGTCCATCATACGCACCGCTTCCATCAGCAGATTCACAAGGACCTGGCGAACACGGCCACGGTCTCCGCAGACCACATCGGGAACCGTCTCACTGATGCTGACCTCGAATTCCAGACCTTTCTCATCTGCGATTGTTCGGATGTACTCCGAGCTTTCCCGAACCAATTCACTGAGGCGATACTTCTCCTTCTCCAATTGGAAGGAATTGCTTCCAATCAGCGCCATATCCGTCACGTCATCGGCTACCGAAGCAAGCAACGCCGCCGAATTGCGAATGGTCGCGATGTATTCTTTTTTGTCCAGGTCTGCGCTGTGTTGCGCCAATTCGTTCACGCCGCAGATATTGCCAAGCGGAATCCGCATCTCCTGAGCGACCTCACCCAGAAATTGTGCATTCGTTGCAACAAATTGCTGATTTTGCTTCACCGTCTCATTGTAGAAACGATACTGAAGACGAATGGCCTGTCCCACAATGAAGCCGACGCAAAGCACCGCAAACGCGATGTCAATAGATTGCTGCCAGGAATAGGGATTGTACCTCGTAACAAGGGCCGGAAAGAAGTATTCCACAACCAGGCATCCCCACATGGAGAGGGTGGCAACCACCAGCATCGCAACTCTGCGAATTCCCGTCAACGTGATAAAGACCATAATATATTGCAGGGCAAACCAACAAGGCATCCCGGATAACATACCGCCGCTTTTCATATAAACAAGCGGAAGCATCACCGCAAAGATAATGGAGAACGAAATCGTTGCCCACAGCTCATAATTTCGGCACCGATTGGCCGGAATCAGGAAACCTCCATTCACGGAGGCCAGCACAAAAATAGCAACGCCTCCCCAATCTCCACCGCCGAGTGCGAAGGTCAAAACCCCCGCCAGCGCGGCGCCAATGGAAACAAGAAGCGTTGCCAGATTGTATATTTTTAATGCAATTGTCTTTTCTTCCGATAATAAGTAGTTCTTCATTTCGGTCAATTCTCCTGCAGCACTTCCTGCGCAAAGGCAGCCAATGCATTGTAATTCGCATCGTATCGGTAATGCTCCTTGCGATCCAGAACCTTCGCATAGGCCTCCTCGTAGAGTTCGCGAACCGATTCGTCACCGCTATCCAATACACGCTTATAAGCGATACAGTCTGAATAGTCCTGATAGCCTTCCATAATCTCCCAGAAAAGACCATAGGTCTTGCGGGAGAGATTGAGCGTCGTCAGAGACTCATACAGTGCGCCGAAATTTCGGGATTCGTACTGGTTCATGCACATATCATAGAATTCATCCGACTCACTGAGGGGAGTTTTATCCGTGGATTCCTGAAGAGTAAAGGTAACAAACGGTATCGTGAGAAGCAACACCAGTACCATTACAATCAAGCGAAAAACAGCTCGAACCGTTAAGGATTGGATTGTTTTTTTCATCGCCATACCCTCCTTGCAAAGATTCGATTGCGATAATCCGCACTCATCTCCAGATCAAAGGGTCCGGGGTTCTCCAATACGGCAATCTCCTCCTCGGTCAGACCGAGTCCGCCCATCAGATACCCCTTGACACTTCCGCAATAATAATCGTAGAGTGCCTGATTCTCCTCGCATACCTCCGAATAATCTCCACAGAAATTGCGGAATACATACATGGCGTAATCCAGCATGGAGATGACGGTATATTCATCCTCCAGTTTCTCTTCGTCATTATAGTATTCAAAGGCGAAACGTCTCTTCTCAAAGCCCCGGTAGTTCTGGTACATAAATGCCGCCTGCGCATAGACATAGTTCTCCTTTGAGACAAGCTTATGCTCGCGCATGTACTCGTAGAGGCGGCCATAGTCCCCCTCCTCGTAGTACTTCACCATGCGATTCTCCTGCGTGGTCGGCCCGTCTTCCGAAGAGAACATGGAGCCCTTCGTAAGAATCGTAGTCACCACGAAAAAGAGTACCCAGATGCCCAACACCGCTAACGTAATCGTTCCGAACAGTCGTCCGAGGACATAGGAAAGCGTGTATCGATGCGGTTGCTCCGATACATCCTCATATTTACGAGCATTGCGTTCACGGTCATCCTTCCAGGCACGACCGATCCAGTTCTCCGTTCCGCAATAAGGACACTGTGTCTCTCGCATCCGATATTCCGATTCGCAAGATCTGCACTTCATTCCTTACGCTTCCTCCGCCGCTTTCTTCTTCGGAACGATTCGAATTCCCCAACCGATTACGGCAAAAAGTGCACCGGTAAGGGCAATTCCAATCCAGATATTATTAAAGAACGGCTCCCCGTCTACGATTCCCAACAGAACGCCAACAATTAAGCCTGCCCACCAAAGGGTAAAGCCTTCCTTGGTCTTCGTATTCTTTTCCGCCTGATTTACATTCGTTGCTTCGCTCATCTAACCATCCCACCCGGGAATAAAAATGCGGGACCTCACATTGATAAGGTTCCGCATTTCCATCACCTTGTAATTCTCAATTATTCAATGACCTTAATCCAGCCCTTAGGAGCCTCAATACGGCCCATCTGGATACCGGTAAGGGTATCGTATAACTTCTTGGTAATCGGTCCCATCTCGGTCATACCGCTGGGCAGACAGATTTCTCTGCCATGATCCACAATCTTACCTACCGGAGAGATTACTGCTGCGGTACCGCATAATCCGGCCTCAGCCATGTCGTCTAACTCATCCAGGTAGATTTCTCTCTCTTCTGCCTCAAGACCTAAGTACTCCTTGGCAACATATACCAGGGAACGTCTGGTAATCGAAGGAAGAATACTGTCGGACTTCGGGGTAACCACCTTGCCGTCCTTGGTTACGAACAGGAAGTTCGCACCACCGGTCTCTTCCACCTTCTTACGGGTCTTGGGATCCAGATACATATTCTCATCATAACCTTCCGCATGTGCGGTTACGATAGCATGTAAGCTCATTGCATAGTTCAGTCCGGCCTTGATATTACCGGTTCCACACGGTGCCGCACGGTCAAAATCACTTACCTTAATGGTAAGGGGCTTCGCACCGCCCTTGAAATAAGGACCTACCGGAGTGGTCAGAATACGGAACTGATACTCCGATGCGGGCTTAACACCGATAACCGGGTTAATACCGAACTCGTAAGGGCGAATATATAGAGTAGCTCCGGAACCAAACGGGGGCACATATGCCTCGTTCGCCTTAACCGTCTCAACCACTGCATCAATGAATCTGTCCTCCGGGAATACCGGCATTTCAAGACGTCTTGCAGACTGTGCAATACGCTCAGCATTCAGATCAGGGCGGAAACATACGATTTTACCGTCTTCCGTCGTGTATGCCTTCAGACCCTCGAATACGGTCTGTGCATACTGAAGAACGCAGGCACACTCATTCATAACGATGTTGGGGTCATCCACTAATGCACCCTCATCCCATGCGCCGTCTTTGAAATTGGCTACATATCTCTTGTCGGTTACCATATAACCGAAACCAAGATTGGCCCAATCGATGTTCTTCTTTTCCATCTTCACTACTTCCTTTCAAATTATCGTTTCGATATCCGAAAATATCTTCTGTTAAGTATAGCACAACCCCCAAAAAAGTATCAAGTTTTTTTATTCTTATTGTAAAAAAGAAAACCTCCTCTCGCACGCGAAAGAAGGCTTTCTTACATCACAGGATATCGTATGACAGTTTTTGTGATACGATTATTTCTTTTTTCTCTTGGAAAGAGCAAGAACTACGGCAGCACAAGCGATTACAACCGCAACGATTACAATCACAATCACTACGGTATTATCCTTCTTGTCCTTCTTCTCCTTCTTGTTCTCAGCCGGTGCGGGAGCCGGAGCGATATCCGCTTCCTCTGCGGGAGCAGCCTCAACGGCCTCCGTCTGCTCAGGTTCCACTACGATGGGATCTAAGCTGGTGTTAAACTTAATGGAATCCAACTCAATGTGTGCACTGATTCCGGACTCGGTCAGGCCTTCGCCCTCTGCATCCTCATCCGCGGTACAGCAACGAACATCCTTCAGATAGATGGTGCACAGGTTCTCTGCAGGATAAGCCTCTCCACCCAGTGCTACGATATCGATGTCGAAGTAGTAGGTTCCGTCCTTGTCAATGGTCTGAGGTTCCGATACCCAGTATCCCCAGGTAACCGACTCACGGTTGTAAAGTTTCACGGTAACAGGATCTCCGGAGAAATCCGATACCTTAACAATCATTCTCATGTTCTCAATGGTCGCCTTGTTCACATCGATGGACTTGGTTCCCCAGGTGTTGTATACGCAGAAATCAATCGCCTCGGTAGGCTCGTATACATGGTCATCGGTGTCCAATGCAAGACATGTGGTTCCGAAAGTCAGTACTGCAATCAGCACGGCAATCAGACTTGCAAATCTCTTCTTCATAAACATTCCCCTCCCTATGGGTTTTTTCTTGATATTTTTATTATAAATTGCCGCGAAAAGTCAGGCTACCGTACGCTTTAGTGATAGAATACCGTCAAAAAATGTGATATGATAAATCCATAGGAAACGGGCCCAAAACCATTCGGTAAAAACGGGTCTGCAAGGGGAGGTTCACTATGAGTGTTTCACTAACGATTGAGGAGCGAATTCGCTTGCTCACGGGTGTCGGTTTCTGGCGTACCCATGAGGCAGGCGGCAAGCTTCCCGGTATTTTTATGAGCGACGGCCCTCACGGTCTTCGCAAGGCGGAAGGGGATATCGTCGGCGGTTCGAATCCGGCCACCTGTTTTCCGTCCGCATCGGCAATCTGCGCCGGTTGGGACCGTAGCGCCATTGCCAAAATGGCGGAAGCAATGGCTGACGAAGCCATCCGCGATGACATCAACATCATTCTCGGCCCCGGCGTCAACATGAAGCGTTCGCCCTTATGCGGTCGTAACTTTGAATATTTCTCGGAAGACCCGTATCTTGCCGGTTCCATGGCGTCCACCTATATCAATGCCATGCAGAACAAAGGCATCGGTGCCTGCGTCAAGCATTATGCCTGCAACTCTCAGGAGACTCGCCGTCACACCTCCAACTCTGCAGTGGATGAGCGTGCTCTTCGCGAAATCTATCTCAAAGCCTTCGAGCTGGTGGTGAAAAATTCTCACCCCGTCTCCATTATGCCCTCCTATAATTTAATCAACGGACATCACGGCACCGAAAGTCACAAGCTCCTGACCGAGATTCTTCGTGACGAATGGGGCTTTGACGGGATCGCAATCTCCGACTGGGGCGCTGTTGTGGACTTCGCAGACTGCGTGAAGGCCGGAATGGATCTGGAGATGCCCGATTCCCATGGCATCCACACCGCCATGTTGCGCAAGGCACTCGCAGACGGACGCATTTCCGAGGAGGACATCGTCCGGGCTTCCGATCGCATTATCTCCGTTGTAACCCGTCTTTCCAAGTCCTTAGCGGATGCCAAAGCCAAGCAAGGAGACGTCTCTCTGGATACTCTTTTAAAAGAGCATGAGGAGCTGGCACTCGAGCTTGCCTGCGGTTCTGCGGTTCTTTTGGAGAACGACGGCATTCTTCCCCTCTCCCTTCAGAAGACTCCGCGCCTTCTGTGCATCGGCGAATTAGCTTCCAAGACCCGCATTCAGGGTGGCGGAAGTTCCCATATCAACAATCCGACCTGTCCCAATTCCGTGGAGGCTCTCAAGGCTCTGGGGTATGACATTACCTATGTTCCCGGCTATTCGACCGGTTCCACCGCACCGGACGCCGCCCTGGAAGCCGAGGCACTTGCTGCCCTGGATCAGGCGGTAAAAGAGGAAATTCCCGTACTCTTCTACTGCGGTCTTACCGACCTGTGCGAGAGCGAAGGCTACGATCGTATCACCTTATCCCTTCCCGAGAACCAACTGCATCTCTACGAGCAAATGGCGGGACGATCTTCGAAACTGATTGCGGTTACCTATGGCGGATCCCCCATGGACCTTGCCTTCTTAATGGATGCCCGCGCCAACCTGTTAATGTACTTATGCGGGGAAAGCTCCGGACGCGCTTCGGCCTTACTGCTTACCGGTGCCAAGAACCCCTCCGGCAAGCTGGCCGAGACCTTCCCGCTTCGCATCGAAGATACCCCCTGCTACGGCAATTTCGGCAAGGAATCCGACAATGTTCCTTATGAGGAAAGCATTTTTATCGGTTATCGCTACTACGATACCTTTGACAAGCCCGTTCTCTATCCCTTCGGTTACGGCTTAAGCTACACAACCTTCGATTATTCCGAATTAAGTGTCACGCCGTTAATGCGTCCCGAGGATCCGTACGCGTATCGCGTCAGTCTGCGCATCCAGAACACCGGCAAGGTGGCCGGTGCCGAGGTCGTAGAACTTTATGTCAAGAATCCGACGGGAGATCTGCTTCGTGAAAAGCGCAAGCTTGCCGCCTTCGACAAAGTCTACTTAGAGCCCGGTGAGACCAAAGAGGTCAACCTTACGGTCAACAAGGACTCCTTTGCCCTCTACAATGTGAACACCGCAAGCTTTGAGGTTCCCGCCGGAACCTACACCTTAGAGGTGGGTGCCGGACTTACGGACATTCGCTCGACCGCACAGCTTTCGATCGACTCCAGTGTCGCAAAATCCTCTTTTGACCTTCCCGTTAAAATGAGTGAATTCCGTATTGATTCCGAGACCTTCCGCAAGATCTATAACGAAGAACTTCCCGACCTCGACCATCCGAAAAAAGGAAGTTTCACCGTATACCATTCCCTCGGTATGCTGTCCAGATACTCTCTTCTTGCCAAGATTGTATTACATGTCGCACGCCGTAAGATGCAAAAAGAGAATAAGGATCGCCCGAAGGATGATCCTTTTGTCGGGATGATGATGCACAGCATCAAGGAATTCACCCTCGACGGCATTGTAATCCAAAGCGGCGGTGCCCTGGATTACAAGGTAGCAAATGCCATCGTACTCGATGCCAACGGACACTTCTTCAAGGCAATGAAGTGCCTGATGGGCAAGAATCTCTTTACCAAAGAATAAGGGGGATACTCACATGAGTCAGGAAAAGAAAATCTACAAAAGCACCGACCCGATCGACAAGCGCACCAAATGGACCTACAGCATCGGTGCAACGGGCCGCGACATGGCTTACGCACTCGTAAGCCTCTATCTGTTAACCTACATTCAGTACACCATGATTCTTACCACCGCACAGTACGCGGTCATCTCGGGATGTATGGTGGTTTGCCTCTTCTGGGATGCTTTCAACGATCCCATGATGGGTCTGATTATCGAGAATGCTCATTTTAAATCCGGCAAATATCGTCCGTGGATTCTCGCCGGCATGCTGGCCAATGTAGCGGTCATCCTATGCTTATTTACCCTGCGTCCCACCGGCTGGTCCTTCGTCATTTTCTTCTGCATTTTCTACTGCTTATGGGGAATGACCTTCACCATGAACGACATTTCCTATTGGGGAATGCTGCCGTCCTTAACCAGCAACACCGGAGAGCGGAATTCCCTGACCTCCATTATGAGCATTTTCTGCTCCATCGGTCAGTTCCTGGTAGCAGGTCTGGTACCTTCCTTCGTTGTGGGAAGTGCGGTAAACAATTACCGAATCTGCGCTTTTGTCATCTGCTTATGCTTTATGGGCTGCCAGTTTTTGACCTTCTTCGGCGTTCGTGAGCGCGAGCGCGACGACAGTGCCGAGAAGGTAACGCTTAAGAAAATGTTCCAAATCATCTTGCGAAACGATCAGTTGACGGTCATCGGTCTTTCCTGCCTGTTTTTCAACATCTGCAACGGTCTGTTAATCATCTTCGGCACGAACTTCTTCTATTTTGAATTCGGCTACAAGAGCGGCGCAAACCTCATTTTCCTGTTTACCGTAATGTACGGTCTCGGAACGTTGCTCTCGCAGGCCCTGTATGCGGTTCTTGCCAAAAAAATATCCCGCAAGACCATTATTGCCGTTATGACAATCTGTATCATTGCGGGATATATCCTGTTCTTTGGAGTCGGTTACGTTCCCTTCCTTCCGAAGAATGAGATTCTGCTCATGGCAATCGGTTTCCTCATTTTCTTCTGTCAGGGACTCTACAATGTCAATGTGGTTGTCATGTTAAACAACACCATCGAATACGACGAATACAAGCACCACGAGCGTCACGACAGCGTGGTGGCCGCCGTGCGTTCCTTCTGTGTAAAGCTTTCCAGTGCCATTAACCAGGGAGCCAATGCGCTGGTACTGATTATCTCCGGTATCTACGCGGCAAGCCAAAGCATTGCTGCTCTCGAGGTCGATGCAGGTGCCGGCAAAATCACTTCCGACCAGGTGTTAACCGGAGCCGACCAATTTATCAATCAGGTGGGAAGCGCCCAGCTCTTCGCCCTGCGTGTCGGCATCGTATCCATTCCGATTCTTACCATTATTATCAGTTCCGTCCTCATTGCACGGAAGTACAAGATCGACGAAAAAATGTACAACGAGATGGTTGCAGAGCTTGCCAAGCGAAACGCCGAGTAAAGCGTCAGTCGCAACGCAAAACCACTGCGCACCCCCGAATCGGTTATGACTACAGGGTGATTTTTTGGTAGGTTTCCCGAAGGGTCTTCGCGGATTCCTGAAGGCGCGCGATTTCCTCTTCCGTCAGTACAATGGGAACCTGCGTTTCAATACCGTTTTGGCCGACCACACAGGGCATCGAAAGGACCACTTCGTCGATTCCGTAGGCTCCGGTCATTGCGGTGGATACGGGAAGGATTGCTCCTTCATCCCGTACGATTACCTCACAGATTCGTTTCACCGCCATGGCAACGCCGTAATAGGTGGCCCGTTTGCGGCTGATAATCTCATAAGCACTGTTTTTTACCTGCATGGCAATATCATTCTCCGCCTCTTCGTGGTGAAAATGTCCACGCAGCTCGCAAAAGGAGTCAAGGGGCACGCCGGATACATTGGCACTGCTCCAGGCGACAATCTCGCTGTCTCCATGCTCTCCGATAATAAATGCATGTATGCTCTTGGTGTCCACCTGAAGGTGCTCACTGAGAGCATATTTTAATCGTCCCGTGTCCAGAACGGTTCCGGAGCCGATGACCCGATTCGCCGGATATCCGGACAGTTCCTGAGCCACTTTGGTTAGGATATCCACCGGATTGGCAACCACCAAAAGAATTCCGCCGAAATGATGTCCGGTAATCTCCGGAATAATTCCCTTAAAAATAGCAACGTTCTTTTCTACCAGATCTAACCTGGTCTCTCCGGGTTGCTGATTCGCCCCGGCCGTGATAATTACAATTCCCGCATCCTCTACGTCCTCATAGGAACCGGCATAGATTCGCATCTGCTTGGCAAAAGGAATACCGTGGCTGATGTCCATCGCCTCTCCCTCCGCCTTCTCCTTATTGGCATCAATCATGGCAATCTCGGAGAACAGTCCGCTCTGCATCAGAGCAAAGACCGTCGCCGATCCCACGAAACCACATCCAATCATAACCGCTTTCTGATAATTCACCATTTGTTACTCCTTTCTGTTTCAGTGACCCCAACTCGCTGTTTCTGCCGACCATTCGTCGGAGAGGGGCCACATTACATATCCAGTAAGTTACCGGGAATCTCTTCTGCCATTCTCTTATATCCTGCGGCACTCGGATGCAAATGATCCCCCGAATCATATTCCGGAAGAAACCTCGCCGGTCGCTCGGGGTCACGCAGAGCCTTATCAAAATCGATACAGCCGTCCGCAAGTGTTGTCGTGCGCATCCAGTCATTTACCGCATTCCGCAATTCATCACGAAAAGGCTCATAGGTTCTCCATCCCTCAATCGGAAGCAGGGTGCCCAGATAAACCCGATAGCCCAAATCCCTCGCACACAAGATATAGTAGGTCAGTCCTTCGATCAACTCTTCCCTTGTGGGATAGTCTGACATTGGGCGGAACGGATTCACATCAATCCCCACCGGATGAATGATGTCATTAATGCCCTGTTGAAGGATTACTGCCTTAGCTCCTGTAGTCGGAACCTCGTGTAAAAAGCGCTTTTTGCCCATTAATCCATAGGATTCATAGGTAATACAGGAATACTCTCTCAAAACCCGGGAACCACTGGTCGCCCGTCGCACGATTGCCGTATCCGGATGCTCGTTGGCGCATCGCAAGCTTAAATAATCCGGCCAAGCCTGTGCCGTAATCGAGTCACCGTAGCATACAATGGTCTTTTTTGGCTGATTCGTTAGAACTTCCACATTACTTAAGAAGTAAATCATGTTGGTTTTGCGGCTCAAATCCTTAGAAACCACAATATCTTGTGTGAAGTCTCCCACCGCGTACGAGTTTTGGTCTGATAAAGGTCCGCTCACGAATACCGCCGAGCGAAGCTGCGTAATCTCACCCAGGAAGATTCGTGCCTCCACGGTCTCTTTTGCGGATACCTCTACCGATACGGCATCCGAAAGAATTCGTTCTCCGGCAGGGATGACCACATGCTCTTTTCCCTGAAAAGTCAGAGGCAGCAAACGCTCTCCCACAAGCACCGCCACTCGAGTCATCGTGACCGGTTCCGTACCGCAAAAGTTATCAAATGTCAGTCGGAGAGCCTCCGCATCGAACGGAACGAAAATCTTATAGCACAATGTAATATTCTTTCCATAACTTTCCGGTCTGTTCTCATTAATCGAGACGGCATTGCCCCATACCGTTGTCCAATCTGTCTGCTTTGCGCCCATACGACTGCCTTTCGCCTTTTGTATCCTGCTATTTTCATCCTATTTTCCGATGAATCACCCCAATTATAAACGATTCCCGGACTCTATGCATAGCCCGAAGGCAAAAGAATATAATAAATAAGAATAAAAAAACACTAAACTTATGGTTTTTTCTTGACGAAAGTGCTCCGTTTCGTATATCATAAGAAACGGAAATTTATCACGAACAATGTTCTTTTTTATTATAAGGAAAAAAGCATTGCGGCTGGTAAAAATACAAATTCTTAAGAAAGAGAGAGAAAGCAAATGGCAATCGATTTAACCAAGTATGGCATCTCCGGTACTACCGAAGTTGTCTACAATCCTTCTTATGAGCTCCTGTTCGAGGAAGAGACCAAGGCCGGCCTTGAGGGCTACGAAGTTGGTCAGAACACTGAGCTTGATACCGTTAACGTTATGACTGGTATCTACACCGGACGTTCCCCTAAAGACAAGTACATCGTTATGGATGAGAACTCCAAGGACACTGTATGGTGGACCAGCGAGGGCTACAAGAACGATAACCATCCTATGACCGAGTCCACTTGGGCTGTAGTTAAGGATCTTGCTAAGAAGGAACTTTCCAACAAGAGACTGTTCGTAGTTGATGCTTTCTGTGGTGCGAACGCTGATACCCGTATGGCAGTTCGTTTCATCATGGAAGTAGCTTGGCAGGCACACTTCGTTAAGAACATGTTCATCCAGCCTACCGCTGAGGAGCTTGCTTCTTTCGAGCCTGACTTCGTAGTATACAACGCTTCCAAGGCTAAGGTTGAGAACTTCGCTGAGTTAGGTCTTAACTCCGAGACTTGTGTAGCATTCAACATTACCTCCAAAGAGCAGGTTACCATCAATACCTGGTACGGCGGCGAGATGAAGAAGGGTATGTTCTCTATGATGAACTACTACCTTCCTCTTAAGGGCATTGCTTCCATGCACTGCTCCGCTAACACCGATATGGAAGGTAAGCACACCGCTATCTTCTTTGGTCTGTCCGGAACCGGTAAGACCACCCTTTCCACCGATCCTAAGAGACTTCTTATCGGTGATGATGAGCACGGTTGGGATGACAACGGTGTATTCAACCTTGAAGGTGGTTGCTATGCTAAGGTTATCGGTCTTGATAAGGAATCTGAGCCTGATATCTTCAATGCTATCAGAAGAAACTCCTTATTAGAGAACGTTACCGTTGATGCTAACGGCAAGATTGATTTCGACGATAAGTCCGTAACCGAGAATACTCGTGTTTCTTATCCTATCGATCATATTGACAAGATTGCTCTTAAGGTTAATAAGGTATCCGCAGGTCCTGCAGCTGACAACGTAATCTTCCTGTCCGCTGACGCATTCGGCGTATTACCTCCTGTTTCCATCCTTACTCCTGAGCAGACCCAGTACTACTTCCTGTCCGGTTTCACCGCTAAGTTAGCAGGTACCGAGCGTGGTATTACCGAGCCTACTCCTACCTTCTCCGCATGCTTTGGTCAGGCATTCCTTGAGTTACATCCTACCAAGTACGGCGAGGAGTTAGTTAAGAAGATGAACAAGTCCGGCGCTAAGGCTTACCTTGTAAACACCGGATGGAATGGTACCGGCAAGCGTATCACCATTAAGGATACCCGTGGTATTATCGACGCTATCTTAAATGGCGACATCAAGACCGCTCCTACCAAGAATATTCCTATCTTCAACTTCGAAGTTCCTACCGAGCTTCCCGGAGTTAACCCTGCAATCCTTGATCCTCGTGACACCTACGCTGACGCTTCCGAGTGGCAGACCAAGGCTGTTGATCTGGCTCAGAGATTCCAGAAGAACTTCGTTAAGTACGAGACCAACGAGGCTGGAAAGGCTCTTGTTGCAGCAGGTCCTCAGCTCTAATTCAGAGCATGGTCTGTTGATTGCTTAGTTGTTAAGCAGGTTCGTACAACGAATCACAACAGTACATAAGAGGGGCCGCATGCTTTTGCATGCGGCTCTTTTTTTGTTTACAATCCCCTGCACGATCACTCACATAATATCGCACACGTGCACTCACACATTCGCACCACATAATCGCTCACACGATCACTCGCACAACAAACTCCTCACAATACTTTCCACCTCCGCCGTATTGATTGGATTGTAGGATGTTTCATAGGTACATATGAGGTTCCCTCCTTGAACGATTCCTCGTCTTGCATAAGCACGATGCTTATTGATCGCATGTTCCAGATATTCCGCGTTATCCATCATACCAAAGTGTTCCCAATAATACTCTTTTCTGGTATGCACATTCAGTACCGTGAAATCAGGTCTCGCCCAGATTCCCAATTCATCCCGCAATGGATACTCATAGCGATACGGCACATGATATTTGTCCAGAATATTTGCAATAATAACCTCGGATTTCGACCGAACATTTTCTCCTCTTAATGTAACATAGCAAATCGCCGTCTCTTCAAACGGCATGGACTCATAGTTTAGTGCAAGCCACTCTTCTGCATAGGCATCATTCGATAAAGCAATCGAATCAATCAGTTGTCTTTTCCCTTCGGGCAACGTCTCATACAAAGTATCAACCGTGGTCTCAAAACCATCCAATGCTCTTCGAATCCTTCGAAGTTCCTCAGATGCACATTTTTGTAGTTTCCGCTCATATTCCGTCCTTGCTAAATCATTCGCCAGTTGCATGTTTTCCTGTCTGATATACTCCCCCATTTTTTCCGTTTTATCCCTACGAAAATAGTATTGATAATGCATTTTGGATCGTTTGGACGGGATTGCATGAAGACTTCCTTCAATCCAACTGCTCTCTCGTCGACCGCACTCACGCACAATCTCCTCAAGCACCTCTGCCCGGATACGCAGCATATGAAATACGTCATGTGTCCGGCGCAGGATTTCTTCTTTCTCCGGCGTCAAGAATCTCTTCGTGTTTCTTCGCACAGATTACACTCCTTTCGTATGTCCACGCAGTGTCCCTCTTGCTTGCTCTTTGCTGTATGTCTGCGTTGCTTCTCTTGCTTGCTCTTTGCTATATGTCCGCGTTGCTTCTCTTGCTTGCTCTTTGCTATATGTCTGCGTTGCTTCTCTTATTTTCGCATGAATTCTGTTCTGTACCGGCAAATTACAACAATTCGTTATGTCGGCCTGATAATGGTTATACTCTTATAAGTCTCTTTTGGGACTTTTACATCTATTTTTTGCTGTTCTGCAATTATTGTTGTATTGGATTTTATGAGTTGTACAACTCAATGACTTGATTAGAAGAAATCGTGGTACTTTTAATGTCAGAATTATCCAGCTTGTACCACAAAAGATTTGATAGTATTGATATTGGTTGTAAATTCCGGGAATCGATAAAACAAATAACAAGAAATAACAGAAAACAAGCCACTAATTGGCTCATTTACAAGAAAATTGTACAACGAGAATTCCCCAAATAGGAATTCTCGTTGTAATTAGTAAGAACTATTGCTCGTTAGGCACCTGACCAGGCTCAACAGGCACTTGACCGGACTCACCAGATACCTGTTCCTGTACAAGTTCAACAGGCATCTGCTCCTGCATCGACTCACCCGCCACTTGGCCGAGCTCACTAGACACCGACGTCTGTACGGGCTCACCAGCTACCCGATGCATACGCTCCGCATATTCTGCGGCAGGCATCGGCTTCGCATAATAGTAGCCCTGAATCATATCGCAGCCGCAACCGGCTAGGAATTCCACCTGTTCCTTCTTCTCAACGCCCTCCGCGACAATCTCCATATCCAACTGCTTCGCCAGATGAATTGCCTCGGTTACCACAACCCGGCTGCGCTCAGGATTCTCATCCACGCCCTTACCGCGGAAGAATCCGGCATCCAGTTTTAACACATCCAGAGGAAGATCCTTTAAGGAATTTAACGAAGAATAGCCCGAACCGAAATCATCCATCGAGACTTCAAATCCGGCCTCATGAAGCTTCTCAACCGTATTTAAAAGCATCGACTGATCATCGAAGAAAGCACTTTCGGTAAGCTCAATCTCAATGAACTTATGCGGCACAGCATAAGCATCCACCAGTCGACAGATATGCTCTGCCAAATCCGGTTTCATAAAATGAATACGCGACACATTCACCGAAATCGGTACTACCTGTCTACCTTCCGCAATCCATTGCGCCTGAAGAGCCGCCACATGCGAAATCATATAATCATCCAGATGTGTAATAAATCCATTGTTTTCAAAAATCGGAATGAATCGTCCGGGACCTAAGAAGCCTTCTGTCGGGGAAATCCAGCGTACCAATGCCTCAGCACCCTGTAATTCATCATTGCTCGGATTATACTTCGGCTGGATGTAGACCTCGAATTCGCCACGCTCCAGAGCCGCAACCATAGACTCTTCCACCTTCTGCTCCCAGAGCTGCTCTTCGGTCATCTTCCGGTCAAAGAATGCAATCTCATGCATATTATCATCATCAAGGGTCTTACGGGCAATGGAAGCACGATTGTAGCATTCCATCATATCCAGCTTGTGGTTCGGAATCTCTCCTGTCGGAGTCGTACGATAGATTCCCGCATGGAATACGGTTCGATGTGCGCCGGTATTCGTATCAATTCTTGTAATAATATCCCGAATACGCTGCTGAATTGTCACATCCTCCGCAGGCTTTAAGAACAGTACAAAGGTCGCTCCATGCTGCTGAGCACAGATTTCATTGTGCTTAAGCATCGCACGAATCGTCCGATCAATGTTCTCCAGAAGCTGTTCTCCGGCCTCTACTCCATAATAGGTGCAGAAACGCTGGTATTTCAGCAATTCGATTGATACCACCGCATAAGACTTCTTCCGGTTCCAAAGCTGACGCACCGTCTTGGTACTCTTTTCCAGATAGTAGGTCATATTGTAGCCCATCGTCTCCGTCGAGGTGTTCGCAATCTTCGTAAGCCGGCGATAAGTAACAATGCTGTTCACCACGCTGACAAACAGACCGATGGTCGGAATCAGGCTAAGCAACAGAGCAAATACCGCACAGCTCATGATATAGATAATATCTTTTCTCGCCATCATCAGATGGTGCTGAACCATAACCGTACAAGGCGTATCCGTTATTTTTTGCGAGAACCAGAAGGTACCGGAATAGACAGTAGAATTCATCCATGCATCATCACCGACAATGCTAACCGATAAGTTGATTCCGTCTCTGCCACCGTTTGCATCCGCCTCACCTACCTGCATCCCTACATAAGACAAATCCTTATCCGAGAACACCTGCTTCATAAACGGTAAGACCTTGTCTTTTTCCAGAAATTCATTCATGCTACCGTGTTTCTGCGTATCACGATATAATCCTTCAATGCTGAATTCATCGAATATAGAGGTGTCCAAAAGATCATAGGTCGCTCCGCCATATCCGCCGAGGGCCTCCATCGTCTGCGTATCCAAAATATAAACCGCGCCGCCGGTATAATTTCGGGACTGTAGAGTCGCAACCGTGTCCTCAATACTCATGCCGTCATTCAGGCAGTTTTTCACAAGTTCCGTAACATATGCCGTCTGTTCGGAAGCCTGTGTAAGCTTCATCTCCAATGCAAAGGACATGAAAAGAAAAATAATGGCTAATGTCAGAATCACCGAAACAAGCACTCCGAGAATCAGTCGGATAATTGAGGGAACAATATGTTTTTTGCGAAGTTTTTTCTTCTTGGCTTCTTTCTTCTTACTCATCACGATCCTCCAAACCTATTCCGTATAAATGAATACCACGTCGCCCGCCTGAATCGTTGTCGTGGCCTCCGGGATAATTCTTTCGCTGTTTCGAAGCAGCAGTACAATCGATACATTCGGTTCTAACGGAATGTGCTGTACCGGCACATCCACCCAGGGATGATTCTCGGCAATCACCATCTCACGAAGTCCCCAGTCCTCCACTTTGAGGTTGTCGGAGGATTCCAAGACATCTGTGGCCTTGCTGTTCCCGGAATTTTCCAAAGCATCTTCCGTTTTGCGACTGCCGGTGGTCTCCAAGCCGTCTGTTGTCCCACGCTTTTTCACGAGTCCGTCCGCATAACCGGGAAGATATTTTAATTTCGTATATTGCTCCACAAAACCTGCGGAAATTATACCGGTTGGAATCGCCACCATGCCAACTCCCAGAAACGAAATCACAATGGCAAAAGCCTTACCGACCGTTGTAATCGGATAAATGTCTCCGTATCCCACCGTCAGAAGTGTCGAAGCCGACCACCAGAGTCCGGAGAAGGCATTCTTAAACTGCTCCGGCTGTGCATTATGCTCCAGAGAATACAGGCAGAGGGAAGAGGCCACCATCAGAATGGCAATCATACTGATGGAGGAGATCAACTGATTCTTTTTTTCCTTCAGGACTGCCGTAATGACGTTAAATGCATCGTAGGTCTGGTTAATCCGGAACAGCCGAAGGATTCGAAAGACTCGGAAAATGCGGAACGCGACAGCGCCTCCCGGAAAAAAGAACGGTAAATAATAAGGGAAAAATGTAAGAAGATCCACAATTCCGGAGAAGGATACCAGGAAGCGAAGCAGTGCCACGCCGGGCTTTTTCTCCGGGTAGAGGTAGCGCGCCGTCCAGAGACGAAGCAGATACTCAATCGTGAAAATAATAATCGTGATGAACTCTACGATATGCAGGACCGGAAGATAGGGTTCTGCTTCCGCAAAAGTCGAAAACAAGGTGCAGAAAAGATTCACGAAGATGACCGCAACAATAAAAAAATCAAAGGCCTTGCTGATGAAGTCCTCCTTGGAGCCAATCTGAATAATGTTGAATATTCTGCGTCTAATCCTCATACTCTCCACCTGCCGCATATAATATACTATTTTACCATATCCACCCGAGGGTGGAAAGAAGAAAAGAGCATGTCCGTAACGACATGCTCTCCCAATTCATTCTATGCCCACTTATCCGTTGACTTCGGAATGCGAATATCCACCATCAGTTGCTGTTCCGATAAGAACCACTGGCCGGTAGAAGGCTTTTTACGAAGGATTACATCACGAGGGCTGTCCGCACCGCCGGACTGGATGAAAAGCTTCAGATGGGTGTCATCCAGCTTGCTGTGGGGGTTATCCGATACCACGATGGTATAAGGCGTCGAGGGCGCATAATCATTCTCCGGGGTAGCACCCTTGAAGTAGGATCTTGCAATGTACTGCTTGGTAGCGCCGAAACGATCCTTAATAAAGCTTACCTCACGAGGAGAGAGCGGCTCGGGTCCCTTTAAGAAATTCAGGGCCTCGGTACCAAGTTCTGCGTTCTCGCCAAAGATATTTAACGCCAACACCGTAAGAGCAGCCGTCGCAAAAGCATCCGTCAATGCTGCTTCCTTCAAAGCCTTCAGTTCCTCCGCATTCTTGGGAAGCTCCTGGAAGGTAAAGGTCTTGCTGGTGTTCGTAATTGCCTTCGACGCAGCACTTGAAGCACTCTTTACCACGGAATTCACCGTTTTATTCAGATTACTCTTCATGGTCGAAGAAGTTGCCTTGTTTAATCCGCTCTTTAAATTGTCTAAAAATCCCATAATTCTCCTTTCACCTGTAAAAGGTCGGGGCCGAGGTACCCGGTACCCGAATAATCTATCCGAATTGCCTGCTGGCAATCAGAGTCTGTTCTTTACGCCTCCAGGCGCTCTACCGGCTCGAAACCGGTGGTCTTCTTGAAATTCATATGGCTCGGGAAGGCCGCCAGCGCATCCGACGGATCCACCATTGCAAAATTCAGCATTAAGAACCGATCACGGTCAAATACCACCGATACAATGGTTACCTCCTCTTCGTATCCCGTAGCGGTGTTCAAACGGGTGTCTACTGCATGAATCACTGCTTTTTTCACAGGGAGAAGCGCAAAGGTATCACGCGCCACACGCAGGATACTGGAGCATACATAATCCTGAACCAGGTCCAGATATGCCGTTTTGCCCATCGCCTTATTGCTCACCTTGCCGGTCGAGGTAAGGGAAAGATTATAATCGGGAACCACTTCCTCACTCTTTACGCGGAATTCAATCTCCAGGAATTCCGGGCTGTCCGTTCCGACCTCGAAGTCTGCGCCGTAATCCAGAAGATCTCCGTAAGGGTCCTTGCTCTCCACCGCTTCCAGATAGGCATCCACATCGCCCTCTAAGATCCGCTTGCCTAATCCCGTCGTGTCACGGCTCCAGTCTACCGGAGCATCGCACACGGTATGCATCGACTTAATCTTCGTCAAAAGAGCATTGAAGTTCTCCACCATCTGCTGATCGTTCTGAAGCTGTATTGCCGCCTGCTCTGCCTCTGCCTTCGCAATCTTGGCATTCTTCGCCGAGGTGCTTGTCTTGGCGGTAGAACCGGTCTTCGCCTTGGCAGATGTCTTCGTGGTCTTTTTCGCAGAGGAGGCACCGGTCAACTTGCCGGCCACCTTCTTCAGATTCGTAGACTTCTGATAGCTGAGTCCCGTTCCGGGCAGGCTAAGCGTTGATGTCGTTTTGCCGGTCGTCGAGAAACTCTGATGAATTCCCTTGGTTCCAAGACTGATGCTGGCACTCTTCGTTCCCACATTCAGTTTTACCCCTTTCGTCAGGGTAATGCTCTTACGAAATCTTAATCCCATAGTATTCTCCGTTCTTATCTACACATCCGTTCCGCGGATAATCTTATCCGCCGGCAGGTATGCCATTAACATCTCATCCAGGGCACGCGGTACAATCGGTTTACTCAGATAATCCGCAAATCCCACATCCAGATAGGTCTCTTTTGCTCCCATAATCGCATTCGCGGTTAGGGCGATAATCGGAGTGGAACGGTTTCGGTTCTCCTCGGAGGCCTGCAGAATCTTAAAGGCCTCAATTCCGTCCATACCGGGCATCATATGGTCCAAAAAGATCATGTCATACTTCGTATGCTTGCACATCTCGATGCATTCCGGTCCGCTCTTTGCCGCATCAATCTCGACCTTGTTATGCTTCATCAATCCGATGAACACCTTGATGTTGAGCGGAACATCATCCACAACCAACACCTTCGTTCCGGGTGCGAAGAAACGAATCTCTGCCGAGGTTGCCTCGACATTTTTCTCATCCAATCGGAGTCCGAATTCCCCCATCGGCTGCGAGTCGGCAATCTCCTGCTTCAATATCGCCGTGAATACGGAGCCCTTGCCATATTCACTCGTTACACGGATTTCGCCATCCATAAGTTGCGCCAACAGTCCGGTAATTCGAAGTCCCAGTCCGGTCCCTTCAATATGACGGTTCGCGCTCTCGTTAATACGGGAGAAATTCTCAAAGAGCTTCGGCATATCTTCTTCCCGAATTCCCATTCCGGTATCTTCCACACGAAGAATCAGATTCCCGTATATCGCATCAATCGGTTCCCAATCCACGTAGAGGGAAGCTTCGCCTTCCTCCGTATACTTGATTGCATTCGTCATAAGATTCACCAGAATCTGACGCACACGCACCGAGTCACCGATTAATTTGGCAGGAACCTTCGGATTGTTCGTAAAACGGAAATCCAAGCCTTTCTCCTGTGCGCGGCCCTGTAACATCTGATAGGTATCATTCATCACAGAGAAAAGAGAATATCGGTCCGGAAGAATCTCCATCTTCCCGGATTCAATCTTACTAAGGTCCAGAATATCATTGATAATTGCCAAAAGCCCCGAACCGGCGCTCTGAATATTCGCCGCATATTCCTTCGTCAGATCCTCTTTTGTCTCACGAAGAATCATCGTGTTCATACCGAGGATTCCGTTGATCGGAGTACGAATCTCGTGGCTCATGTTGGCAAGGAAGGTACTCTTCGCCTCGTTTGCCGCATTGGCTCTCTCATTGGCTTTCTCGAGTTCCTGCATGGTCTCCATCAGTGCTTTGTAGTCAGGAGACTCCAAAGAGAACTGCATAATCAGTGCCGCTACCGCACTACCAAAGCAGGTCATCAGAACATTGGAAAAAATCTGCTGAAGGCCCATGGAGATGGCCGGTGCCAACACGAACAGCATTCCAAGCCAAAACTTGTGCTTCTCCACACGTTTGGCATTCAGAATCAGCACAATCAGGGCATGAAGCATCAAAAAGGCCAAAATCAACACCGAGGCCAAGAAGGCAGGTCCGTGGCCGTACACTCCGTCCTCAAACCAGAAAAGCCAATGGGTCCAGCCCGTAGTAAGTAGTGCAACACCATACAGAAGCATTGCCACGCCCGCAATCCAATGATGCTTACGATTGGCCCTGTCGGCAATGAGCAGCAGATAATTGGCTCCGCAATATACCTGCAAGACATTGAGTGCAAAATAGATAATATTCAGAATCAGGTTCGCCAGATCCGGCACCCGGGTGGAAAAGCTGATGGTATAGGCGGTAATCACATCCAGAATTCCCGCCAGAATCGAATATACGATGAAAGCCTGGAAGGCCTTCGTACGTTCACTTTTCAGATAGGTTCCCGCATTTAAAGCGCCCAAAAGAATTGCAAGCAGTACAATGCCGGCAATATCCAGAGTAATGTTATATAACATCTCTACTCCTTACAGATGCATTACTGCATCTCATTCATCATTTTCCGGAGGAAGAATTCCGCATCGGCATGGTATTCTTCTTTTTTAAACGAGCTGCAGGCAATATTAATCTTCGGATTCACCGCACCGCCGACAGCCTTCTCGTAGAGTTCGTCCGCCGTTACGGCATAGCGCATACGCTCGCTTACCACCGCAAAGGAATTGCTCTCGCAGTTCAGAAGGATTCCGAACAGACCGTTATTGTTCAGGTCATAGACGCGATCCTCAATACGAAGGGCATCCACCAGAGTTTCCGCAATTTTCGCATACATCTCGCGACCCTTTCCGGCTTCTACCGGTCTGCCTTCCTTGTCAAACAGCTTCACATCCAACAGCATTAACGAAAGAAGCATACCGTTACGCTCACAGTACGCCTGCTGCATTCTTAAATCCGTCAAAAGAGCACGCTGGTTATAGAGTCCTGTCACCTCACTTAACATGACAAGGTCTTCCTGGCGTTCTCTCTCAATATCCAATTCACGAATCAGTCGGTTCGTCTCGGTTAAAAACAGTTCCGCAAACAGGAAGCATCCTACCGGAATCACGAACCAGGCAAAGAAACGAAGGTCAAAGGGAAGAGGATTGATCATTAACATCACCAGACGCTGTGCCACGTATCCGATGCTCAATCCGATTGCAAGAAGGCGTCCCGCAACAATCTGCTTATTGGTCATAAGAATTGCCACGCAGACACAGCCGCAAGCCATGACAATCGATTCCGCCATCAATCTCGAATGAACACTGTTTCTTACGAGCAATACCGCCACTGCCGTAAGTCCCAGAATTCCGATTAATCCAACATTTCTACGCAATCCCATCTGTCCTTTTGTCATCTCAATCTCCCCGAATTGTAGGTCTTATTATAGCAATATATATTATATAACAATTTTATGGTTTGTAAAAGAACTAATTGCTCGCATTCTCACCGAAAAATCGCTTGTAGATTCGTGAAAAATTCGAATAGCTGTTGAAGCCCGCCTCCATACAGGCCACCGTAATCGGCATCCCCTCCCGAATGCGTTCGTGTGCGTAAAGCAGGCGCTTATTGGTCAGATAATTGCCGATGGTGTCGCCGGTCTCCTCCTTAAATCGATGCATCAGATAGGATCGGCTTACGAAGAATCGACTTGCCAAAAGGTCGATGGAAATCTCCTCCGTCATGTGAGCATTCAGATAGTTCACCACCTCGTGAATCATCGGGTCATACCGTCCGGCTTGCAGATACTTCATTTCCTCCGCCCGTACCGCACGATTTAACTGTATCAGAAAGGTCTGAAAGCAGAGTTCCCTCTCCAGGCCGGAGGCAAATTCCGTACTCCGCGCGGCCGCCTCCATGGCTTCCAGTGCCCGAAAAACCCGACCACGTTTCTGTCCTGCCGCCCGAAGCACCAGAGCCCCCTCCGCCGCGGCCCGAAGAAAGCATTCCCGAAGGTCGTATTCCTCCGTCCGAAATGTCCGTAGATAATCCGGTGAAATATAGAGAATGATCCGCTCGTATTCCTCTTCTCCCCGTACAATGGGACGATGCACCTGACCGGCCGGCACAAGCACAATGTCATACGGTTTGAGTTCATAATTCATTCCTTCAATACTGTAGGTCACCTGCCCCTTTATCAGAAGCAGAATCTTATCGAAGTCATGGTAGTGATATTCATATTCTTTTCGCTCCTTCGTCGCCAAGTGAAAAAGACGATACGGCTCCTTCAGATATCCCGTTTTGGCATACTTAATCATAGGCACTCTCCTGCCGTTTCCGGCATTTTTCTTTTTTCTGCTCGTGATAGCACTATTTGCAATATTATTAGCACTATTATACTATTTTCTGCTGTTGCTGTCACGTACAATTACAGTATACAAAGAACGCCGCCGGAGCATGCATTTGGCGCCACAGAAACGGCAGGAGGAGACCCATGAAGAATTTCAGCAATTTCACCGATTTTGACCGAAAAGAACATATGCATTTTGAGTCCAGAGCAATCCACGGAGCTTTAGGGTGCGACCCGCATACCGGAGCGGTATCCTTCCCGATCTATCAGACGGCAACCTTCCGTCACAGAGGGCTTTTTGACTCCACCGGCTACGACTATTCCCGTCTGCAGAACCCGACCAGACAGGAGCTGGAGCGAACCATGGCCATTCTTGAGGAAGGAACCGAAGGGTTTGCTTTTACCAGCGGACAGGCAGCCAATATGGCGCTTTTCACCATCCTGAATCCCGGGGACCATGTTCTTCTGACCGACGATATCTACGGCGGCACCTATCGAATTGCCGGCGATATTTTCACCAAATACGGGTGTTCCTTTACCTATGTGGATATGACGGATCTGGAAGATATCCGCAGTCATATGACCGAGAAAACCCGCATGATTTTCCTCGAAACTCCCACCAATCCCATGATGAAGGTTGCCGATATCCGGGCCATTGCCGAGTTGGCGCATTCCAAGGGCGCACTCTTAGTGGTGGACAACACCTTCTTAACTCCGTATTTTCAAAAGCCGCTGACTCTGGGAGCCGACATTGTCGTTCATAGCGGAACGAAATATATCTGCGGACACAATGATGTTATCGCAGGTCTCGTAATCGTGCGGGATCCCCATCTGCAGGACCATTTTCGTCTGCAGTTAAAATCCCACGGAAACGGCTTGGGTCCCATGGATTCCTGGCTTCTCCTTCGTGGTCTGAAGACCCTGCAGCTTCGTATGGACCGCCACAATGAAAATGCTAAGAAGGTTGCCGCCTGGCTTCGTACGCAGCGTAAGGTAACCAAGGTGTTCTACGTCGGTTTCGAAGACCATCCCCAGTATGAGCTTACCTGCAGACAGACCTCCGGCTTCGGTGGAATGATTTCTTTTAACGTAGATTCCTTCGAGACCGTAAAAAAGATTCTAAACAATGTGGACATGGTCATGTTCGCAGAGAGTCTTGGCGGAACGGAGACTCTGATCACCTACCCCCGCACCCAGACCCACGAATCCATGAAAGAAGAAGACCGACAGAAACTTGGCATCACCGAGACCTTCTTACGACTCTCCGTCGGACTGGAGCATCCTGATGACATCATTGCGGATCTCAATCGTGCCATGAACGAATAGGAGGACGACCACTATGACACAACCACAGCTTCCCGGTCAGACCGCGGATTCCCTTCGGATTCGTTTTACCAAAATGCAGGCCTTCGGAAACGATTATGTCTATATTGATGCCATTCACCAGAAACTGCCGCAATTAAATCAGCTGGCCATCTTCCTATCCGACCATCATTTCGGTGTCGGCTCCGACGGGATGATCTTAATCTGCCCTTCCGAGGTGGCAGATTTCCGAATGCGGGTCTTCGATCCGGACGGGACAGAATGCGAGATGTGCGGGAATGCCCTGCGAAGCGTTGCCAAATATGTATACGATCATCATTTTACCGAAAAAGAACATTTCACCATCGAGACCCTCGGCGGAATCCAGAAGGTGAGCCTCACGATTGAAAACGGTGTTGCCGTGAATATCCGCGCCGACATCGGAGTTCCCGTGCTAGACACGGACAAAATCCCGGTGGTAACCGACACCTCCACCTTCATCAATCACCCGGTCCGGGTTCTCGATCGCTCGTTTCTTGTAACGGCGGTCTCCTGGGGCAATCCCCATATCGTGACCTTTATTGACGACGTCGATACTCTTCCGATTGAGAAATACGGTCCGGCTCTTGAGAATTACACCTCTCTCTTCCCGAATCGAACGAATGTAACCTTCGCACAACTTGTGGATCGCAATACCATCAAAATTCGCGAGTGGGAGCGTGGCACCGGGGAAACCATCGGCTGTGGCACCGGCTGTTGCACCGCCGTTGTCGGCGCCGTCTTACAGGGAGCCAGCGAACGTCGGGTAACCGTTTTGCAGATCGGCGGACCACTCTTGGTCGAATGGCGTACTGAGGACAATCATATGCTGATGACCGGGCCGTCTCATACCGTATTTGAAGCAGAGATTACTGTGCCGAATTTTCAATAATATGATACAATAGAGATGGATTTCCGCGCAGAAAACTCTTTTGCATCCCGTCAGAAGGATTCCCGGAAGAATATGAATTGGAGAAAGAAAAAATGAAGCTTAGCGAACTCGTTGCAAGACTGGACTATCGTATTGTGTCCGGTCCCACGACCTTAGATTCCATAGAAATCGGAGAATTGATCTACGATACCCGTAAGGTAAGTGCGGATTGTTTTTTTGTCTGCATTCAGGGAACCGTATATGATGCGCACGATGCCATCGAAGAAATCCTCGCCAAAGGCGCCCGTGCCGTTGCCATCGAGCACGAAATCGATGCACAGATTATGGCCGATCACCCGGAGGTGGTTTTCCTTGCTTGCAAGAACAATCGTCTGACCTTGGCCATTACTGCCGCCGCATACTTTGGCTACCCTGCGGAGAAGCTTACCACCATCGGAATTACCGGAACAAAGGGGAAAACCACCACTTCCTTTATGTTGCGTGAGATTCTTCACCGCGCCGGTTTCTCCACCGGTCTTATCGGTACCATCGGTGCCTGGATTAACGAGGAAAAAACCAAAACGGCTAACACCACCCCCGAAAGCTACGAATTGCAGCGACTCTTCGCCGAGATGGTGAAGGCAGGCTGTACGCACTGTATCATGGAGGTCTCCAGTCAGGGTCTTAAGATGAGTCGTGTGGCAGGTTTTACGTTCGATGTCGGGGTATTTACGAATTTCAGTGCCGATCATATCGGCCCCAACGAGCATGAATCCATGGAAGAATACCTCTACTGCAAGAGTCTGCTCTTCCGCCAGTGTAAACACGGCTTTGTCAATACGGACGATGCGTCCGCCCTTGGTGCGGTAAAAGACCATACCTGTGCGCTTTCCGCCTACGGACTGGAATACGAAAGTCCCGCTCTTCAGGATTCTTCTTTTGCCGGAAAGGAGATCTGCATTGCGGAAAATATTACCTATACCAATGCCGACGGAATCCTGGGAATGGGCTTCGATGCCATCTCCTCCACGGGGGAAATGACGCATATCGCTACAAATGTACCCGGTCGTTTCAGCGTGTATAACGCGCTGGCCGCCTTCAATGTGGCCAAATACCTGGGGATTGATACTTCTGTAATTCTCTCCGCTCTCTCCGATGTGCATGTGCGTGGGCGCGTAGAAATGGTTCCGGTATCGGATCGTTTCACGGTAATGATTGACTATGCACACAACGAAGCTAGTGTTGAAAGCCTGTTAACCACAATTCTTGCTTATCATCCGAAGCGAATTGTCTGTGTCTATGGCGGTGGCGGCAACCGTTCCAAGCTCCGCCGTTATGCAATGGGTGAGCTGTGCGGTAAAATGGCGGATCTCTCCATTCTGACTGCGGACAATCCCAGAGATGAAGAGATTGCTTCCATCAATGAGGATATCAAGGTTGGTCTATCGAAGAGTAACGGTCGCTACATCGAGATCGAGGACCGCAAGGAGGCCATCCTCTACAGCATCGAGCATGCCGAAGATGGCGACATCATCATTCTTCTCGGTAAAGGCCACGAGGACTACCAGGAGATTAAGGGTGTCAAATATCATTTCAGCGAGCGCGAGGTGCTGGAAGAATATATTGCAACGAAGCAAAAAGCTTCGGTGTAGTGTAAAAGCCCGGCGTCGCGGGTATGAAGAATTCCTTGCTTGTTGTACTCGCCTAGAGGGACTACGTATTCCGGCCCATTTTATTGGTACCGACCACGTCGGCAGAGACTCACATCCGCGGCGCCTGTTTTTACGAACATCCTTTTTTGCTATAGTATCATCATAAATGCCTTTCGTTGGTTTTCACCGTCATATCGTGTGCCCACCTGGTGGTGCGACTCATTTCTTTATTGTCTGTTATTTATCCTGCTTTTTTCTTAATGTTCTTCTTTTTCATAATTTTTCTACTGATTCCCTCACCTTAACACCTCAATACTGTCAAGTCACATTATGAAAAGTTCTCCCAGTGCATAGTACCATTTTTAGTTGCAATCAAAAAATAAATATAGTATCTTAAAAAAGGAGATTTCTATGCCGAATTGGAAAGTTACCGAAGAGAAATTCAAGGCGTTGTGCTATGGCATTTCATACGCGGACGCCGAAAGTTTACTTAAACATTACGGTTATTCAATTGACACAAAAGGAAAAACCAGCGGTTCGCGCATCCGATTTGTATGTGAAGGTCACAACAGTATTCTGTTGCACAAGCCACATCCGCAAAAAGAACTGAAAGATTACGTCATTAAGCAACTGCATGACACCTTTGAACAGGAGGGATTTTGGAATGAGTAATACATTAGAATATAAAGGATATGTTGGTAGCATTGAATTTTCTGAGTCCGATTCCATTTTTTACGGAAAAGTGCAAGGAATTCGGACATTGATTTCCTATGAGGGAGACAGTGCCAGCGAACTGATTGCCGACTTCCGACAAGCTATTGATGATTATCTCTCGCTTTGTCAGTCCCGGGGAACCGCACCCGAGCGTGCTTACAAAGGCACCTTCAACATCCGTATTTCTCCGGAGTTACACAAGAGTGCCGCTCTTTACGCCTATTCTCACAAAATATCACTCAATGCCGTTGTGGAAAATGCGTTATCGAATTATGTTATGCAGGCATAAAAACAGGCGCGTGAAAATGTTTCGATTTTCACGCGCCTTACTTATTTAACCGGCTAATCTATCTTGTTCTTTTTTATTCTGCCTGGGTCTCTTCCGCACCGGCTTCCACCTCAGCATCGGAATCGGCAGCACCAAATACGGCATTCTCACGAATCAAACGAAGCACCTTGCTCACCATAACATAGTCACGGAAATCGGTATCGCCGAAGTCGGTCAGGAATTCATTCTTATCCGTGTAACCATAGCTTTCCATTGTTATCTGCGCTTCTGCATCCAATGCTTCATCGCTTAAATCAATGCCTTCCTTATCGGCAATGGTCTCTAAGATGAGGTACTGCTTGGCAAAGTTCGTTGCAACCTCGATAATCTGCTGCTCGAATGCAGGAATATCCATACCGAACATGTAATATACGAAGGTCTCAAGATCTACCTGATAATAGTAGGTTGCATAGTACTCATAGTAGTTTGCCTGGCTCTGGAAGAAAGAAGCAATCAACTTCTCGGGAGGCGTCTGGCACTCAGAGTTCTCAAGCAGATATGCCACTATCGCATCTTCAACCGCCATATCGTAATCGGTCTGTGCATCCTCTTCCAGATAGGTACGCACCTCGTCGATCAAGGCATCCACATTATCATAACCAAGCTCCTTGGCAACATCCTCGTTTAACTCGGTAGGAACATGAGAACGGGTTGCGGAATCAATCATAACGGTAAAGGTCGCAGTCTTACCGGCAAGTTCCTCATAATAATTCTGAGGGAATACACAGTCGATTGCCTTGGTCTCGCCGACCTTCATACCAACCATTCCGGCCTCCAGATCGGGAATAAAGCCGTTGGAGCCAAGCTCGGTATCCCAGAGCTCACCCTCTTGCGTGCTTCCGCCATCGAACACTTCGCCATCCATGGTACCAACGCAGGTAAAGTACACATAATCTCCTTCTTCGACAACGGTACCCTCTGCAAGGTCTTCATCGGTTGCTGCCGAAGGAAGCACATTCAGCTCAATGAAATCGTTCAGTGTCTCCTCCGTGATCTCTTCCTTCACTGCATCAATCGGAATTCCCATGTAATCGCACAGAGACGTTACGTACTTCAAAGTATCCTCATCGGCAAGATTGTAATCGGTATCCATCGTTGCATAAGCACAGGTAAAGCTTGCTCCGGTCGAAGTTGCTTCCTGTCCCTCATTCTCACCCGATACAATCGTTGTATTCGCGTCATTCGTCGCAGGTGCAGCGCTTTTCTTCTTGGTTCCGCATCCTGCCAACATAGATACACTCATGCATACCACAAGTGCCATAGCAATTCTCTTTTTCATTTTTACCTCCGTCCGCATATATCGCGGGCATACTATTTTGGCCAAAATCTTTCGTGCGGCAACACGCTCGCCCGGAAAACATCGGCAACACGTCATTTATACCACATTTGGCCACCTATTAAAAGTGAAAAGGAGCGATTTTACAAAAAAATCACAATTTCCCACCCTTGAAACAACCGCGAAAAAATGATACAATTCGACTTGCAGTGTTTTCTGCATAAGATTTGTGTCGGAGGTATAAGACATGCCATTGCCCGTTACTATTATTTTAATTGTATTAGCCGTATTGTTATTAATTCTCATTGGTTTATATATCCTGGGAAGAAGACTTCAGAAGAAGCAGAATGCACAGCAGGCTCAGATTGAGCAGTACAAGCAGCAGGTAACCATGCTCGTCATCGACAAGAAAAAGATGAAGATGAAGGAAGCCGGGCTTCCCGCTCAGGTAATGGAACAGACTCCTAAAATGATGCGGAACTCCAAGCTTCCCATCATTAAGGCAAAGATTGGTCCCCAGATTCTTTCTCTGGTATGCGATGCGAAGATTTTCGATATGGTACCCGTTAAGAAGGAAGTAAAGGCCACCATCAGCGGTATCTACGTAACCGAGGTGAAGGGTGTTCGCGGTCCTCTTCCTGTGGTAGAAGGCAAGAAAAAGAAGAAGTCCCGCTACGCGAAGATGATTGACAAGCTTCAGGAGAAGGCAGGCGCTAAGCCCTTAAAGTAATCCGTTCTTTTTCGGATTTGTCATTTTTGTTTATAATTTTGCATAAAAAAAGAAGGTCCCGTGAAGGGCCTTCTTTTTTCTTGTAGTAAAATCTGACTGCCATTATTCCGCAAGAATATCTGCATAACAGACCAACGTAACATTTCCAAGCTGATGTGCCTGTTCAATACATCCTTTGGTAAATCCGGCTTTTGAAAAAAGATAATAATGTTTATTCCGGTGGTGAAACAGCATACTACGATCAACTAATTTTTGCAAAACATCCAAATCAACTTTCTCATTTCTCCACTTGCATTCTGCAAAGATAGCATTTTCATTGTCCTGCTCTCCAACCAGGTCAATCTCCTCCTGACGCTTGTTGACAGGATCATTTCCCCACCAACGCCCCAGTGACGCAAACTCTACCGGCATACGTCCTGCAAGAAGTTGGTTCCACAAGTACTGCGCACATATATCTTCAAAAACACGCCCCATATAATCATTCAGTTGTGCCTCAATTCTCCGATAGACCGGTTCCGTCGCTCCACGCACAATCATTGAATTATTCTCCAGCACAAAGCGATACCAGAATCGAAACATATTATCTTCAATCGAGTAAATAGATTTCTTTGACTCTTTCTCCCCATATGGCGTTTCTTTTTTTATAATTCCGAGATCGATTAGGCTATTCAAGTATCGTGCGCATACATTCGTATTCTCTCCAACCTTCGTCGAAATCTCCGCCATACGGGAATGGCCGGTCGCAATAGCGGATATGACAGCCGTATAAATGGCAGGCTCTCTTACCTCTTGCTTTAGTAGGTTCATCGGTTCCTCATACAAAAAAGACATCGGATTCAGAAATGTCTTCTTTACATTCTCTTCGACGCTCATTGTATCTTCCATTTGCAATAAATACTGCGGGGTACCGCCCACGATTCCATACACAATTGCCTTGTCTTCATCGGACATCTTTTTCAGATATTGACAGCATTCCTCAAAACTAAATGGTACAATTTTCATTTGTGCAGTTCGCCGACCATACAAAGGCGCTTTGTAGGATAAAACCTGGTCCTCCATATATGACATTGATGATCCACACAAAATAATCATCAATTTTGACGTCCCTTTATTTTTGTCAACTAACATTTGTAGCGTAGACGCCAAGCCATTGGCTCCCCTGGCCACATAAGGATATTCATCGATTGCCAGAATCACCCGTTCCTTCTCTGCGATTCGAAACACATACTCCAAGGCAGCCTGATAGGATGCAAAATACGAATCCGGCTGATTCATATCTCCATATTCCCAAATGCTTTTACTGAGATTCTCAAGATTCTGCTTTTCGTTACTTTCTACTCCCATGAAATAGATGGATTTTTTATCACCGATAAAATGATTAATCAATTCCGTTTTTCCCACCCGTCGGCGGCCGTATATAACAACAAATTCAAAACGATCGGATTGATATAGCCGTTCTAATTCCTTGAGTTCTCTTTCTCTTCCTATGAACATCACAATACCTCCTCTCAATATCCACTATATTCCCTCCTTTTGTTTTAGTCAAGTATAATTGACTAAACTATGTTTGACTATACTTTTTTAATTCAACTCTCCAATTTCGTCAAAACAAAAAACAGTCAAAAATGGTTACCCATTCTTGACTGTTCCTCAAGCATAACTCTCCCCAGTTCTTACTAATCACCGATTCTATTCAGGAGAAAAATGTCTTTGCAAGTGCTTTATCCTTGACCTCAATGTCGATCTTACAATCGGCATGGTGCTCATAATTCAGTTCGAGGGCATACTCCACATGCACCTTCATGGAATTCTCCTCGCGTTTTACCTGATAGTTGGAGGTATCGATTCCGATCATAATACTGCCAAACGGGGTAGAATAACTGGTCAGATTCTTCTCATTTTTTGTAAAGAGCATCTGTACATTCACCGCACCGCGCTTCAGAATATTCATCTCCTCTTCCCCGATTCGAATCACATTCTTGGTGGCGCCTTCCATGCCCTCCATCACTTCATCATAGACAACATAGCTGTTGCCGCCCTTATCATAGAACGTCGCCGGCGTAATCACTTCCACCTTCTCCGCTTCCGGATCCTGGCTGAACTGAAGTCCTTTGATCGATATCAATACGTCTTTTTGCATTCTTCTTTCTCCTCGTAGGTACACTATATCTCATTCATTGTTTTTTTGCAAATACCATGCTATGATGCTAACGAAACAACTACCCGATTTTCAAAGAATTCATGGAGCATTCTATGTCTCAAACAATCAAGAAAAATCTGCGACTCATCCTCGCCGCCCTCGCGCTGGTTCTGCTGGCCGTCGGCTTCCTGATGATCTATATTCGTTTCCGCCCCAAGCCCGTTGCGGGTTCCAAAACCATCACGGTTACCGTTACCCACGGGGACGCAACCGTTCGCGAATGGCACCTTACGACAGACGAGGAATACCTTCGTCCTGCCGTAGAAGAGCCCTTGGGCCTGAAAGGCGAGCAGTCAACCTACGGACTGTATATCAAAGTCATCGACGGTGAACGGGCCGATTACGACCTGGACAATGCTTACTGGAGCATCTACGTCGATGGGGAATACTCGAATTACGGAGCCGACTCTCTTGTGCTTCGGGACGGAGGAAAATATGACTTCATCTACACCCTCGTCCGCTAAAAGAAAACGCTTCCCTCTGACCATCCGGGATATCGCCTTAGTCGGAATGATGACGGCGACCTTGGAGGTGGTGAAGGTTGCGCTTCTGTTTTTACCCAATATTGAACTCGTAACGCTGCTCATTATGCTCTATACCTATTTCTTCGGGTATCGGGCTCTATTAGCGGTATTCTGCTGGATTTTCGTTGAGATGGTCCTCTACGGTCCGGGACTTTGGTGGATTATGTATCTCTACATCTGGCCGCTTCTGTATCTTACGGTCTGGCTGATTCACCGGTTTCTGCGGAAAGCTTCCTCTTCCGATTCCGGGGCATCGACTGCGCGAAGCTCAAGTCCTGCGAATTATCACGTATTCCTTTATACGATTGTCGCAGGGTTCTACGGCCTTACCTTCGGTGCTGTCTGTGCGATTCCGTACTTCTTTATCGGCGGATGGACCATGGCCTTCACCTGGTGGGTTGCGGGAATCCCCTATGACCTGCTTCATTTCGTCGGCAACGTCGTAGGATGTCTCCTTCTCTGGAAGCCGTTGAATCTTCTACTTTGCAGACTTACCGTCCAACTGAATCTTCATAATGATTGATTTTTCCTGGCTGTCGATGTGGGTCTTCACCGCTTCGGCAGCTTCTTTTTTGTCTCGCTTACCGAGAGCCTGCACGATTCTTGCATGCTCAAAAAGAATATTCTCGAAGTTCTTCTCATCCTTGATATATACGAAACGGTACCGATACATCTGCTCTGCCAGATTGTTGATCATGGCATTCAGACGCTCATTCTCAGCCGCTTCAAAAATAATATTGTGGAATTCCACATCCGCCAGCGCCGTTGCGGAAGCATCCCCGCTCTCCATGGCAATCCGAACATTTTTCTCTGCCTCTTCCAGGCGCTTCAGGGTGTCTTCCGACATTCGTTCGCAGGCAAGTTCAACACTCAGCGCATCCAGTGCACGGCGTACCTCAAGCACGTCACGAAGACTCTTCTCTGTGATGTTGGCAACCTCTGCTCCTTTTCTCGGAACCATGGTAACCAATCCCTCTAACTCTAGCATTCGAATGGCCTCGCGCACCGGCGTACGACTTACACCGATTTTTTCCGCCAACTGAATCTCCATCAGTCGCTCTCCGGGCTTTAATTCCCCACGTAAGATTGCCTGACGAAGGGTCTTGAAAACGACCTCGCGGAGGGGCAGGTATTCATTAATATTTACGGTAAAATCCGACATCGTTTTTTCCTCCATACTCTGCGAATAGGCTGCGGAATTTCTAAGGTACTCGTTCGAATCGTTACTCCCTCGGGATCGAGCTTGGCCAGACGTTCCTTTACCCGCTCAAAGGCCTTGGAATCCGTCGGGAAGCCGAATACGGTGGGACCGCTGCCGGACATCATCACCCCGATTACCCGCTCCTCGGTCATGCTCTCCTTAATCTTATCAATAATGGGATGCTCCGGGATCGTCGCCAGCTCCAGAACATTTCCCTCCAACGCAATAACCTGCTTCGTCTGTTGCAGTTCGATTGCCTGAATCATGGCGTCTACCTGAGGGTGCTTGTCAATGGTCCGTTCATCCAGACGCTTATAGGCATGGGGCGTGGATACGCCTACCGGAGTCTTATGAATAATCAGCTCATGGGTGCCAAAGCTTCGAATCGGTGTCAGTTTCTCGCCGATGCCTTCGGCAAGACAGGTCCCTCCCAGAATACAGAAGGGAACATCGGCGCCGATTTGGACTCCCAGTGCCGCCAACTCCTCTTTCGATGCGCTTAAGTGAAAAAGTCTTGCCATTCCCAACATCGTCGCCGCCGCATCACTGCTTCCGCCGGCCAAACCTGCCGCCATGGGAATACGTTTCACCAGATGAATCTGCACGCCACCACGAAGCCGATAGGTCTTCTGCATGAGCCTGGCCGCCTTCACAATCAGGTTGTCCTCGCCAACCGACAGGCCTGCCCGGTCACAGGTCAGTGTCACCTCGTCCGAAGTGCGTATTCTCTCCATATAGAGCATATCGTGAAGTCCGATCTGGGTCATAATCATGCGTACTTCATGATATCCGTCCTCTCTTCGCCCCGTCACATCCAGTGCCAGGTTAATCTTGGCGTAAGCCGGAACTGCAATCATCGCTCTCTCCTTCACCGACCGGCAGATGCCGGATTCCTTTTTTGTCTACTGCACATTGTATACAATATCCTACATACATTATACTCCATACGATGCAGATGTAAATATTATGGGGAAATCCTTATTTTTTCACGGTCTGTCCCTAAACTATCCGATTCCACTCTCCGATATAGTTTTCAAAAGAATCATTATCGAATGCCATATGGACATGGCAACAATACTCAAGGATGGAGGAAAAAACAATGAGCGTAAATACTGTGAATTCGGTATCGGCCGCAGATGTTGCGAACACCTATAAGCCGAGTGCCAAGAAGACCGTTGATGAAAAAGATAACAAGCCGGCAGAGAATTCCGCTTGGGAGGGAAAGGGCGCCGTATACGAGGCTTCTGCAAAACCTTCCGCTGCAGACCGCGCCGCAATCGTAAAGCAGATGCAGATGGATGTCGACGCAAGAGTCGATCAGATGCGTAACCTGATTGCCGAGATGATGGGCAAGCAGGGCAAGGCCGCCGAGTTGGGCGATGGCATCTGGAAGATGTTCGCCGACGGCAACTATAAAAATGTCGATGAGGCAGCAATCGCACAGGCAAAAGAAGATATTGCCGAGGGTGGTTACTGGAGCGCCGACAAGACTTCCGATCGTATCTTGGATTTCGCTGTAGCACTTGCAGGCGATGACAAAGAAAAGCTCGGTAAGATGATGGATGCCTTCAAGGAAGGCTACGCAAAAGCAGAGAAAATGTGGGGCCGCGAGCTTCCCGACCTCTGCAAGAACACCTACGATTCGGTATTGGAAAAATTCGATAAGAAGATGAATCCCACTTCCGAAGCAGAGGCATAACAAAACATATATCTTCCACCTAATATAAAAACACCGATTCCACTTGCCGCCACTTGTGAAATCGGTGTTTTTGTCTATTGAACCGCTCCGATTAATTCTTTAATATCCTCAATTCGGTTTCGCTTCATGTATTCCTCGATACCATCCACCACACGAATGGTCGTCTCAGGATCGGAGAAATTCATCATGCCGACGCTGACTGCCGTCGCCCCCGCAAGAATGAACTCTAACGCATCCTCTGCCGTCGCAATTCCTCCCATACCGATAATCGGAATCTTTACTGCCTGCGCCGCCTGATAGACCATGCGTACCGCAACGGGTTTAATGGCAGGACCGCTCATACCGCCGGTTTTGTTGGCCAGTACGAACTTCCGACGATTCACATCAATCTTCATGCCGGTAATGGTATTGATTAAAGAGATTGCATCCGCTCCGGCACTCTCTGCCACACGGGCCATCTCTGCGATGTCGGTAACATTCGGGGAAAGCTTCATGATAATGGGCTTCTTCGAATGTGCCTTAATCTCCTTGGTAATCTTTTCCAGAGCCTCCGGCTTCTGACCAAAGGCAATAGCACCCTCTTTCACATTCGGGCAGGATACATTAATCTCCAGCAAATCTGCGGTGGAATCCCCAAGTTTCTCAACCACTTCCACATAATCCTCAATGCTCTTACCGCAGACATTCACAATCACACCCGTATCGAAGCCTGCCAAAAAAGGAAGGTCTCTCTGCATAAATACATCGATACCGGGATTCTCCAGACCGATGGCATTTAACATACCACCGTAGACTTCCGTCACACGGGGCGTCGGATTTCCGGGCCAGGGAACATTGGCTACGCCTTTGGTCACCACCGCTCCGAGGCGATTCAGATCGACAAAGTCCGCATATTCCATACCGGAGCCAAAGGTTCCGGACGCGGTCATAACGGGATTCTTAAAGGTTACTCCTGCAATTTGTACACTCGTATTCATCTTAGATCTCCACCTCTCTTGCTTCAAATACCGGTCCTTCGGTACAGATTCTCGTATTTTTCACATGGGTATGATGGTCCACCTCAACCGTCTTCGCTACGCAACCAAGGCAGGCGCCCACACCGCAGGCCATACGCTCTTCCAGAGAGATATAGGCAGGAATTCCCTGCTCCTCGGCATATTTCTTCAGCGCACGTAACATCGGCATCGGACCACAGGCACAGATGGCATCTGCCTGAAGGCCCTGCTCACGAACGGCATCCAGTACATTTCCCTTGGTACCGAGACTTCCGTCCTCCGTTGCCAGGTAAAGAGCACCGTTTGCCTTCAGCTCCTCTGTCAAGAAGGTCTCACTGTTCCGATATCCCATTACCAGAACCGTCTTGCAGGTAAGATTCTTGGCAAGCTCCACCATGGGAGGGATTCCGATTCCGCCGCCAAAGAGCATTACGGTACCAAGCTTATTTAACTCCTCAATGGGATAGCCGTTTCCGAGATTGCCAAGAAGGGTCACCTCGGTACCGGCAGTCAGCTTACTCATCTCATCGGTTCCCTGACCGACAACACGGTAGACCAGACGAAGGCGATCTTTTGTTGCCTCGCAGATGCTGATGGGTCTGGGAAGAAGGGTTGCCGCATTCTTCATGCTCACGCCTACAAACTGTCCCGGACGAGCTTCCGCGCCCAATTTGGTCTCAAGCCACATACTGTAGATTCCGGTTGCCAGGCAATCGTTACTTACCACTGTCGCACTTACTTTTTTCTTCATGGTCTTCTTTCTCCTATTCCTGCAGCGAAGCTTCGTAGACTACTTCGCCATCACATATCGTCGTCATTACCCGGCCCGTCATCGTTCTTCCGAGGAAGGGTGAATTCACGGACTTGGATTGGAAGTTTTTCGGAACCCATTGCTTCTCCGGGTCAAAAATGCACAGATCCGCAATTCCACCCTCGCGGATACTTCCGTACTGCTTCATTCCGTACATTCTCGCAGGCGCCAGGCAGATTCGCTCGGCAAGGGTAACATAGCTCATGCCATGCTCTTTTACCAGAATCTCGTTGGCTAATGCCAGAGCGGTCTCCAGACCTAAGATTCCGCTGGGTGCCTCGGTAATCGCCTTGGCTTTCTCTTCTTTGGCATGCGGGGCATGATCGGTTGCAATCAGGTCGATGGTGCCGTCTAACAGCCCTTCGATAATCGCCAGTCGGTCCTCCTCGGTTCGAAGGGGCGGATTCATCTTGGCCAATGTTCCGTGAATCAGTACTGCATCCTCATTTAGTGCAAAATGATGCGGGCAAGCCTCCGCATGGATGTTACTGCTTTGCTTCTTTGCCTCGCGAACCAAAGCGACGCCTTCCTTCGTACTGATATGCTGAATGTCCAGAATTGCGCCGGTCTCAATTGCAATCGGCAGATCACGTGCAATCATGGTGATCTCCGCTTCTCTCGGAGAGCCGCCAATGCCAAGTTCTTCACTGACCTTACCACGATTCACCCCGTTGTTGGTAATCAGCCTCGGGTCCTCCTCATGAAGGCTGATCGGGCAGTGCAGCTTTGCACACTTCTGCATAGCCTCCCGCAGCAGTGCTTCGTCCATCATCGGAATCCCGTCATCGGTAAAGCCAACGGCTCCCATGGAAAAAAGCTTATCAAAATTCACGAGTTCCGTGCCCTTCATTCCCATGGAAACATTGGCACAGGTATAGAGATGAATCGGTTGTTCTTTTGCTTTCTTCTTTACATATTCAAGCGTCTCGGGCGTATCTACGGTGGGCTTCGTATTCGCCATCAGCACAATGGTCGTATATCCGCCTGCCATGGCCGCCTTCGCGCCGGTCTCAATATCTTCCTTATAGGTGAAACCCGGATCACGAAAATGAGAATGCACATCCACTAAGCCCGGAAACACCAGCATTCCCTTCGCATCAAGGATACGTGTCGGCTCGCTTTCGCAGGCTTCACAGAAGCTTCCCATCGCATATTCGGTCAGATTCTCACCGATTCGATCGATTCTTCCTTCACGAATCAATACGTCTGCCACATAGTCCTTTTGCTCGACCGGGTCGATAATACGCCCGCCGCGAATCAAGAGATTCCTACTCATAGAACCCTCCTTGAAAAAAAGTATTCAGACCGATATAATTACAGTTGCGTACCCGATACAGCGCACACAGGAGAACCCGTATGATACGTTTTATCTTTTCCGCACTTTTCGTAGTATTATTCTTAATTTTATCAATGCCGCTCATGCTCTTCACCTGGCTCTTCCATAAGTGCAATCCCAAGGCAGCCGATCGATTCGGCCAGGCGGTTGTGATGTGGGCCTTCCGCGTCGTTCTCTTTATCTCCGGCACCAAACTTACCATTCTCGGTCTGGAGAACGTTCCGAAGGATGAGCCCGTACTCTACGTCGGAAACCATCGCTCCTTCTTTGACATTCTGATTACCTACACCCGCTGCCCGGGCGTTACCGGATATGTTGCCAAAAAAGAACTCGGTAAGGTGCCGCTTCTGAACATCTGGATGAAGCTCCTGCATTGTCAGTTCCTCGATCGCGAGAACATCAAGGCAGGCCTTAAGACGATATTAACCTGCATCGAACTTGAGAAACAGGGCATCTCCATTGCCATTTTCCCGGAAGGCACCCGCAACAAAGAAGAAGGCACCTTGTTGCCCTTCCACGACGGAAGCTTCAAGATTGCGCAAAAGAGCGGCTGTCTTGTTGTCCCCTTTGCTCTGGAAGGAACCTCTGCCATCTTCGAGGATCATTTTCCCCGCATCAAAAAGCAACATATTATCCTTCGGTATGGCACTCCCGTTCGCATCGCCGATCTTCCCAAGGAGAATCAGCGCGAGGTCGGTAAATATTTCAGCGAACAGATTCTTGGCATGATTCAGGAAAACAAAGCCCTGAAGGAAGAACTGTTAACATCCAAGAAGGGTTAATAACCGTTCAAAATGCATCCCGTGCGATGCCTTCACAAGAATGGTATCGCCGGTCTCTAAAAAGGCATCCGGATTGCATTCCTCCAACGTATCATAATGGAGTGCGATTCCGGAATATCCGCCTTGAACAAGATTCTCATGAATCTCTCTCGTAAACGTTCCGACGGTTACCACTCCGTCAATTCCCACGGTATTTCGAATATGATCTCCGACCGTTGCATGAAGCGCGCGTTCCTCTTCCCCCAACTCAAACATATCTCCTAAGATGGCAATCGTTCTTCCGGCTCCGGAATCCTTAGCGGAGGCAAGGAGGCTGATTCCCGCCTTCATGGATACCGGATTGGCATTGTAACAATCATCGATTACCACATAGTTCTCTGTCTTCACGATACGCCCGCGACCGGGTGTCATAGGAACATTCTCGATTCCCTTGCGAATCTCCTCCGTCGTCAGTCCCAAAGAAAGTCCCACCAGTGTTGCCGCCAGTGCATTCAATACCATATGCTCTCCGGGAAGCGGAATATGTACTGCGAATTCTCCTTCGGGAGTTACCAGTGTACAATCGGTTCCCAGAAGACCAAGTTGTTTTTCTTTTGTGACATATGTGTCATTTGTATTCCGACCTTCGTATCCCGATGCCGCGTGGCCAAAACGCAGAATACGACAATGATGCACCGAATCTACCGTCGAAAGCTTATCGTCCTCGCCGTTTAACACAACGGTTCCGTTTGGATTCATCGAGGTAAAAATCTCCGTCTTTGCCTGAAGAATTCCGTCTCGGGTCTTCAGATTCTCCAAATGGCACTGGCCGACGTTGGTGATGACCGCAATGTCGGGGCGGGCGATGGCGGACAATCTGGTCATTTCCCCAAATTCGCTGATTCCCATCTCCAACACAGCTGCCTCGTGCTCCGGTCGAATGGACAGGACGGTCAACGGAAGTCCCACCTCATTATTGTAATTGCCCGGTGTTTTTAATACCGTATACCGACTTCCGAGTACGGAGGCAATCATCTCCTTCGTGCTGGTCTTCCCGACACTTCCGGTGATGCCGACAATGGGAATCGTAAGGATGGCACGATATGCGCTTGCCATAGCCTTCAGGGCCGCAAACGAATCCTTCACCACCACACAGGGAAGCGTACACCCCTCGGGAACATACTCCACCACTGCTGCCAAAGCGCCCTTTTCGGCACAGGCATTTACAAAGGAATGACCGTCTACCTTCTCTCCCTTTGTCGCAAGGAAGATTCCTCCGGCCTGTACCTTGCGGGAATCCAATTCCACCCCGCTCGGCGTCTGATTCATTAATGCATCCGTCCAGTCGCCCACAAGGGTACCGGCGCATGCCTCTACCAGTTCACGAACCGTAATCATTCTACTCATGTCTATTCCTCATACTTGCGCAACGACAGATCGATGACCCACTGACAGAGGTCCTCGTAGCTCTTACCGATTGCCGCTGCTTCCTGCGGAAGCAGAGACGTCGGAGTAAAACCGGGAAGCGTATTGCCTTCCAGGCAGAAGAATTCATTGCGCTCGTTCATCATGAAGTCAAAACGAGAATACACCTTCAAACGAAGCACCTCAAAAGCCTTCACCGCCGCTGCCTGCATGGCAAGCGTTACCTCTTCGGGAAGAAGTGCGGGACAAGTCTCTACCGTACTGCCCGCCTGATATTTATTCTTGTAGTCATAGAAGCCCTGCAAAGGAGCAATCTCAATAATCGGAAGTGCCTGTCCGTCCACAACACCGATGGAGAACTCACGCCCCTTCACATACTCTTCGATAATGACATCACTTCCATACTGTACGGCATCCTCCACAGCCTTCTTCGCCTCTTCCGGCGTCTTGGCAATATAGACACCGACACTGGAGCCGCCACAGGTTGTCTTCACAACGCAAGGGTATCCCACCGCAGAATAATCCTCCGCTGCCGAACGAACGGTAACACTCTTCGGCGTCGGAACTCCATTCTGCAAAAACAGTTGTTTCGTAAGTCCCTTATCCATCGCTAATGCGGAGCTGACGTAATCGGTTCCGGTATAACGAATGCCCATCAGATCAAAGGCCGCCTGAACCTTACCGTTCTCACCACTCTCCCCATGCAGACCTACGAATACAAGATCTGCCATCTGGCACAGTTTAATGACATTCGGTCCGAAGAATCCTGCTTCCGGATCCTTACGCAATGCCTTCACGCTCTCGATATCCGGTGCCGTATCCTTAATGGAAGCAATATCCGCCGCCCAATCCTTCTCCTGCGTAAAAATGGCTTCGGATACCTCTCCTTCGTATCCAAGAAAAACATCAATCAGAATCGCATTGTGACGATTTCGAATCGCCTGATAGATCATCTTGCCCGATATCAGAGAGACATCTCTCTCTGTACTGATTCCTCCTGCCAAAACCACAATGTTCATCGCCTTACTCCTTTTCCGCTCCACAGCTCAATAATAAAATCATTCGACACGCATCCTCCCCCGTAGGGTTTGGAACCTCCATCTCGGGATTCAATCCCCGCAGATAGGATGTATATTCACGAATCATATCCTCATATTCGGTGCTTTCCAAAAGATAATTTGCCACCACGATTACACTAATCTCACGAAGTGCGCCGATGGAATCACGGTCTGCCACGCCAAAATAGTCTTTTCCATGGTGCTTCGTCGCATCCTGCGTCATTCGCAAAAGAGAATTCAGAATGTCGGTACACACATCGAAGACCGTGCTTTTTTTGCCCATGGTATAGGCAAGGCACCCTGCCAAAGCAAGATAATCCGTCTCCGGATTCACACCGCTTTCCATCAATGCAAGGGCTTTCTTCTCATAGCCGTCCGCTCCGGTCAGATGATAGAGTTCTACCGCCGCAAACAGTGTGATGGAGGCCCGAATTGCCGCTTCCGACTTCGACGCTTCCTTGTAAAAACTCTCCGCCTGCTTACGACAGCGCGTCGCGTAAGCGGAATCATATTTGTTGAAGATTCGCGCAAAGGCCGCTAAAACCCCGGCTCCAAGCATACAATCTACGTTGGCCAATCCCGTATTCTGCTCCAGAAGCCAGTCTGTGACCACCATGCAGATATCCAGAATATCCGGCGCGTTGTTTCCGGCAAAGCGTTCGACGGTATCATCCCCAAAAGCGCTGTCATGCAGAGTGTAGGCCTGTAAAAAGGCTACCATCTGCTCCCCGTAGGTCTGAAAAGCTCCCCCGGTATACTCCGATGCTTTCATCTGCTCAAACTCTGCAAGATACCGCTTCATGCAGTCTGCAAGAAGCCGCTCGCTTAAGTGTTCTTCAATCGTAAAGGGATTCGACCGGCCCAGATAATCGGTCTCAATATAATAGGTTCCGGGCGTGTGAAGCACACTGAAGTCCCCGCAGACCAAGGTCTGGCCGCTTCCCGAATCGATATGCTCCGCACCCATATTGCCATAGTATGCCACTTCTTTCGTCTCCGCATTGTAGACGGTAAACTTACCGGACAAGCCGGAGGTGGCGAAATAAACCCGCTTCGTATCCTGCGTGTCGTAGCCAACCACGGAGGTGTAGATGAAACACTTCGGATTCGGCACCGTATACTCAATGCTTCCTCCGTCCGGACAGACGGTCTTAAGCGCCTTCGGTACATGTGATTCTGTCTGTGCCGGCTTCGGGTTCTCCACCTGCCCGCAACCAACCAAAAGCAGGACCGTCGCCAAAAGCAGCGCCATCCCCCTTCGAAGATCAGGATGTCCGATTAAGGGCTTCTGTATGGAATTGTTGTTGTGAAATCCGAATCGATGCAATCCTATAGAACTTCCCTTCTTCGAATGTTCCGAAAACCTATGATCTGTGCATAGTCACCGCACATTAACATACTGTTTCTATTTTACCACCCGAAGAAGGGTATGAAAAGAATAATCTAGACAGGAGTACCACTTTTTGCAGTCAAATCAATCTGCTGAAGGGTACCGACGTTCCCGTTCTCATAGAGGAACAGTCCCGTTGAACGGACCTTGCCGACCAGGTCCTGATTGTAGAGAGAAAACTCCGTATTCACGCGACTTAAGGCAAGGGCACCGACGCCGACTTCCTTCAGACGATACTGAATATCGTTGCCGTTCTCATCTTTTGCCCAGACGACGAGCTTATGAAATACCTCATCCGCCTCGTCAATCCAGCCGTTACCGTCCTCATCAAAGGCCGCCAGATCCTCGAAGCCGTCTCCGGACTTGGTGCCGAAGAGTTCACTTCCGTCATTAATGGTTCCGTCTCCGTTTCGGTCCAAAGCCAAAAATGCGGCACCGACTGTCGGCGCGGCAATCTCCTCTGCTTCCCCATCAGCATCCAGATCAAAAAAGAAACTCTGCGCACCGATATTGCCTACGGTTCCGTCCAACTGAATGGTAAGCGGATCCACCAGATTCGCAGACTGACGAATCTCCTCCATCGTAAATTTCTCCGACATGGAGCGACTCATGCCGACCTGAAGCTGAATCGGGATTTTTCGTCCGTCGGCGGTTACGACATTGCCCATGGCCGAGAAGGAGGTATTTTCCGATTCTTCTACGGTTACCTGCGTCTGTCGAACCGTGGTAATCACCTGAAATACCTGATCGCCGATGCGGGATGGTGCCGGTGCATCCACGCCCTCAAGCGTCTGCCCTGCGTTTTCTTTTGTCTCACACGCATTCTTCTCCTGAAGGCCGTCCGAATTCTTGCAGCCGTAGAAAATCATCATGAGGAATTCGATGCATCTTCGGCGAATCTCCTCCAACAGGTCCGTAAATTCGCTTCGACACGACAATCCTGTTCTGGAGACGTCATTGGGGGAATAGTTTTGTCCAAGAATCGGTTCCTCGTCCTCCGACATGGCAAAGGAATCCAGCTGCTCGCGAAAAGAAAACTTCTTCCCGCTGCTTAGTGCATCCATTGCATTGCTGCCAAGATTGGTGACGGTTCCGTCCTGAGACCTGCTGAAAAGAGCAGAGGTGGTGCTCACAGAGATGGCCTGAGTACTTGTCTGTGAATATGTCCTGGCCGAGGACAGATTCAGATTGGAGTTTTGAATATACATCCGTACCTCCTTTTCCTTAGCGGTACTTCCGTGTATCCGACTTGTTTTTTTGTATCCTTGCAAGATGATTATCGGCAAAAAAATACCTCCCGTTAGCCTCGGGAGGTATTCTTAAGAAATATACTTTTTTACGATAAAATCATGACGAATTAGTTCACACGATTGTAGTTGATCAGGCATCCCTTCAGGATAATCTGACGCTCCTCATCGGTTAACTCTCCTAAGGTCATGGTGAAAGGAACAGGCTCCTCTTCCGGACGAATTACGTATGCGGTAATCTTGTCCCACTTCTCCTCAACCGCCTTACGAATCTCGGGAACGAAAAGGTAGTCCAGATTCTTGAAAGGCAGATCGCCCTGAGGAATGAGGAAAGGAAGCATACCCCAGTTAATCAGGTTCGAACGATATCTCTTGGTTGCATATTCGTTGGCAATGTTGGCCCAACCGCCCAAAACCTTCTGGCAGGAGGCTGCCTGCTCACGCGCAGAACCATCACCGGGCTTCACAGCAAAGATCGTGCTACCGATGCCGAAGGTGTTCGGATTGATGCCGTCGAAATGGCTCTTAATGCAATCCATAATCGGCTTAATCTCAGGAAGGACACTGCAAGGACAAGCCTCACCGCCATTAGCCTTCTGTACACGAATCTCTTCTGCTGCACGCACTTCCTTGGCACGACCTACGTACTGAGGATCCTTACGGGATAAGGTAAACTCAGCAAGTCCCAGAGGATTGGAACGATAGGAGGAGGTCTCGCCGGAAGGAATCAGCTCATCGGTAGTGGTAACGGGATCGTGAATCTCGGATACAACCTTCAGAACCAGATTGTCGGTTAATGCACTCATTGCGGGCCAGTCCTTAATATTCGGACCAAACTTCACTTCAACGGAAGGATCCGCAACACCATGGGAATCGAATACACGGTTCTCATAGATGGACTTATCAAAATGATACTTGTAGTAGCCAATCTTCTCAGGCACTTCGGTCGCTGCCGTTAAGTAACCCTTGTTGGCTGCGGTAGCTGCGATGGAACGGGCATCCATCAAGGCTACGGAAGCAATCTGACCGCTCTGCAGCTTAGAGCCCTCGCGGTTCGGGAAGTTTCTGGTGGAGTGACGGATACTGAATGCATTGTTTGCAGGAGTATCTCCGGCACCGAAGCAAGGACCACAGAAAGCGGTCTTCACAATCGCACCGGTCTGAATCAAATCAGCCAGCTTACCGTTACGTGCAAGTTCCATATAGATCGGCGTAGATGCGGGATATACGCTTAAGGTGAATTCATCGGAGCCGATGAAGGAGCCCTTCATGATATCTGCCGCAGCACAAATATTCTCAAAACCACCGCCGGCACAGCCTGCGATAATTCCCTGCTCTACGTAGAACTTACCGTTACGAATCTTATCGGTAAGCTTGTAATCTACCGCACCATCTAAGCTAACCAGTGCCTTCTTCTCGCAATCATGGAGGATATCCTCAAGGTTTGCATTCAACTCATCAATGGTATAAGCATTGCTGGGATGGAACGGCATTGCAATCATAGGGCGAATCTGAGAAAGATCTACGGTAAGCATTGCATCGTAGTAAGCAACCTGTCCGGGATTCAGTTCCTTATAATCCTCGGAACGTCCATGGATGGAATAGAATTCCTCAATCTTATCATCGGTACGCCAAATGGAGCTTAAGCAGGTTGTCTCCGTGGTCATTACGTCCACACCGATACGGAAGTCTGCGCTTAAGTTCGATACACCGGGACCTACGAACTCCATTACAGAGTTCTTAACAAAACCGTTGGCAAAGGTAGCCTTGATCAGAGCAAGGGCAACGTCCTGAGGACCGACTCCGCGCATGGGCTCACCGGTCATATAGATACCGACAACCTTAGGCATATTGATATCATAAGTCTGATTTAACAACTGCTTTACAAGCTCGGGACCACCTTCGCCCATTGCCATGGTACCAAGCGCACCGTAACGGGTATGGGAGTCAGATCCCAGAATCATTCTTCCGCCGCCTGCAAGCATTTCTCTTGCAAACTGGTGAATAACCGCCTGATGAGGGGGTACATACACACCGCCATACTTCTTGGCGCAGGTAAGACCATACATATGGTCATCCTCATTAATGGTACCGCCTACCGCACACAGAGAGTTGTGGCAGTTCGTTAATACGTAAGGCATGGGGAACTTCTGCAGTCCCGATGCTCTTGCGGTCTGAATAATTCCTACGAAAGTAATATCATGGGAAGTCAACTTATCGAAACGAATCTTTAACTTCTCCATGTTGTCGGAAGTATTGTGCGCCTCTAAGATGCTGTAAGCGATGGTATTCTTCTTTGCCGCAGCCTTATCGGTCTCCACTCCCGTCATATTCTTGACTTCTGCTAATGCACGATCACTATCTGCAACGATTGCTTCCCCGTTAACCAGATACTGTCCGCCTTCCAAAAGATTGATCATATAAGCCTCCTGTAGGTGAATTTATTTCAGTTTTCCCCCATATTTACATACGATTATAAGGCAAACCCTATTGGAACGCAATAAAAACCATAGCCTACTTCTCTAATTCAGCAAAGCGTTTTTTCTGCATTTCCTTTTTGAAATCTTCCAAGTAGCAATATAAATATAGAACTCCTATTTCAGATAACTCACAACCAACTCCGACAGTTTGATTGCTCCCACATCCCCGAGGTGGTCCATATCATTAAAATCCCCGGATACAAACAGTTCTGAATCATACAAATCTACGATTTCGACCTGATTCCGATAGGGACGAAATACCTCATAGAAAATCTCCCGAAATTCTTCTAACATCCTATTGCGATAGAATTCCGTTACCGGTGGCACAACCCAGAGAATTCTTATCGACCTGTCACTGCATTCGGAAATCAGTTGCTCAAGGCATTCGATATTCTCTTGCTTGGTGATCGGCCGGTTAATCACTCGATTATGAAGTGCCGCCCTTTGCTCTGCTGCCTCTCGTTGTTCCTCATCAGACAGTTCCCTCCAAGTCTTTTTGGTATCTGCCCAAAGTTTGGAGGCATGCTTAACTCTGCGCTTATAATCGTTGAAATAACTGCCACCCGATAGTTCTTCAAAAAAACAGTCCACGAACCTCTTAAGATCGTAGGTTTCAATCTCCGGAAGGCTTCCGTCGTCCTCAGAAAGGCTGACGCAATGGTGATAATCCTTGAACAGCGGATAATACACTCGACTGATTCTGGCTAATTCTGTTGGATTTTTCGTTCTCGACAAATCACTAAACAGAGAATAGTATGCACCGCAGATTACCAGATTCTCTATGTGGTCATTCTGCTGCAAAATTGCATCAAAGCACTTTTTCGAATAATACCAATCCTGAGACATCAGGGAGCAATTAATCCCTTTAATTTTTCCACCGCTCACTTGTTCCATCACACAGGAATCTATGCCAAACAATCCATAAGAGGAGCCAACGATGACCGTATTCACGTTTTGATCCCTGCCAGCCCGTCTCAGACAGGACTCTAAATATAGCAGGTCATAGTGCGATGAAAAATAGCTTTGAATGGTATCCACCCACGGTATAACACTCTCAGTCGAATTCGCGCCAAATGCCGATAGGATTTTCCCCATTTTCTCCGTTCCGATCATATATCGAAGTGGGAATAAAGCATCATAGGGTACAACCTCCTTAAACCGCTTATGGTATACGCCCACAACCTCGGCCTTCGGATAGTTTGTCTCAATTTCTTTAAGGATGGACTTGTACGCGGAACTTGCAATAACAATCTTAGTGTCCTTCCCATCTCCAAGACTGTTCTTAGAAAAAACCGGTACGAGATGACCGTCTATGTCAATCTCCCTTTCCTCTCCTTCCGCCAACAATCCATCGATAAAAAAGAGCGAATCCAAAGATGTTTTTTTCAATAATTGATATGTACGCAGACCCGAGTCTGACGTTCCCCAAACATACATCCTCATTCCTCCGAAAGTCCCCTCTTACAAAGCTCTTTTTCAAAAACAAATATATATTATATATCGAAAACATCTTGACATTTTATTAGACCAAATCCACAACCAACAAAAAAAGCAGAGCCGTTACGCTCTGCTTTCTCATACGAAATTCATATAAACGGTCTGATTCATTAACAATAGGAATTAAACATCATTCCGCTGTAAGCACTGGTTGCGTAGGGTGCCACGAAATTGTGTCCCGGATTCTTGTAGGCAACCACGGTCTTCGCCACGTAGTTCATCGGGTTTAACGATACCTGATTACTCTTACGAAGCAGGGAATTGGTGAAGTTCTTCACCGGGGCAAGCAGATCACTTGCCTCTTCGGAGTTCGCCGCATCATCCAATTTCTTCTCATCTACAGAAATACTGCCGTCCTCGCCAATCTCAAGGCCAAGTCTTGCGAGACCCTCGTTATAGTAGCGGCCGATTCGATTCATCTCGCCGACCAACTTATTGCCGTTCGACTGCTTCTCCAGATATTCGTTCGCCGTTTTCATGAAATCATTATAGCTTCCCACCAGCTGAACGATGTTCTCTTTTAACGATTCCGTGTCGGTCTTGGTACCGATGGTAGCGGTCATACCCTCTTCGGGAGAGACACCTGTCAGATTGATTTCATAGGTCTTCTCAACGGTAAAATGATTCGACAGCGAAGTCTTCTCATTGCCGTTAATCAAAAACTGTGCATTCTCTGCAGGTCTCGTAATCTCACGAAGTCCCAGATAATCTACCATTCCGGAATTCTTACTGGTCTTCTCATCCGAGATGTCAAAAAGAGAACTCTTATTCTCCGGGAGTCCGGTAAGGTTCGACTTCACACGAAGAGCGGAATTGCCTTCATCGTCATCAACCACATCAACTTCCAGGGAGATATTGGAATTATTAATCAGGTTTGCCAGTTTCTTCTGTAACTGGAGATTCGTCTCATTCTCCTTCACATTGAACTGGAACTCATAGTTCATGTCATTCACATGGACATCAAAGGAATAGGTGTCCGCAGGTCTTCCCACCACCTCATTGGAAGGAAGGAAGTTGCCCAGATTAATCTGGGGCTTTGCCAGATTTCGTACTTCAATCTCAAAGGTAGGCGCATCCTCTTTTGTCTCACCGACAAAGCCTGCCGTCGCGATATTCTCATTACTGGAAAATGCCTTCTTCTTGGAGAGCAGTTCCTCCTCATTCAAGCCGCCGAGGGACGCAATCGTATTGCGCAGATCACGAGCATTCTCCTTAATCCCAACCGCATACTGCTGGGATTCCTTGCTCGTATCCGTGATGAACAGAGGAGCTTCTTTATTCTGCTTGACAATGGAATTGTAGATGCTTCGCAATTCGCTCTTCTTATGGGTATCATACTTACCGGTACCCCTAGGCGCGTACGAAGTCAGATAGTGATTATAGACGTTCGTAAGAACAGCTGTATCTGCCATGCTATGCCCCTCCTTTCATCCTTGAATACATATAGGTGACTTGCGTCATCGAGAAATCCGTTTTCTCGAAAATAGATCCTATATGGGCATAATATCCTACTTTTATGCTTTTATCATAGCACAGCGTTCTTGCAAACTCAAGATGGGCACGACATCATTTTCGCCGAAAAAATCACAAAAATGATGCGGCAGAATAGCTAAAATAGCACAAAAAACGGCACTTCCCGCAAGGAAAGTGCCAAAATCCCGTTTTCATTCGTTAGTCCTGGCAGAACTCCCGATACAAAAAGTCCATGGACAGATTGTGATCGTCCACATAGAAATCCGCATTCGGTTTGCCCATATGAAGTTCATGGTATTTTACACCGAAACGATCCATCTGCTCCTTGGTAATCTCCGACCAGTCGATTCCGGTTACATACCCTCTTGCCGTAAAGAGCACGATAGTATTTCCCAGCTCATAGAGGCGATTAATAATCCGAATCATGGGAACATTCGGCTCTGCCTTGGCATAATCCAGGTCTTCTCTTTTTAAGGCAATCACACCATCGATATCAAAAACGAATCGCTTTCCGCCCTGTTGAATCTTTAACACCTGATCGGCACGGGCGAACTCCTCCTCCGTATCGATGTCAAAATTATGCTTCATCTGATAGCCCAGAATCTTCTTGCCGGACATGGAATGGTCTCTGGTAATCACAATGGGACGAATCACATCGATGCAGGCATTCTGATAATAGATCTTCGGAAGCTGCTGTCTCGGCATATTGTATGCTTCGGGAATATCGGTAAGAATCGGAGTCAGGGTACCGCTATCCGACATTCTCCACATCTTGTAGGCCACCTCTCCCGCAGGGGCTATCGTACGGACACTGTCCGCTTCCGGATCCTGCAAAAGCATCTCAATCATGGTATCAATGTCCTCAATATCACGAATCGGATAGGTCGGACGAAGCTGTACCACCACATCGGGAACATAGCCCTCCTGCTCTTCCAGGAATCGCAATGCATGCGCAAACACGTCAATATCCAACGCGGTATCCGTCGCATACTCCGCCGGTCGTAAAAAAGGAATTTCCGCACCATACTCCTTCGCAATCGCTGCATACTTCTCGCTGTCGGTGCTGACAATGACGCGGGTAATATACTTCGATTGAAGCGCATGGTCGATGGAATGGGCAAACATCGGCTTCCCACCCATGATACGTATATTTTTGTCCACGACACTCTTCGAACCGCTCCTGGCGGGAATGATTGCAAGTACTTCCATCTGTTGTCTCCGTTTCTATATCATCAAGGCCTCCGAAAGAGGCATAATCTCCATTCCCGGGATTAAGGCCCCGCCTTCGGTTGCATCAACCACGCGAATAGCCTTGGCGTCCTTCATCTTCATTCTTCGTTTGAACCAGTCACGATACAGGATGAACTTCGCATCCGCATAGACCGTGCCACCATCCGATGCAGGAATCTCGGTTAAGTCTTCCGCATTCGGCGCCTGCATCTGGGAGGTGTCACTGGCATGAGCCACCATTCCCGTGAAGGCCAGATCCAAGCCTAAGAAGACAACCGCCCTTGCCCCTAACTGAATGGCCACATCTAAGGCCAGGGTGCTTACAGAACCGCCGGTCATATAGAGGCGATTGCCATGCTCTGTCGCATAGGCTTCTGCCGGAGCAAATTCCTTCTGAAGGGCAATATAAATCGGGGCGTGATAATTCTTCCGAATCTGCGAAGCCACCGTCGGCAAAATAATCATGGGAACCTGACAATCCTCCACCTCGCGAATCTGCTTGATTACACGGTTGTTGGCCTCAGAAAGAATAACATAGTCCGGCCGGATTCCTTGATGCAAAAGTTTACGCAAAACGGTTCCGGTTGCAATAATCAGGCTATCCGTCTCACGTTGTTCCAATTCCTTCAGGTTCTTGTCCAAGGAAGGTCCCGCTGCAATAATATATACTTTTTTGCCTAAGAAGTCCTCTGCAAGCTCATCCACATTCGGACATGCATCGCTCATATTTCGATAGTAATTGCTATATAACAGAATGCTCTGCTCTCGCATGGACTGCTCGGTAATCGCGAATTTCTCATAAGAGAGTCGCACACGCTCATCCGGAATCATGCGGATTGCAGGCGGATAGAGAATCGTCTGGAAAAGAGGATTCTTATTATTCATCGACAGTTCCTGCAGCAACGGATCGTAGTGCAGAATGAGCTGTCCGCGCTCAATCCATTTTGCCACCTCGGTATATTCAAGAAGAATTGTAAGGGATGCAAGGCTTGCATCGTAAAGATGAATGACCGCAGAATATCGGCTGGCACGCAATACCGAAAATGCTTGATAGGACAGACCACTTCCCAGAATATGGTACTCAGCCTTATTTGCATCCAGAATTTCGCGAATGTAATTGTAATTTTCAACCATAGGACTGCCGTTCCCGTAAAGGTAACAGTTCATGTCCCCGTATTCGTACCGAATGGTATACTGTCCACTCTCTGTGAGTTCCAAATGGAAATGTGAACGCTCTTCCTGTTCCAATGCACTTCCGTGATAACGATCCAACATCTCTGAAAGTTCAGGTTGCGCCTTACGTAGTGCAAACATGTTCGTCTCATACTGAGAACTATGCACAGCTTCAGCAATCTCCTGCATCCAGCCAAGATACTGGATGAGTATGGGACGCAAGCCATATTGCAGCAAATCAGCAAGCAGCACCGTATCCTGATTGACCTGCGCCTTCATAATCTCCTGAAGCTGCCCCATAATATCGTTCAGCATATCAGCTACCGAAAATCCCAGTTCCTCAAAATCCGCGGAGACCGCTCTGCAACCCTCCAAGAATTCGCCGATGCGAGCCAGCAGGTCACGATATGCTCGCATTGCCTGATCTATATTGAACCGTCTGAGATCACTTACAATATAATCACCGACCATTACACATATTTTCAGCCGGTTCCTGTTTGTCGCGAATACCTTAACGTCCATTCAATTCCTCTTTTACCATTGTTAACGCAGCTGCGATTACCTTGTCCATATCGTAATATTTATACTGGCCAAGACGTCCACCGAAAAGAACCCGCGGTAAGGCATCTGCCAATTCACGATACTTTGCATAGAGGTCGTTATTCCGCTCGTTGTTTACCGGGTAATAAGGTTCGTCACCCGGCTTCCAATCTTTCGGATATTCCCGGGTAATGACCGTATCCTTCTGCGTACCGAACTCGAAATGCTTATGCTCAATGATACGCGTATACGGTATCTCTCGCTCCGTATAGTTCACAACCGCATTTCCCTGATAATTCTCAACATCCCTGTAGGTCTCTTCCTCAAATCGAAGGGAACGATACTCCAGGTTTCCAAGCTTCCCATCAAAGAATTCATCAATCATACCGGTATACAATACCCGTTCAAAGGTGTCCCCCTCGACGGATTCAATCCTGCCATCCGCAGTTTTCACCGCCTCCGGATTCTTCAAAAAAGAACGATACTCCGTATTCAGGCGAGCCGAAATGTCCGTAAGCATTTTCTCAACAATCTGCGTATAACCGCCCACGGCAATGCCTTGAAAACGATCATTAAAATAATTATTGTCGTAGGTAAAACGCATCGGAAGACGCTTAATGATAAAGGCCGGAAGTTCTGTACAGGACTTCCCCCATTGCTTCTCTGTATAACCTTTGACCAGTTTCTCGTAGACATCCCGCCCGGCAAGAGAAATTGCCTGTTCTTCCAGATTCTGCGGATCGGTAATTCCTGCCTCGGCAATCTGATCGGCAATCTTCTTCTGTGCTTCTGCCGGAGTAATGACTCCCCACATCTTGCTAAAGGTGTTCATGTTAAAGGGAAGATTATAGAGCTCATCCTGATATCTCGCCACCGGGGAATTGATGAACTGATTGAATTCTGCGAACTGATTGACATATTCCCAAATTGCGCGGTCGGAAGTATGAAAAATGTGTGCCCCATATTTGTGCACCTGAATTCCTTCCTGCTCCTTCGTATAGATATTACCGGCCAGATGGTCTCTTCGATCAATTACAAGACAGGTCTTGCCTGCCTTCTTCATCTCATATGCAAAGGTCGCGCCAAAGAGTCCGGCGCCGACAATCAGATAGTCATAGTTCATCGTAGTCTCCTACTTTCTTCTTACATCAATTACCTGCCCTGTTAAGTCACTTGCAACCACCTTAAGCGTCTCTTTGGCAACCTTAACACTCTCAAGAAGCGTATCCTTCGCCTCAATCCCGAAGTTCTTACGACGCATGGGGGTATCCGTACGTTCCGGATTGATGACATTAATTCGAATTCCATCTTGAAAAAGTTCTTCGCTCATGGCCTGTGCAAAATTGACGATAGCAGCTTTTGTACTCGAATAGATACTGTACATGGCTCTTCCGCGTGTATAAGAGCTCGATGTAAACAAAATCACACTGCCCTTTGACTTACGCAGATACGGAATCGCCGCCTTCGTAACATGAACGCTTCCGAGATAATTCACGTTAGTCATATAGAGTATGTCCTCTGCGGACATTGCCTCAAGTTTCGAGATATTCAACAATGCGGAGGTATTAATTACATAATCGATTCTTCCCTCTTTATCATAAACCTCTTTCAGTGCATTGGCCACCTGATCATAGTTGCAAACATCCACACCATTTGCACGGGAATACCCATAGATTCTGCCGCCGTTTTCCTGAACGAGAGTTACAATATCCTTACCGATGCCGCTGGTAGAACCGATTACGACGCCAACCTTTCCAACAACCTCGCTGATAATATCCGAGAAATGATACTGATCGCTCATCAGCTCCATGGCATTGATTTGGAAGAGCTTGTCTGCCAGATATGCGTCCTCACGATAGGTAATCTTGATATTCTTTTCCTCACCGGCAACCACATAGATGTCCGCCAGCTTGAAGTGTGTCACGATACCGCAATCATCGGTTGCTGCAACATCTCCGGCTTCGAAGAACATCTCATATGCTTTTTTGATTAGGTCCAGATGAAATCCCTGTGGCGTTTGGCCACGCATCAGGTAATTGCGTTTCGGAATCTTCTGAATAATCTTCTCATCATCTATTTTGATAATGGTATCTGCACAGGGAACCGCTACATCCACCGCCTCATACTCATCAAGGGCTTTCACACAGTTCTCGATAATTTCATCCGAGACAAACGGACGAATCGCATCATGGAAAAGAACATTTTTCGTGTCCTCATCGCAAGCCATCAATCCGGCATAGGAGGACTCCTGACGGGTACTGCCGCCTAAGATTACTTTCTTAACTTTGACAAAGTGATTCTTCATAATGAGTTCATTCATGTACTCATAAAAATGCTCATTAATTACGATAATCACTGAATCAATATACGGATTCTTCTCCATTCGCTCTATCGTATGCTCGATTACGGTCTTGCCCGCAATCTTTACAAACTGCTTCGGCACTTCACCGCCAAAACGCTGGCCAGAGCCACCGGCCAGAATAATCATCTGAGTCTTCTTCATGCTTATCGCCTCTTATTTCGAATTGTTCGAATCTGTTCTGTTAAGGATCCACATGCAGGCTCCTCTGTTGCAAACAACAATCTTCTTGCCCTCTCAGCAGATTCTTCATCCGCTATTTCACATGCCATTGCTTCTACCAGCTCCGGCATCGTATGTACACACTCCTCACACATGTATTCCTCATTCGTGAAATACTGTTCGCGGGTATTCTGCTGATACTCCGCTTCATCATACGGGAAAAGGACCACCGGACGATGTAGCAGGATATAATCCGAATAGATGGAGGAATAGTCGGTTACCATCGTATCTGCCAGCTGCAGAATGGCATATACATCCACATTGGCAGGTATGGGATAGATATTGCTGTATTGTTTTTTTCCAAGATATTCATTCAGTTTGGACTTCGGATGCGGCTTCATGCAAAAGAAAATCTTTCTCTCCCGAAGCATCTCGTTGAAAGCATCCATGTCCACAACCTCAGGCCATCGTTTCTCGGATTCGCGGAAGGTCGGGTAATACTGTGCGATTCGAAGTCCATCCGCTTTTGCCATAAGAATTGTCTTTCTGGCATCCGCCTCGTCTTCCGTATAAATCTCCGGGAAGTTTTCTCCCAGGAGTGTATCATTTCTGGGATAACCATCCAGAATCATATGGCTCATGGGGACCCGAAAGGCTCGGGCAAAAATCTCCACCATGGTATCCGAGGTGGACAAAATGTAATGATAGGGTTTCTCATCCGAAAGGCGTCTCGGAAAATAGCACCAGCGCTGCCATAAATTCTTAGGGTGTCGAACCTGATCATGAATGTTGTCATAATTGATTCGTTTATTGCCGACTCCGTGCCAGAGATTCACCTTCACCGCCCGCCCCGATAACCAGTAATTAATATCCTTCACATAGTTATCGAAGATAAAGACTCCCGCGTGCAGGCAGTGCCAGATTCCCGGAAGGCTCATCTGCATATAGCAACGCAGGCCCTTGCTCCGAAGAAGTGTACAAACCTGACGATTTCTGGTAATCCAGACGGGAAGGATTCCCTCCTCCGGGTGCGCATTCAGGTATAGGTACAGGTAACGCGGATTATCCGCAAAGCGGCGTCCGAAGGTGCTTCCGAATACCCATTTATTCTTTTGTCGGATTGTCAAATGAGAAATCCAGTAAATGGGAAGCATCAGCAACTGCGCCCAATACTTGAGGAATCCTCCCACACCACCATGCTTCATAAGTACCTCTAATTCACGTAGCGCGGAATCTCGAGATAGTCTTGCATGTCGCTTAATACTCTCTCTCTTCCCGCATTATTTAATCGCATATAAGACTGCATCACTTTGTTTTCAATCATCTGCGCCGAGGCAGAGATGCTGTCATCCAAGGGGCTAAAATCAATGGGATTTAACCCCAACTTCTCGCAGATCTGAATCACGGTTCCGTAAGCCATTCCGTCGATTCCCCGCTCAAAGGCGGTTACCAGAGTGCTGTACGGAATTCCGATATCCAGGCAGAAGGCGCGGATGCTCTTATAGCGTTCACGTATAATCTTTTTCAAGATTTCTGCTTTTTCCATAGGATCTACTCCTTTGCTATGGCTTGTTGTACAAAGATTACCACTTCTTCAAGTAGGTCTTACGCTCAATGGGATCCAGCTTGTTAATCTCAGGATCCTTGTAGTAAGAATCACTCTTCATATGCTGCGTGGACACCTCTTCGAAGATGGCACCGGTCTGGGAGGAGAAGGAATGATACTCGCCTCTCATAACCGTCTGCATATCGCCGGGATGCAGATGCTTCTCTTCCTGTCCGTCCAGCTGAACATCCAGATCGCCGTAAAGTACCTGGAAGGTCTCCTCTTTTACCCGGTGTGCATGAGAGGGATGGAACTGTCCCGGAAGAACAATGATGTATTTCTTACAATATTCACGGTTAATAATGTTGATAATAATGGCACCGGTCTGACGGAAGTGCTTCATTCCATAATGGTGAGAAAGCTCTACCTCGAAATCATTGCCCAAGGCAATTCCTGCCTCATAGAGCATCCCCTTCGCATCATGGACCGCATTACGTACAACGCCGACACCGGTAATCTTAGGCTGCTCAATAATTTTTTCATCCGGGGCGTAATCGATGCTTGCCACCATCCCTTCCTTGAGGTCTCCGCTGAATAACTGTTTCTCCTGCAAGGGCATTGCATAATATACCTTATCGGGAGTAATCGGTTCTCCTGCCTTGATGTACTCCTTGGCATAAACACCACGCATCAGGGAGCGAAGGGAATCCACCTCATCCTGGCTGATGTATTTGGTGTCCGGCTTCATCATACGACACATGGTCTTGGCCTTAATCACCGACGCTACCCACTTCTCTGCCTGCTCCGGATTCATGGAGTACGCATTCAGGGAGTACTTCTCATTCGGAAGTCCCACATGACGCTCCAAGATTCGGCAGCCCTTGGAAACTGCAAGCATTGCAACCGTATTATCATCCGGATCCTCATGGCCGGAGTAACCGATGGGAATCTCGTGGTAGCGTTTCTGCATACGACCGATGAAATCCAACTGAAGATGCTCATCCGGTGCCGGATACTCTGCCACGCAATGAAGCAATGCGAAATTTGCCTTGCGATGAGAGAAGTAGTTGTAAATCTTATCGATATCCGCAAGAGTCTTGCCTCCGGTGGAAATGATTACAGGCTTGCGGGTTTTCTCAATCTTTGCAAGAAGCGGCCAGTCCAGCGAGGAGCAGCTGGCTACCTTGATAATGTCCAGCCCCTGATCCATACACCAGTCCACACCGTTCTCATCAAAGGGAGTACTCATGGTTAACATGCCTTCTTCACGAACGCAGTTCACAAGCTCCGAGAACTGTTCATAGGTCAGTCTCGTTCCCATGAAACGAGGAATGTGCTTTACATCGGTACGGTCCTTGAAATCCTTATGAATAAAGGTATCCAGATCGCGGTACTGAAGCTTCACTGCCGCCTTAATATTGTATTTGCGGGCAATCTTGCCCATGGCACGAATAATGTCTTTGCCGTGCTCTACATCACCCTGATGGGAATTCGCCATCTCAAAGATAAAAAGATCCTCAAAAATGCTTGTATTCATATCGTAACCTCCTAACAAAAAGCCAATATATATTGCAGGAACATCTGCTATATATATCGGCTATTCTGTCAAAAAAATAATATAAAATTATCACTATTTCGTTAAAGTTTCAACCATGCTCCGAAAAAGTCATGTTTGCGAAAGAAATCGGTTAACGCGTCAACATTTTGCAAAAGGATCGTCAGGTAGTCAGTTCCCTTTGAGACAACACTGCGCAAATCTTCCTGGACGTTTCCCTCTGAATCGTTAATATCTCCCTCAACCTCCTGAAGTTTGGCTTGTGCATAGCAGAATACGTAATACATCGCATAATCTTTTTCAAGCTTCGGTACGCATGCCGACGCCGTATCCAGTAGTTTCTTAATCTGTCCCATCGGCATCTCATTCTTGGCAAGATACGACATAATCTTACTGTAAGCAAGAAGTGCTGTCTTAATCTCCTCACGATCCTTATGTAGTTTCTCGCCAAGGGAAGCCATGTATTCACCGAACTTATGACGCGTATCCTCATCAAACAGCGGCGCCGTATCGGCAATAATCTGTGCCATATCACAATCCTGAACGCACAGACGGTCAATCACTTCTCCAAGCGGAAGATGTTCTGCCCCATGAATATAGGCACCGCCTTCGGTTGCATTGTAGAAATGTACCGCAGGATTCCGTTTAATCTCGTTTTCAAACCAATCTCGATACAGGAAGAATTCCCTGGAACTCTTCACCTTACCACCGTAGTATCCGTCTACCAGAACGGTATTCTCATCATCAATCTCAGTCTTACGCTTACTTCCTACCGTTCCGTCGGCATAGGTCTTATCTCCGGTATAAGCCAGATCCTGTCCTACAAATACGATGGATTCAAACCCCATCAAATCCGCAATAGCGCAGGCCGAATTTGCCACCGAACCGCCACTGGGAAAAGGTGGAAGCTCCGTCTTCGACATCCGAAGGTATTTATTGACATAAGGATTCATGTCGTTCATGAAGAACACGGGACCCTTTTGACGATAAAGTACCTCAAATTTACTCTCCATCTCACAGATCACCGGTATATCCCATACCCGCTCATCATCCGTATGATGAATGCTTTTCTTGGAGTCCACCGTCACAAAGATATCCGGAATTACATCATGCTCCATCAATACCGGAAGTGCCGAGTCTACCGCACAGAGAATTGCATGGCCCTTCGCCCGCTTCAGTTCTTCAACATTTTTATTTAGTGAAGGCCCAGATGCAATAATAATGAAAGGCAGGTTGCGCGGACATCTTTTTGAGAAATCATAGATTGATTTGCTGAGTGCAAATTTCTTGGTATTCGTAATAGAATTAAATGCGTTTCTCCTGCCGTTTCGCCCTAAGACACTCTTCGTCGCACGAAGTTTCATGACAAGCGTCTGAACCATCTCATCATATTCCTTAACCAGTTCGGGAAAAAGACGATCATAATTCGGATAGGACTGGTAGACAGAGTTCTTGATATCCTCATAGGTCACGAAGGAATAGAGGCTCTCCATGGCACTTTTTTCTCCATATTGCCCCACCACCAATGTAACTCTGGAATCACTTAAAATATCCGTAAGATCGAAGTTCTCGATAACTGTCGAGAACAACGAAACGGAAGGCTCATAGAGCAACAGTTTCCCGGTATCATCCAATAGGCTCAAGGTCTTACGGGCATACATCCCGTTTCCTACGCCGCAAAAAATCACCTTTTGACCATATCCCGAGAAAGGGACCATGGATGCCCACATATTCAGGAGTTCCTCCGGGTCATACAAGGTATCCAACTGATATTCCACGCCATCTTTCACTGCATACAAGACATTACGATCCGCAACCTCAGCAACACCGTAAACGAGATTCTCATCCGCAGGAACATCCGAAGTCAAAACTTTCACAAGGGTTTGATATCCACAGGCTTCCAGTTGTTGATAATTTTTCTCGAAAATACTCATATCGTAATTCCTTTTCCTTCTGCAATGTCAACAAATTCTTCGATACACGCTTTGGTTTCAAAATACAATACATCCGCCTGTTTAAAGATATCCTCGCTCTCTAAAGCTTGCGTCACACGAGTTACCTGATTTATCCAGAAGTTCTTATCTGCTGCATATTCTTCCATGCGGGGATCATCATAGACCTCAAGAATTCTAGTCACAATCTCACCGAAGAGCTGCACCAAATCCGGAATCATGGTCTGTAGATGGCGTCGGTCATCCATTACCGCAAGAGTTGCATATCTTCCCAAAAGATAGAGAAAAGAGACCACCTTGTGATGCATTGGCATCTGCTCAATCGGGATTAGTTCCTGTTCTTCGTTCAATTCCAAGTCTTTGTTCTTATCCACACGTAACCTCCGCCAAGGTCTTCATAAATGCCTGCTTATTTTCCAAAGCAGTTGTTGTCGGTCTGCCAAGGTCATCCCTGGCCCCGATGCCACACTTCACCTCGATGAAAATGAGTTCATTCGTCTTACGAGCCACTTCCAGCTCACAATCAAGTTTTTCAAGTGTCTCCACGGATACCACCCTTGGATATCCACATGCCTTCGCAATAGCGGGAAGATCAATCTTAGATGCTACGGTAGGCATCCCACCTACAGTCTCGTGTGCTCCATTGTTAATCACAATATGAACCAGATTCTTTACACCGCTGCTTCCGAGCACTGCCATCGATCCCATATGCATCAACACCGCACCGTCACCATCTACGCACCATACCTTGCAATTCTTTTTCTGAGCAGCAATCCCCAATGCAATTGAGGAGCTGTGACCCATGGACCCTACTGTTAAAAAATCCAAACCGTGTCCCTGCTTCTTGGCCTCCCTAGCTTCGAATAGTTCTCTGCTAGCCTTACCGGTCGTAGATACGATTGGGTCATTCCCTGTATACTCAATAATATGCTTAATAATATCTTCTCGTGTAACGGTATAATCGTTGGCGTACTTTACCTTCTCATCATACTCCAGAGCGCCTTTGCGGATTACAAGTGCCACGGCCTTACCTGCCTTGGTATGCTCCATCAGTTCTGTCACGTAATCCTTCGCTTCAGCCTCGGTGGTCTCCTTACCGATAACATGATAGGGAATATCCATCGTCTCCAGAAGCGTACAGGTTACCTTGCCCTGATATACATGCTGCGGCTCATCATGAATGCCCGGCTCTCCGCGCCAACCAATAATAAAGAATACCGGAATCGCATAGACATTCTCATTTAACAGAGATGCTACCGGATTGATGACATTGCCTTCTCCAGAGTTCTGCATATATACAACAGGAACCTTACCGGTGGCAAGATGATATCCCGCTGCCAGGGCGGTACAGTTTCCTTCATTGGCGGCAATCACATGATGATTGTCATCAATTCCATAGGTCTTAATCAGATAGTTACACAATGCCTTCAGTTGGGAATCCGGAACTCCTGTATAGAAATCTGCTCCAATTGTCTGAACTAAGCTCTCAACTTTCATTTTTTACAATCCTTTCATACATCTGTCGAATGATATCTGCTGTCATCGGAACCGGTGAGTTCTTCAAGCGGTCGATGTTCACAGCTTTCGTAAGCATATCAACTTCGCCCTCGTAATCTCCTGCGACAGGCTGCTGCATCTTAAGTACCTCCAGCATCTTGCAGTAATTCTCATAGCCCACGGTTTCTTCCAGTGTTGCCATTACCACACCGAAGTATTCTTTGCCCCGCTCATCACTCGACTTGTCTGCATTCTCTGACAGATACCTCCAGACCTCTACCATTCCAAGCGCCACCGAATGTCCATGCGGAAGTCCGTAGAGGCCGGTAAGCTTGTAGCTCATGGCATGCGGTGCAGTCGTCGACGTGTAATTAATTGCCTGTCCCGCCAGATTCGAACCTTCCATGATGCGAGCATAAACGTTCTCATTATATTTCTCTCTCAAGAGGTAATCCTGCCAATTATCACGCAACAGTAGGATTGCCTTCATCGCGACCTGTTTACTCTCTTCAGTCGAATGCACCGACCAATAGGATTCGATTGCCTGGCAATAAGCATCTAAAAAGGTGCATTTCTTCTGATACACCGGCAGTCCACGCAGAAGTTCCGGAATCAACACCGCCACATCGGGAACCAAATAGGGTTCCGCAATCGACTGTTTCACGCCACCTGCATAGATAACCGCAAAACGTGTCGACTCACTTCCGGTGCCTGCCGTTGTAGGAACCGCAATAAGCGGAATCCCTGAGTCCGAATGCGGTTGTGTCAGATAATTGGTCTCGGGATTCATCGGAGCATACAGTTTAATACTCTTCGCTACATCGATAGCGCTTCCGCCTCCGACTGCCACAATCGCATCACAAGAATTCTTCCGAAATAAATCCACACCCTTTACAATATCCTCATACTTCGGATTTGGCGAGAACTCTGTGAATTCCACGAGCTGTTTTCCCGCGAATACCACTTCCATTCCATATCCGGAATAGGAACGCCCGTGAACCAGAAAGATTTTCTGATATTCACTTACTATTTCGGCTAATTCTTCTATCGACTTAAGAATCGTCTGACTCATTTTGTGCTCCTTACATCATTTTAGAACTCAGATATTTTACGACCCGATTACCTATACGTTCCGGCAACAAATCATGTGCAAGCAATACACTCCACGCCCATATCATCTTTTTCTTCGATTGACGATACAATGTTTGCTTCTGCTTATAACATCTGTGATACTCCGGACTCTTCTGGTCAATCATTCGCAAGCATTCCATTGACGTATCCGTATCCAGCCCTATCTGACCAAGCTTGGCGTAATAGTCTCGTTTACTTCCAACATTCTCACCGGTTCCATCATATCCAAGATTCAAACTCTTCTTAACCGTCGGATAAACACAGTACGTATCCTTGGTAAGGCAGTAGATTGTAACTGCCATATCGCATAGCCGCACATCTCCATTCGGGAAAAGAAGATTGGGTTTAATTCCGGCTATATACTTCGCATAAACAAGGAACGATTCCTGGTTCAGCATATAGAGCTTATGTTGTAATTTGATGGAATGACTAAGTGTCGTCTGAAACAGTTCTGTAATTTCATCCTTAATCCGATAATACTTTTCCAACCAAAAAGCATTGCCCCAAGCACTCATATGACGTGACAGATATGCGTTACCATCGCATTTCGAGTAATCTATATCACGTGGTATCTGGGATCCTACCCAGACGACACGCTTACTGCTTTCAAATTTGCGCAATGCTAGATTAATGTATCGAAGGAAGTTCGGTGCCAAAACATTATCATCTTCAAGAGAAATCATGCGGTCATATTTCTCTTTTACATGGTCCAACAGAAAATAGAAATTATCAATTGACCCCAAATTACGCTCTTGAATATAAGCATGAACCTGCTTGAATCCCGAGATTGACTTCACATATTCGCAGCACTCCGTATGCCCCTTAACATACTTAGGAGAAGGGGGATAATCTACAGATATATAGAGTTCCGTGTCCTTCGCCTCCGGATTTTGCAGCAAAGAGTCTATCATCCTGCGAAGTTTATCCACTCGATTCAAGGTAACAATAACAATCGGTGCATATCCATCCATTCCTAACAAGCCCCTCGTACCACCTCAGCAAGCGATACCACCGGGATATCTGTTTGCGTACTGATATTCTCCGCAATCTCATCAAAGGCAAAGGTTGCCGTAACAACGATAACATCGGCCTCTACGCCGTCAAATCCAGCCTCAGGGTCACGTACCTCAATCCCAGTCTGCGAAAAAGCAACCTTCTTGTCAAAAGCATAGGCAACCTTTACCTCAGACTTATCAAGCTCATCTACCAAACGATTACCAAGCTCTCCCATTCCGTAGATGGCTATCTTTTTATAGTGATTCCTTGTAAAATAAGTTGCAAGTGACTTCGACTGCTGGCTAAGCTCCAGCCACTCATTCATCAGCTTGTAATAGTCCTTGAATTTCTTAACCTTGGCTTCCTTGTCAGCAAGCTTTTTATCGGTCTTTTTCTTGTAATAGACACCTGCACAGGCACCTGCGCCTAATGCCAGAACTGCAAATACTTTTCCCTTCATATCATTCCGCCTTTCCGCCTTACGGCCGCATTCTCTATAGATATTTTTTGGTAATCAGCCATTCAATATAATCACGAACTGCTCCGTTTCCACCGGCACAGTCACTTACATAGTCAGACAGTTCGCGAATAGGATAGACCGCATCCGCAGGACATCCCCGATGTCCGCACAGTTCCATAATCGCGTAATCATTCATATCATCTCCGATATAGGCAACCTCATCCGGTGTAATCTGATATTCACGACAGATTTCCAGAAGTTTTCCCTGCTTATCACGAACCCCCTGTACGACCAGATCAATCTCCAGTTCCTTTCCACGATTCTCTACGATTCGAGAACTTCGTCCTGTGATAATTGCAGTTTTAACGCCATATTGAGGAAGTATTTCATGAATTCCGTACCCGTCCTTACAGTTAAAAGACTTAAACAGTTCCCCGTCATTGCCCATATTTATTTTACCGTCTGTCAATGTGCCATCGACATCCATCACAAACAGTTTTATCTTTTTCTTCTCGCTCATAGATCCTTATACCCAGATTCCCGCGCCGACAACATCCTGCATTCGGATAATTCCGGCGAAATTGCCATCCTGTTCCACAATCAGACAGCTAATATTGCGTTGCTTCATGACGAGCAGTGCTTCGATTGCAAGTTTGCCGGAGGCAATTGCAATCGGATTCTCCGTCATCGCATCCGCCACGCTCATCTGATAGATGTCAGCTCCTCTCTCAAGCAAACGACGCAGGTTCCCATCGGTGATAATCCCAATGGTCTTTCTATTCCCGTCAACAACAGCTACCGCACCCAAACCCTTGCGGCTTAATTCTACGATTGCATCCTTCAGATGCATCTGCGGTGACACCACCGCCGCACGCTCTTTTTCTGCCATGATATCCTTGACGCCGATTAAGAGCTTGCGTCCCAAAGCTCCTGCGGGGTGATATTTTCCAAAATCCACATCCTGAAATCCATGCATTTGGCTTACAACGATAGCAAGTGCGTCCCCATAGCACATCTCCACCGTTGTACTAGAAGACGGTGCCAAGCCTAAATGACAGGCCTCCTCAATCTCCGGCAAGACCTGAACAAAATCTGCCTGTTTGGCTAATGTAGACTCTCCGTTCCCGGTAATTGCAACAAGTTGAGCGCCGATATTTTTGATTGCCGGCAGGATTCCAAGAATCTCACTGCTTTCACCGCTATAGCTGATGGCAATCACGATATCATTGGAGGAAATCATTCCAAGGTCACCATGCATTGCTTCCGCAGGATGTAGTGCAAATGCCGGCGTTCCCAAGCTTGAAAACGTTGCTGCCAACTTCTTTGCCACATGCCCCGGCTTGCCCATTCCGGTCAGAACAACCTTCCCTTCGCACTTCGATATTAACTTTGCAATAGTAAGAAAGGTATCGTCCAAAGCTTCCTTGGTAAGCTCGAGAGAGCGAATTTCCTTCTCAAATACTTTTTTACCTTCCAATAACCAATCCGTCATAACCACTCCTAATGATCGCATTCTCATGTCGTTCGGCCGCTATCGGACCGCCTCATAAACACGCAGAATCCGGCGAAGTAATTCCTCAAATTCATCCAATCGAACCATATTAGGTCCATCAGACAATGCATGATCCGGATCCGGATGAACCTCAAAAAACAATGCATCTGCCCCCGCAGCGATTGCTGCTTTCGCCAGCGGTTCAACATATTCACGGTTGCCACCGGTACAGTCTCCCTTTCCGCCAGGCTTTTGTACACTGTGTGTCGCATCAAAAACCACCGGATAACCAAACTTCTTCATTTCGACAATGCCGGTCATGTCCACAACAAGAGTATTATAACCAAAAGTACTTCCTCTTTCACAGAGCAGCAGATTCTTATTACCGCTTGCCTCTATTTTTCCCACAACATTTCTCATATCCCAAGGGGCCAGAAACTGTGCCTTTTTGACATTGATTAATTTGCCGGTACCGGCCGCAGCCACAAGCAAATCCGTTTGTCTACACAAAAAAGCCGGAATCTGTAACATGTCAACAACCGTGGCTGCCTCATCGGCCTGCCACGGTTCATGTATATCCGTTGTTAATTTTAATCCATAGCGATCTTTAACTTTTTGCAGAATTCGCAAGCCCTCTTTTATTCCGGGTCCGCGATAGGAACTGATGCTGGTACGATTTGCTTTGTCAAAGGAAGCCTTGAAATACAAATCAATATCCAGACGTTCAGAAATCTCCCGTAAGGACTTTGCAATCAGCATCACATTTTCTTCCGATTCTATTACACAGGGACCTGCGATTACCATTAATTTATTCATTTTCAACCTCAATCAGCTTGCAAGCCAGCTCATAGTCCTTTTTCTCATCAATATCAACCGCTTCGATTCCGGAGACCTCCTGAATATACGGATGATATCCAATGCGTCGCCGCTCCTCACAAAAAATGTTCTTGCGAAAAATATAGAAGGCACTGGTCTCTACCCAAATCGGTTCCATATCCTGTGTGCGCGGCACATCATTAAGATCATAATTGATTGGTCTGTTCTGGTACCAGGCAAAGGTCTGAACGCGCTCGGCAGAAAAAGCCGAATCGTACTCGCCACTCAACACAGCACTCAATGCTGTCTCAATTGAAGACTCCTTGATAAATGGCGATGTGGTATGCGCCAACACATAAACATCCGCATCCACCTCGCGAATAAACGCATCATAGATATCAAAGCCCTTTACCGTATCTTTGTCCAAACGTACATCACGCCGCAAGAATCTGGCCTTTTCAGGAATATACTGTGTTACCGCTTCGTCACTGCAGTAGACATAGACCTCGTCAATCTGTGGGACCTGCACAAGCGTATTACAGATATGCCAGCATAACGGCTTGCCCGCAATCGGAAGAATATTTTTCTTCGGTAGTCTTTGTGAATTCAGTTTAATCGGAACCAATGCAACAACACGCATATGACTTCTCCTCTACCTTCTACTCTATCGAATCCGTTTTGCCGGCATTCCTGCATAGACCCCATCAGGCTCCAATGAACGGGTGACAACACTGTTTGCGCCGACTCTTACATTACTACCAACAACAACCTCACCTACAATCTTTGCTCCTGCGTACAGAATGACATTGTCTTTTACCGTAGGATAGAGCGTCAACGGCGCCGGATGAACCTTCGGATACTCTTTTAGTCCGAGAGTAACATTCTGATATACGATACAATTTCTTCCAAGTGTTACACCATCTCCCATAATAATCGAAGTAGGGTGCGGCAGTTTAAGCCCCTTGCCGATTCTGGTATGCTCGCCAATTACAATTCCCCAACGGCGCATCAGGATTCGATCTAAAACACGAACCATCCGCTTGCTTATCGTGGTATTCATCTGGGCAAAATACAGTTTTATATAAACCATCCGAACCGCTTTTCGTCCTTCTGTTTTACCGGTGTTCTCCCTATAGATTTCCATCAAATCATGATAGATTTTCGTAAATGGCATAGCAAATCTCTCCCATCACAGCAATGCTTTTAACTCGTCTATGTTCTCCGGTACATGGAACTGTTTCGGATATTTCGGAAAAATAGTATCTCGCAGGAAGTCCTGATATTCGCGTCTTGCCGGTGTCAATTTCCACTTAGCAAGTTTCTGTAAAATAATCACATCAGCGCGATCTCCGAACAGAAGATATGGATACATCACACTTCCTGACGAAATGGATACGAGTTTCACTCCCGAGAGGCAGCAATTCATCTTAACCACTTCCCAGGGAACTCCTTGATCAGGGAAAATGTGATAACGCGAAAAACGATTCTTGCGGTCTCTTGGGTGAAGTTTCACCATCACATGTTCTCTTCCGTACTTTTCACCTATTATTGTGACCAGTTCCTGATCATTTACCTGCAACCCGTCATTTACAAAGGACTCTTCAAAAAAAATAGCCTTCACGCCCTCAAATAACGTCTCGTCCGGCGTGTAGCAGAAAATGTGATTCACCATTTTTCGGAATTCAGCATCCTCCGCTTTGACACGTGGGATACGCACCACCCGGTGCTTCTCCTCCCACGCAGACAGTTCCGGAAAGAACGAGAAAATGTAATCAATCTGATGCAATACCTCACCGTAATGACTCATACGATAAAGCGGTGCATACGGTAAGTCTTTCAAAGCTGCTCGACGCTCCTTCAGAGAAACCTCGGCAGCACGACAACCGTACAGACCATCCTCAACATAGCAAAAACGAACCTTACTATTATAACGATGCTTCAATGTATCAAACAAGGACACCACATAATAATCAATGCTGGAGGCGAACAGGTAATCATACGACTTCAATATTCCAATCCGCTTACGAATCTCACTGTAACGCCCCAAGACGTATCGAACCTCTGAAACTATGTTTGAACGCTTATATTGTCCGTGTCGAAGCTTGTAATCCGTATTTTTTACATAGCTTACTTCGCGAAACATCCCCGTCTCACGCAATGGAGTCACATACTTGGATGCCACATCCGTATGGTCCGTAATTTGAATATCAACATCCATATCACGTAGCAATGTGCGCTTTAAGTGCACCGCAAAAATTAATTGTAGAACGGTATTCACAACCACCAAACACTGCTTACGTCTCTTCATCAGCTTACATGTCCTCCGGAATCAAACGGATAATCTCCTTGAACGGCATACATACGTCATCGCACTCCTTCGCACGATGATTTCTAAGAATCAGTTCCGCGGCATTCTGCATAGCAGGGAATGCGGTACGGGTCAGCTGATTTGCATAAATAACCACATTTACTCCGCGGCTCTTGAATTCCTCCTCCGTTACAGTATTAAAGGAGGTCGGAACGACAACAATCGGAGTCGTTTTATCTTTATCACGGAATCGCTCCACAAAGGTGAAAATCTCCGTCGGATCCTTCTTACGGCTGTGAATCATGATGGCATCGGCACCGGCCCCCGCAAAAGCAAAAGCACGCTCCAAAGCATCCTCCATCCCGCGTTCAAGAATCAGACTCTCGATACGCGCACAGATCATGAAATCTGCGGTTCTCTGTGCCTTCTTGCCGGCACGGATTTTCGCCGAGAAATTCTCAATGGAATCCTGCGTCTGAACCACTTCGTTGCCAAACAGAGAATTCTTCTTAAGACCCGTCTTGTCCTCAATGATAATCATCGAAACGCCCATACGCTCCAGGCTTCGAACGGTATATACAAAATGCTCGGTTAATCCGCCGGTATCTCCGTCAAAAATAATCGGTTTCGTGGTCACCTCGCAGATATCGTCAATCGTACGGAAACGGCTGGTCATATCCACCAGTTCGATGTCCGGCTTGCCCTTCGCGGTGGAATCACAGAGGGAAGAAATCCACATGGCATCAAACTGATGTCCGCCGCCTTCCTCCTCTACCACGGTGTTCTCTACAATCAGACCGGTCAGACCACTGTGCGCTTCCATAGCGGTAACCAATCCCTTCATGTCCAAAAGCTTACGCAATCTTCCGCGACGGAAGTCAGGAGTCGCTAACTCCATGCGTGCTCTTTTGTCTAATTCCTCGTACTTCTTATCCTGTGCATATGGGAACTCAACCAGCTTACCGCCGTAGGTTGCAAGCTCTGCTACAACCTCTTCACGAATCTGCTTCTGGAAGCCCTCGCGCCAATCATCGCCGTGAACAATGATATCCGGCTGGAACTTACGAATGTTCTCAATATAACTTAAGGAATCCTGCTTCACAACCCGGTAGACGCCGACGATATTCTCAAACATCGCCTTGCGCTCCTCAAAAGGAAGCATCGGGAATCTCTTGTAGCTTACAATTGCCTCGTCAGATAAAACGCCTACAATTAACTTACCCAGTCTTGCCGCCTTACGAATGATGGCAATATGACCGCTGTGTACCATATCTGTGGAAAAGCACATATAGACAGTCCGGTTCTCCACCGCTTTTAGGCGCTCCTTCACAAGGACCATATCCTCTTCGGTATCCACCTCGTTGCACAATTGCTTTTTCACATCCATCCGATAGATTGCACAGGCATCCGATACCTCGTTAAACGCGTTCTCCGCATAGCACTTACGATTGTCGTTCTCGCAATACTCCACAATCTTCGCTAGCCATACCTTCCAGTCTTCTTTTTTCAACAGATAGAGCGGATACGCCGCTTCCGCATGATCAAAGAATTCGATGCCGACCTTCGTAATGCGGTCTCCGTCCAATACAGCCTTGAAGTCCTTTTCCGGAAGTGCAATGGCCGAACTTGTGGTCATAACGCTCTGATCGGACGCCAACAACTGATCCAGTACGGTATCCTCGAAAACCATATCGCCGTGCATTAATACAATATCATCGTCCAACTCCGCGCGCGCATTATAGATGGAGTAGATATAATTCGTCTCCGAATATTTCTCGTTCTTCACGTAGGTTACGTGAATCGGAAGGTCCAGACTGTCAATATAATTTACCAACACACCATCGAAGTAGCCTGTAGTAATGACAATCTCCGTGATTTCTCTTTCCTGAAGCATGCGTAACTGCCTGCTAAGTATCGTCTCTTTTGCCGAGATTTCAGTCATGCACTTGGGATGCTCCTTCGTCAGCGCTCCCATTCGGCTTCCCATTCCGGAATTCAGGATTAATGCTTTCATACGGCCTCCTATTTCTCTGCCCGATGAGGCAGTTTCGTCTTCTTCAACCATTTCTCGTCCGGTCCGTAATTCTCTTCCGAACTGTAAAAGATAATATCATGCTTCACATAGCGCTTGTCCTCCGGTGGCAACTGCATGTAATCGCCATACATAACCGAAAGATAAGCATCTGTATTCCCGGGCACCGGATAGGTCTCCCCTTCAAAGGTTGCTTCCCCATAAGGAACAATGTCCGACAAATTGTAAATGAGCCGCTTACGATAGGGAGCTGTGATATCCGCTACCAGATTGGTATCCGTATGGCGAAACCTTGTCAGAATCGCATCTCCGTCACGAAAAGCCTTGCGAGCCGACTTGAATTTTGCTTTATAGTAACCGGGGTTCGCAAGCCATTTTTTGATTGGATTCTTGCCGCTGTAAGCGGTCGGATGACGCATTGCTACAATTTGTCCGCGCATCCGTGTCTTATCTTCGTATAACCGATTCTGCTCTTCTTCCTTTTCCGACATTTTATCAAAAGGGAAGATATCCAGGTAGAAGCCATGATGAATCTTTAAGTGACTTACCTCACGATTCACAGAGGCAGTATTATCCTTAAAGACCTTAGCGTGATTCACGTAATAATGCGGTACATCCATATTATCAATCAGCATGAAAGGATACTGCAATTCCCCTCTGGCCTCGCGCAAGAACCTCTCATAATCCTCACGAAGCATTCCGATATCGATGTCATCGTCCCAGGGAATAAATCCCTGATGTCTTACCGCTCCCAGACAGGAGCCGGCGCACAGGAAATAAGGAATCTCCAGTTTCTCACAGACTCGCTTTACTTCCTTAAGAATCGGCAAAAGGTCCTGCTGGATGCGCTTCGTCATAGCTATTTTCTCTTCGTCATCCTCCGCGACCAAATCTTCATTAGCTAAGATTTGGTCTGCTGCCAGGCCTCTTCGAGTGATTTCATCCACATCGTGAAGAATACAATGAATCCCCTGATCCGTCAGAATGGAATGATTCGTAACGTAATGCTTCTGCGACATCATGAAAATTACATCCAATTTATGTTCTTCCAGCCCATAACAGGAAATGACCGAATGTCCTCCAACAACTCCCTTATCATTGGCACTGATATCGATTACCTCGTCTACATACTGCCCCTTGGGATCGACCGCATGGAGAAACGCGTTCCCCTTCAAACCACCACCCCAGATAGCAATGCGCTTACCCTCTGCTTTATAATGTTCCATTACCTTACGCAATTCCCTGGCTACAGGCCGATAGGAATCCGTAAACAGAACCTTGGACCGTACGTTTTTCCAGAACTTCATCTATTGTCCTCCTCGCCGATAAGCGATGTATGCGTGATTGCTTTCTTTGTGTTCGGGTGGGGTCATATAATCCCCGTAGAGTGCTGTTAAATATTCATCGTATCCTTCGATTGCCCGGAATGTCTCCCCTTCAAAGGTTATCCCGACATAAGAATCATAGAGTCGACGTGGCATCAATTCCTTCTTTCCGTAACAGCCAAGAGCATATCCGACCGTTTCGGCCTCATCGAAAGGAATTACCTCCATCATTCGATAGACCTCCTCAACCAGCGCCTTTCGTCTTCCAAGCGTCTCATCTGTGTTGAACGGATCCAGAATATAGGTCTTTGTCAATTCGTTTCGAAGTGCCCGGATACGTTCGAAGTGTTCCGTTCGTTCCGGTTCTTCCTTAGGAACTCCCCAGACAGGAAATACATCGATGGCAACTCCGGACAAAAAGAGAAATGGATATTCCCATCTGCGGGTAATCGTTCTCGTATCCTCCACGCGTCCGACAAAAGCAGAATAGCCATTCGGATATTCCTCTACCTGAATCGGTCGGTAGTAAGGATCCTCCGACAACAGTTTCATAAGGCATCGATAATCCGGATAAGGAAGATTGATATCAATATCATCATCCCAAGGAATAAAACCGCGATGTCTTACCGCTCCCAAAAGACTTCCGCTTGAAAGAGTATATCGCAAACCGTTCTCCTCACAAATTCGATGGAGATGTCTCAGGATTCCAACCTGTGTGGCACGAACTTCTGCATCGGTCATCTTTTCACATCCGCTCGTCCATTCCGGTTCAACACTCTCATCCACCGTGATAAAATCAACAATTTGGCGAATGTTTTTCCGTTCAGAATACCCTAAAGCGATTAACTGTCGAGCCATAGCCGGGTAATACTTCGATGCAATCAGTATCCGTACTCCTTCGCGAAACGGCACCAGATACTCTTCGGGTGCATGGGTTCCGGTTTTGCTTCGGTCGTTGTCCAGATAAGCAGCGACTGCGATTCCCCGTTGGGATAAATGCATTTCCATAGCCTCAGAGGACGGATTCTTGCCAAACAACACAATCTCGCGTCCCTGCAGATCTTCCGATGCTATGAACTTATCCAGATTGTGGAACAGTTGTATTCCGAGGTTATAGGATTTCATTTTTTCTCTCCGTGCGATATTTCACACATTTATTATCGGCATTTTCCCAAAAATAATTAACCTAATTCAAAGTTTCGCAGCAACGAATCACGCAGTCACAAATGCGTTCAACATCTTCTTGGGTCAGCTCCGGATAGAGCGGCATTACAAGGATGCGATTCGCAACACTTCTTGCGACAGGAAGCATTACTTCACGGTATTGTTCACGATAGCAGTCTGCATCTACTGTCAATGGGTAGAAATATTTACGCGCATAAATATTTTGGCTTTTCAATGTCTCATAAACGCGATTTCTCAGTTCACTGGAGCTAAATAAAACCGGATAATAGCCAAAATTAGCATCTTTTTCTGAATCATCATAGGATAACAAGCGAAGATTCAGAGTTCCCGAAAGCAACGATGTATATAGCCCAACCACCTGTTTACGCAATTTAATATTCTCGCTGACATAAGGAAGATTGCATAATCCCATAGCAGCTGCGAATTCATTCATCTTCGCATTTGCTCCTATCTCTGCAATCTGTTCCTCACCACGAATACCGAAATTCTTAAGATTATAGAGTCGGTTATAGAGTTCCGGGTCCGAGAAGGTAACCGCCCCTCCTTCAATTGAATTGAATACCTTAGTCGCATGGAAGCTAAAAACTGATGCATCTCCGAAATTCCCCACACCGATTCCACGGTAATGCTCGCCGAATGCATGAGCAGCATCATAGATTACTTTTAGCCCATGTCTCATGGCTATATCCTGAATTGCATCCACATTGCAGAGGTTTCCATAGACATGCACCGGCAAAATCGCCACTGTTTTATCCGTAATAAGCGCTTCAATCTTTGTCTCATCAATAGTATAGTCCGTCTCCTTGATATCACAGAAAACCGGCCGCAGACGATTACGACTTATGGCATGCGTCGTGGATACAAAGGTAAAAGGAGTCGTAATCACCTCGCCGCCTTCCTGGAAGTTCATTGCCTGAAGTGTCATCTCCAATGCCATATGCCCATTAGTCATCAGCGAAACCTGTTGAACATCAAGATAATCTTTTAATGCATTCTCAAATTCATTATGAAAAGCTCCCATATTAGTGAGCCAGCAGCTCTCCCAAAGAGGCTTTATCTTCTCTATGTACTCTTCATATGGAGGCATTGAGGACCTTGTCACCAACACTCGTTTGTTCATAATTTGCTCCTTTTACAGCTATTTTAACAGGTCTTAATATATGCAATATTACGCTATAAATCATACCACAGAAAATGTCTGTTTTATATCACTTTTTCAACCTGTCATTAATTCATTCATCAAAAAGAGACCGACAGAAGCATAAGGCTTTTTACTGTCGATCTCTGTCATTGACCTATATCAGACTTACAATTACTCCGTTTCCTTCGTTTCCGCCACGATTGAATGATTCAGCCTTCTTTTTTTGGATATCAGATAGAAGCAAATTCCAAGAAGAATCCAGATAACCAGACAAATCTGAGACTCCTTACCAAGCGAGCAGCCAAGTCCCGGAATAGGTACCAAAAGTAAAACAGCGAATCCAAGCGATAATAACACTCCCAAAACACCGGTACAAACGAAGAACTTGTTATGCTGCTCCCTTGCATATTTCAGTGCTGCCAAAGAGGTATATCCGTAACCAATTGCGGCCCCCAACGAGGACATATCAACAAGCCATCCCAACACTACGCGGCCAAAAAGCGGAGCAATAATTGCCAGCCCAAGGACGAATAGAATTGCAACATAGGGAGTTTTATATTTTGAATGCAGCATACCGAAGGAGCGTGGCAAAACGTTTTCCCTCGCCATAGAATACAGCAGTCTTGTAGTTGCCATATAAAAGCCAACAATTCCCGAAAGTGTTGCGCCCAAAACTGCTATTCCTATACACAGCAGCCCCCAATTCCCCAATAATTCTTTCGCGGCATTAAAAGTCGGAAGCGACTGAATACCGGTAAGATTTTCTACGTTCGCAATATAGTCTGTCCAAGAACCATACCCCTCCGGAACCACAGCAGCAGTAATCAAATTCACCAACACATATACCAACGCACCAAAAGCAATTGAAATGCACATGATTATGCGGGTCTTACGTGTGGAAAAATTGAATTCCTCAGCAGATTGAGGCACCGTATCAAAACCAACAAACAAAAAGGGGGCAATTGCCATAACACACGCAATTCCATTCCATTTATTCTTGGTGGGTGAGAAAACCGGTGTCAAGTTAGACAATGTAGCCTTTGGGCTAAAAATTGCCGCAAACAAGATAACCAACACCCCTCCAATGAGCGATAATGCCAAAATTACCTGAAAAATTCCTACTGTTCTCACGCCGCGAATACTCAAAAAGCCAAACAAAAGAATTGCAAATATTGCAAGAATTACCTCTCCCAGATACACATCATATCCGGCCAAGACGTAATGGAATCCAAACTTGAACACTCCATTAAGCAGGTTACGCCCAATGAGGGCCAACGCCGTGGCATTCATCGGGACCAATGTCCCATAGGATAGCCCCAAGAACCACGCGCACCAGAATCCGTGTCTTGGTCCAAATGCCTTTTCTGTATATGTAAATTCACCTCCTGCGACAGGAAATAAACGAATCATATAATCATAATTCAAAGCAATAATCATCATGACCGCTGCCCCAAGAAAAATTGCAATCGCAGTTCCCAGAGTACCGGCATTTGCCAAGAAAGAATTCCCCGGCAGGATAAAACAACCAAAACCAATAATACAACCAAATGCTAACGACCACACGTTTATTGGTGATAACTTTTTTTCCAGAACAAATTCCTTTTCGCCCATTTCCTATCCCCTTTACCAAATAGTCAATTCCGTTCCGATTCCAAGCATCTTCGCACGAGAGTAACATTCATATCCCCAGGCCACATCTTCGATTGCCATACCACCCACAGCATAAATAAGTATCTCGTCCTCATCACGTCGCCCGGCATCCTTTCCAAGAACAACATCCCCGATATTGATTACATTCTCGCGCTTAATCCAACCAACGCTAACGGCATCATATATTCCCATTCCAAGCGATGCCCAAACAGTCTTCTGCGCAGGATACTCATGCCCCGCTGCACTACACTCAAACATCGCAAAATTATCAATATATGGTCTGACATCCGGTGAGCGATAGAGCGCATCATCTGCAAACATCGGAGAAGCTGCAATAAGGGTCGCACCTTTTTTTAGCCATCCGTATTCTACTCTCGAAGTGTCCTTCAATTTCTCCGCACGAGTCGCTGCATAGTACACCAAATCGGCCCCCGTACACGCTTCTTCGTAGGTATCACATACAATATATTCACGAATTCCCGGGAAATTTTCTCTGCAAAACTCAATAAATCGACTGATGCCGCTACTACTTCTTCCTTTGATACGTACTGATGTAATCTCTGGATGTACTTCATAAAAGGCTCTCATAGAATGAATCGCCATATTCCCCGGCCCGATAATAGCCACCACTTCAACCGTCTTTTTTGCCAGATACTTGGCTCCCAAACCGCAAACCGCTCCGGTTCGCATTGAACTCAACATATTAGCTGACATATAACACAACGGTGCACCGGAATTTGCATCCAGTAAGGATACCATCAGAATACTTCGAGGCATTCCCTGTGCCTCATTCTCGATATTCGAACCATATGTTTTGAAACCAGCCACATGAAAACGACCACCAAGATATGCCGGCATTGCGGTAAAACGATAATCCGGTTTATTGGTGGGCATGCCTTCAATATCCGTTTCCTGCGGGAAGTAGATACTCAATCCATGAGAATTACTATTGTCTCCTCCCATACGATAGTCACCAATTTGCAGAAGCGACAATGCTTCTTCCATGACTTCGATACATCTTCCCATATCATTCACACCGGCTTGAATCATATCATCCTGACTTAGGTATGTAAATTTCATACTTCTCCTCCATACACACACAACTTGCTTACATCAAATCCTGAAAAAATCATATTGTTTCCGTGATTATCCACCACCAGCAAAGTTTCATAAATCCACAAAATATCTTTCCTTAATTCCTGCAAATTCCCTGCGACAAAATCAATCTCACAAAACCGCTGCTTCGCAGTATATGTATTCACCACTTCATCCCCTACTTTGTACTGAGTTTGAACCGCCACTACATCCGGATGATTTCGGATTGCTTCCAGACCTCGCACCGAACCAATCACTCCGGCACGAATCGGAATATACAAAAGCGCTGCATATTGGCTTTGTTTCTTTTCTCTTATCTCGAACGATACCAATTCAGCCGGAATCGAGACACCTAACGCAATGTGAATTCCAAATTCTACCAGATTTAAACCATAGATTCTTTCAAAAGCCTTTTCATACTCACAACCCGAAAAGCGAAGCCCCGGATCATAAAACCGAATCTGCCCGCCATCTACTATTCCCTGTAAGAAAACCGGGCAATCATTAATTCCCAATCCATTTAGCATTGCCTCAACTTTTTCATGCATTGTATCAAAATACAAATCGGTATATCGGGAGGGGTGAACACCGAATACCTCTGAACGTTCCATACCGTCTGTCCCCAGATAACGATCTCCCACACGAACCACATGAAAAGAATGATTGTGTACATATCCACATACTGCCATATCCGGACATCCCGCCATATATCTTTCTATCACTGCTCTGCCGTTCAGACTCCTCTCCTTTGCAATGCGAATTGCATCCGTAAGTTCCTCCACCGAATAGCAGATTGTTTGTCCTTTGGAAGAACTGCTTTCTGCCGGTTTGACCATCAGCGGATAGGCACCCTCCTCCAAAGCAAATGCTCCTTCTTCCGTGTATCGCGGAATCGTATGAATACCGTATTCAGTACATACGTTCTGAAATCTGGTCTTATCCGTAAAGATTTCATATTGGTCACGTGTGCCATAACAAGGTAAGTTCAAGCGTTCGCACACTTGTTGATATGGATTCTGGCAGATATCAAGATTCGATGCAAGAACTCCATCAATCTTCTTTTCCTGACACATCTTGACAATTGCATCCGTATCAAAAATATCAATCTCGTAACTGTAATCAGCCAAAAGTTTGGCAGGTGCCTGTTCTCTGGGTAAATAGTCAACAACATGTGTCTCTATTCCATAGTGTTTTGCCTTTTCCACTACCTTGACATGATGAAAAGCGCCTCCGATTATCAGTAATTTTTTCCCATTAAATAAGTTCTTCATATCACGCATACATTCATTTCCCTATCCCTAACCGGTTTTGTATCCACCTATATTGCATACAAATATAAGCGTGATGGCATGGCATCAATAAATCGCAAATAAATACGATAGCTCGGATTAATTGCGTGAATCAATCTCGGAATCGAATACAATTCCTCTCTACTAGGTCCATAAAAAATCTGAAGTTTAGGATGACATCGACGAATCAATTCCGTTGACCCTTCCAGAATCTCCTTTTCGCAAGTGGAAATTCCCATATAATAGTATGTAACATCCTCATCTCCCAGAAGATGGTCAACCGTGTCTACCTCAAGTACCATATCTCCCTCATCCGCATCTAACCTGGAGCACTTGTCATCTCGCCGAAATCTCAGAGTATCCTTGCAATTCCAACAACCACTGTGAATCACCTTAGGCTGATACTTTTCGCAATTGTGACGAATTGCTTCACAAAATTCTCCATCCGCCTCAATTCCAATAATCTTCTTGCAATTTCCGTTAGTAGCCTTAAGGAAGCGAAGGATGGAAGCTCCTTTATATGCTCCAATATCCAGATATACTTCTTTATCAGAAAGCTGTAGAAAATCATTGGCAAATTCAGAATTGTTTATATCATACACTTCTCGAACAAAAGCGGCGTCCTCATGCACTCGCGCATTAATAAACGCGGCCAATGTACGCTGACTCTCCTCATCCGCCAGTTTATTATATATTTCTTCTAATGCTTCGTAATTATCTCTAACAAATTTGAGGTCAAATCTTTTATGACCCGGAAACGGATTAGCAACCTCATAGATTCTTCGCACCTTTTTGTGCATCATCAGCCGTTCGTGAACATTCCTCTGATACCCCTTGGCAAAACCTATAAGAAGATTAAACGGTTCAATGTCCGAATGCAGAATCTCCTCTAGACATAACACTTCATATTTTCCATGTCTCTGCTCTTCTCCCAAATCCGTAAGCAAGCCCGCAATAGAAATTCCATGTTCCTCGCAGCGCATCAAAAGATTATCTGCCAGATTACCCGCTCCGTATATATAGATCTTACCATCAGCCTGACTAAGCAACGACCAGGCATCTTCTCTATATTCCTTCCAATCAATTCGATCTGCAAGCTTCATACACGGCTTCTCCTATATTATTCACACAATATCGATAATTCTCTTATAATATATCGGCAATCAAACTATGAATATTTAGTTGCATTGTATATTTCTCCCTATAAAAGAAAAAGGAGTCGATTGCCCGACTCCTCTTCTTTTTCAGCCATTGTTTACGATTAGCCTAACAGAGATAATACTCCCTGCGTAGACTGGTTCGCCTGTGCAAGCATGGACTGCCCCGCCTGAGCGATGATATTGCTGGTAGAGAAGCGAACCATGGCCTCTGCCATATCCGTATCACGGATAGCGGACTCAGCTGCGGTGGTATTCTCTACGATGTTGTCCAGGTTATTGATAGTGTGCTCAAGTCTGTTCTGAATTGCGCCGAGGGAGGATCTCTGAGAAGACACCTCTGCAATTGCCTTCGTAATCAAGGTAATTGCCGCCTTCGCACCACCCTGCGTTACAAGAGTATCACCGTTGCTCTTGTTCAGTGAAGCGTCGCGCAATTTAGCAATGTTCAGGACAGAAGCATTCATCGCTTTGATCGAAATTGCTATCGTCTGTTCAGTTTTATTTGCGGAGCCTACCTGCAGAGTCTTACCGGTGAAAGAACCATCCAATAAGTTCAAAGTGTTAAACGTAGTGGACTGGGAGATACGATCGATCTCGGATACCAGAGCATTGGTTTCCTTCTGAATCGCTACGCGATCGGAAGTGGTATTGGTTCCGTTGGCTGACTTCACTGCCAGCTCATTCAGACGCTGAAGCATATCATGTACTTCAATCAATGCGCCCTCTGCCGTCTGTACGCAGGAGATACCGTCTTCTGCATTGGCGGATGCCTGAGTAAGTGCCCGAACCTGGCTTCTCATCTTCTCACTGATGGTTAAGCCTGCAGCATCGTCTGCTGCACGGTTGATCTTATAACCGCTGGATAACTGCTCTGTTGCCTTCTTCTGAACGCCTGCCGTAATATTCAGCTGGCGCTGCGTATTCATTGCCGAAAGATTGTGCTGTACTACCATAATTGTTTCCTCCATGAATCAAACCCGGCGGCATCCTTGCCGCTCGGTGGTTAAAATACGTTGTTGTGTTGTATAGCACCGCGCTTCATACGGTTACAACACAGTTGCATTTTGACCTGAGCACTTCATTGCTCAATACATATATCGGCCAAACGGCGTCATACTTTATACTATATTTTGTTTTTTTGCACGAAAAAGGGACCTCCTTGCGGAAGTCCCTTTGGCATTACAGTTTTGCTGTTTCGTCTTACAATTAGCCGAGTAAGGTAAGTGCGCCCTGAGTGGACTGATTTGCCTGTGCTAACATGGACTGACCTGCCTGAGCAATGATGTTCTGGGTAGAGAATCTTACCATTGCCTCTGCCATATCAGTATCACGGATAGCGGACTCAGCTGCGGTGGTGTTCTCGGTGATGTTGTCCAAGTTGTTGATGGTGTGCTCAAGTCTGTTCTGAATAGCACCGAGGGAAGATCTCTGAGAAGATACCTCTGCGATAGCCTTGGTAATCAAGGTGATTGCTGCCTTAGCGCCAGACTGCTTAACAAGCGTTGCATCATTGTCCTTGTCAAGGCTTGCATCTTTCAGAGTGCTAATGCCAAGTCCGGAAGCATTCATTGCCTTAATGGAGATCTT
>JAZQQG010000006.1:0-41570 GCA_045628945.1 Lachnospiraceae bacterium
TTAGCTTCCTGCTTGAGTATCAGCAGTTTGGCCTTTAACATCTGCATTGCCTTGTCCTTGTTCTGGAACTGGCTACGCTCATTCTGACACTGTACCACGATTCCCGTAGGAAGGTGGGTGATACGAATCGCCGAGGAAGTCTTATTGATGTGCTGACCACCGGCACCACTGCTTCGATAGGTATCGATACGCAGATCGTCTTCGTTAATCTCTACGTCCACATCTTCTTCAATATCCGGCATAACATCGAGGGATACGAAGGAAGTCTGACGTTTGCCCTGTGCATTAAACGGGGAAATACGAACCAGACGATGAACGCCCTTCTCGCTCTTCAGGTACCCATATGCGTTGATGCCGTTCACCTGGAAGGTGATGGACTTAATGCCGGCCTCGTCGCCATCCAAGAAATCCAACACTTCAATGCTAAAACCGTGACGTTCTGCCCAGTGCGTGTACATACGATAGAGCATCTCCGCCCAATCGCAGGACTCGGTTCCGCCTGCTCCCGCATTCAGTTTAAGGATTGCATTGTCCTTGTCATATTCTCCGGTCAAAAGAGTAGACAGACGGAGTTCCTCCAATTCCGTGCGAAACTCCTCGAACTCTGCCCGAATGTCCTCCACGATAGCCGGATCATTCTCCTCCTGCCCCATCTCGATGAGATCAAAGAGACCTTCGAACTGAGAATGCAATTTTTTCACGAGTGCCACCGTATCCTGCAGGTTTTTCAGTTCCTGAGAACGCTTATTGGCATAGTCGGGGCGGTCCCAAAAATTCGGGCTCTCCGTCTCTCTTGCAATCTCCTGAATAACCGCCTCTTTGGCGGGCAAGTTTAAGGAGTCCGTAACTTCTGTTAAGGGCTCCTCATACTGTTGTAAATCAAGTTTTATCTGATCTAATTCAACCACAACTGTTTTCCTTTTTTCTAAACCGTTTTACGTCCGCAGCACTGCTTATACTTCTTACCGCTTCCGCAAGGGCAAGGAGAATTCGGATACACCTTGGCATTCTCACGCTTCACGGGAGCCTTTGCCACGGAATCATCCTTGTTGGTACCGGTAACCTTTGCAACCTGCTCACGCTCTACCTTCTCCTCAACCTTTACATGGAACAGGAGACGTACGGTATCCTCTTTGATTGCAGATACCAGACCTGCGAACATCTCGTAACCGGAGTTCTTGTACTCAACAACGGGATCTCTCTGGGCATAAGCCTGCAAATGCACACCCTGACGCAACTGATCCATATCATCGATGTGATCCATCCACTTACGGTCAATGACCTTTAACAGAATCACACGCTCCAACTCACGAATCTGCTCATCCTCGGGGAATTCCGCTTCCTTCGCCTCATAGAGCTTTACCGCCTCTTCTTTTAACTGCTGCGCAAGACCGTTTGTCTTTTTCTTCTCGATACGGTCCAGGGTAATCGGCTCCAAAGGAATCATGGGAAGGAGCACTTCATTTAAGCCCTTAAGATCCCACTCCTCCGGGTCTACTGCATCGCTGATGGTGGTGGAAACGCAGGTTTCCACGATATCGGTAATCATACGGTAGATTACGTCACGCATACTCATACCGTCCAGTACCTGACGACGCTCCTCGTAGATGATCTCACGCTGCTCGTTCATTACCTGGTCATATTCCAACAGATTCTTACGAATACCGAAGTTATTGTTCTCAATCTTCTTCTGCGCATTCTCGATGGCATTGCTTAACATTCTGTGTTCAATCTGCTGTCCCTCGGGAATACCGAGTGCATTGAACATTCCGATCAGACGCTCGGAACCGAACAGTCTCATAATGTCATCTTCCAGGGAAATGTAGAAGCGGGACTCACCCGGGTCACCCTGGCGACCGGAACGACCACGCAACTGGTTATCAATACGTCTGGATTCATGACGCTCGGTACCTACGATCATCAGACCGCCGGCAGCCTTGGCTTCCTCATCCAGTTTAATATCGGTACCACGACCTGCCATGTTGGTTGCAATGGTAACCGCGCCGTGAATACCGGCGTCCGCTACGATTTCCGCCTCCATCTCATGGAATTTCGCATTTAATACATTGTGCTGAATTCCGCACTTGGTAAGAGCTCGGCTTAATTCCTCACTGGCCTCAATCGTAATGGTACCGACCAGTACGGGCTGTCCCTTGGCATGCGCCTCGGCAACCGCCTGCACAATGGCATTCAGTTTCTCACGCTTTGTCTTATAAACGGCATCGTTACGATCGATACGGGCAACCGGACGGTTGGTGGGAATCTCGATAACATCCATTCCGTAAATCTCACGGAACTCCTTCTCCTCCGTCAAAGCGGTACCGGTCATACCGGCCTTCTTCTCAAACTTATTAAAGAAGTTCTGGAAGGTAATGGTCGCAAGGGTCTTGCTCTCTCTCTTAACCTTCACATGCTCCTTGGCCTCAATTGCCTGATGTAAGCCGTCGGAATAACGACGTCCGGGCATGATACGTCCGGTAAACTCGTCGACAATGAATACCTCATCGTCTTTTACCACATAATCCTGATCGCGGAACATTAAGTTATGTGCGCGCAATGCCAGAATAATATTATGCTGAATCTCTAAGTTCTCGGAATCCGCCAGGTTCTCAATCGCGAAGAAACGCTCCACCTTTTCCACACCGGCAGCCGTTAAGTTTACAACCTTCTCCTTCTCATTTACGATGAAGTCACCGGTCTCCTGCTGTTCGATTCCCATAATGGCATCCATCTTGGAGAAATCCTTCATATCCTCGCCACGCTTTAACTGACGCGCAATGATGTCACAAGCCTCATAGAGTTTCGTGCTCTTGCCAGACTGACCGGAAATAATCAAAGGAGTACGCGCCTCATCAATCAATACCGAGTCAACCTCGTCGATGATGGCATAGTGAAGATCGCGGAGTACGAGTTCCTCCTTGTAGATGACCATATTATCACGCAGATAGTCGAAACCAAGTTCGTTATTCGTTACATAGGTAATATCGCAACCATAGGCTTCACGACGCTCATCCGACTTCATGCTGTTCAATACAACACCGACCTTCAGGCCCAAAAATTCATGAATCTGGCCCATCCATTCGGCATCTCGCTTGGCAAGATAATCGTTAACGGTAACGATCAGTACGCCTTTACCTTCCAGTGCATTCAGGTAGGCAGGCAAGGTAGACACGAGGGTCTTACCTTCACCGGTTCTCATCTCGGCGATTCGTCCCTGATGCAGGATCATACCACCGATTAACTGTACGCGATAATGCTCCATATTCAGCACACGCTTGGCTGCCTCACGCACGGTTGCAAAAGCCTCCGGCAGCAGGTCATCCAGAGTCTCGCCTTCCGAGAAACGTTTCTTGTATTCTTCGGTCTTGGCACGCAGCTCCTCATCCGAAAGTGCCTGCATGGTCGGACGCAGTGCCTCGATCTTATCAATCGTCGGCTTGATTCTCTTCAATTCGTGTTCGCTGTGTGTACCGAATACCTTCGTAATAAGTCCCATATTGTTTCCTCTTTTATCCTTACACATCCCGACTTTCCTCTGAATGAAAATCACAGGATGGTATTCTACGCATATTCTTGAATATTTTAACAGATTAACGGGGTTGTTTCAATGCAAAAACTGTAAACATTATATTAACTTGCAAGTCGTTTTTCCTGTTTTCAAACGAAATTGTTTTTTACCACATACAAACCTTGCACTGCCCTTGCATTAGTGCTAAAATACTAAACGCCGTGAGTCGGCAAATGAACTTTATTATATTATAGGAGATGCGAGAAAATGAAGAGTTTTGATGAGTTATATGCCAAAGTAGCAACGCTCGACATGAAGACGGTTGCTGTCTGCTGCGCACAGGACGAGCCTGTATTGGAAGCCGTTAAGGGTGCTTACGAGAAAGGAATCGCACGCGCTATTCTGGTAGGTGATGCCGATGAAATCAAGGCCATTGCCGCTAAGATGAACATGGACTTAACTCCTTACGAGATCATCGATGTAAAAGACAATATGGAAGCTGCCCTTACCGCAGTAAAGCTCGTACATGACGGCAAGGCCGATATGTACATGAAGGGTATGATTGATACCAAGTCCTTCTTAAAAAGCGTTCTGGACAAGGAAGTCGGACTTCGTTGCACCGTTACCGATCCTGCTACCGGTGAGAGCAAGAACAAGCCCCTCTCTCATGTATGTGTCTTTGACATCGAGGATGCTGACCGTCTGCTCTTCGTAACCGACGTAGCATTCATCCCTTATCCTACTTTAGATGACAAGGTAAACATCATCAACAACACCGTAGAGATCTGCGAGGCTTGTGAGGTTATGAATCCCAAGGTTGCTCCTCTTGCCGCTGTTGAGGTTGTAAATCCCAAGATGCCTTGTACCGTTGAGGCAGATGAGCTTCGCAAGATGAACGATGAAGGCATTATTAAGGACTGTCTTGTTGACGGACCGATTTCCTTTGATATGGCTCTTTGCCCTGAGGCTGCTAAGCACAAGGGTGGTACCGACCGTAAGGTTCAGGGCGATGCCGATATTCTTCTTTGCCCCGATATCCAGGCCGGCAACATCTTATACAAGGCCATGGTACACATCGTTCGCGGCGTAAACGGTAACTTAATCACCGGTACCGCAGCTCCCGTAATCTTAACCTCCCGTTCCGATGAGTACGATGTAAAGTTAAATTCCATCGCTCTCGGTGTAGTCGTTGCAGAGTACCTTAAGAAAAAGAATAAGTAATTCCAAGTAAGCAAATCATACAAATAAGTAATCCAAGAAAGGAATAGACTATGGCAATCAAGAGTTTAATCATCAATCCCGGTTCCACCTCCACCAAGCTTGGTGTATTCGAGGATGAGACCCTGTTATTCGAGGAGACCTTACGTCACAGCACGGAAGAAATCGCTCAGTATGCAACCATCGCAGACCAGAAGGATTTCCGTAAGAACATCATCATGAACTTCTTAGCATCCAAGAACTTCGACATCAAGTCCCTTGGCATGGTAGTCGGACGTGGTGGTATGTTAAAGCCCATTCCCGGCGGTACCTACGAGGTAACCGACGAGTTATTGCATGACCTGCAGATTGGTAAGCAGGGACAGCACGCTTCCAACTTAGGCGGTATGCTGGCACGTGAGATTGCGGATTCCATCGGCGTTCCTTCTTACATCGTTGACCCCGTAGTCGTAGATGAGTTAATTCCCGAGGCTCGTATCTCCGGTGTTCCCGAGCTTCCTCGTACCTCCGTATTCCATGCACTGAACCAGAAGGCTGTTGCCAAGCGTTACGCTAAGGAGACCGGCAAGGCTTATGATTCCATGAATTTAATCGTTGTTCACATGGGTGGCGGTGTATCCGTCGGTGCTCATCAGAACGGCAAGGTAATCAACATCTTCAACGCGCTTGACGGCGACGGTGCATTCTCTCCCGAGCGTGCAGGTGCGGTTCCCGTAGGTGCTCTGGTTAAGATGTGCTTCTCCGGTCAATACACCGAGAAGGAAGTATACAAGAAATTAGTCGGCAACGGTGGTTTCAACGCTTACTGTGGTTCCAACGATATGCGTGACATCGAAAAGATGTGCAACAACGGCGACGAGAATGCCAAGCTCATCCGTGATGCTTTCTGCATGCAGATGTCCATGAACATCGGCTCCATGGCTACCGTCTTAAAGGGCAAGGTTGACCAGATTATCGTTACCGGCGGTATCGCCTACGACAAGTACGTAGTAGCTGCTCTTAAGGAGCGTTGCGAGTTCATCGCACCCTTCACCGTATATCCCGGCGAGGATGAGTTGCTTGCTCTTGCACAGGGTGGCTTAAGAGTCATCACCGGCGAAGAGAAGGCTATGGTATACTAATCCCAGAAAGATAACTTCGAGGGATTGGATTGATTCGATTCATTTGATAACTTCAATTGATTCGAAGGATTCAATGGATTGGCTACCCAGAATTGATGTATTAGAAAGAACCCGAGTAAATCTCGGGTTCTTTTTTGATGTGTCCGGTCGGGGGGTGTTCGAATATCCGTCGGGCTGGTGCGAATATCCGTGAATTGTGCGACTCGCACCACTTACAGAAGCGCCTTCTGTGTCTTTCGGAAACTTTTGGTGTGAATATCACAAAAAGCACGCGGTCGCACCACCAAATCAGCGATTCACTGGTGCGAATTCACAAACACACTAATATTCGCACCAAAAGTTAGCGAATCCTTCACCCCAAGAGCAAAAAACCGGTGCGAATACGCATATAATCGCAAATTCACACCAGTCGTTATCATTCCAACCGACAGCATTCCAGCCATTAAAAAGTTCTTACTATCGCGCCTTCTCCGCCATCTCCGTAAGCGACGCAAAGCCATACAGCTTTGCTGTATTTTCAATGGTTTCCTGCATAATATTGATTCCGCCCCGATATCTATCAATGACATAGCCCGCATAGAGCTGGAGCATCTTATCGGAGTAAGTGCTAATCTCCCCGCGCAGGTAAGTTTCATAGGAGGTATTATTAAAATGATCCTCATAAGAATGCAGGCTTCTGGCATTGTCTGCCAGTGTCGGATACTTCTCGGCAAAGGCATCCGCCATTTCCATCTGGACAGCAACCACCTGCTCGATGATTGTTTTTTTCTCCGGGGAGAGCGGCGCAAAGTACTCCGGAAACTGCGCCTGAAGCGTAGCAAAACGATCCGGCGCGGTACTCTCCTCCATACGACCATACTTCTCGGTGATGAGGTTATGGCCATTGCGGAGTTCTCGCTCGAAGTCATAATAATACTGCAACAGCATCTCTCGGGTCCAGGTCAGATACTGACTCTTTCGCATAACATAGAAGGTAGGCCAATTATTCTGACAGGAAGCACGTCCACCCTCGTTCTGCACCTGATCAAAGGCCTTGAATTCCAGCTTCACGATGGCATTGATCAGGTCATCCTCCTTCATTGCCGCCAGGTCAGCCTTGCAAAGAAGTTCTTCCACATGATGATCCAGATAAGGATCGATATCGCTGATATAGCCGGCCCGATACAGTTCCATAGCCAAAAAAGCACCCAGTTCCTCAATCTGCTCTAAGGTCTTCTTCGACTCCATGTCCTCCCAAGCACCATCCGATTCTACCGTTCGATTGTCCCCCAGTCCACGGCGAAGCGTTTCCAAATGTTCCAGCAGTTCTGTGCCCCCGGGCAATTCCTTCGTACTTCGCACCAACCACTTATCGTGAGGCACATACGCTCCGCAAATATGATGATAGAGGCGCATGGCCTGTTCCAGGAAATGTGCAAGCATCAGGTCCGCCGTCATCACATCCCCGCGGCTTAACATGCGGTGGTAATTATATTGTCCGGTCTGGGAAAACCTTGCTACATCCTCTGCAAACTTTCGGTAGCGCATCGACTCCCCGTAGCCTGCCTTAAGGCGCGTACGCAAAGCAGTAAGGATTCCTTCATCGTCACGAAACACCTCCCCGTTAACGGCCGCCGCAAGACCATATTCCGGAATCAGCGGATTATCCACATCAATTTCCGATAGGGAAGATACGGGTATCTCCAGGAGATTTTCAAAGAAATCTTCCAAAATCACCACGCCACGCCGTTTGCTCTTCGACACTCGTGTTCCACGCCCAAAGCCCTCAAATTCTGCAGGAAGCGCATTATAAGCTTCCTCCAATGCTTCTCCGATGGCCACATAGGTATCCCGCGTCACCCACATTAAGAAGCCGGGACCCCAATCATGGTCCCGCGAGGTTGCATCATCATATCCAAAGCAGTCCGACCCCTTCCCCAGAAGTCCCACTGCGATTCTGCTCTCATATTCCGGAAAATTCTTATGAATCATCGGGGCTCCAAAGGCTTCATAATATCGCTTGCAGATTGCCAAGCCTTTTGCTCCGTCTTGTGCATCCCTGCCCTTTTCCCAACCTGCTCCCTGTGATTCTGCATCCCGATTCCATATCGCCTCGCACATTTTCAGATTCTCCTCCAAACGCTTGTACTGCGCATTTTCGCCAAAAAAGGATTTCACAATCTCCATTCCTTCCCGAAAACACTCCGTCGCCTTTTTCACGTCTCCGGCATGATACCGGCACATCCCCAGTGCAGACAAAGCGGAACTGTAATGGGCATCGATGGTCCCCCGTTCCCGGAATCGTTTCATTGCCTCCAAAGCATACCCTTCCGCCTCCCGATACTCTTTCAATGCCACACAGGTATTGGCAAGATTTCCGTAGGTTACCGCAATCTCAAACCCCAAGTCCGCATCCAATACGATAGGGAGTGCTTTTAACAGATACTCTTTTGCAAGAGAGAATTGCGATAATTCCTGCTGCAAAAGACTATAATTATTATAGAGACTTGCCCAAAGCGGATTCCCGGAATCCACCTGTTCTTCGTAGATTCCCATCGCTTCCTTGTAGAATGCGGCGGCTTCCTCGTAGGCGCCGATGGCCCGGTCCGCATTGGCACAGTTAATGAGTCCCGTTGCGTAGGGGACGGTTCCCCGAAGATTCATGCGCTCCGCAGTGGAAACAATGAGACCGATGGTTTTTTGCACCATTTCTGCATCCGAGACCTGTCGGTAATACCCCAGCAGCTCATTCAAAAGCTGATAGGCCATGCCAATGTCCCCTCGTTTCAGGGCGTAATCATATTCCGTTCGCATATATTCGCCGGCTTCTTTCGCCCTATTCTCCTCAAACAACCGGTCAATTTTTTGAAAAACGTCCTCTATATCGACGAAGTTCTCCGTTCTCTCTCGATTCTGCTCCATAGTACTCCCTGTAAACAAAAAGGAGATCCAATGGTTGCCCACGGATCTCTATGATGGTTGCATTATAAAAACGATGGCAAGGTCACATCCTGCGGCTGCTTAACATCCTCATTCCTGTTCTCCTTGTGCTCCTCCGCATCCGTCGTGACGATACTTGCAAACTGTCCGTTCACCAACTCCGACAGCAACCGCTGTCCCCCGGAGGTTTTTAACATATCCATGGATAAATCCTGCAGATCGGTACGTCCTGCAATCACCGTTCCATTCAGAGCCTCGATGAGTTCCGTATTCTCACTTACTTCCTCTACCTGCTTATCCAGAAGCTCCTTGAAATTCTTGGTAAGTTCTGCCTTCTGCTCCTCTGAAAGCTTCTGTGTTCCGGACACGGAAGAAGCCTTCACGGAAGAAGTTTGCTCCGAAGAGGTCGATATGGAATTCACATAACCCATCAGTTCATTTACGTTCATATCTCTATGCTTACCAAAATCCTGTTCCTGTCCTATCCTATGGTGGAGGAATCTTTTCGCCCCACCATAGAATATCATACCACAAGGTCCTACAGATTCGCAATATATCCGGAAAACAGAATCATACCGGTCTCCCGATCCTGAATAAAAAAGACGAAAGGATGATCCACAATAAAATTCACGATTTCATAATCCCGCATTGCGGTCGCTTCACATTTCATCATAATCTCGGTAACTGCAGCTGCGCGGGTACCGCACTCGTCGATTTCCAGTGCTGCCTTATGCACTACCTCGGATACAACTAATTTTTTGCCCATAAGGTCGAAATCAGCGCCCTCCAGGTAGGCATCGGTCATTCCCAGGGTTCTTAACATATTATCCAAGCCACCGATGGTATAGTCCATCTTACATTTCGGAAGTCGGAAATCCTCGATGGTCTGATAGCCGCTTCTCATAAGCTTGGTCAGATAATCATTTTTATCCTCCGAAGAGAAGGCATTCCACAATTCCAAGACATTCTCATCCGTGTTCTCCGGAATCAGAATGTTCATGCAATAAGTACTGTCCTTATAAGGAACGCTTAAGCCACGCAGTCCGTTTTCTACACGGTAACGATAGGAGGAACCGTAATCGTTCATCATCTCAACCAGGTTCACAGACTTCGTTCCGTAGAACTCGCTCTCTCTGGTGTTCTCTTCCTCAAATTCGTTGCTCCACTTCCCATTGAAATAGACCGCATTGATAATCTCTAACACCGTGTCGATGTCGACCTCATCTTTAAGCTTCGGTATCATTCCACCGGTATTCTCCGATACCCAGGCATTGATTCGATCGCAGGTCTCCTTCGGGTTCTTGATGAAATCCGCCGAAAAAATCTTCGCTCCGTAATATCCTTCCACCGTCGGAAGATATTCCGAATAGAAAGTCTCCTCCAGTTCGTCCTGAAAACACTGATTCAGCCAGAGCGAATTCGCAGTATCCAATCTGGTTTCCTCGCTGACTTCCTCGGTCAAAAAAGAATACAGCAGTTGATTGACCGAATCCAGATCACTGACATGAAGCATATCCAAAATCTGCTGTTTCGTCTCGCCACCGGCCCCGTTTACGAGCACCAGAAGCGCCATAGCCAGTGAATACGGGCTATAGAAGTAATTGTCACCTGCCGCCGCAATCATGACATCCATGTCATAACCAAACAGATTCAATGTATCTCGCAACATATTCTCCATGTCAGGATCACCGGTTCCGACCACCGGCTTCACGATATCCGGTTTTTTCCCATTCTCAGATGAGGTAAGCTGCGTCACAGTTCTTCCATCAATAGCAGGCTGGTTTAGTGCCGTCTGCTTTCTTCCCGAGTTCCCTTTTCCACAGCCAAACAGTCCTACTGCCATTACACCGGCCAGTCCCAGTGCCAGAATTCTTCTACACAGATTATTCTTCATTCTTTTTCCCATCGGTCTTCTATCCTTCCCCCGTTCCGGGGTAGAGCTTCATTACAAAAAGAAAACCTCCCTTTCTATCTTAAGATACGAAAGGGAGGTCAATCTTTTATGGATTATTCCAACAATTACTTGTTTGCAATTGCACTCTTCAGAGCTGCGGTTAACTGAGGAACGATCTTATTTAAATCGCCTACTACACCGTAATCAGCTACATCGAAGATAGGAGCATCCTCATCCTTGTTGATTGCAACAATGATGTCGGACTCTTCCATACCTGCTACGTGCTGAATAGCACCGGAGATACCGATTGCGAAATATACATGAGGACGAACGGTCTTACCGGTCTGTCCAACCTGCAGATCCTTCGGCTTCCAGCCTGCATCTACTACTGCACGAGAGCAGGATACCTGTCCGCCAAGAACCTCAGCGAGATCCTCAAGCATCTTGAAGTTCTCAGGGCTACCAACACCACGACCACCGGAAACAAGAATCTTTGCTTCCATAATGTCCTTAATGTCGGATACAGCCTTAACAACTTCCTTAATGGTAACGTACTTGTTGTTCGGAGTGAAGCCGGGATTGAACTCAATCACATTAGCCTTAGCACCTGCGATAGGAGCAATCTTCTGCATAACGCCGGGACGAACGGTAGCCATCTGAGGACGGTTGTTCGGACAAGCGATGGTAGCGATGGTGTTACCACCGAATGCAGGACGAGTCATAAGCAACTGATTGTGCTTCTGCTCAGCTTCCTTACCGGGGATCGCAACAAGAGGGAAATCACCGATTTCAAGAACGGTACAGTCAGCGGTAAGACCGGTCTGTACACGAGCGGAAACGGTAGGTCCAAGATCACGACCGATAGCAGTTGCACCTACTAACATGATGTCAGGCTTGAACTCATTGATTACTGCAGAAAGTGCATGTGCGTAAGGCTCGGTTCTGTAGGTTTCAAGTTCCTTGTCATCTACAACGATAACCTTATCAGCGCCGTACTCAGCGAGCTTATCTGCAAGATTCTTAACATTGTAACCGATTAATACTGCGGTAACTTCAGTGTTTAAAGGAGCAGCAAGATCTTTTGCCTTTCCCAGTAATTCGTAAGAGATAGAACTAATTTCGTTGTCTACCTGCTGTGCAAAGACATACACGCCCTTATATTCTTCTAAGTTCATGATTATTATCCTTTCTTATCTTCTATAGTTGATTAGATTACGAACTTCTCTTTCATCTTGCCAACAATGTACTCAACTGCATCTTCGGGAGAATCGGGAGTAACCTTCTCACCTGCACCCTTACGTACCTTATCGGAAGCCTTAGCGATCTTGGTAGGAGAACCTGCAAGACCTAAGTTGGAGTCTTCAACATCCTTCAGATCTGCTCTGCCCCAAGTGGTGATCTCTGCTGCACATGCATCAAAGATTCCGCCGGGAGTCATGTAACGAGGATCGTTTAACTCTGCAAGAGCGGTAACAAGACAAGGAGTCTGAGCCTCAATGATATGATATCTGTCATCATACTGACGCTTAACGATTACCTTATCTCCGTCAACACTAATCTCCTGTGCGTAGGAAATTACGGGAATACCAAGATGCTCAGCAATCTGAGGACCTACCTGAGCGGTATCACCGTCAATTGCCTGACGACCGGTGATAATAAGATCATAATCAAGGTTGCGAATAGCACCTGCAATAGTAGTAGAAGTAGCCCAGGTATCTGCACCACCTAATACTCTATCGGTAACAAGGATACCCTTGTCAGCACCCATGGCGATTGCTTCACGAAGAACATCTGCTGCCTTAGGAAGACCCATGGTTAATACGGTAACTTCTGCACCGTACTGATCCTTAAGACGAAGAGCTGCCTCAAGACCGGCCTTGTCATCAGGGTTCATGATGGCAAGCATTGCGCCTCTGTCAAGAGTTCCGTCAGGATTAAATTTTACACCACCCTTAGTATCGGGAACCTGCTTAATACAAACGATAACTTTCACGATTCTGTCCTCCTACTTTAATAAGTTTGCAGAGATAACCATACGCTGAACCTCGCTGGTTCCTTCGTAGATCTCTGTAATCTTAGCATCACGCATCATACGCTCTACGTCGTATTCCTTAATGAAGCCGTAACCACCGTGTAACTGAACTGCCTTCGTCGTTACTTCCATAGCAACCTCAGCAGCATATAACTTAGCCTGAGCAGCCTCTACAGAGTAAGAAACCTTAGGATTCTTGGTGAACTCGTCCTTCTTAAGTGCAGCCTTGTAAACAAGTAACTTAGCAGCTTCTACCTTGGTAGCCATATCTGCTAACTGGAACTGAGTATTCTGGAAAGCACTGATGGTCTTACCAAACTGCTTTCTTTCCTTAACGTAGTTAATGGTAGTCTCAAGAGCGCCCTCTGCAATACCAAGAGCCTGAGCAGCGATACCGATACGACCGCCGTCAAGAGTATGCATTGCAATTGCGAAGCCCTTACCCTGCTGACCTAAGATGTTCTCCTTAGGAATGCGGCAGTCGGTAAAGATTAACTCGTAAGTGGAGGAAGCACAGATACCCATCTTGTTTTCCTTGGTACCAAAGGAGAATCCGGGAGTACCCTTCTCTACGATGAATGCAGAGATCTCCTTCATGAACTTGCCTCTCTTCTCAATCTTGCCGGTTACAGCAAAGATTACATATACATCAGCTTCCTTACCGTTGGTAATGAAGCACTTGGATCCGTTCAGAACCCACTCATCGCCGTCAAGAACGGCCTTGGTCTGCTGACCCTGAGCATCGGTACCTGCACCGGGCTCGGTAAGACCGAAAGCACCAAGCTTCTCGCCCTTTGCAAGGGGTACTGCGTACTTCTGCTTCTGATCCTCGGTACCATAGGTAAGGATGGGATCTAAGCAAAGAGAGGTATGTGCGGATACAATAACACCGGTAGTACCGCAAACCTTGCTCATTTCCTCAACGCACATAGCGTAGGTAAGAATATCACAACCCTGACCGCCATACTGCTTCGGTGCGGGAATTCCTAAGAATCCGTACTTAGCAAGCTTGTCAACAGTCTCTCTGGGGAATCTGTGATTCTCATCAATTTCCTGTGCTAAAGGCTTCACTTCTTTTTCAGCGAAATCCTTGAATAACTGTCTCGCCATTTCATGCTGCTTACTTAACGTAAAATCCATGATTTTTTATTCCTCCTAAAAAATTAAATACATCTTACAAACGATTACAGCTGATCAACGGCAGTCTTCGTTCTGTCAGCGTTGTAAACGTAGAAGCCCTTACCGGACTTGCAGCCTAAGTTGCCGCCACGTACCATCTTGCGAAGAAGAGGACATGCACGATACTTAGAATCACCGGTCTCCTTGTAAAGAACATCCATAATTGCAAGGCAGATATCAAGACCGATGTAATCGCCTAACTCTAAGGGTCCCATAGGATGGTTAGCACCAAGCTTCATTGCGGAATCGATACCCTCGATATCGGATACACCTTCCATCTTGATGAAAGCTGCTTCGTTGATCATAGGAATCAGAATTCTGTTTACTACGAAGCCGGCTGCCTCATTCACCTGAACGGGAGTCTTGCCGATCTCAACAGAGATCTTCTTAATGCAGTCAACGATCTCAGCGGGAGTATTCACACCTGCGATTACTTCGATTAACTTCATTCTGTCAGCAGGATTGAAGAAGTGCATACCTACTACAGGTCTGTTAACGCCCTTACCGATCTCGGTGATGGAAAGGGAAGAGGTGTTGGAAGAGAATACACACTCGGGCTTGCAGATTGCATCAAGCTCCTTAAAGGTGGTCTGCTTAACTTCCATATTCTCGAATGCTGCCTCAACGATCAGATCGCAGTCAGCACATAAGTTTTCCTTAAGACCGGGAGTAATCTTAGCGCAGATTGCGTCTGCAGCCTCCTGAGTCATCTTTCCTTTTTCAACGAGCTTAGCGTAACCCTTAACAATCTTGTCCTTACCGCCTTCAGCCCACTCCTGCTTAATATCGCAGAGAGCTACTTCGTAGCCTTCGGTCTGAGCAAATGCCTTCGCAATACCCTGACCCATGGTACCAGCACCAATAACGCCTACCTTCATGGTAAAACCTCCTTAAAATATAAAATATAATTATTTTTTTATTGATCAAGACCGTTTCGACTCTTCTTGATGGAAAAGAGCACCCTGGTCGAGATTACTTATTCTGGAAAGGAACAACCTTTAACTTCTTTTCCTTGTCTTTCTCAAGGAAGTTGCCCATTCCTGCCTTCTGATCCTCGGTCTCGAAGCAGTCACCGAATAACTTCTCTTCGATAACGATTGCCTGATCCATATCTACCTGAAGACCATCGTTGATTGCCTTCTTGCAGTTACGAACAGCGATAGGAGCCTGCTGTGCAATGCCGGTTGCCATCTTCATAGCAGCAGCCATCAGGTTCTCCTTCGCGGTAGCGGTAACATTGCCTGCTTCATCAACAGTAGCACCGATTACCTGGTTTACCAGACCGATTCTGTAGGCTTCGTCAGCCTTGATGTTACGAGCGGTGTAGATTAACTGCTTTGCCATTCCGGGGCTTACGAGACGAGCAAGTCTCTGGGTACCGCCGAAGCCGGGGGTAATGCCTAAGCCAACCTCAGGCTGACCGAATACTGCGTTGTCAGAGCAGATACGAATATCACAGCTCATGGAGATCTCACAACCGCCGCCCAATGCAAAGCCGTTAACAGCTGCAATTACGGGAAGAGGGAAAGTCTCTAACTTGCGGAAAACATCGTTTCCTTTCTTGCCGAAGGCTTCACCTTCTGCCTTGGTTAAGGTGCTCATCTCACCGATATCAGCACCTGCAACGAAGCTCTTCTCACCTGCGCCGGTAAGGATCAGACAACGAACCGTGTTCAGATCTACGGCGTCAAGGGTAGCATTCAACTCATCAAGCACCTGAGAATTCAGTGCATTTAATGCTTTTTCTCTTGCGATGGTGATGGTAGCAACCGCACCATTCACTTCATACTGGATGTACTCCATTTTTTTGCCTCCTGTTGGGGATTATTTAATAATGAGGGACGAAAACATTGTTAATAGGTTCCGACCCTACACATGCAAACAGAAAGTGCCGGAAAAAACCGACGCTTTCTGTCTTATGTTCTGTATCGGATTAGTCTCTCTCAACGATAGTGGAGCAACCCATACCACCACCGATACACAGAGTAGCAAGACCCTTCTTGGCATCTGCCTTAACCATCTCATGAAGCAGAGTAACCAGAATACGGCATCCGGAAGCACCTACGGGATGTCCGAGAGCAATTGCACCACCGTTGGGGTTTAACTGTCTGTCAACATCGATTCCAAGATCCTTACCTACTGCTACGGACTGTGCAGCGAATGCCTCGTTTGCCTCGATGATATCGAAATCTTCAATCTTCATACCGGTCTTAGCAAGAACCTTCTTGGTGGATGCTACAGGTCCGATACCCATGATGGAAGGATCTACACCGCCAAGAGCACCGGCTACGAAGGTAGCCATAGGCTTAACGCCTAACTCCTTAGCCTTCTCCTCGCTCATAACAACGATTGCAGCCGCACCGTCGTTAATACCGGAAGCATTACCTGCGGTAACGAATCCGTCAGGATTGATAGGACGAAGCTTAGCAAGAGCCTCGATGGTAGAACCTGCACGAGGTCCCTCATCTACCTTGAACTCAACAAGCTCTTTCTTCTTCTTAACCATAACAGGAACGATCTCATCATCGAATGCGCCTGCAGCCTGTGCCTTCTCGCACTTTAACTGGCTCTTCAGAGCGAACTCATCCAGTTCTTCTCTGGTTAAGCCCCACTGCTCACAGATGTTGTCAGCGGTCTTAATCATATGATAATCATTGAATGCATCCCAAAGAGCATCCTTAATCATGGTATCAACCAGAACGCCGTTGTTCATTCTGTAACCGTAACGGCCCTGAGGAATTGCGTAAGGAGCCATGGACATATTCTCCATACCACCTGCTACAACGATATCTGCGTCGCCTGCCTGAATCATCTGTGCAGCCATGTTAACGCAGTTCAGACCGGAGCCACATACTACGTTAGCGGTAACAGCAGGAACTTCGATAGGAAGGCCGGCCTTCAGTGATGCCTGACGAGCTACGTTCTGTCCAAGACCTGCCTGGATAACACAACCCATGTAAACGTGATCAACCTGCTCAGGCTTAACACCTGCTCTGTTTAATGCTTCCTTAATAACGATTGCGCCAAGTTCAACAGCGGGAGTAGTGGATAAAGAACCACCCATTGTACCGATTGCTGTACGGCAAGCGCCTGCCAATACTACTTTCTTTGCCATAATAATGACTCCTTTCGTTTTATGAAAATGAAATAAAATGATTGTTATTTTTTTATCATTCCACTGTGGGATATTGTACCACAGCAGGACCGTTTTTGCAAGCAAAACCATGCCGAAAAGGCAGTGAAAAAACAGGATTGTTCCGCTGCAAAAATCGGAAGCTTAAGACACGGAAAACCGCCCCTTACATCGGAGCGGTTCTCGGTAACCCCATTATTCAATTATTCAGATTCCGCGAAGGAAACCCAAAGCCCCCCGGCCTTAGTTCTCCGGCTCGATCAATCCGTAGGTGTTGCCCTTTCTCTTGTAAACAACATTTACCTGATCGGTCTCTGCATTGCAGAATACGAAGAAATCGTGTCCAAGCAATTCCATCTGGATACATGCATCCTCGGGATACATCGGCTTAATGTCAAATCTCTTGGAGCGCTCAATCTTAATCTCTTCCTCTTCCGGATAATCGTTCTCAATGAACGCCTTCTGGAAAGTGCTCTCAGCCTGCTGCTTCTCAATAAGCTTCGTCTTGTATTTCTTGAGCTGTCTCTCGATGATCTCCTCTACCAGATCAATGGATACGTACATGTCGTTGCTGACCTGCTCGGAACGGATGATGTTGCCCTTCACGGGAATGGTAACCTCGATCTTCTGTCTCTCCTTCTCAACGCTCAGGGTAACATTCACCTGGGTGTTCGGAGTAAAGTACTTCTCAAGCTTACCGATCTTCTCCTCTACCGCTGCTCTCAAGCCGTCGGTTACGTCGATGTTCTTGCCACTGATAATAATATTCATAATGACCATCCTCTCTATTGTATGACGTGACTATACTATAGCACATTTGTCGTAAAAAAGAAAGAGAATCTTGCGTTTTTCTAACAACTTGCACAGAACATTTATTCCGTTTTTCGTCGGTACTTTTTTGACCAAAAGAGCCAACAGAATGGGGATAATGTGCATAACTTAGTGTATAAGTGCGTATTTACGCGAAAAAACCCTCGGGCTTTCTGTGGAAAACCCGAGGGAATCGTCTTTTTCGGTAAATGAATAACCGGAACGGTCAATCTTGCTTTTTGTGAAATATTCACTAAAAGATTCTGCGGATGGCAACAATCTTCTTGTAGTCCGCATTGGAAATCTTAATACCGGTCTTACGGGTACTTGCATGAATAATCTTGCCGTTGCCGATGTACATACCGACATGGCCCTTATAGCATACCAGGTCACCGGGCTGTGCATTGGCCAGACCGTCCACCTTCGTACCCTGCTTCTGATCGGCATTGGCCGAGTGAGGTAACGATACGCCGAAATCACGGTAGAGCGCCAACACGAAGCCGGAGCAATCTGCACCTTTCGTTAAACTCGTACCACCCCATACATAGGGATTGCCTTCAAATTGAAGCGCATACTCAGCAATCGCAACACCCTTCTCATAGCTCGTCATCGAACTCCAATTCGGGTAATCCTTCTTCGTGCCGGGATTTGCACTCAGCTCCTCCGACTTCGAAGGTGTATCCTTCTCCTGCTGCTTTTTCTTTTCTTCCTCAGCCTTCTTCTTGGCGGCTTCCTCCGCTTTCTTCTTTTCTTCGGCAGCCTTCTGCTCCGCCTTCTTACGCGCCTTCTCTTCTTCCAGCGTCTCAGCGGTATCATAGGAATAGGAAATCGTTACATAATCCCGCGATACATAGCCTTCCTTCGTACCGCAGACAATCTTAATCCACTCGTCCATTACCTCTAAGACAATCGCGGTCTTATTGCGACCAAGTTTCTTAAGAATCTCGTAATCGGTGCCGGGACCACTTCGTACATTCAGTGCCTCCGCATTCACCGTAACAATCTTCTGAACCGCTTCGGCATACAGCGCCTGTGCTTCTTCTCCGGTAATGCAATACTCCGCGGATACATAACCCTCACAGTTCCCCGACTGAATCAGGCACCAGCCGTCTTCCTCCGCAAGCACAATTCCCACGCAACCGTCATAAAGCTTACCTACAATCTTACCGGTTTTCGTAGAGGGTGCATTTCGCACATTCACATAATCACGAACATCCGCTATCAGGATGTTTAACGGTGCATTCTCATCAAAAGGATCCGCAACCTGCACCGGCGTATTGGCCCCAAGTGCCAAGTCTTCTTCCGTATAGGTTACCACTCCCGCATGTTCCTCTACCACCACCGGAACTGTGATGCTTACCGTATCTCCCACCGAAAGTGTATAGGCATCTGCACGGTCAATCGCATAGGTACCAAGTTCTCCGGCCGTTGCGGCATTATAATCCGCCCTCGCAACGCCTCCGGGAATCAGGTCCGTCAATCCGAATACCAGTGCCGCGCCAACGGATAAGGCGCGAACCAGTCTAGACTTTTTGCAATCGGCCTTGCCGGTCAATTGTCTTTTCTTCATATTCCAAACCTCTGTGTGAGCCTTCGAATTCTCCTCGTCCGGGACAGTTTTCCCTAGTGCAAAAGATAATTCTGTACGCTCGTTACTGCATTGGCGCCATCTGACACAGCTGTCACAATCTGGCGCAGTTGCTTTGTTCTTCCATCTCCTGCCACAAAGATTCCGGGAACATTCGTCGCACCGGTCTCATCGGCAATAATATAGCCCTTCTCATCGCAGGCTACCAGGTCGCGATACTCCTCCGTGTTCGGAAGAATGCCGACCGCAATAAAGATACCGTCCACCGCAAGCTCACTCTCCGCTCCGGTCTTACGGTTATAGATTGTGAGGCCCTCAACCTGCTCCTCACCGTGAATCTTCTTCACTTCACTATCCCAGATACACTCAACATTCGGAAGTCGAAACAATGCTTCCTGCAAGGTCTTCGCTGCACGCAGCTCATCACGGCGATGAATCAGATACACCTTGCCGCAGGTACGTGCCAGGAAAATGGCATCCTCCACCGCAACATCACCGCCACCGACCACTGCCGTTACACGATTGCGAAAAAACGCACCGTCGCAGGTCGCACAATACGACACGCCCATGCCGCTTAATTCCTCTTCGCCTTCCACACCGAGATGTGCATGGGTAGCTCCGGTTGCAATAATCACCGCCCGAGTCTCAAATTCCCCTGCATCACTGTGAACCACCTTGGAGGAACCCTGATCGGTAATCGAAGTTACGTCCGCTTCCACAAAGGTCGCACCAAGTGCATCGGCATGTTCACGGAATTTCTGTCCGAGATCGTATCCGCCGATCCCCTTCTCTCCCGGATAATTATCCACCTCATAGGTCGTCAGAACCTGACCTCCGCTGATGGGATTCTTCTCCAGAACCACGGTATGAAGCTTTGCTCGTTCCGCATAGATTGCCGCTGTTAAACCGGCAGGACCGGAGCCGATAATTACCAAATCGTACATAATTCCTCCCCATCGGATGAGCCGATGTTTTTAACATTTTACCACATTCAACCCGGGATTGCAAATCGACCCCCAATCGGCTATGCTTATGTATCATATACTTTCAAGGAGTCCCCATGAAAAATATCATCGTAACGGGTGCTGCCGGCGACATCGGTCGCGCTGTCGTAAAGGCCCTGTTGGACCAAAAATGCAATGTCTACGCCCTGGGGCGTAACTCAGGCGGAAATATAGAAACGTTACCAGACGAACTCGCAAAAGAAGATAACACAGAACCGAAGGAATCCGATACAAAAACATGCGGTCAACTGTTTCCCATCGTATGTGATCTCACCTCCGAAGAATCCGTGCAGGCTGCGTTCCGTTCGATCCGCAGGAATCTGAGCGAACGCGGTGAAGTATTGGATGCCGTCGTTCACAGTGCCGCCATCTCCCGGGTTGCTCTTTTACAGGAGATGTCCTATCGCGATTGGAAAGAAGTACTGGATTGCAATCTCTCCTCCGCTTTCCTGGTGAATCGCGAGGTCATTCCCATGCTCCTTGCAAGCCACGCCGGACGAATTCTACACATTTCTTCCGTCTGGGGCAATGTCGGCGCTTCCATGGAGGTTGCTTACAGTGCTTCCAAAGGCGGACTCAATACGATGACCCGAGCACTGGCAAGAGAACTGGCGCCCAGCAATATCGCCGTCAATGCGCTTGCTTGTGGTTTCGTGGATACCCGCATGAATGCGCACCTGACCGAAGAGGACCGGGACGCCCTGCGAAATGAAATTCCCGCAGGTCGTTTTACAACCCCAGCCGAGGTAGCCCAAGCCGTCACGCTGTTTCTTCAGATGCCCACCTATATTACCGGGCAGGTGCTTACCATGGACGGTGCCTGGACCTAACGCCATTATAAAAAAATTAGAAAGCCCCTTGCTACATAACATAGCAGGGGGCGTTTTTCGTAAAACAGTCTTCCTTTTTTTCATCCGGTTCCTTCAAATGAAGAAGCCGCTTCTCATCTTCTACTTCAGTTTCCGCACTGTCTTACCCACAAAAACCTCACCGGGCACAATGATCTGCTCATTTAGGCAGGTCTTCGGTTGCTCAATCATCTCAATCAGTTTTTCAGCCGCCAGGCGTCCCAGCTTGGCAGTATCCTGCTTCAGTGTTGTGAGTGCCGGCTCGATATGGCGTCCGATTCGTATCCCGTCGTAGCCTACCACCGAGATGTCATCCGGAATCGACAATCCGCGCTCACGGATGGCATTCATACCGCCGAAAGCTGCGAAATCATCCGGGTACATAATGCAGGTAGGCGGATTCTTAAGATCCAGAAGTTCATTCGTCACCCGATAAGTCCGGGCCGTATCACGATAGGTTGCCTCAACCACATAGTCATCCGGAATCGTAATCCCATGCTCCGAAGCTGCACGGTAGAAGCTACTTAAACGATTACTGGTAACCATGGAATCCTCGCCATGGATATACGCAATCCTACGATGACCCATACTGTAGAGATATTCAAAAAGATCATGCATTCCCTTCACATTATCCGAGATAATGGAGGTTCGATTATTGAATACATGGTCAATCGTTACCACAGGGACATCGCTTCGAACCAACTCTGTCACCTCAGGATCCGAGAAATCAATACATGCAATTACCACACCGTCAAAAGCGCGATAACGGCAATGTTCCAAGTACGACATCCCTTTTCGGCCGCATTTGGAAGCGTTAATAAAGGTAATGTCATACCCCTTCTCTTCTGCCGCAATCTTGAAAGAATCCAGCACATACGCAAAAAAGTCATGGGTCAGACCACTCTGTGCTTCATCGGTAAACAAAACGCCCAAGCTCCAGGTCTTGTTCATCTTCAATGCTCGTGCAGAAGAATTCGGGAAATATCCCAATTCCTTCACTGCCTGCAGCACCTTCTGTCTGGTCGCCTCTCCAATGTCCTTGTGTCCATTGAGCGCTTTCGACACGGTAGCCACGGAAACACCGCATTTTACCGATATATCTTTCATGGAAACCATTGTGGTGCCTCCTTACTTAAACGTTTTCGTAGCTTAAGTATATTGCACAAAATTCTTTTTTGCAAGAATTTATTTTAGTCATTTCTCACAAAAAAGCACAAGGCCTTTCTTCCGATCACATCCCGTTACGATGTTGAAACATTCCACCGCCGCACCGCTGGCACCCTTCCCCAGATTATCAAACTGAGAAGAAACCAGGATTCTGTCCTCATTTCCGGTAACATAGATACGCATATCATCGTATCCGGTTTTTCCGTTGCCGCTTAAAAAGCCGGCGGTCTCCGCTTCCGCACCGTAGGGCATCACTTCAATGAATTCGCAGTCCTTGTAATAGTCTGCATAGAAATCACGAAGTTCCTCGGGCGTCACCTTTTTTGCCATCAGCTCCGTATAAAGAGGGACCGAAACCAGCATACCACTGTAATAGTCTGCAACAATCGGAGAGAACAGGGGTTTCTTCGCAAGTCCGGGAATTGCCTGCATCTCCTTCAGATGCTTATGCTGCTGGCTAAGACCATATTGTCTGGGAGCATCCAACTCTGCTTCCCGCGCATCACCCTCATACTGTGCAATCATCTTTTTCCCGCCGCCGCTGTAGCCGGTGAGTGAAAAGGCGCTGACCGGATAATCCGGACGAATCAAGCCGCCCTTCACAAGCGGGTATACCAAAGATACCATTCCGGATGCATGGCAACCGGGAACCGCAATACGTTTGCCGTTCTTGATTTTCTCATAATGTTCCTTGGACAATTCCGGGAATCCATAGGCCCAACCGGGTTCCGTACGATGTGCGGTCGACGCATCGATAATAATCGTGCTGTCGTCGCTTAATGCCACCGCCTCAATTGCGGCCGCATCCGGCAGACATAAGAAGGTCACATCCGACTCGCGAATAAGACGCTGTCTCTCTGCAGGATCCTTACGCAATTCCTCACTGATCATCAGCAATTCCACGTCATCTCTTGCTTCTAAGCGTTCCTGAATTCTTAAGCCTGTGGTTCCTTCTCTTCCGTCAATAAATACTTTGGTCATACTCTTTATCCTCTTTTCTTATCAATCCAGCTCTGCGCACGCGACACGCGCTTCTTTAAGAAGTTCTGAATCTGTGTGATATGTTTCTCCCAATCGGAATAGGAATCCGGTGCTCCCCATCTTTCGATATTAAACTTCACCGCTTCCCGAATCTCTCCCGACAGTCCCTGCAGAAGCGGAAGGGTATTCGAATAGGCGAAGTTGGTTTTGAGCAATTCCTCATAGCGGTCTAAGAGTCGTGTCATGAATGCATCATTTTGCATAAGTTTTGTCACGAACTGAGCGAAAGGAGCATCCGATCCCTGCATATTATCCAACACTTCGCAGCTCGGATCCGTAGACAGCCCCAGACCATAATCAAGATCCTTAATCACAAAATTCCATCGATTGTCAACCGTTGTTACCTTCGTCCCTTTATTTCTCCATACGCGAACATTGTTGTTTCCCCAGTCCCCATTGCCGGCAAAAGAATTGGCGCACAGAGTGTCAATCAGACTTTCCAGATTGATATACTCCTCGACATAAGCCAAGGTCTCGTCGGTCGCGGAATGCTCCCGGACATATTTCAACACCTCATTGAAGGGATCCTCATCCCCAGGTGCTCCGCTTGAAAGTGCAAACACGGTCTTATCGACATCCTGATAGGGCGACGGTGTATCAATAATGACCACATCGTCCTTCGCAATATCATAATGATCGGCAAAATAACGGCGATCCAAACGTTCACGTGCATTGTACAGTCCCCAACGGGTCCCGTTAATATAAACCATCACCGGCTGTCCCGCTGCCACGTCCGCTTTCATACCGATGCAAATCTTCGCCGCCAGCAGATCACGAAGCATTCCGCCGTTATTATCATTTCCCGCGTTACGAAGCAGAACATGTCGGAAGGAATGAATTGCTTCTCCATACACATCCGTCGCCTGGTCATTAAAAAGATTATAATACAGTTTCTTCGGGTTCGTCACACCCGTAAGATCCCCAAGATCATCATCGTAGTAGAGACGGAAGGACTTCATCGGAAGTCCCATGGAGGCACCGCCGTGCATCGTGGTCTCGGTATAGGCTGAACTCTTCAGTTCCCCCTTCTTGTTGTAGACCTCAGTGAATACAAGTACTCTGCGTCTCTCCGAGAAAAAGTTCATATGGTAATAGATCCCGGACTCCTCGCCGATAAAATCCTCTCCTGCCCAGACAGAAAAAACCGGCAACCCAAAGTTTTCTTCATTGGGCTCCGTATATCCCAAACGATCCGCAACTGCGGCCATTGCTTCCTGCTGTTTCGCACGCGCTTCCTTCTCGGTCAGTTCCGGTTTACTCTCGGAAGGATTCGTTTCCACCGTCGGATTGTCTTTACCGGGAGTCAAGGCGACATTCGGATCCGTTTGAGAAGAATCCGTCGTATTCTGTGCAGGCTGCTCCGGCCCGGAGGGTTTATTCTTCGGCTCGGCATCCGGCCATAATACAAATACCAGAACCAGTGCAGCAATCAAAATCGCCGCGATTCCAAGATATTTCTTTTTCATCATCCTTCTCCTATTCCATCCTTGTCGATATCGGTCCTTATCAGACAACCGCTTACCCAAAATGTCCTACTTCGCTACCATCACCGCGCACATTCCCGGAACAAGTTCCCCTCCGTGACAGTAGTCCCGTCCCGGCGTTGCATACAGTAACTGTGCGCCCTTATATTCATTGACCAATTCAGTCACATTACATGTTTTCGCAGAAGGGTTTATGATACAGAGTGCGCTCTTTTCTCCAAGCACACGCTCATAGACCAGGGGATATCCTTTTGAATGCAGGAAGCGAATTTCTGCCATATTCCCGATGACCGGATTGGCCTTACGCACTGCAATCAAACGGCGAATCTCTGCATAGAGGGAATTCGCATCCGCCATTGCCTGCTCCACCGTCGGACGATTCTCATCCGGATCGATGGGCAGATAGAGTTCCTCTGCCGCGCCGTTTCCAAAGCCCGCGTTCTTCGAGGAATTCCACTGCATGGGTGTTCTCGAACCGGTTCTGCCGAAGCCTCCCTCCTTGGAATCTAAGCCTTCCACATAGCGCATTCCGATTTCATCTCCATAGTAGAGAAAGGGTGCACCGGGAACCGATAAGAGGAATGCAAATGCGACCTTCTCCTCCTCTTTGGTCAGATATCTGGCCAAACGGTCCATATCATGATTTCCGGAAGGAATACAGATCAATCCCTTCCGATCGGATTTCTCATAGTTGCGTTCATAGGTTTTCACGAACTCTTCCGCACTTCCCTTGCCTCTGGAAGAGAAGAAAGGTTCCTCCATTCGGAAAAGATCATTGTAATGAGAGGGGCCAAAATGCAACAGGAAATCCATATGGAAACCGCCTGCAATGGAACGGTCCGGTTCTCCCCACTCTGAAATGAGCGCCGCATTGGGATATTTCTCATCCAAAAAAGCACGAACTCCCTGCCACAGTGCAATGGTTCCCTTCGCCTCGGGATCGTTTTTGACAAGAGAGCCCGCCATATCCACACGGAAGCCATCGCATCCCAAGTCCAGCCAAAAGCTCATCACATCCTTCATGGCCTCCACCGTAGCCTTAGGGCCGGGGGCATCCATGGGTTGCTGCCAGGACTCGGTAGGATTTGCAAAACCGTAATTGAGCGCAGGCTGATGGGAGAAAAAGTTCACAAGGGCACTGCCGTCTCGGTCGCAGAAGCCACGAATACATCCATAGCCCTCCGGACTTACCCACACACTGTCGGTCCAGATATATCGGTCCGTATACGCATTGCGACCCGGTTTCATGGATTCCTTGAACCATGCATGGTTAACGGAGGTGTGACCGGGAACCAGATCCAGAAAGACATGCATATCACGCTTGTGCGCTTCCGAAAACAGTCGCTTCATGTCCTCATTGGTTCCGTATCGGGGCGCCACCAGTTTATAGTCCGCCACATCATATCCCGCATCATAAAAAGGAGAATCGAAGCAGGGATTCAGCCAGATGGCATTACAGCCAAGTTCACGAATATAATCCAGTTTCTCGGTAATTCCGTTCAAATCGCCGATTCCGTCTCCGTTACTGTCCCGAAACGACTGGGGATAAATCTCGTAGAAGATTGCATTCTGTAACCATTCAAAAGCTCCCGCCATAGTATCCTCCGTTTTTACGCCTTGTCAAATTCCCCTGTAGTGCTTCCCATAGAATCCGCCACAAAAGTTGCTAATATTATACTACGATTTTGACAAGAAGAAAACAAAAAGCAGTCACATCCGCCTAGGACATGACTGCCATTCTTTTGTTTTTTGTAAAACGATTTCCCTGAATTAGTTCAGCTCGATGTTGCAGAAGAAGTCGAAACCGGTCTCATAAGAGGTGTTAAGGGTCTCAACATATACAACATGATGCTCACCAATATAGATATAAACAATTACAGGATATCCCTGGTAATAGGTTTCACCAACAAGATAGTTGCCGTTATCGGTCCAGGTGGTAGCACCGTAGAAGTTCTCAACAGCATCGCGGTAAGCAGCAAAGCCGTCTGCGATATCATTTGCTAAGGACTCCTCACTGTAGGTACATGCGATAGACATTACGCTCATACCGTCATCGGTAGCGATGTTGATGTTGGTATCGGTCTCATTGGAGTAAGAGAATCCTTCGGGATAGTGCAGGGTGAAGTGATTGTTGGTTGCAGTACCGGTAGCTAATACCCAATCCTCAGAATCGGTAGATACGGAAACATAAGGACCGTCATCGTTGCCACCCCAGTCGTCATCATCGTCATCATCCGGGTTGTACCAGAAATCATCGTCGTCATCGTCATCACCGTAGCCTAAGGTAATGTCATCATCGTTGCCGGGAGTAACCACAGGATCAACTACAACGGGATCTACTACAGGATTAACTACAACAGGATCTACGGTTACAGGCTTGTCGGTACCCTGATCTTCCTTCTTGCTGCCACCACAAGCAACAAGAGAAAGAGCCATAGCTACCGTAACTACAATTGCTAATACTTTCTTCTTCATTGAAATATCCTCCAAAAAATGGTTCTGATTTTTGTCACAATTGACATCACCGATACTATATTCCTTTTTTCGAAAACGGTCAAGGATAGAATTGCATAAAAAAAGCCCCATATCCGGCATTTTCTTGTCGAATATGGGGCAAAAAATCATCTTTTTACTCTTCAACTTCCTTAACAGGCGTGTAACGAATACGAACCGAAGGCTCTGCATGCATTACGGAATAGTAATTTACATCCCAATCCTCGCCCTGGCTCGGGTCATTCTGACCGCTTGCGGGAGGTGCGAAGAACTTAATGGAAGCATCCTCGCCGGGAGTAACCTTTTTCGTAAAGTAACCGGACATAAAGTCGATGGTCTTCACGCCGGGAGCCTTGTAGAACCAACGTCCGCCGACTTCCATCATTAAGTTTGCGTCAATATCCTCATCCGCAAAAGTAATCTCGAAGAACTCAGGATCCTTCTCAAGCGTCAACGGAAGAACAAATCCGTCTGCATCCTGAGATCCGCCCCAGCGCATCTTAACCGGGAAGGATAATTCTTCACCAACGGTTTCCTTGGGAAGGAAGAACGGATCGTTAATAAATTCCTTATAGTCCTCAATCAGAGGCTGGGGAATTCCGACACTCTTATTGTTGGGATCCTCAATCTCAAGGCCGAGGCGTCCGCGGTCACGGAACTGATATAAGGAGAAACCGTCAAACCAGCCGGCACCTTCTTTTTTAACCGTCTCAATCAGGCGGCGCATTGCCTCACCCTGGTGCTTCGGACCGGTAACATCCCCGTCGGTATTGAACTCGGAAATAATCAGTTTGCGACGAACCCCGTCGTTAATCTCCGTCGCACGATCGGAAGCCGCCTTAATGGCAGGAAGGAACTGGCTAACCGGCTTCGTGCAGTAGCTGTTGGATTCCGTCTCACATACGTCATAGGGCCAGCCGTAATGTAACGCAAGATACAGGTCGGAGGACCACAGATGGGAAGCACGAACCGCGGGAGCAAAGTCCTCTTCATACTTTAATTTGGGAGGGTTCGCAGACTCATCAATGTCGGGACCACAGAAAATTGTCTGAACATTGGGTGCTTCTTCCCGAAGAATCTTTGCAAAACGAGCAAAGAACTCGCCTACCTCTTTACGGCTGTAACGCTTGCTGTGGGTGAACCAGTCACCACCACACTCGTGATTGATACGGAAACGCATTCTACCGTATTTCTTAAGATCCTGTGCAATGGCACGAAGATACTCGTCCTCGCAGGCACAGTCAATGGTAAGCGTTAAGGTAACATCCTGTCCGTGACGACGGATGTCCTCGATCTGCTTGAATACCTCCGCATCGGGATTGCCGTTTAAACCGCCATGATAGGGTGCATAATCATCATAAGGATAATCCCACTGGAAATGAATCTCCATGTCCTTGCAGGCCTCGCTGATACGAGCCGGCCACTGCTTATCCTTCGGATAATAGGTATACATGATTCCGATATATCTGTGAGGCTTGCCAAGTGTCTGCAGGATGTAGTCCTGATTTACATACTCCGCACGCTCACTACCGTCTCCGAGATCCAGACCGCAGTCGGAAGGAGACATACTGATTTTCTTAATAATCGACATTGAGGTGTCCTCCTATGATTGTCATTTTATTCTATTATCGTTCTTCGACCTATGCTTCGCAATCGTAAAAAATGCATATGAATTGCCCCACAATTTGTTTTTTTAGCACAAAAAAACAGGCTGAGATTACTCAGCCTGTATCATACGGTAGCAATTCTTACCGGCTTCCTTCGCTTCATACATCGTGCGGTCCGCCAAAGAATATAGCGTTTCGAATTTTTTCTCGGTGATCATATTCTTGGTACAGAGCACCGCACCCACCGAGATACTGGTGCAATCCCGAAGCCCTTTCTCGGCCAATTTCTCCGAAAAGGCCTGCATAATGCGGTCAAAGGTATTGGTAATGGAGGCCTCATAGGTAACGTTCTGAATGAAGCCCGCATACTCATCTCCGCCCAAACGGCAACTAAGCAGCTGATGGTCCGGGAAGGCCTTCAATACCTCCGCAAAGCCGGTCAGTACATCATCGCCGGCCTGATGACCCAGTCGGTCATTGACCTGTTTGAAATTATCCATATCCACCAGGAAGAAGCACCCGGTTCCGTCTTCCTCGCAGATACGCTCCATCTCATTCTGGAAGTACATACGATTATAGAGGCCGGTCAAAGAATCACGAATTGCCTGTTCTCGAATCTTCTCCAAGGCTTCCATACGTTCCGTAATATCCACCGCCGAAATCATCGATCCGCAAGCCACATTTCCTTCACGAAGAATCTCATACTTGAGTCCGTAGATTCGCCCGTTTACGGTATATTCGGTGAGTTCTCCATTGATCACCCGTGCAAGGAGTTCGTTTTCTCCGGCTTCGTCGCCGTAGTTCAAATCTCCGAAAACGATACGCGCCTGGGTATTCTGAAACTGAATCCGGTCATCACCGCCGATGACAACAAGCCCCTGATTGCCGTGTTCCAAAAGATTATCGCTGGCAAGCGTTGCCGAATCCAGGAAATTATACTTCATCAGAATCCGGTAGAACACAACCTCTGCCAAAAGCACGCCAAGTCCCGGAACCTCATAACCTCCGGTCAATCCAACCAGTTTCAACACATACGGAAGCCACATACAGAGGCAACCGATAATGTTGAGTCCTGCTCTTTTGGCAATCACCCCAGTGGAGTGGATCGCCGTATAGACCGAGCAGCCGACCAGAATCAGACAGACACTGACGAAATAAACCATCGTGAGATAGAAGCCCGGGCCATAGGTTAGCTGCAGACGAGGAATCGTTCCGCTTAGATCCACTGCCATCTCCCGATAGAAGAAGCCGTTGTCCGGTGTCGTCACAACGGCACCTACAAGCAAAATCCCCACCACTACCTGCAACAGATAGAAGCAGAGCGGTACATGAAGATTATAAAGTACACGGGTGTAGTAGAGGACACCAATCATAACCACCGCTTCGCCCAGATACTCGACAACCACAGCAAAATGATACCCCTGCATCGTGTTGGCAAGAATCTCCAGAACAAAACCGAAGGCGTAGACCGTTGCCGCAAACTCAAACAGAATAATTGCACTCTGCCCCCTCGAAGGTCGACACTTGGAAGACAACACCAAGAGGAATACGCAGGCAATCACGGTTGCAATATGAATACCCAAATAGATTCCGTAGGAAGACGGATTTCCCGTCAGATAGCGAATCCCCGCCAATACTAAAAAGTGCAGCGGATAGAATCCATAGAAGAAATATCTTCCGCCGAAGTCCTTGCCCTTCTCTCCGTTATAAAAGTACAGAAGCGGCAACGCCAACATAAAGCCCAACAGGTAGGACTTGTCCCACCATACCCACTCATAATGGGAGAAATGGTAGATACTGTTTAACGAAATGGCTCCCATTAGGAACAACACCAGGGATACCGTCGATACGCAGAACAGAATCGCTTTCTGTCGGAAGTTCTTGCCATAGTAAAAGATAATCACATAGACAATCGGCATCACAACCCAGCCGCCAATGGTCATGGATACGAGAAACAGCAAGCCCATAAGAAGCACCTTGGCCCATTTTTTCGCCTTGCTCTCCAATACCGTTAATGCAAGAAGTGCCAACAGCAGGTCAAAAATAATATTTTGTCTCCACTCATACTCTTCCGAGAAGAAGATGTAGAAGGGAATCATCGCAACGACCGCAAAGCCTGCCATGCGCTCAATGTATCGCGCCAGATTCGAGGTTTTTCGAAATCCTTCTGCGATAAAAAAGCACATAATGGGGATTGTCAGTCTCCCGCATACGTGAAGGAACTGTGCCAGGGGCGTATAGAAATCCAGGAATCCCCAGGCAGTGTGGTCAATCACCATCGAGCAGATTGCGATGATTTTCAGAGTTGTTCGGTTTAATCCTTTTCTTTTTTCCATCCGTACAATCACAATCCTTATACTTCCTTACGGCGTGCAATCAAAATACCCGCCAAATGCGCCAAAAGCATATAAACAAGTGTAATCAAAAACGACTGTAACAAGCCTTCCCCTTTCGGATACACCTTCTGTGTCATCGATAACGCATGATCCATCCAGTAGTGGCTGGGGGTAAACGCAACATCCATGCACCAGACATCCCCCATCAGTAAGAAAAGGTTTACTACGCTGGGAGCCACCACGGTAATCGCAATGGCAAAGCCGGCTTTGCCAACCATCTCCGCCACCATAAAGTGAAGGGTCACGAACCCAAACATCGCAAAAATCTGTGTAAAAATCCCCGCAGCGAAAAGAGAACCTACGCTGCTCTCCCATTGGAACATAATACTTCCGCCGACGAAAAGCACGAACAGATTCGTCACACAATAAAGCACTGTCGCCAAGAGCGCCATGGCATATTTTGCAAAATAGAGGCTCAAGCGGGAATATCCTCTTCCGAGAATATTCTTAATGGTGCCGGAGGTCATATCCTCACAGACAAAAATCGATACAAAAATTCCCAAAAGCAGGGAAATCATACCGGTAGAAGAAAAATTCACCACCTGACTAAACGTTCTTGTCTTGAATACGCCTCTCGTTAGGGAAGCTAAGAACGCATTGGCCGCAAGCGTAAGGATCGACATGGAAGCCGAAACAATCAAGCAGATATAGAGACTCTTCGCGCGAAGGAACTTACGCATTTCAAAACGAAGTAAATTGCCCATTATCTCCCAATCCTTTCTATGAAGTACTGTTCGAACCCATCCTCACTAAAGGTCAGTTCGCGCACCTTCATTCCGTTTCTTACCAACAGTTCGTTGATGTCCTCCGGACGCTTATCCTGTGCATATACCCAGATTTTCTCCTCATTGTATGCCAGGAAATTACCGGGAATCTGCGCCTGCTGCATTAAAAGGTTCACCGCAGTCAGGTTGTCATTGGTACGAATCTGGAGTTTTCCTTTGCAACGCTCTTTTAATGCTGCGGCATCCACTTCCTCCACAAGAATCCCGTTATTTACAATCCCGTAACGCGTCGTAATCTTTCCCAGCTCATCCAGGAGATGGCTCGAGATAAAGATGGTAAGCTGCCGCTCTTGATTCAGGCGTAAAAGAATATCTCTCACTTCCTTAATCGCTGCCGGATCCAGACCGTTGATCGGCTCATCCAAAACCAAAAGCTCCGGATTGCCAAGCAAAGCGATGCCGATTCCGAGTCTTTGCTTCATACCCAATGAGAAATGAGCAACCGGCATCTTTCCGGTATTCGCAAGCCCCACCTGATACAAAATATTCCAAATCTGCTGATCGTCTCCGCCGTACAGAATCGAAAACCGTTTCATATTCTCGTAAGCCGAGCAATTCTTATATAAACCGGGCGCCTCGATTAACGAACCGATCTTACGGCGTCCCGCATCCAAATCCATACTGCCAAAGAGTGCCATCTGTCCGCTCGTCGGTCGTGCAAGTCCCAGAACCAGCTTCATCATCGTCGTTTTACCGGCACCATTTCGTCCGATAAAACCATAGATGTCGCCTCTGCGGATATGCATACTGATCTGATTGACCGCACATTTGCGGCCAAAGCTCTTCGTAAGAAACGAAGTCTCAACCACATTTTCCATTTTATTTCTCCCCTCTTCTATCGATATTCAAAAAAACCTTCTTGGATTAACATCCGAAGCACATTTGCTTCCCGCTCCATCATGTGAATCGCCAGCTCCTGGTTCTTCTCCCCATGCGGATGATGAAGGTTCGCTTCAATCGCCTTTTCCGGCTCAATCCATTCCAGGGTAAATTGTTCATAGGCTTCATCCTCATCCATGTTTTGCGAAGCCACCTCGGGTTCCGCCTCGCACAGATAATAGAAGTTCTCCTGAATGAAAAGGTCTTCTCGTTTCCCCTTTTCCTTACGGATTACCATTCCGTACTCCTTAGCGGTAGCAGGAATCACCACCAGACCCGACTCTTCACGCACCTCGCGAATCAAGGTATCCAGATGGGTCTCCCCCTCATCAATTCCACCGCCGGGAAATTTGTAATAATCATAGCGAAGACTATGCACCAACGCAATCTTCCCGTCACGAATTATTACACCGCGTACCGAGGGTCTGCGCCCCACCGTTCCGTTCTCGATATAATTCTTATAATCATATACCGCTAATTCTCGCATGGTTTCACCTACAAATCCTTCGTTCCTTCAAGGCAACTTATCGGGAAGCACTTCTCTTTCGACAGGCATCGAGAATTGCAAGGGTCCGTTTTAATCATTATGATAGCATACACGGAGACCATGTCAATATTGATTCCACCACCGGAGAACCGTCTTCGGAGTTTACTGCATGACCTGGAACAGAATCACACCGATTACGCAGATCACGCTGCCAATCAGATTCTGCCTGGTATGCTTTTCTTTTCTGAGGATTCCGATGAAAAACAACGAGACCAGAATCATCGGCTGAACAAAAGAATAATTTGCAAGGCTGATTGCGATAATGGCATTTTCCAAAAGCATTCCGACCGTATTGGGAATTCGAGCCAACACCACCCAGAAGGCGCCTCTGCGATTTTTTGCCAAGATTTCTTTCGGCTTACAGAAGAACGCCATCACAATTGCCACAAGAATCATGGCAAACCATAGCTGCAACGTTGGCGACACGTAAGTCGAAAAGCTTTTGATTACCAGTCCGTAACCGTATTTTACTCCCAGATACAGAACCAACGGGATTGCAATGGCCGGATAGTTGATTTTCCCTTCCCTACCGGATTTTGCAATGCAGATTAAGCCGATGACCGTAATCACAATGCTGATGATTTTGATTATGCGCAGGTCCGCCCCGCACACCACATCCGTAATGTAGGAAACAAATAAGGTAACGCCAAGCCAGGCCTTTAATTCAAAAGCGGATAATTGTTTTAACACCAGTGCACTCATCTGAAATTCCAGCAGCTTACAAGCTGCGATGAGAAGCACCGCCAGAACGCTTTGCCAGGTTTTGGCAAAATACACCTTCTGGAACGGGAGGGTAAAGCACAGAAATACCGCCATGGAAGAACACATCAGAAAGGTAAATTCATTCCCGGTAAACTTCGCCTTAGCCACCGCATATTTATCGCTTAAGGAAGTAATCGTATAGCAGGTGCATACCGCTATCATCAGAAAAATAACATGCATTACCATCTAACCTTCCACCGCTCACGAAGGACTTCTATGGATTCACCGTGAGCGGAATTTATTTTTTTAGGCCATCTTCCCCCTTGCAACGCTCTTCCAGGAACTTCTCAAACAGAGCTTCATCGGTAGGAATCTCTGCCCAGTCATTGGTCCAGGTGGAAAGGTATGCCGCATTGGAAATAGACAGGGAATTCAAGCCCTCTTCTCCTCTTGCAACCATTTCGCTTCCGGTCAGAATGGATTTCGCAAAGGCCTCCAAAACCTCCGGATGACCTTCCGGTGCAGGCTCACAGAATTCTTCGTAAGTACAAGGAGGAGTTGCAAAGCCCTCGGTTGCGGTGTAACAGAACTCACGCTCCGGTACTTCCAACTTCCACCAGCAAAGTTTTCCGTGTTCCACAACAATCTTGCCCTTGTCTCCGGTAATCTCCAGGCGGTTGGTTCCGCAGGCATCACCGGTCGTGGTCATAAAGGTTGCAGTGGCACCGTTTTCGTATTCACCGAAAATGGTAACATCATCCTCTACCTTGATATCATGATACTTACCGAATTCGCAGAAAGCACGAACTCGCTTCGGCATACCAAAAATCCACTGCCACAAATCCAGGTTATGAGGAGCCTGATTCAAAAGTACGCCACCGCCTTCTCCGCTCCAGGTTGCTCTCCAGCTTCCGGAATTATAATAGGCCTGCGTGCGGTACCAATTGGTAATAATCCACACCATTCTTTTCAGTTCTCCCAGTTCTCCGCTCTGCACAATCTCCCGGGCCTTTGCATACAACGGATTGGTACGCTGATTAAACATAATGCCGAATTGAACACCGGACTCCTTGGCTGCCTCATTCATTTCCCGAACCTGTCTGGCATAAACACCGGCAGGCTTTTCGGTCAGTACATGGAGGTGACGCTTAAAGCACTCGATTGCAACCGTGGGATGATCATAATGAGGAACCGCAATGATCACGGTGTCCACCAGACCACTGTCCAACATCTCCTTATAATCCGTAAAGGTTGCCACCTGCGGATACTCTTTTGCCTTCTCAAGCTTCTCCGGATTGATATCACATACCGCGGTCACTTCCACCGAAGGACATTTCCCTCCGAGAACATTATAGAAATGTCCGCTTCCCATATTACCAAGTCCAACGATTCCCAATTTAATCTTTTCCATCTTTTGCTCTCCTTATAATAATTCTTTCAAGGCATTCACCGCTGCATCAAAGGCCGCTCTTGCGGTCGGATAACAGTAGTTCATTTTGGTCTTTTCCTGCTCCTCGAGTTGATCAAACCCATCAAATACCGACAGATGCGGTTCCAAGGTCAACACCTTTCCCTGATATTGCGTAAGCAGGTAAGGAAGATTTCCGATTCCCTTGCCTGCGGGAACCACACTTCCATCCTTCAGGGCATCCTTAATATGCATATACTCGACATAGGGGGATAACAGCTCCCAGGCTTCCTTCGTATCCTGTCCGCACTGAATAAAATTCGCAGGATCAAAAACCGCGCGGAGACCGGGAAAATTGCGATGAATGGTAAGACAGTCCCTGGCCAGATCACCGTAGATTCCCTTCTCGTTCTCATGGCAAAGAAGCACACCGCTTCCCTTGGCAGCTTCCACCATCTTCTCCAAACGACGCATTACCTCGTCTTCATAGCGCTTCTTCTCCTCTGCCGGAACATAGAAGCTGAACATACGTATATTTTTAGCTTTCAGAATATCAGCAAGTTCGATTCCTCTTTTAAAGGAATCCAGATGTGCATCGAAATCCTCTCCGATTCCGATCTTGCCAAAGGGCGATCCCAGGGACCAGACACGAATTCCGGATGCGTCCAATCTCTCATAGACCTCCTTTGCTTTCTCCTTGGTCAGATTCGAGATGTTCTCTCCGTCCACGCCACGGATTTCCAGATAAGAAATCCCATTCTCCGCCATGGCCTTAATCTGTCCCTGCAATTGTCCGTCTGCTTCATCCGCAAATGCGGCCAGCTCAAATCCCATATACGTTCCTCCCACTCTTCGTTTTACCCTCGATCCCCCAAACAGGATCCGTATTGATATTTCTATTATATCGTGGTCGCTTTTGCATTAAAATTGCTATATTAAGCATATCATATTGTATTTCCGCTCATTACACATTACAATTACAGCAAGAAAGGAGTGCGCCGATGTTAAAAGAATACAGTTTTGGAGACCTTTATATTCGCCACGCAATCGATACCTGTCCCGACAATGCTTCCTTCTCCATGCATATCCACGAGCAGTGCGAAATCTACTTTTATCTCTGCGGCGATGTCGACTACATGGTGGAAGGTTCCAAATACTCGCTTTCCGAGAAAAGTATCCTGATTATGCGCCCGGCGGAGGCGCACAGTCCGAAATTCGTCGGTCCCTCCACCTATGAACGCTATGCGATTAATTTTCCTGTAGGCTTTGCCGCCGGCTTCGATCCCGATTATCGTCTGTTGAAGGCTTTTACGGACAGGCCTCTCGGTGCCTGCAACCTGCTTACCTTTTCCGCTGCCGAGCTTTCCTCGATTCAGGAATTGTTTGACCAGATGTTTTATGATTATCAGGACGAGTATGACCGGGAGCTTGCCGTTAAGGCGAATCTTTTGAAGATTCTTACCGCCATTTCCCGTGCATTCCGACTAACGCAGGTCACACGCACCGGTGAGACAAGTAACTTAGAGCAGATTGTTTCCTATGTGAACAGACACCTGTTCGAGCCCTTATCCGTTCCGGCATTGGCCGAGCATTTTTACGTAAGCCCCTCGCATTTCAATCGTCTTTTCCGCCAGGCTACGGGAGCCTCGCCTTGGGAATACATCAAAAAGAAACGCTTGACTGCCGCCAAAGAAAAAATCCGCAACGGCGAGACGGCACAGGCGGCCTCACGAAGCTGCGGATTTCAAGACTATTCTTCTTTTTACAGAGCTTATACGAAGTATTACGGATGTGCGCCGACCGAGTCCGGCACATAAAACGGCGCTACGGATCGACCGTTTTGCACAATTCTTCTCTTATTTCCAGGGTCTCTTTTTCTGCGTCCATCCCTTTTCTTTCCAATACTCTGCATCCTTTGGATTAAATCCGTTTCGCTGCACGAGATGCATCAGCCAAAAGAACATCCTGGTTTTCAATCCCGGCTTCACCTTCCCGGAATTGCGCTTTATTTTTCTTGCGATTTTGGAGGTTGCTTTTTCTATAGCAGCCTTCTTTTTATCGCTAACACTGTTCCAGTCGGTTGCGGCAATTCCGTTTCCGTACTGATATCTTCTGGCAACGCCCCAGAAAAACAGGCTGTCTAACATATCCTTATTGGTCGATTTCATTCCCGCTCCGGCCGCGGTAGAGATGCACACGCCCTGCTTCTTAAACATTGACTCTTCAGGTCGATGTACCATCCAACGATATCCATAGTGGTCCAAAAAGGTTTTCATTGCTCCGGTTGCATGATAGACATAGACCGGGCTGGCAAGAATCATTACGTCCGCTTCATCCATCGCTTCCGTAATCGCTTTCAATTTCTCATAATGCGGACACAGTGTCTCCGATTTCATAAAACACTGCGTACATCCGACGCAGAATTCGCCAAAATCTCTCGGAAGAAAATATTCAACGACTTCTCCCTCTATTTTTTCTGCCAGCAACTGCGCGATATGATAGGTAGAGCCTTTATGACTCTGACCATGGATAATGACTGTCTTCATAGGGAACCTTACTTCAACGTAATATTGGTAGGATACGGGTCGTCAATATATCTTCCGAAGGTAATCTTCTTGCGCTTATATTCGTATAACTGAATCAGCGTAGCCGCTATTCCGGCGGCTCCGATCGAATAACCGAAATCCGGTGCCACCTTTTCAGGCTTTACTCTTTCATACGCAATCGGCCATACCCCCATACGTCCACCGACCTTGGTTTCCTGCTCACCGACAAGAATCTCAGCCGCAGTTTCCACCACTGCATTGATCTCGTCCGCAAACGCGGTACCATTAAATACAATACCGCAATTAATGAGAAATTGCAAGATTCCGGCAGTACCGCAGCATACGCATACGGTGTTCCAATATCCTACGCTCATCTTCTCCGGTGCTCCCAAATGTCTCATCCCAAGATATAGTTTTTTAATATCCTCCAAGTACGCCTCATCCCCTGTAATGGAGTACAGACCATAGAACAATTTGCTGGTTCCGGCCGGTCCATGGCAGTTGGCAAGATAGAAAATCGGCTCCTCTCCGGGTACATCATGCCAGGGAATCAGATAACCCGCTCCCTGCTTCACTGCGATTGCGCGAAGATGTTTCGCTGCTTCGATCGCCGCATTTTTATAAATCTCCTTGTGTGTATACCGATAGGCCACGGTAAGTGCGTAACCCGTACCGGCAGTTCCGCCTTCAAAGTTGGGAACCCGGTCAATCTCTCCATGCAAGGTACTATGCCATGCGTAACCGCCTCTTGGATCCCGAATCGCATTGGCTACAATTCTGTCTGCCGCCAGATTCGCATAGGTCTTGATTCTTTCATCCTGAAGAATCTCGGCAGCATGGTACAGATAGATCATGGTACCCGCATTGTGGAACATGGTACAATCAACACCCCAGTAATATCCGGCGTCATCCTTCTTGGCATGTTCAAGAATAAAGTCCGTCATTGTCCGAATTGCATCCAGATCTTTCTGCCTGTGCGTAAGCTGATATACCGCAATCAGACCTTCTCCAGTGCTGGCCGCTCCGGAATAGAAGTTGTAAACCGTGCCAAGGTCCTCAAAAATACCATACTCATGAAGCATTGCTATGCCGGCTTCCCCTGCTTTTTTCCAGTGGACCCCAATATAATCCGCAGCTCGATGGATGAGATCAAGATACGCAGCATCTTTCGTAAGCTTATATAATTCAATGTAAAAATACACAACGCCTGCCGATCCGGTATAGATGGCCCCGTCGCCATTCGCTTTTCCTTCCAGGGCCCAGTAGATTCCATCCTTCTCATCGACACGAAGGGTTTCCAGATACGCATGGGTCTTCTTGGCAATTTCTATATATTCCTCGATGTTTTCCACCTTTTTGCGGTCGTGTAATGCTCCGATTTCAAACTTATATTTTTCATAAATCTTCATCTCTTTTTACCTACTCTGCATATTTGGGATTTACAAGCTCGCTGGAAAGATACTTCAGTACATCATCATAGCCAAAGGTAACAAAGGTCTTGCCCCGATATTCCGGTGTCTTAGCAAGGCTTTCTGCAAGAAACATCGCTGCTCCGGCCGTAATTCCCAGAAAAATACCGTCTGTTCTTGCCACTTTATTGGACATTCTGTATGCATCCTCTTTATGAACCTTAATAATTCTGTCATAAGGAGTTCTGTCCTTACGCAGAATGATTTGCGGGAAAGAATTTCTTGGAGTCAGGGAAATGCTGTGAACACCAACCAGAGATTCCGGATCATCGTCCGTCGGTTCAAAAGCAATCACTTCAAGTTTCGGAAACTTCTCACGCAAGGCCTCACTGACACCGGTAATCGATCCGCCCGAGCCAACACCCGCGATTAATACATCCACCTGATCGACATCCGCAATAATCTCCTGTCCGGTTGTTCGATACTGGATTTCGCGATTTGCTTTATTGGAGGACTGAACCGTAAGGAAATAACGAATGCCTTCTTTTTTGCTTCTTTCCGCAAACAGATCAACCAAAGCCTTCGCAGAATCGCCATCCTCCGGAAGGGATCCCATCACCTTCATAACCTCCGCATCCGCCAGCATGTCTCTGACCTCAGCGCCGTATGCCCTAAGAAGCTTCTCTCGTTCCGGAGTCGCCTGAACCATATAGGCAATCATCTTATATCCGCGTTTTGCCGCAATGGCCGCAAGTCCGATTGCCGTGTTGCCGCTGGAAAACTCAACAATCGTGTCCCCCGGTTGAATATCCGTATCCCGCTCCAAGGCATCAATCATCGCCACCGCAATACGATCCTTCAAAGAACCAAGAGGATTAACGCTCTCCAGCTTGACCAAAATATGAGCATCCAGGTTCTCTTTTTTCTCCAGACCGTCTAATTCAAGAATCGGAGTATGCCCTACCACTTCTTCAATTGCATGCTTAATATTGCTCATTCCATCAATCCTCCCAATAAAAATAATAATTCGCTCTATTTCCTATTATTTATATAGGTTTTGTATTTATTGTATCGTAACTCCCACAGGCCCTTTTTGTCTAATAGCAAATTATTTATACTTGTTATAGTTTTTATCTATAGCCACATCTATGAAGCTTTTCAGGCATAAAAAAAGAGCTCCACATTGCTTCTGTCAGCATGCGAGCTCTTTTCGTTATTTTGCTTTAACAAGGCCCTTCTTCAGTACCGGACCCCCATGCATCGTCAAATAGCCCTTATTTGCAATGACATGATGCTGATCCTGAATACGGACAGCCGATACACTTTTTGCCTTTCTTCTTTTCTTTCCAAATGTAAACGATTGCAGTCCCTACCAGGGCTACAAGAATTACTGCTATAATAATATTTTCCATTTTTCTCCTTTAAAGATGTTTCTTGCATCACGAACCCATTTTTAGAAGCGGCAGCCTCCGCGAGACCGCCTCTTTTCTACAGCAATTAATTATTTATCCCTTTTTTTTAAAGCATAATTACTCTCAAGTCCTCTGTTTGCTTTAACAATAAGTCCTACAATAACTGCTGCAAATATGAGTACTGCTATAAGTCCACCTACAAATCCTGCCCCAAAGCTTCCTGTTGTAATAAGCGTTCCAATCTGATATACAAGGAAACCAACAGTAAAGCCTGTTGCAAGCTGTAAGCCAATAGCACCAGCAAGCCATTTTCCACTCTTAAGCTCTGAGTTAAGTGCTCCGATAGCGGCAAAACAAGGTGGTGTATAGAGATTAAACATAAGATATGCAAGTGCGGCCACCTTTGTAAGTCCCATAACCATTGCAACTTCATTTCCACC
>JAZQQG010000007.1:0-9734 GCA_045628945.1 Lachnospiraceae bacterium
GTATAGGTAACTTTTCCATGGAAGATTGTCTCTGCGGAAAATGTCGGGTGCCTACCCGGTCCTACAGAATCCTCCGCCGTTTGCTCTCCTTAGTGGGACTAAGGGTTCCTGCCGAGATCTCAGGAACCGATCGCGGCGGCATCAACTCACATCCGTGATTCGTGATGCCTGGAATTGCCCTCCATGGCAATTCCCCGCCTGTCTCCGAGCGGAACTCTAAGTCCCACTACAGCTCGAGCAAAAAGTCGCAGGATTCCATAGGCCCGCGGCACCCTGCGTTTCCAGCGCGTGTATCTATCTGCTAACCGGCTGCGTAGGCAGGGATCTAAAAGTATTCTTCATGCAACATACCGGCAGTGCATATGGAAAAGCTTTCTCTATGCAGTATACCGGGCGGCCCCAAGGAAAAGACCCTTCATGCAGTAGACCGTGCGGCCCCAAGGAAAAGACTCTTCATGCAGGAGACCGGTCGGCCCCAAGGAAAAGACTCTTCATGCAGTAGACCGGACAGCCTCGTGGAAAAGAATCTTCATGCAGTAGACCGGACGGCCTCGTGGAAAAGAATCTTCATGCAGTAGACCGGGCGGCCTCATGGAAAAAGATTTTCATATGCTATACCGGACGGGCGCATGGGAAAGGATTTTTCGTGCGATTAGCGTCTAGCGTGCGAGAAAAAACTTTTCCGTGGAAGGCCGTCCACTTAAGCATACGTACTTTTCCATAGAAGGCCGTCCGTTTAAACATAGGTAACTTTTCCCTGTCATGCCGCCCGACTACCGCACATACCATGCGGTTTATAAATTTTTCACTTTTCGACTGGTTGACAAGTGCGGGGCCTGGTGGTATCTTATGTGTAAAGATGTTAGCACTCCATATCGTCGAGTGCTAACAAGACGAAAGGATGTGAGTGCTTGCAGCTGGATGAGAGAAAGACAGTCATACTGAATGCCATCATTCGTAATTACTTAGAGACCGGCGAGCCGGTAGGCAGTCGTACCATCTCCAAGTACACGGACTTGAATCTTAGCTCGGCAACCATCCGCAATGAGATGGCAGATCTGGAGGAGATGGGTTTTATTGAACAGCCCCATACTTCCGCCGGTCGTATTCCTTCCGATAAAGGCTATCGTTTCTACGTCGATCACCTCATGCGTGAGAACGAGGAAAAGATGAACAAGATGCAGGAGATGCTAGTCGAGAAGGAAGAAAAACTTGACCACATGCTGAAGCAGGCTGCGAAGGTTCTGGCACTGAACACGAACTACGCGACGATGATTTCCGCACCGCAGACGAAGAAGAATAAGTTGAAGTTCTTACAGCTGTCGAAGGTGGATAAGAATCATCTTTTGACCGTAATCGTTATTGAGGGAAATCTCATTCGCAACACGCTGTTGGATGTGAAGGAAGAGTTAAATGACGAGACGGTGCTGAAACTTAACATTCTGTTAAACACGCACTTGAACGGAATGAGCGTGAACGAGATTAACCTGGGTGTCATTTCTGAGTTAAAGAAGCAGGCGGGCATCCACAGCGAAATCGTTTCCGAGGTTCTGGATGCGGTTGGCGAAGCCATCAATGCAGAAGAAGATTTAGAGATTTACACCAGCGGAACGAACAACATTTTCAAGTATCCGGAACTTGCGGACCACGATAAAGCGAGTCACATCATTCACACCTTTGAAGAGAAGAATGCATTGAATGAACTGGTTGCGGAGACTCTTGCAGAGGAAGGCTCCACCGGAATCCAGGTCTACATCGGAGAAGAGACACCGATTCAGAACATGAAGGATTGCAGTATTGTTACCGCCACGTATGATCTTGGTGAGGGCATGAAGGGTACCATCGGTATCATTGGTCCGAAACGAATGGATTACGAGAAAGTGGTATCGACATTGAAGTCTCTGCAGAATCAGTTAGAGAACCTCTACGATTCCAATAAGGACTCCGCAGGGGAAAAATAGAAAGGACGTATTATGGAAGACGAGCAGAAGAACACCGCTTCCGAAGAGGCCATGGGAGATGCTCAGGGCGGACAGGAAGCATGTGATACGGAAGCAACGGCAGAAGAGACGGTTACCGCAGAGGCAACCGGGGAAACTGCAGCCGAGAGTGGCAAGGAAAAGAAGAATCGTAAAGACAAGAAAGCGGATAAACTTCAGGAACGCATCGATGAGTTGGAGGATAAGGTAAAACGTCAGTTGGCCGAGTTCGAGAACTACCGTCGCAGAACAGATCAGGAGAAGAGTCAGCAGTATGAGGTCGGTGCCAAGAGCGTCATCGAGAAGATTCTTCCGGTGATTGATAACTTTGAGCGTGGCCTGGCAACGGTTCCCGAGGAGGAGAAGGATAGTCCTTTTGCACAGGGAATGAATATGATCTACAAGCAGCTGATGGCTGAGTTAGATAAGATGGACGTGAAGCCCATCGATGCTACCGGCAAGGAATTCGATCCGAATCTTCACAACGCAGTCATGCAGGTGGAGGATGCGGAGAAGGAGTCCGGTACCGTAGCGGTGGAATTACAGAAAGGATATACCTACAGAGGCTCAGTCGTAAGACCCAGCATGGTCTCTGTTGTACAATAATTAGGAGGAAAAAAACATGGGAAAGATTATTGGTATTGACTTAGGAACAACGAACAGCTGTGTAGCTGTAATGGAAGGTGGTAAGCCCACCGTTATCGCAAACACCGAGGGAGCAAGAACGACTCCTTCCGTAGTAGCATTCTCCAAGACCGGAGAGCGTCTCGTAGGTGAGCCTGCGAAGCGTCAGGCAGTAACCAACGCGGACAAGACCATCGCATCCATCAAGAGACATATGGGTTCCGATTACAAGGTAGCAATCGATGACAAGAAGTACACTCCTCAGGAGATTTCCGCAATGATTCTTCAGAAGCTGAAGGCAGATGCTGAGAGCTACTTAGGCGAGAAGGTTACCGAGGCAGTTATTACGGTTCCCGCTTATTTCAACAACTCTCAGAAGCAGGCTACTCAGGATGCCGGTAAGATTGCAGGTCTGGATGTTAAGCGTATTATCAACGAGCCTACCGCAGCGGCTCTTGCTTACGGTCTTGACAACGAAAAAGAGCAGAAGATTATGGTTTACGACCTTGGTGGTGGTACCTTCGATGTTTCCATCATTGAGATCGGTGAAGGCGTTATCGAAGTACTTGCTACCAACGGTGATACTCGCCTTGGTGGTGATGATTTCGACCAGAAGATTATCAACTGGATGGTATCCGAATTCAAGAATGCCAACGGTGTTGATTTAAGCTCCGATAAGATGGCTATGCAGAGATTAAAGGAAGCTGCTGAGAAGGCGAAGAAGGAGCTTTCCTCCGCAACCACCACGAATATCAACCTTCCTTTCATCAGCATGAATGCAAGCGGTCCTCTTCATTTCGATATGAACCTGACCCGTGCGAAGTTCGATGAATTAACCAGAGATCTGGTAGACAGAACCTCGATTCCCGTACAGAACGCTCTGAAGGATGCAGGCATTACCGCAGCAGAACTTGGCCAGGTATTACTGGTTGGTGGTTCCACTCGTATTCCTGCCGTTCAGGATCATGTACGTAAGTTAACCGGCAAGGAGCCTTCCAAGTCTCTGAACCCGGATGAGTGTGTTGCATTGGGTGCTTCCATTCAGGGTGGTAAGCTTGCAGGCGATGCCGGCGCAGGTGAGATTCTTCTTTTGGACGTAACGCCTCTGTCTCTTGCAATCGAGACCATGGGTGGTGTTGCAACCAGACTGATTGAGAGAAATACCACGATTCCTACCAAGAAGAGCCAGGTATTCTCCACTGCTGCAGACAACCAGACCGCTGTAGACATCAATGTATTACAGGGTGAGAGACAGTTTGCAAAGGATAACAAGTTACTGGGAACCTTCCGTCTCGACGGTATTGCTCCCGCAAGACGTGGTGTTCCTCAGATTGAGGTAACCTTCGATATCGATGCAAACGGTATTGTAAATGTATCCGCAACCGATAAGGGTACCGGTAAGGAGCAGCACATCACCATTACTGCAAGCTCCAATATGTCCGATGATGATATCGATAAGGCAGTACGTGAGGCGCAGGAGTATGAGGCTCAGGATAAGAAGCGTAAGGAAGCCGTTGATTTAAGAAACGACGCAGATTCCTTTATCTTCCAGACGGAGAAGGCTCTTACCGACGTAGGCGATAAGATCGATGCATCCGAGAAGACAATGCTTGAGGATGAGATGAAGAGCATGAAGGATCTCTTAGAGCAGACCAAGGATGCCGAGATGACCGATGCTCAGGTTGACGAACTCAAGGCTGCATTTGAGAAGTTACAGCAGGATGCACAGAACCTCTTTACCAAGATGTATGAGAAGATGCAGGGCGCAGGCGCAGGTCCCGATATGGGTGCCGGTGCAGGTCCTGACATGGGCGCAGGTGCCGGCCCGAATATGGGTGGTGCCGATGATGTGGTAGACGGAGATTATCGCGAGGTATAATCCGCCGGCAACGAAATGAGATTATAAATCATAGGGAAGGGAGAGCATACAGGACTCTTCCTTCCTATGTTGTTAAAAAAGGAAGTATAGAATTATGGCAGATAAGAGGGACTATTATGAGGTATTGGGCGTAGAGAAGAGCGCCGATGATGCCACATTAAAAAAAGCATATCGTGTCCTTGCAAAAAAATACCATCCCGATGCGAATCCCGGGGATGCCGAGGCGGAGAAGAAATTCAAAGAGGCTTCGGAGGCCTATGCGGTATTAAGCGATCCCGAGAAGAGACGCCAGTACGATCAGTTTGGCCATGCTGCTTTTGAACAGGGTGGCGGTGGCGGCTACTCCGGCGGCTTTGATTTTAACGGAGATTTCGGTGATATCTTTGGGGATATTTTCGGCGATCTGTTCGGCGGCAGAAGAGGGTCTTCCCGCGCAAACAACGGACCGATGAAGGGGGCTTCCATTCGCAAGAGTGTTCGCATTACCTTCGAGGAGGCGGTATTCGGTTGTGAGAAGGAACTGGAGTTGACCTTAAAGGATCCCTGCCCCCACTGTAACGGTTCGGGTGCGAAGCCGGGAACTACCCCGGAGACCTGTACCAAGTGTGGCGGTAAAGGCCAGGTGGTTTATAAGCAGCAATCCTTCTTTGGCGTAATCCAGAACGTGCAGACCTGTCCGGATTGTAACGGTTCCGGTAAGGTGGTCAAGGAGAAGTGTCCGGACTGTCGTGGAATCGGTTATGTTTCGAGTTTGAAGAAGATTAAGGTTACGATGCCTGCCGGTATTGATAACGGTACCTGCGTGCGAATCTCCGGTAAGGGGGAGCCCGGTACCAATGGCGGTGCAAGAGGTGATCTTTTGGTTGAGGCGGTTGTATCCAGACATCCGATCTTCCAGCGTCAGGATTATGATATCTATTCTACGGTACCGGTATCGTTCCCGGTAGCGGCTTTGGGCGGCGATGTGGTAATCGATACGGTGGACGGCAAGGTCATTCAGGAAGTGAAACCCGGCACTCAGACGGATACCCGCGTGCGTCTTCGCGGCAAAGGTGTTCCGTATCTGAAGAATCCGAACCAGCGTGGCGATCACTATGTGACCTATGTTGTGCAGGTTCCCGAGAATCTGAGCAGGGAAGCCAAGGAGCTTCTTGCACAGTACGATAAGGCGGCCGGCGATTCTCTGAATGCGGCAAGTCGTGTTACCGGGGATAAAAACGATAACGATCCGAAGAATTCGAAGAAAAAAGGAATCTGGAAGTAGGAGACATACGTGAAATACTACAAATTATCGATTAAGACAACCGTAGATGCGGAAGATATTATTATCAGCACGTTGTATGACATCGGCTTAGAGGGCGCAGAGATTGAGGATCATGTGCCCCTTACCGAGGAAGAAAAAGAGCAGATGTTTGTGGACATTTTGCCCGATCAGGGACCTGATGACGGACTTGCTGTACTGAATTTCTATGTGGAGGATGACGGCAAGACGGAGATCGACTCCATTGTGCGCAAGGCGGCAGAGGAACTGGAGGGTCTGAAGGACTTTATGGATATCGGAGAGGGCAGTATTGCGTTATCCGAGACCGAGGACAAGGACTGGATCAACAACTGGAAGGAATTTTTTCACCAGTTTATGATTGATGATCTTCTCATTGTGCCCTCCTGGGAAGAGATTCGTCCCGAGGACCGAGACAAGGAGATTCTGCATATCGATCCCGGTACTGCGTTTGGAACCGGTAAGCATGAGACTACACAGTTATGTATCCGTCAGTTGAAAAAGAGAATGAAGGCCGGAGATGAGATCCTGGATGTCGGAACCGGTAGCGGAATTCTGGGCATTGTTGCCTTGATGAACGGAGCCGGTCATGTAGTGGGTACCGATCTGGATCCCTGTGCCATTACGGCTTCCGGCGAGAATATGGACCGTAACGGCATCGACCGCAAGGACTTTGATGTGATTCTTGGCAATGTGATTACCGAGAAGAGCATCCAGGATGAGGTCGGCTACGAGAAATATGATATTGTTCTTGCGAATATATTGGCAGAGGTATTGGTGCCTCTGACGCCGGTCATCGTTCCGGCACTGAAGAAGGGCGGCATCTATATCACCTCCGGAATTATTAAGGAGCGTGAGGAGATGGTAAAGGCGGCTGTAGAGGCGGCAGGACTTACCATCCTTGAGGTTACCCATATGGGTGACTGGGTCAATGTAACCGCCATGAAGCAGTAGGGAGAGAGTACGTATGTATCAGTTCTTCGTGGACTTCGCTCAGATTGATATCGCAAACAAGAGAGTCACCATTACCGGTGCGGATGTGAATCATATCAAAAACGTCCTTCGTATGCGTGCGGGGGAGGAGATTGATGTGCGCGACGGCGTGAATCCGACGGAATATCGCTGCATCATTGCCGCATTGCGGGAGGATGCGGTGGAATGTGAACTGGCTTTTGTCAAAGAAGACGGTGTGGAGCTTCCGGTACGTGCAATCCTGTTTCAGGGGTTACCCAAGTCCGATAAAATGGAACTTATTATTCAGAAGGCTGTGGAATTAGGGGTCAGTGAGATTGTTCCGGTGGCGACCGCCCGCAGTGTGATGAAAATCGACCCGAAGAAGGAAAAAAATAAAATTGAGCGCTACAATGCAATCGCCATGGCGGCAGCGAAGCAGAGCAAACGGTCTGTGATTCCCACCGTCACAGGGGTAATGTCCATGAAGGAAGCCCTGGCCTATGCAGGAGATTGCAATGTACGATTGATTCCCTACGAGCTTGCGGAGGGGATGAAATATACCAGAGAGATGATGTCACAGATTAAACCCGGAGACTCGGTTGCGATTTTTATCGGACCGGAGGGTGGTTTTGCGGAGAATGAGATTGCGGCTGCAGAGGCAGCAGGTGTGAAGGCAATCACGCTCGGCAAACGAATTCTGCGAACCGAGACAGCCGGAATGACGGTGTTATCCTGGCTTGTATATCTCATGGAAGAGGACTAGATTATGGAATGCTATTTCGATAATTCGGCGACGACCGCCTGCAGCGAGGAGGTAATCTCGGCAATGACGGACGCTATGCGTACGACGTACGGGAATCCGTCCAGTATGCATCGTATGGGCGTAGAGGCAGAGAAACTGGTGATGAATGCCCGTACGCAGATTGCAAAAACGCTTCGTGCCAATCCGGGAGAAATCTTTTTTACCTCCGGCGGAACGGAGTCGGATAACTGGGCACTTCTCGGAGGAGCCAATACGCTTCGTCGACGCGGCAATCATTTGATCACCACAAGAATTGAGCATCCTGCGATTCTTAACACGATGGCAGCACTGGAAAAGCAGGGCTTTGAGGTAACGTATCTTCCGACGGATGCTTCCGGTGCGGTGAGCCCGGAACGTGTTCGGGAGGCTTTGCGTGACGACACGATTCTTGTATCGGTGATGAGCGTCAATAATGAGATCGGATCGATTCAGCCGGTTGCCGAGATTGGTGCACTGGTACATGCACACAATCCTGAGACTTTGTTTCATGTAGATGCGGTGCAGGGTTACACCAAGGTGGAGCTGATTCCGAAACGAATGAATATCGACCTGATGTCGGTCAGCGGTCATAAAATCCATGGACCGAAGGGAGTCGGTTACTTATATCTTAGCGACAAGGTTCGTTTAACTCCCATTCTTCACGGCGGCGGTCAGCAGAACAATCTGCGTTCCGGCACCGAGAATGTGCCGGGCATTGTCGGATTGGGCATAGCTTCGGCAAACGGTTGTCGTGATATGGCAGCCGATACCGAGAAACTTGCCGTCTTAAAAAAGAATTTTGCCGATGCTCTTTTGGCGGAGGAGGACGTGTTTGTAAACGGTCCGAGTCCGGAAACGGGAGCACCGCATATCTTAAATGTTTCTTTCCAGGGGATTCGTAGCGAGGTCATGTTACATTCACTGGAGGATAAGGGAATCTATGTGTCGGCAGGAAGCGCGTGCTCTTCGCATAAACGCGAGATGTCTGCGACGCATAAGGCCATCGGACTCGATAAGAATCGCGCCGAGTCCGCAATACGTTTTTCATTTTCTTCTTTGACAAATCAGGAGGAATTGGATTACACTATGGAAGTGATTCATACGCTGTTGCCTGCATTGCGCAGATACAGCCGTAAATAGAGAATGCATCGAAGACAAGTTGCTTTGGAAGACGAAAGCATGTTTACGGTGCCACCGGAGGTTCTATGTTTCATGTAGCCATCTGTGATGACGAGATGACGTCGCTTACTTTGAGTAAGGCTCTTACTGAGAAAATCCTGAACGGAGAGGAAATTGAATATACGATTTCTACGTTCTCGGACATGGAATCCTTTTTGAAAAGTGTACGTGCCGGCGCCGTTTACAATGTGCTGTTGGCAGACATTCTGATGACCGGTAAAAATGGAATCGAAGCAGCCGGAGAGCTTCGCTCTTTGCATGACAATATGCCGATTGTGTTTGTATCCTCGACGGATGCCTATGCACTGGAGGGATATCGCGTGAATGCGCTTCGTTACTTGAAGAAGCCGGTGTCGGTGGAAGCGTTGCGGGAAGCATTAATGTGTGCACATTCTCTTTTTAGTGAGGTGGATTACTTAAATCTTCGCATCGGAGACAGCGTCCGCAAAATTAAATTCTCGGAGATTCTCTACGCAGAGAGTCGTTCGCATGAGCTGACGATTCACACGAAAAGTGAGGATGTTGTCCTGCGAATGAGTCTGTCGGAATTGGAAGCAGGACTTCCGGCGAAGGGATTTGTAAAGATTCATCGCTCCTATATCGTGAATCTGCAGATGATTCAGCAGGTGGAGCGTTATAATGCGACCTTGTCAACCGGGGACATTCTTCCGATTGCTCAGGGACAGTTTACAGAAGTGAAGAACCGTTTTGTTGGGCAGTGATGTCCGAACCGTGAAAAAGAATAGGTAAAAGGCACGCGACCGGCGTGCCTTTTTTATGCCCGCGGAAGACCGTCCGCTTAATACATACACAACTTTTCCATGGAAGATTGTCCCTGCAGAAAATGCCGGGTGCCTACCCGGTCCTACAGAATCCTTCGTCGTTTGCTCTCCTTAGTGGGACTAAGAGTTCCTGCCGGAATCTTAGGAACCGGTCGCGGCGGCATCAACTCACATCCGTGATTCGTGATGCCTGGAATTGCCCTCCGTGGCAATTCCCCGCTTGTCTTCCGAGCGGAACCCTAAGTCCCACTACAGCTCGAGCAAAAAGCCGCAGGAT
>JAZQQG010000008.1:0-40360 GCA_045628945.1 Lachnospiraceae bacterium
GGGAGAAGATTGTTACTCTGGATGAGAAGGAATTTGCTCTGAATCCCAATAACCTTGTTATTTGCGACGGTAAGAAGCCGGTTGCACTTGCAGGTATTATGGGCGGTTTAAATTCCGAGATTCTCGATACGACCGAAGCGGTGATGTTCGAATCTGCGAAGTTTATGCGCGATAATATCCGTAAGTCCTCCAGAGCCCTTGGACAGGTGTCGGATTCCAGTGCCCGTTATGCGAAGGGTGTGGATGAGTATACGACCGTTATGGCAATGAAGAGAGCACTTCATCTCATTGAGGAACTTGGTTGCGGTAAGGTATCCTCTACGCATTTTGATGTGAATACCGGTAATTCCGTTGAAACCTCCGAACTGACCGTAAGCGTTGCAAAGGTAAACAGTGTTCTTGGTATTCAGGTACCGGATGCGGATATGGTTCGCATTCTTAAGAATTTATGCTTCAATCCTACTCTGGAGGGTGATACCCTTACTCTTCAGATTCCCGCTTATCGTGTGGATATGGAGACCTATCAGGATGTAGCGGAAGAAGTAATCCGTATGTACGGTTATGAGCACATTGTTCCGACCTTCATCCCTACCGCGGAAGTAACCAGCGGCGGATACAATCTTCGTCAGAAGACGGAGCTCAAGATTAAGAGAGAACTCTGCGCAGCCGGCGCTTTTGAAGGCGTTCATTACAGCTTCTTCAGTCCTTCGGATCTGGATATGATTCGTTTGGCCGAAAATGCTCCCGAGCGTCATGCCATCAAGTTGATTAACCCGATTAACAAGGATCTTTCCTTAATGCGTACCACCCTGGCACCTCAGATGATTACCGCCATGGCACGTAACCAGAAGAACGGAATCCTTGAGGGTAGAATTTTTGAACTCGGTAATAAGTTCATCGCAAAGGAGCTTCCGTTAAAGGAGTATCCCGATGAGCGTGAGACCATCTGTATTGGTGCCTTCGGTGAGGGCGAGGATTTCTTCTCCTTAAAGGGCCTTGTGGATGTGATTGCGAATGCTTTGGATATCACCTTTGAGTATGAGGCTGCCACCAAGCCGTTCTTACATCCCTACCGCACAGCGAATGTCATTTGCGATGGCAACGTAGTCGGTTATCTTGGTCAGGTTACCTACGAGATTATGGATGAGATGGACATGCGCGTGGCCTCCTATGTGGCAGAGATCGATCTGCGTGCATTAAGCGTATATTACGGCAAGGCTCGTAAGTTCACTCCGCTTCCGAAGTTTGCTGTTGAGAAGCGCGACCTCTGCTTCGTAATGGACCGCAATATTACCTGTGCACAGGTGGAAAAGACCATTCAGGCAACCTGCGAGTACATTACCGATATTAAACTGTTTGACCTCTATGAAGGCGTTCAGCTCGGCTTAAACAAGAAGAGTATGGCATATTCCGTTGTTTTCACTCCCAAGGATGTGGAATTTACTGCGGAAATGGTCGACGGTTATGTAACTGAGATTCTGAAAGCATTGAATGAGCAGTATGAGATTACGCTTCGTGCATAATCCGTGAAAGGATGCATATGGAAAAGAAATTTTTATGGGATTTATATACCAAGGCACAGCTGAAGGAATTGGAGCTCTATGCCAAGGATTACAGAGATTTTCTGGATGCCGGTAAGACCGAGCGTGAATGCGTGGATTCCATTGTGAACCTGATTGAGAATGAGGGTTACGTGGAATTGGATCCTCTTTTGGACGGAAAGCATTCGCTGAAGCCCGGAGATAAGGTCTATCGTGTAAATATGAATAAGTCGATTATCCTTTACCATATCGGAAATGAGCCGATTACAGAGGGTATGAATGTGGTTGGCGCACATATTGATTCTCCCCGTCTTGATGTGAAGCAGAATCCTTTGATGGAAAAGGATGGTTTCGCATATCTGGATACGCATTATTACGGCGGAATCAAGAAGTATCAGTGGGTTACCATTCCCCTTGCCATTCACGGTGTCATTGTGCGTAAGGACGGTTCTACCGTAATCGTGAATATCGGTGAGGAAGAGGACGATCCGGTATTCTTTGTTTCCGATTTGCTGATTCATCTGGCACAGGATCAGATGGAGAAAAAAGCCAGTGTTGCCGTTGAAGGAGAGATGCTGGATCTCATTGTCGGAAATAAGCCCCTGATCATTGACAAGAAGGCTAAGAAGAACGAAGAGGCCGACGAGGAAAAAGAGAAGTCGAAGGAGCTTGTCAAGGAAGGAGTTCTTGCCTTTTTACGCGAGAACTACGATGTGGAAGAGGAGGATTTCCTGTCCGCAGAATTGGAAATTGTACCTGCCGGAGGATCCAGAGAAGCGGGCTTTGACCGTTCCATGATTCTGGCATATGGACAGGATGACCGTGTATGTTCTTTTGCCGCATTACGAGCAATCCTAGAGGCGAAAAAGTGCGACAGAACACAGTGCTGTATCCTTGTGGACAAGGAGGAAATCGGTTCTGTCGGTGCAACCGGAATGCGTTCCATGTTCTTTGAGAATACTACGCGTGAGGTGCTTGCTTTATGCGGTATCAACGAGGAAATCCTTCTTCGCAGAACCATGCAGAATTCTGTGATGTTGTCCACGGATGTAACGTCTGCTTATGATCCGAATTTTGCCTCTGTATTCGATAAGAACAATGTCGCTTTCCTCGGGAAGGGTGTTGCAATGAACAAGTTTACCGGGTCTCGCGGTAAGAGCGGAAGCAATGATGCCAATGCAGAATTCGTAGCGATGATTCGTAATGTATTCATGAAGAATGAGATTACCTTCCAGATGACCGAGCTTGGTAAAGTGGATCAGGGCGGTGGCGGAACCATCGCGTACATCACGGCGCTGTACGGAATGAATGTAATTGACAGTGGTGTGCCTGTATTAAATATGCATGCTCCTTGGGAAGCAACGAGCAAGGCAGACTGTTATGAAGCAAAGCGTGCATATAAAGCTTTCTTAGAGGATGCTGTAAGAGTATGAGAACCGCTGATTTTTACTATGATCCCCCGGAAGAACTGATTGCACAGGACCCGCTTGCGGACCGATCGTCCTCCAGACTTCTTGTCCTGGATAAGGAATCGGGGGAATATGAACATCATCATTTCTATGAGGTGATTGATTATCTTCAGGCAGGCGATTGCCTGGTGTTAAATAATACGAAGGTCATTCCGGCCCGTCTCCTTGGCGTTAAACCGGATACCGGTGCGGCGGTGGAGATTCTTCTGCTCAAGCGAATGGAGAACGACCGTTGGGAATGTCTGGTTCGTCCGGGCAAAAAACTGCGTGTCGGCGCGGAAGTATCCTTCGGGGACGGCCGATTGACGGCGACAATTGCCGAGGTTTTGGACGATGGCAATCGAATCGTTCAGTTCCATTATAACGGAATCTTTGAGGAGGTTTTGGATGCTCTCGGAGAGATGCCGTTGCCTCCGTATATTACGCACAAGCTGGAAGATAAGAACCGTTATCAGACGGTTTATGCGAAGTTTGAGGGAAGTGCTGCGGCTCCGACGGCCGGTCTTCATTTTACTACGGAGCTGTTGGAACGGATTGCTGCAAAGGGTGTTAAAATCGCTTATGTGACATTGCACGTCGGCTTGGGGACGTTCCGTCCGGTGAAGGTCGAGGACGTGACGGAGCATAAGATGCATTCCGAATATTATCAGGTGACAAAAGAGGCAGCCGATTTGATTAATGGTACTAAGGCTGCCGGCGGTAGAGTCATTTGTGTCGGCACAACCAGTTGTCGTACCATCGAGAGTGCCGCCGATGAGAACGGAATTGTACAGGCCGGAGCCGACAATACCGAGATATTTATTTACCCCGGATATCGCTTCAAGGTGTTGGATTGTTTGATTACGAACTTCCATTTGCCGGAGAGTACGCTGATTATGTTAGTCAGTGCACTTGCCGGAAAAGAGCATGTTATGAAGGCTTATGAAGAAGCAGTTCGGGAACGATATCGCTTTTTTTCTTTCGGAGATGCGATGTTCGTTACAAATAACTTGTAATTTGTAACTTTTTGCTATAAAATATCAATGTATAGTATCTTTTATTATAAGATAAGGAGATAGCAATGGAAGAGAGAAGAAAGAATCCGAGACTTGAGCTTGAGTCCAGACTGATTCTGAAGCGCCTTGACGCAAAGGAGACGAATGAAGAGATTGCCATCGATGTAATCGATGTATCGAAGACCGGTGTTGGCTTCAATTGCGATACTCCGCTTACTATTGGTGCTGTGTACGAAGCTTATCTTACGATTTGGACCAAGGAAGTAATTCACGCTTTTCTTGAGGTTGTTCGTATTGAGAAGATCGGAAGCAAGTTCGTATACGGTGCGACGTTCGTCGGTATGCCCGAGATGGATTCTGCACGTATCGAAGTGTACAGAACCGTGAATGAGATGACGAAGCAATAAGGGGATTTTTAACCTTTGGGGTTATGTAGCAAAATCGAACAATATGAGGTGAACGTATGGATACCAAAATCTTATTAGAGAATGGCACCAATGAGCTGGAAGTGCTTGAATTTACCTTAGGTGGCAACTCCTACGGTATTAATGTGGCGAAGATTAAAGAGATTATTCCTTATTCTCCCGTTACACCTGTTCCCAACGCACATCCCAGTATCGAAGGTGTGTTTATGCCTCGTGATACCATGATTACCGCTATTGATCTGAAGAACTGTATTCAGATTGGTCAGTCGGAAGCGAAGGGCTTATTTATCATTACGAACTTCAATAAGCTGGATATCGCTTTCCATGTTGACACGGTAGTGGGAATTCATCGTATTTCTTGGAAAGATATTATTAAACCGAATGCAACCATCAATACCGCAGAGGAAGGCGTTGCTACCGGTATTATTAAGTTACAGGATAAGCTGATCATCATTCTGGACTTCGAGAAGATTGTAACGGATATTTCTCCGGAAACCGGACTTAAGGTGAGCGATATCAATGAACTTGGTGAGCGTCACAGAACCGAAATTCCGATTCTGATTGCAGAGGACTCCGCACTTCTTCGCAAGTTGATTATGGATTCCTTGGACAAGGCGGGCTATGTGAATGTTATTCACTGCGAGAACGGTCAGGAAGCTTGGGATACCATTCGTAAGTTCCAGGAGGAAGGTACTCTGAGAGATCGTGTAAGATGTGTAATTACCGATATTGAGATGCCTCTTATGGACGGTCATCGTCTGACGAAGTTAATCAAGGATAATGACGAGACGAACTATATTCCTGTTGTTATTTTCTCCTCCCTTGTAAATGATGAGATGAGAAGAAAGGGTGAGGCACTTGGCGCGGATGCACAGTTGTCCAAACCTGAGATCGGTAATCTTGTTCGTGAGATTGATCGTCTTGTATTATAATAATTTTCGATACCAAAGCCGGTCTCTTTGACCGGCTTTTTTCGTACAGAAACATCATTGGGATGAATCGCGTTTGTAAGGAGTATGTTATGAAGTTTGATTTGGAAGAATGCCGCGAGAAACTTCGCAATACCAAAAAAGTATTGGTTGCCATCGGTCCTGAACTGGAAGAGATTACGGAAGAGGAGAAACAGCAGACCTATCAGACCCTGAATTCTCTTTTGCAGGGAAAGGACTACTATATTGCATCCCTGTGTACGGATGGAGCGGCAAGACTTTATCTGGGGGATACTGCAAAACTTGCCTGCATGTTAAAGGGCGAGGAACTTGATATGAACTCGGACGAGGTAAAAGAATACAATAAGTTCATTATGTTCCTTATGGGCAAGGAGTGTGTAATTCTGGAACTGGGGGTCGGCTTCTACTATCCGGAGGCGGTTCGATTCCCTTTTGAAAAAATAACGCAATATAACAACAAAGCATATTTTGTGCGTGTAAACGATTCCATACCGCAGATTCCGGAAGATATAGTGGAGCGTGCATGCTCGGTTTACGAGAATGCGGTTGACTTTATTCGCGAATTGGAAGCGTAAAAGGGTTTGATAACCATACTTTGTTATGGTAAAATAGTAGAGATATGGTAACTTCATTAGAAGAGGATAACACATTATGATGTCCAACGAAGATTATCTCGATCAATTGTTAAGAGAAAATGCAGAAGCGGAGAGCCCCAAGGATTCCGGAATGGAACGTATTGCGGCTCTTCAAGGTATGCTTGAAAATAATAAAGTGACTGAAGAGGCACCTGCACCTGTAGTAGAGGAAACTCTTGCTGCTGACACGAACGAGAACGGCATGATGAGTGACGATGCCATTGCCGCATTGTTTGCCGCTGCGAATGGCGCTGCTGAGGAGGCCGTTGCGCCTGTGGTTGAGGAAACGCCTGCCCCTGTTGTAGAGGAAGCTCCCGTTGCAGATACGAACGAGAATGGCATGATGAGTGACGATGCAATCGCCGCGTTGTTTGCCGCTGCAAATGGCGGTGCTGAGGAGGCCCCTGCCCCCGTGGTTGAGGAGGCACCCGCAGCTGTAGTTGAGGATGCGCCTGTTGTGGAGGAAGTTCCGGTCGCAGATACGAATGAAAACGGTATGATGAGTGACGATGCCATCGCCGCATTGTTTGCTGCTGCGAATGGCGGTGCCGAGGAGGCCGTTGCGCCTGTGGTTGAGGAAGCGCCTGCCCCTGTTGTAGAAGAAGCTCCCGCTGCAGATACGAATGAAAACGGCATGATGAGCGACGATGCAATCGCTGCATTGTTTGCTGCATCAAATGATGAATCTTTGGAGAACGAGGAGGCAGCAGAGCCTTCTTTGGATGCTCTTTTGAATGATATGGGCGGCGGAAGTGCCGATGAGTCGCTGATTGATGATATTTTGTCTGCTGAACCTTCTGCCGCGTTTAGCGATGCGGTAATGAGTGAAGGCAATGATGTGGATGAAATCAATGCTCTTTTGTCTGCCAACGGTGTTGATAATTCCGAATCCGGTGAGGATATGCTGTCGATGCTTGAGAATCTGGCTCCGCAGTCCGGTGCGAGCATGGCGCAAAATGATGATTTTGACATCTTTGCGATGGACGGAATGGATGACGGAGAACTGATTGACAATCAGGAAGATATGGAGGATATCCTCCGTACGATCTCCAATCAGAGCAATGACGAACCGAGCGAAGATTCGAAGAAGAACAAGAAAAAGAAAGAGAAGAAACCCAAGAAAAAGAAGAAAAAGAAGGGAGAGCCCGAGGAGGAGCAGAATCCGTTGGATACGGAGCCTGCTTTTGGTGAGATTGAGGTCCTTTCGGAGGGGGATTCTCTGGATTTGATTCCCGAAAAGGGTGCCAAGAAGAAGGTTGGCTTCTTTGGGAAACTTGGGGCGGCTTTGTTTGAAGGGGACGACGAAGAGGATGAGCCGTCTGCCAAGAAGGAAAAGAAGGGCAAGAAGGGCAAAAAAGCAAATGCAGGTTCTGACGGCCCGAAAGATGAGAATGAGTTAGCGTTAGAGGAACTTGATGCAGAAGATCTTGCCGAAGCCAAGGGCAAGAAAGGGAAGAAAGGCAAAAAAGATAAGAAGGGCAAAGAAAAGCCCAAGAAAGAAAAGAAGCCTAAGAAAGAAAAGGGCGAGCAGGAACCTAAGGAAAAGGGTCCTTCGATTCCGCTTAAGAAAAAAATTCCTGTATTCTGTATTGCGGCTGCGTTGCTTGTTATCATTTTGGTATTGTGTAATCTGATTCCCGCTTTGATGAATAATTCTGCAGTTACCAAGGCCTTCTACAATAAGGATTATGCTACGGCATATAAGCTTTTGGATGGTAAAAAACTAAACAAGAGCCAGGCAATTGTTCGGGATAAGGCACGCGTTGTGTTAAAGATGCAGAATAAGTACGAACGATATGAACTGAAGTGTAAGACCGACTCCGAAACGGCACAGTTGGATGCTCTTTTTGAGGCGGCTGCGACCTATCAGTCCTTGTCGGAATATGCTTTGAAGTGGAACACGGAGAAGAACGGACAGATTAATAATTCCATTCAGGAGGAGTTAGATTCTGTTTATACAAAGATTATGGTCGAGTTCATCAATCGATACGGACTCAGTGTGGAAGAGGTGAACAAGGTTCTCGAAACAAAGGACGATGTGACCTATTCCCGCATCCTGTATTCTATTTTGGATGGGTACGGAATCGAGTATGATGTGGTGCATATTCCCGATGAGCCGGTGGAATCGAACAATGATCCCGAGAATCCGGACGCTTTGGACGATGTGCTTGAGGATGAGGAGCATTTGCTCCCGCAGTAAAACGATTCGGTCGTCTTTTTCAAACGGCCGTGCAGAAATGAGGTAGGATCCATGATCGCTATCATCGATTATGATGCAGGTAATGTAAAAAGTGTAGAGAAAGCGCTGGAGTTTTTGGGAGCGGAGGCGGTGCTTACCCGTGATCCCGAGGTTTTGTTGAATGCGGATAAGGTCATTCTTCCCGGCGTCGGTGCATTTGGGGATGCCATGAAGCGTCTTGAAGAATACGGATTGATTCCCATCATTTCACAGATTGTTGAGAAAAAAACGCCGTTTTTGGGGATTTGTCTCGGACTTCAGCTTTTGTTTGATGCAAGTGAAGAAAGCCCCGGGGTACAGGGACTTGGTCTTTTGCATGGAACGATACGAAGAATTCCGGATGCGCCGGGGCTTACGATTCCGCAGATCGGCTGGAACAATCTGGCATATCCGAATCCTGGTCGGCTGTTTCAGGGAATTCCGGAAGGCAGTTTTGTGTATTTTGTACATTCCTATTATCTGGATGCGGAAGATAAATCCATTGTCACTGCGACAACTCCCTATGGCGTTACGGTAGAGGCGTCTGTGGAAAAAGAGAATCTTTTTGCCTGTCAGTTCCACCCGGAGAAGAGTTCCGATACCGGAATGCAGATCCTTAGAAATTTCCTGGCGTTGTAAGCCGAAGGGGTAATTCTATGCATACAAAACGTATAATTCCCTGTCTCGATGTGAAGAACGGTCGAGTGGTAAAGGGTGTAAATTTTGTAAATTTGATTGACGCCGGTGATCCGGTTGCCTGTGCCGTTGAATATGATAAGGCCGGTGCGGATGAATTGGTTTTTTTGGACATTACCGCGTCCTGTGATAATCATGACACGGTGGTGGATATGGTTCGTGAGGTTGCGAAGAAACTGTTTATTCCGTTTACGGTGGGCGGTGGTATTCGTACCGTTGAGGATTTCCGCAAACTTCTTCGTGAGGGTGCGGATAAGGTTGCCGTGAATTCCGCTGCGATTATGAACCCGAATCTGATTGCGGAAGCTGCCGATAAGTTCGGAAGTCAGTGCGTGGTTCTTGCGATGGATGCAAAACGCAGACCGGATTGTTCCGGCTTTAATATTTACAAAAACGGCGGGCGCGTTGATATGGGAATTGATGCCGTTGAATGGGCCAAGAAAGCCGTTTCTCTCGGTGCCGGTGAGATTCTGTTAACTTCCATGGATGCGGACGGTACAAAAGCCGGTTTCGACCTGGATTTGACCGCGGCAATTTCCCGGGAGGTAAATGTGCCGGTCATTGCCTCCGGCGGAGCAGGTAAATTAGAGCATTTCTATGATGCCCTTACCATTGGAGGAGCGGATGCTGCGCTTGCCGCCAGCTTGTTCCATTTCAAGGAACTGACGATTTCCGAGGTCAAAGAATACCTGCACAAAAGGGAGATTCCTGTTCGATGCCTGCAATAAGCAATGATTGGTTGGAGCCGCTTGGCAAAGAATTTCATAAGGATTACTACAAGGATCTCTATCGCTTTGTGGTAAAAGAATATAATTCCACCACCTGTTATCCTGCCGCAGATGATATTTTCAATGCGTTTCACTTGACTCCGTTTCATGAGGTGAAGGTTGTAATTATCGGGCAGGACCCGTATCATAACGTAGGACAGGCACATGGATTATGCTTTAGCGTCAAACCCAATGTTGACATTCCGCCTTCTCTTGTGAACATCTACAAGGAATTGCAGGAGGATTGCGGATGCTTCATTCCCAATAACGGTTATCTGACGAAATGGGCTAAGCAGGGAGTTCTTCTTTTGAACACGATTCTTACGGTGCGGGCTCATGAGCCTTTGTCCCATAAGGAAGTCGGTTGGGAGAAGTTTACCGACGCCGCAATTCGTGCTTTGGAAGCAGAAGATCGACCGATGGTATATATTCTTTGGGGGGCACCTGCACAGAAAAAGGCATCCATGATTACGAATCCGAAGCATTTGATTCTGAAGGCACCGCATCCCAGTCCGCTGTCGGCTTATCGTGGTTTCTTTGGAAGTAAACCATTCAGTAAGACCAATGCGTTTCTTACAGAGAATGGAATTACGCCGATTGATTGGCAGATTGAAAATATATAAAACAGGGTCGCATATGCGTAGAGTAACCCCTGCTTGAATAGAAGGAGCATTATGAAAAAAACACCTTTTGTTACCCGTGAACAGATTGAAGAGATTGTTAAGACCTATCCCACCCCGTTTCATATTTATGACGAGAAGGGAATTCGCAACAATATTGAGCTTGTAAAAAAAGCATTCTCCTGGAATAAAGGCTTCCGTGAGTACTTTGCTGTAAAAGCGACTCCGAATCCTTTCATTCTGGACATTTTCAAAGAGTATGATTTTGGCTATGACTGTGCATCTCAGACGGAGCTTATGTTAGCGCATGCCATGGGCGTTGATGGAGAGCATATTATGTTCTCCTCCAATGATACACCCGCTTCCGAATATGCTTACGCCAATGAAATCGGTGCCATCATTAATCTGGATGATTTCACTCATATTGATTTCCTGGAGCAGACCATCGGAAAGATTCCCGAAACGATTTCCTGCCGTTATAATCCCGGCGGAACCTTCACCATCTCCAACGGAATTATGGATAACCCCGGGGATGCGAAGTACGGATTTACCACTCCGCAGATTCTGGAGGGCTACAAGATTCTGAAGGCAAAGGGTGCAAAGCGCTTCGGTATGCATGCTTTTTTGGCAAGTAATACCGTGACGAACGATTATTATCCCGTTCTTGCAAAGCAGATGTTTGAGTTAGCGGTTCGTATCAAAGAAGAATGCGGAGTATCCTTAAGCTTTATTAATTTGTCCGGTGGTGTCGGCATTCCCTATCGTCCGGAGCAGGAGCCGAATGATATTCTTGTAATCGGTGAGGGCGTTCGGAAGGTATTTGAAGAGGTGCTTGTTCCTGCAGGACTTGGCGATGTTGAGATTTACACCGAAATGGGGCGTTTCATGCTTGCCCCTTATGGTCATGTCATTACGCAGGCAATTCATGAGAAACATACACACAAAGAGTACATCGGTGTGGATGCGTGTGCGGTCAATCTGATGCGTCCTGCTATCTACGGTGCATATCATCACATTACGGTTCTGGGCAAGGAAGACGCTCCCTGCGATCATAAGTATGATGTCACCGGATCCTTGTGTGAGAACTGTGATAAGTTTGCAATCGATCGCATGCTTCCTGAGATTGCGATGGGAGATTATCTTGCAATCCACGACTCCGGAGCACACGGTTATTCCATGGGATACAACTACAACGGAAAGCTTAAGAGTGCAGAGTTACTTCTCAAGACGGACGGAAGTGTACAATTAATCCGTAGAGCAGAGACTCCGAAAGATTATTTCGCAACCTTCGACGGATTTGATATTTATAAAAAGCTCGGTTTCTAAGGAAGCACTTTTTCACCGTGGAAATCCGTAATTTACCACTTGTCATTTGGCGACCGTTATGGTAATATACATTTCGGTTGCTACAAGCCGGCGTGTCGGAATGGCAGACGAGGCAGACTCAAAATCTGTTGTTGGCAACAACGTGCGGGTTCAAGCCCCTCCGCCGGCATTTGGAAGTCCCAAGCGATTATGCTTGGGACTTTTTTGTTTGGTTTTTTCTTTATTTTTTGACAAGAGTATTGTATTATTATTCTGTATATTTATGCACTGAAAAGGGACAAAGAATGATACTGATCCGAGCAGATGCCAATCGAATAATTGCAACCGGTCATGTAATGCGTTGTTGTTCGGTGGCGGCGGCTTTCCGGTCTCTTGGCGAAGAGGTTCTCTTTGTTACGGCAGATCATGAAGCGGATGAGACTCTAGCTTCCAACGGTTTTGCGAATGTCGTTTTGAACAGTGCTTATGATTGCATGGAGGAGGAACTTCCGATGCTTCTTCGTCTGATGGAAGAGAAGAAGCCGAAGCTTCTTTTGCTGGATTCCTATCAGGTGACGAAGCACTATATGGAAGAACTTCGTAAGGTCTGTCCTCTTGTCTACCTGGATGATTTGCAAGCCTTTGAATATCCCGCGGATTGTATTGTGAATTATACGCTGGGAGCGGAGAGAAATGCTTCGTATTCCTATGCACCCAAAACGATTCTCGGAAGCACCTATGCACCCCTTCGACCGCAATTTAGTGAACCGGTCGTGTCATCCATCGGTTTTCGCAAGATTTTTGTTACCGGCGGAGGAGGTCCTGTGGTCCCCATTATTCGAACCCTTTTAGAGCGGTTTGAAAAAGATGTGGATTTGCGAAATTATGAATACAAAATCGTTTTGGGAAAAAGCTGTGGAGAGGTGAATCCCTTCCCGGAGAGCGGGCTTTCCATCGAGTATCGTTGTGGGGTATCGGATATGGCCGCCCAAATCGGAGAATGTGTGGCTGCTGTTTCTGCCGCCGGGAGCACGCTTTATGAATTGTGTGCGATGCAGGTTCCGACGATCAGTTACACCTTTGCGGACAACCAGTTGCCCAATGCGACGAATTTTGATCGCGAGGGTGTGATTCCTTACGCAGGGGATTTTAGAAAAGATTCCGATGCGGTTGCTAAGCGAATTGTTAATTTACTGGATGGTCTTTTGAACGATCCGGAGGAACTGAAAAAAAGAAGAGAGCGGATGCATCAGGTAACGGACGGATGTGGCGCCCTTCGCCTGGCGAAGGAACTCCTTCGTCTGGTCTAAGACGTTGTGCTTTATTGCATGGTTGCATGCTGAATGATAAACAATATGGAGGAGAAGCAAGATGGATTACAACAATCAGAATGCTCAAAAAAATCAGTACGGACAAGCGTATGCTTATGGACAGAATACGCAGTACGGACAGGCCAACGCCTATGGACAGAATGTGCAGTACGGACAGGCCAACGGTTACGGTCAGAATGTGCAGTACGGACAGAACTATCAAAACGCAGGATATGGTCATTATAATCAAGGTAAGCAGCCATATGGATACGGCGTTTCGCCTATGCCGGTTCGACCGAAGAAAAAGATTGATGTAAGAGCAATGGTTGGATATGGTTTTGTGTTTGTTTCCGCTCTTTTGATGATTGGTATGTTGTTTGCACCGTTTTGTAAGCAGCAGCATGACACCATCAATATTATTGAGTTTTGGAAATATTATATTGAGCAGTTGAAGTATTTCTTCAGACGCTTGTCGGGGGTATCCGCAAGGCGTGCTTTTGAAGTATTTGTGGATAGTTCATACGGGCTGATTTCTTACAGCTTTATTGCAATCGCTTATTTGATTCTTGTGATTGTAACGATTGTTCAGTGTATTCGTTCCCTGGCTGGTCTTATCTCGATGAAGACCAAGGCATTCTACCCGCTGAAGGGCTTAGGCGGAATGTTGTTGTCTCTGTCTGGTCTTGCACTGTGCTATACGGCTACCTTTACCGTAAACAATGTTGCGATGTCGGTGGGCTTCTGGTTACCCTTCGGAATAATGGCATTCTTTATTCTGGTTCTCGGTATCTGGAATATGCTTGCAAAAGACGGCAAGGGATCCGGTTCGGAATCTGCCGCTCTCAAATATGTTAAGACTTTATTTGTAACGCTGTTTTATGTATCCGGCGTTCTGTTTCTGATTGCTTTTGCCGGATATTTTACTTCCTTCAAGCAATATGGCTACAAGACCTCCGTGATGAATTATATTGTCGGTGGTGTAACAGATATATTCCGTGCGATTCAGTATCATGCCATTGACTCCCGCGAGATGCGATTCATTATTGTCGGCGGCGTGGTAACGGTATTGCTTACGGTTCTTTATTTCGTATTGTCCGGATTTGTGAATAGAACAATTGCTGCATTTAACAAGCGTAAGATGAATGCGGCAGGAGCAATTGTAGCCGGAGTATTTGCCGTGGTAATTACGGTATCCGTAGTGGTTATGGATAACATCGTATATGAGGGCGCGAAGGAAAGAATTTCGGATGGTTCTTTGCTGCTTTTGATTAGCGGTTCCGCTCTTCTTGTTCTTGGCATTATTGCCATCATTGTTCGAAAAATCATGACGGCACCTAAGCAGCCCGTGAACTATGGTATGGCTTATCAGTATGGCAATGTGGCACCGAATCCTTATGCGAATGCAGGGGGGCAGAATTATGCACAGAATGCATATTCGAATCCTTCGTATAACCGACCGGTTCAGCAGCCGGTACAGCAGACCATTCAGCAGCCGGTTCAGCAGCCAGTACAGCAACCTGTGAATCCGCAGGTAATGCAGAATCCTTATCAGGCAGCGCCTTCTATGGCTCAGGCAGCGCCTGTGGCAGTAGAAACGTCGGTAGCACCCACAACAGTATCTGCTCCGGCAACTCCTGTGGCACCTACACTGGCAGCAGACGCCCCTGCGATGGCAGCATCCGCTATGCCGGAAGGAACGGTAGCAGCGCCTGCAACGGAGGTACAAGGAGCCACTTCGGTTGCACCCATGTCTTTTGCACCGATTGATACCAAGGGAGTATAGAAATGGAACAAAATTATAACTACGAAGGAAATACGGTTCATGGAATCAAGCGTTCCGGAATCTATGAACAGAAGACTTATACTGCGGATGGACGAACCCCCGGTTTTGTCGGTACGCCGGCTTACGGGACCACGACACAGAAGCAGAAAAGACAAATCCATACCTCGGATATTGTAGGCTACATCATGATGCTTGTTTTGAACATTGTGGTGATTGTATGTATGTTCTTCCCGCTTGTGACAATCGGACGTCGGAATTATGGCTTCGTGAATACGATGAAGGGGGTCTATCGGGAATTCAAGTACATCATTCCTCTGATAGGCAAATCGATTAACGGTCCGGATGTGATGTATTATGTTCTTGCGATGACCTATGAGCTGTTAATCGGAATTGCCGCAATTTTAGTGCTTCTTGTAGCAGTAATTAATATCATTTCGTCCATTATCGGGTTGGGTGCTGTTCGATCCAAACGTAGTTATGCCCTGTCTTCGATGGCCCATACCGTAAAGTTTCAGTTCGTTTTCGCGATTTCGCTGGCTTACTATTGCGCAACCGTTCCCGGGGTTTTCTATGGCTATGGCTATCTGATTCCTACCTTACTCGGCATCGTTATGGTGTTGGGCTGCGGAATCTATCGGCTTTCGGTGAAGGATGCATCTTTACGAAGAACCGAACAATATGGGCGAAAACTTACCGTTAATCTTTTGTATTATCTGTTCGGAAGCTTCTTATGTCTTTTGATCCTGTTCGGTGTTGTGAAAAGAACATATATCAATGGCGTTGTTGTGACGGTTCCTTTTACCAGAATGGTCTCGGACGTCATTAATGATCTGAATCACTGGATTCAGGATGTACACGGAACGGTTAAGATGGAGTTCTTTATCTGTGTAAGTATCTCATTTATGGTGGTACTGCTTCAGATTACCGCGAATATGAATCTCTACACAAGAGCAGTAAAGGGATTTGTGAAGCAGAAGACAATAAACGGGGCGGCAATCTACGCCGGGATTTGGAATATCGTTGCCCCCATTACCGTTATGATAACGGAGAACAATATCTCGAAGATTTCCAGAAAAAATTTCGGTGAGCTTTCCGGTTATCGTGTGAATATGACCAATTCTTCGTCTCTTGCGATTGTCTTTGGCATATTGTTAATCGTGATTGCCATTTTGAACCTGGTATGGAAGAAATGTGCTACGAAGCAGGAAGATCTGACGAATGTATATAACCCGACATCCCGTTACGGAGAGCCGGTTTATACGAATCCGCAGGTATATTCCGCACAGCCTGTTTATATGTCTAAACAGTCGACTCCCGAGGAATTGAACGCTGTCATTGCACAGAAAAATGTCTATGTGGCCAATCATCCGGTAAATGCAGAGGAGAACCCGGTGGAGCCACGCCAATAAGGATTTCGTATGAACTGTAAGGAATGTGAGAAGAAGATACCGAATTTCATAGCGAATGCATTGGAAGAGGACGAAGCGGAAGCATTTATAAAGCATATCGAGTCCTGTCCGGAATGCAAAGAGGAATTGTCGATTCAATATCTCGTGAATGAAGGTATTGCACGATTGGAGGACGGTCGTACTTTCAACCTTGCCGGAGAACTGGATCATAAGATTGCACGGGAAAAGAATCATATTGAATTTTTCCACAATAAAAATCGTGCTTTTTTGATTATGGAATTCTTATTGATTATTGTAGTGAGTTATTTTTCCCTGTTTGTTTTATACGATTTATTCTAAAAATGTGAGGAGGAATTGCCGTGAGCAACAAAATTGTCTTAATCGACGGACATAGTATTATTAACAGAGCTTATTACGGACTTCCTTTACTCACGAATGCGGAAGGACTTCATACGAACGGAATCTACGGCTTTTTGAATATCCTTTTTCGGATTCTGGAGGAAGAGAAGCCGACTCACCTGTGTGTTGCGTTTGACGAGCATGCTCCGACCTTTCGACATGCCATTTTTGAAGCGTATAAGGGGACTCGAAAGGCGATGCCCGAAGAACTTCGTGAACAGGTTCCGGTATTAAAAGAGGTTCTTCGTGCCATGAATGTACGTATTGTGTCCAAGCCGGGGCTGGAAGCGGATGATATTTTGGGAACCATTGCCAAGCGTGCGGAAGCAACCGGTTTTGAGGTGGCATTAATCTCCGGAGATCGGGATTTGCTTCAGGTGGCAACCGAGCATATTTGTGTCCGGATTCCGAAGACCGTAAAGGGACAGACCACCGTATACGATTATCACGCAGAGGATGTTCTTCGCGATTATCAAGTACCCCCTCTCGGAATTATTGATTTAAAGGCTTTGATGGGGGATTCCTCCGATAATATTCCCGGGGTTACGAAGGTTGGGGAGAAAACCGCAACCGAGCTTTTGGTCAAATACGGTACCCTGGACGGTGTCTATGCGCACATCGATGAGATTACGAAGAAGGGGCTGCACGATAATCTTGTGGCGGATAAGGAGAATGCTTATTTAAGCTATACCTTGGCTACGATTAATGTGAATGCGGATTTGGATGATTTTTCCATCGAGGAAGCCGTTCTTCCGAATTTGTTTACCGCACAAGCTTATGATTATTTCGTTCGCTTAAATTTCAAAAATCTGTTAAAACGCTTTGATGATTCCGCGAAGGAGACCGAAATTAAGGTGGAGTATACGACGGTGACTTCCGTGGCCGATCTTCCTTCCGTGCAGTCGATTCCCGAAGGCGTACCGGTGGCAATTCATCTGGAGCAGGGGGAGAATTCCTGCTATTTTGCCCTGGCCTACGAGGAAAAATCGGTGACAAAAACGGTCATCTTAGCGCTGGAGAATGCGATTTTTAAGGCTATGGAGGAAGAGAAACTTCAGGGCTATATCGGGGAACTTCGAACCGGCCGTCTTGTTGTGCTGTTTGATGCAAAAGAGTATTATCGGAATGCGTATTTTACAGGGGCGGCGGGACTCTTTGATTGCAAGATTGCGGCCTATCTGCTGGATCCGACCAAGAATGAGTATCTTGTGTCGGATGTTGCAACGTCCTATGGAGAGACACGGACAGAGAGTCTGTCGGTGGAATTCGCCAAATGTACCATTGATGATATCGGACAGATTGCGAATGAGAAATTAATGATATATTTAAGCCGGATTGCTTACGGCTTGTGCCATGCGTATCCGGTGATGCAGCTTGCTCTTAAGGAGGCCGGCATGACCTTCTTATTTGAGGAGGTTGAGATGCCCTTATCCTATGTGCTCTATGATATGGAGCATGAGGGAATCCTGGTGCAAAGAGAAGAGATGAAGGCATACGGAGAGATGCTTGCGACGAAACTTGTCGAGATGGAAAAGAAGATTTACGAGGCCGCAGGTGAGGTCTTTAATATCAATTCTCCGAAACAGCTGGCTGATATTCTTTTTGTAAAGCTTGCAATTCCCGGCGGGAAGAAAACGAAGACCGGATATTCCACGAATGCCGATGTGCTTCAGAAACTGGCACCCGACTATCCGATTGTTGCGGACATTCTGGAGTATCGAACTTATGCGAAACTGAAATCCACCTATGCAGATGGTCTGGATGCGTATATTGCCGGGGATGGTCGAATTCATACCACCTTCCAGCAAACGGTTACCGCAACCGGTCGAATCAGCTCGACGGAACCGAATCTTCAGAATATTCCGACCCGAACGCAACTGGGTCGAATGATTCGCAAGATGTTTGTGCCGAAGGCCGGATGTGTTTTTCTGGATGCGGATTATTCACAGATTGAACTTCGTCTTTTGGCGGTCATGTCTAAGGACAGTGAGCTGATTGCAGCATATCATAACGGAGAGGATATTCACCGAATTACGGCTTCCAAGGTATTTGGTGTTCCCTTCGAGGAAGTGACCGATCTGCAGCGTCGTAATGCGAAGGCGGTGAACTTCGGGATTGTGTACGGAATCAGTTCCTTTGGCTTAAGCGAGGACCTTTCGATTTCGCGAGAAGAAGCGAAACAGTATATCGAACAGTATTTTGCGACCTATCCCGGCATTAAGTCCTATCTGGACGGTACGGTGGCCTCAGCCAAAAAAGAAGGGGTTACCCGTACGCTTTACGGACGAATCCGCCCGATGCCTGAGTTAAAGAGTTCCAACTATATGGAGAGACAGTTCGGTGAGCGTGTCGCAATGAATGCACCGATTCAGGGGACGGCTGCCGATATTATGAAGCTTGCAATGATTTCTCTTCATGATGCTCTTGCGAAGAACAATCTAAAGAGCAAAATGATTCTCCAGGTTCATGATGAGGTTTTGGTGGAATGTCCCATAGAGGAAAAAGATAAGGTGATGGAGCTGATTGTATCCAGCATGCAGAATGCCCCTGCTTATCGGGAGGCGATGGCTTATCAATTCCCGGTTCCGTTGACGGTAGAGGCTCATGAGGGAGTGACCTGGTATGATGCAAAATAGAATGAAGACCGTTGGGATTACGGGTGGCGTCGGATGCGGGAAGAGCCGAATCTTAGACTGGCTTGAGGACAATGTGAATTGTATTGTGCTGAAAGCGGACTCGGTGGCTCATGAGGTGGAAGAGCCGAATCACGAAGCTTATGAGGCTTTGGTGTCCCTATGCGGACAGGGGATTCTTCGACCGGACGGTTTTATTGATAAAACGATGTTTGCGAAGCTAATCTTCGGAAACGCTGACCTCTTGGCTCAGGTGAATGCCATTATTCATCCGGCGGTAAAAAAGGAGATTCTGAAACGAATCCGGGAGGCCGATGAAGAAGGCAGTGTTGATTATTTTTTTGTAGAGGCGGCCCTCTTAATTGAGGACGGCTATGAAGCGTTGCTGGATGAAATCTGGTATATCTATGCGGACAAAGAGGTTCGGTGTGACCGACTTCGGTCGTCTCGCGGATACTCGGATGAGAAGATAGACTCCATTATGGAGAAACAGCTGTCCCATGAGGAATTTATGGCGCACAGCAAGGTATGTATTGATAATTCCGGATCCTTTGAGGATACCGTTCACGCTTTGGAGAGTGTGATGAATCTGTAGGAGGCATTCCCAATGAAACGAGATGCACACAAGTATATTTTTGGTCTGGATATCGGTACCCGAAGCATTGTAGGTACCGTAGGCTATAAGGAAAGAGACCGATTCGTGGTTGCGGCACAGTTTGCCATCGAGCATGAGACCCGTGCCATGATGGACGGACAGATTCACGATATTGCGAAGGTTGGCCAGACCATTCAGAAAGTAAAAAACAAGCTGGAAGCAGAACTGGATTGTGAATTGCAGGATGTTTGTATTGCAGCCGCAGGTCGTGTGCTTCGTACGGTGGATGTTCATAGTGAGCTTACCTACGAGGATGAGAAAACGATTACGGAAGAAGACGTGTATGAACTCCATTCTGCCGGAATTGAAAAGGCCTATGAGACCTTTGGACAAAAAGAGAAGAACGCAGGGAAGTTTTATTGTGTAGGATATTCCGTGGTTCGTTATTTTATGAACCAGTACCCGATTTCTACTCTTTTGGACCATAAGGCCCGTTCCATTGAAGCAGATATGATTGCAACCTTCTTACCGAATGATGTAGTGGATGGATTATATAAGGCGGTAGAATTTGCAGGATTAAACATTTCCAATCTTACTTTGGAGCCGATTGCCGCAATGCTGGTTGCGGTTCCGGACCGTTTCCGTATGTTAAACATCGGCCTTGTGGACGTGGGAGCCGGTACCTCCGATATTTCCATCACCAGAGACGGTTCCATTATCGCATACGGAATGTTGCCGATTGCAGGAGATATTCTGACCGAAACCATCGCAAAACGCTGTCTTGTGGATTTCAATACTGCTGAAATGATTAAGCGGGATTATTCCCAGGGCAATCCCATTGTCTACGAGGATATTATGGGACTGGAGCAGAAGATTTCCGCAAAAGAGATTGAGGATACCCTTCGCCCTGTGGTGCAGGATATGACAAAGCAGGTTGCCGACAAGATGAAGGAACTGAATGGCGGTCATCCCGTCAGTGCGGTATTCGTTGTCGGAGGTGGCGGTAAGATTCTGAATTACACCGAGACATTGGCGGAATATCTGGACCTTCCGAAGGAGCGTGTTGCGGTCCGTGGAAAAGAAGTAATGGGACAGGTGGATTTTGAGAATACCACACTGGAATTGGATTCCCGTCTGGTTACCCCGATCGGTATCTGCTTAAGCTTCTATGAACAGAGCAATAACTTTATTTTTGTTCACTTCAATAAGGAGCGTGTGAAGTTATACGATAACGGCAAACTTTCCGTTGTAGATGCGGCCATGAATGCGGACTTCCCGTCGGATGGTCTTTTCCCGAAGCGCGGTAAGGAGCTTGAATTTACGGTAAACGGTAAGCCGAAGATGATTCGCGGTATGCTTGGCGAAGCGGCACAGATTACCGTGAACGGTGAGGCGGCGGACATTCATACCCCGATTCATGAGAATGATGTGGTGGTTGTAAAGCCTTCTACGGCCGGGGATCCTGCCACTATGATGATTCGTGCCCTTCCGGAACTTCGACAGACCCTGAAAATCTCCGTAAATGACAAGGAGATGGAATTACCTGCCATTGTCTATGTAAACGGAGAACTGAAGAGCGAATTCTATGATATTCAAAACGGAGATCATATTGAACTTGCAGACTATTATACCGTTGAGCAGATTATGGATGTTACGGATGTGGTCAAAAAAGAAGGTACATATATCTATGTGAACCATCAAAAAGCGACCCTTCAGACCAAAGTCTATGCGAACTTCCAGGTAACCATTTCGTTGGAGGAATTGTTCTCGGAAGAAGAGGTGGATGCTGCGACGGTTTCCTATGCCGATCTTCCCGAGGAGGATGAGGCAATGAATACAGAAACAAAAGCTGCTGAGGGAACGACGGAAAAGCCTTCCGAAGAGAACACCGAGGAATCTGCGCAGGCACCCGTTACGCCCCATCCGATCGATGTGATTGTGAATCAAAAGCCGATTACGCTGAATGGGAAAGCGGAGTATGTTCTGGTGGATGTCTTTGATTATATTGAATTTGATCTTTCCAAACCCCAGGGGAAGAGCGTTGTGACCCTTTTGAACGGGGAGAAAGCACAGTATATGACCAATATCCAATCCGGTGATGTGATTGAGATTTATTGGGAAGAATAGCGAGGAAATTACCGGTGAGATTGCAATGTATCGCAAGCGGAAGCAGTGGCAATTCGATCTATGTGGGGGACGAAGCAACGCATCTGCTGGTGGACTGCGGAATCAGTAAAAAAAGAATTGTGGAGGGCTTAGATTCCCTTGGAATCAATCTAAGCTATCTGCACGGCATTCTGATTACCCATGAACATTCCGATCATATCGCAGGTCTTAAGACCATTCTGAAGGCTTGCCCGACGAATGTCTATGCGACAAAGGGGACGCTTAAGGAGCTTAGTCGAAAAGGATATCTGGAGAATCTGCCGGAGGAATATCTTCATCCGATTGAGCGGGATTCGTTTTTTACGGTGGGAGATTTGCGGGTACGTGCTGTGACCGTCAGCCATGATGCTGCAGAGCCCTGTGCCTATACCTTTGAGGATCCGGAGAAAAAGAAGGTTGGAATCATTACGGATCTGGGAACTTTTGATGAACGAATCGTGGAAGCCTACCGCAATGTAAACGCAATTCTCGTGGAAGCGAACCATGATGTGCGCATGTTAGAGGTCGGTCCTTATCCTTATATGCTTAAGCAGCGTATTCTTGGGAATCGCGGACATATGAGCAACGATACCTGCGCAAAATTCTTAAATCAGATTTTGCATGCGAATCTGAAAGAGATTCTTCTTGGGCACTTAAGCAAGGAGAATAATCTGGAAGAGATTGCTTATGAGACGGTTCGGTTGGGCATCGAATTCGAGGACCGGGGTTTTGAACCTTCGCAGTTTCGGATTCGTGTTGCGAGTAGGGATTGCCTTTCCCCTCTGGTTGAAGTATGATTTTTTGCCCCGGATATGTATTTTTTCTTGAAAAAAGAACACGGGATAGTTAGTATTAGGTAAGAATTAGTCTGCACTTGGACAAAAAGTAAACGTACTCCGGTACGATTAAGAAAGGAATAGATCATGAAAAAGTCAGTTATTACTGTAGTAGGTAAGGATACCGTAGGTATTATCGCTAAGGTCTGCACTTACCTGGCAGAGAATCAGATTAACATTCTGGATATCTCTCAGACCATCGTTCAGGATTATTTCAATATGATGATGATTGTGGACACCAACAAGGCAACCAAGGAGCAGTCCGAGATTGTAGACGATCTGAAGGCTATCGGCGATGAGATTGGTGTAATCATTCGTTGTCAGAGAGAAGATATTTTCGATAAGATGCACAGAATCTAATAGGACGGAGATCATTTATGATTAACATTAATGAAGTTATTGAAACGAATCAGATGATCGAGCATGAGAACCTGGATGTTCGTACGATCACTCTCGGCATCAGCTTGTTGGATTGTATTGATTCGAATGTAGATGTGGTATGCAAGAAAATCTATGATAAGATTACAACCCTTGCCAAGGACCTTGTAGCTACCGGCGAGACGATTTCAAAAGAATTCGGGATTCCGATTGTAAATAAGCGAATCAGTGTTACCCCGATTGCATTGGTTGGTGGTGCTGCTTGCAAGACCAGCGATGATTTTGTGAAGATTGCACATGCATTGGATGATGCCGGACAGAAGGTCGGTGTGAATTTTATCGGTGGATATTCTGCATTGGTATCTAAGGGGATGACTCATGCGGATGAACTGTTGATTCGTTCGATTCCGAAGGCCTTGAAGGAGACGAATGTGGTATGTTCCTCCGTGAACTTAGGCTCCTCCAAGACCGGTATTGATATGGATGCGGTTCGCCTGATGGGTACCATTGTGCGTGAGACCGCAGAACTGACCAAGGAAAACGATTCCATTGGTTGCGCAAAACTGGTAGTGTTCTGCAATGCTCCCGATGATAATCCTTTCATGGCAGGTGCTTTCCATGGCGTAACCGAAGGGGATGCCGTCATCAACGTCGGCGTCAGTGGCCCCGGTGTTGTAAATACCGCATTGAAGGAAGTACGTGGCAAGAGCTTTGAGGTTCTTTGCGAGACCATTAAGAAGACTGCATTTAAGATTACCCGTGTTGGTCAGTTGGTTGCCCAGGAAGCTTCCAAACGTCTTGGAATTCCTTTTGGTATCATCGATCTGTCTTTGGCACCTACCCCTGCAGTGGGAGACTCTGTTGCGGATATTCTCTGTGAGATTGGTCTTGAGTATGCCGGAGCACCGGGTACGACAGCAGCGCTTGCTCTGTTAAATGACCAGGTGAAGAAGGGTGGTATTATGGCCTCCTCCTACGTAGGCGGACTGAGCGGTGCCTTCATTCCTGTTTCTGAGGATCAGGGTATGATTAATGCAGTAAATGCGAATGCACTTACCATTGAGAAGCTGGAAGCAATGACCTGTGTATGTAGTGTAGGTCTGGATATGATTGCCATTCCCGGAGATACCTCCGATACCACCATTGCAGGTATTATTGCAGATGAGATGGCAATCGGTATGGTAAATAACAAGACTACCGCAGTTCGTGTAATTCCCGTAATCGGGAAAACGGTAGGAGACTCCGCAGAGTTTGGCGGACTCTTGGGTTATGCGCCGATTATGCCTGTTAACCAGTATTCCTGTGCGGATTTTGTGAATCGTAAGGGACGTATTCCCGCACCGATTCATTCCTTCAAGAACTAATGAAAATATATATTGATTTTGATGATGTTATCTGCGAGACCGCGCGGTATTTTACGAAGATTGCAAGAGAACTGTTTGAGATAGAGGTGCCTTATGAGGAGATTCATTTTTTCAACCTTCAGAGGTCCTTTGGACTAACGGATACTCAGTATGATCAGCTTATGAGAGCCGGTCATATTCCTGATACTTTACTTGCTTATGAAGAGACTCCTTCGGCGTCACGCTATATTAATAAATGGTTGCAGGAGGGGCATGAGATTCGAATCATTACCGGAAGACCTTATGATTCCTATGAGCCCTCCCGACAATGGCTGGATGAGCATGGTTTGAAGCAGGTTCCTCTTTTTTGTGTGGATAAATACGGAAGAGAGATTTTTAATCAGGACTGTAGTTATAGCTTGCGTCTGGAAGATTTGTATCGCATGGAATTTGACTTTGCGGTGGAGGATTCACCGGCGGCATTTGAGCATTTGCTACACTTTAAGAGTTGCAGGGTGGCAGTGTTTGACAGGCCCTGGAATCGGGAGGCAATATTTCCCGGAGAGAACTTCGTAAGAAGCAGAGATTGGGAAGCGGTTGATGCTTTATTGAAAAGTACAAATTTGTAAGAATGATATCACAGATGGCGGGGGAATGAATTTCCTCCGCCATTCGTTTTAGAGAATCACCAGCTTGCGGGATTCTTCAGTATTCAGTTTGCAATGATACTTCTGTGATACCTGCAGATAGTAGAGGTTCGAGGTGCGTATCAGTGTGTTGAATTGGAGGCGAAGTGCCTTGCATTCCTCCGGAGACTGTGAAGCATAGGCTTCGCTGCCCAGTGTATTGTGATATTGGTCTAAGTAGGGCCCCAGCTTGGTAATCAGAGGCATATCCGCATGTGTATCTATTTCGTGAAGTAACTCTGAAGACTCTTTTCTAAAGCCCAATACATAGAGAAGCGCAGGATAATCGCAGTCTTTGTGAAGGTCATGTTCTTCTTTGGTGATGCCCAGCAGAATATGCAGGAGGGCACGATTAACGGCGGTTAAAGTGTTGTTTTTGGTTTTGCAATCCTGAATGAAGGTATCCATATTTCCGTCATGATTTTTTAACAGGTTGTGAATCCGATCGTTAAGTTCTCTGGAGACTCCCCAGAATGTAGTCAGAGAATCTGCCCCGGACCATAAGGCGTATTGCAGGGCCGGATAGAAGTCCTCAGGATACAGTGCACCGGAATGCTGTAATGCATCATCAAGTGCACGAACGGACTCCGATGGAAGAAAGGACTGCCATGTGGCATTCGGTTCACACAACATACTGCGAAGAGCAGAGCCGGATGCGTAGTGATTTTCATAGATTTGTTCACTGTTATGTTCCGGACCCATGCGTTTAACGAATATGGGAGTCAGATTCGTCATCTGAAGCTTATTCATGGCAATGAGATATTCCAAAACCAGGGTATTATTGGGTTTACCTAAGATTACATGAATATTGTCGGCAGTGTAATCCTTACATTCCGATAACGGAAGATATTCCTCAACATATCGAATGACAGCGTGCTCTCTGGCCTTGGGATAGCTTAGTCCGTCCGCCATACTCTGTCTTAACAGGATGGAGAGTTCTTCAGGCTCTTCGGACAGCAGCTTTGCCAAAAAAAGATATGCTTCTTTACAATCATCCTCACAGCCAAAGGCGATGTGGGTAATGACCTTAAGTTTCTTCATGATACGAAGGGCACCCAAGGCAAACTCACCGGCAGAAGCAGTGGCATAGATGGGAGGAAGCTCTAAGACCAGATCGATACCGCCCAGAAGCGCCATTCGGGTTCGGGTATATTTATCTACAATGGCGGGCTCGCCCCGTTCGCAGAAGTTACCGCTCATGATGGCAACAGAAAAATCTGCTTCCGCCAGTCTGACAGCTTCGGAACACAGGTATTGATGCCCATTATGGAAAGGATCGAATTCCGCTACGATACCGACTACCTTCATGTTTGCCTCCTTTTGTGGTATTCTATCATTTTTTGAAGCAAGACTTCAACCGATTGTACTGAATTTAGCACAATTCTTCAGCTTGTTTTTTCTTGTATTGCGAGATTTCAGAAGGTATAATTATCATATATTTTGCATTATGGGGAGGTATTTATGGCATTCATAGATATCATTAAGGAAAAAGCAAAATCGGACAAGAAGACAATTGTCATGCCCGAGACGAACGATAAGAGAACCTTGATTGCGGCAGCCAATGTAATCAAGGAGGGAATTGCCGACATCGTTATGGTCGGTAAGGAAGAAAAGATCATGGACGGTGCAGGGTGGTTGGAACTGGACCTGTCGGAGGTTACCGTTGTGGATCCCGATAAGTTCGATCGTATCGATCAGTATGCCAATACGTTCTATGAACTCCGTAAGAATAAGGGAATGACCTTTGAACGCGCCAAGGAGATTCTGTTAGAGGATCCGTTAACCTTTGGCGTTATGATGGTTAAGATGAATGATGCGGACGGTATGGTTGCCGGCGCTTGTCATGCAACGGCAGATGTTCTTCGTCCTTCTCTGCAGATTCTTCGTACTGCACCCGGTGTGAAGTTGGTATCCGGTTTCTTTATTCTGGATGTGAAGGATTGTCCTTACGGAAATACCTTCCTTTTTGCGGATTGCGGGTTGAATCAGGATCCGAATGCAGAAGAGCTTGCGGCCATCGCAGATACGTCAGCGAAGAGTTTTAAGAATCTGATTGGCGGTAAGCCTGTGATTGCAATGCTGTCTCATTCGACCAAGGGAAGTGCGAAGCACCCTCTTGTAGATAAGATGATTGAGGCGACGAATATTGCAAGACAGCAGTACCCGTATCTTACCATTGACGGCGAACTTCAGGCAGATGCGGCACTTGTTCCTATGGTTGCGAAGTCCAAGGCTCCCGGAAGTGAAGTGGCAGGACATGCCAATGTTCTTATTTTCCCGAACCTTGACTGCGGAAACATCGGTTACAAGCTGGTAGAACGTCTTGGTGGCGCAGAAGCTTACGGTCCGATGCTTCAGGGAATCGCCCGACCGGTAAACGATTTGTCCCGTGGCTGTAAGTGGGAAGACATTGTCGGAGTTGTGGCACTTACCGCGGTTCAGGCACAGCTTACCTAACGGAATGACGCAACGAAAGAATAGAATCTCATTTTTTATCCGCAAAGTACTAAAATTATGTTGACAAAAGAGAAGGTCGTCTTTATAATGGGTAAAGTGTGGATAGAAGATACCAATAGGAGTCCCTATGATTATTGCATTGAACGATGTTTTTTCGAACCTAAACAGTAAGGAAGAGCATTCGGTCGACCTGGATATTCAGGAGATGGAATACATGGGAAGCACCTATCCGGTTCGCTGTTCCTCCTTTACACTTACCTTGACGAATCTTCAGAAGGGCAAGGCGAGAGTTGAGGGAAACGGTACCGTTACGTACTGCCTTTCGTGTGACAGATGCTTGCGCGATACGGAAGTGACGGAGAATCTTGAGCTATCTTATGATATCCTGTCACCGGAACTGGTGACAGACGATGACACGAGAGATGAGCAGGATTACATCGATGGAATGCTTCTGAACACAGATCAATTATTATCAAAAGAGATTAGTCTGATGTGGCCGATGAAGGTTCTGTGCCACGATGCATGCAAGGGCATTTGTCCTGTGTGTGGCAAGAATCTCAATGAGGGGGAATGCGGGTGTGATACCTTTGTTCCGGATCCTCGAATGGCAAGACTCAAAGATATCTTTAATCAAAAAAGGGAGGTGTAACGATGTCTATTTGTCCCAAGAATAAAACTTCCAGAGGAAGAAGAGATAAGAGAAGAGCTAACTGGAAGATGAGTGCTCCTACTTTAGTTAAGTGCTCCAAGTGCGGCGCTCTTATGATGCCTCACAGAGTATGTAAGAAGTGTGGTTCTTACAACAAGCGTGAAATCGTTGATGTTCAGTAATGAATACGAACGCTAAACACCAGCTTAAGGCGACTTAAGTTGGTGTTTTTTTATTGCTTTTTATGGCTGTTTTGGGTATAGTAGTATCATGTGATATTTTGTGTATATAATGGTCTTTGCACAGTATCAATTCTATTTTGTTGAGGTGAATTTATGTCGGAACAGGTACGTATTGCCATTGATGCCATGGGTGGAGACAACGCTCCCGGAGAGATCGTGAAGGGTGCGATTGAGGCTTGTAATGAATGCGCTGATATTCATGTGGTTCTCGTTGGTAAGGAGGACTTAATCAACGCAGAGTTAAAGAAGTATCAGTACAATGCAGAACAGGTAGAGGTGGTTCATGCACCTGACGTTGTTGAGATGGCAGAGTCTCCCGTATTGGCGGTGAGCAAGAAGAAGGAGTCTTCTCTGGTTAAGGCGCTTCTCCTTGTGAAGTCCGGGGATTGCGATTGCTATGTTTCTGCGGGAAGTACCGGTGCGACTCTTGTAGGCGGACAGGTTTTGGTCGGAAGAATTAAGGGCGTGGAAAGACCGCCTCTTGCTCCGGTCATCCCGACGCAGAAGGGTGGATCCTTACTGCTTGACTGTGGCGCCAATGTGGATGCGAAGCCCAAGATGCTTTTGCAGTTTGCCCTGATGGGTTCGATCTATATGGAGCATGTTATGGGGGTTAAGAATCCGACGGTGGGGATCCTCAATATCGGTGCAGAGGAAGAGAAGGGCAATCAGTTGGTAAAGGAGACCTTCCCGTTGCTTAAGAATTGTCCGGATATTAATTTCGTCGGAAGTGTGGAAGCAAGAGATGTGCCGAAGGGCGAGGTGGATGTGATTGTCTGCGAAGCCTTTGCAGGAAATGTTTTGCTTAAAATGTATGAAGGTACCGGTAAGATGTTCCAGAACGAGATTAAGGCAGCGCTTAAGAAGAACATTTTCACGATGTTAGGCGCCCTCCTTGTGAAGGGGTCGTTAAAGCAGCGTATCGGGAAGTTCGATCCTCATCTCTATGGGGGTGCTCCTCTTTTGGGCCTGAAGGGACTGGTGGTGAAGACTCACGGAAGCGCTAAGGCCGGCGAGGTGAAGACAACCTGTAAGCAGTGCCTTGCATTCAAGCAGCAGAAGATCACCGAAAAGATTGCTGAAGTGATTCAGGGTAAGGATGAGTAAGCGTGGAATTCGAAAAGGTTAGAGCAATTGTTGCCAATGTATTGCATATGAGTCCGGATTCAATCCGTAAGGAACAGAATCTGGTTACGGATCTTGGAGCAGATTCCTTAGACCTTTATCAGATGGTTATGGAGTTGGAGACGGCCTTTGAGATTGAAGTAGAAGAGCAGAATCTTCCGCTTGTTCATACAGTTGGTGATATTTTGATGTTAATTAAGGTTAGTAAATAGATGGTTGATGTTAGTAAGTTTGCTTCTTTGGAAGCAAGTATCGGTTATCGGTTTCAAAACACGGCACTTCTTATGCAGGCACTGACGCACAGCTCCTTTGCCAATGAGGTGACCGGCGGACATTGTGAAGATTATGAGCGCTTGGAATTCTTAGGGGATTCTGTGCTTCAGGTAGTCAGTTCTGAACTGATTTTTCGTACGCACCCCGAGATGAAAGAGGGGAAAATGTCCAAGCTTCGTGCGGGACTTGTCTGTGAACGGGCGTTGCATGAATGCGCAAGCCGGATTCGTTTAAATGAATATGTAAGAGTCGGTCGCGGGGAAGAAAAGTCCGGCGGTGCGAATAAACCCTCGATACTGGCGGACATTATGGAAGCGATTGCCGGCGCGATTTTCCTGGATGCAGGAATGGAGGAAGCAAAGCGTTATGTGTTGAACCATATTCTGTATGATGTGGAAAATCGTTCTCTTTTCCTAGATGCCAAGTCCGCACTTCAGGAACGTTTTCAGGCAATCGGGAAGACGATTCGCTATGTGGAAGTAGGAGAAGAGGGACCGGAGCATTGTAAACAATTCCTCTATGAGGTCTATGCAGAAGAGGTTCTTCTGGGAACCGGACGTGGTCAGTCCAAAAAGGATGCACAACAGGATGCGGCCTATCATGCACTTATGGACCTGAAGAATGAGAAGGGAAAAACATTGTAATGTATCTGAAAAGTATAGAAATCCAAGGATTCAAGTCCTTTGCCAATAAGATTTTATTCAAGTTTCATAACGGAATTACGGGTATCGTAGGCCCGAACGGTTCCGGTAAGAGTAATGTTGCGGATGCGGTTCGCTGGGTATTGGGAGAACAGCGTATTAAGCAGCTTCGCGGTTCCAGTATGCAGGATGTTATTTTTGCCGGTACGGAGATGCGTAAGCCTCTGAGCTATGCGTATGTTGCCATTACGCTGGATAATTCCGATCATCAGCTTGCCATTGATTACGAGGAGGTTACCATTGCCCGTCGTATCTATCGTAGCGGTGAGAGTGAGTATCTCATTAACGGTACCGTATGTCGTCTGAAGGATGTGAATGAACTTTTCTATGATACCGGTATCGGTAAGGAAGGATATTCCATTATCGGGCAGGGTCAGATCGATAAGATTCTTTCCGGTAAGCCGGAGGAGCGTCGTGAGCTTTTTGACGAGGCGGCAGGTATTGTGAAGTTCAAGCGTCGTAAATACACTGCAGTGAAGAAGCTTGAAGAAGAACAGCAGAATCTTCTGCGTGTAAGCGATATCTTAACCGAACTGGAAAAGCAGATTGGCCCCTTAGAGCGTCAGGCCGAAAAGGCTAAGATTTATTTACAGAAGCGGGAAGAGTTAAAGACCCTTGACGTCAATGTTTTCCTTTTGGAGAACGGACGACTGAAAGAACAACTGGATGAGACCACCGACAAGCTCAAACTTGCGACCGATGAATTGAATGAGACGACGGCTCGTTATGAGAATATTAAGGTCGAGTATGAGAATATCGAGAATGAAATTGCCGAACTCGAAACGGAGATTGAGAATGCACGCAATGAGTTGGCTAATTCTTCCGTGGTAAAGACGAAGCTTGAGAATGAGATTGAACTGTTAAATGAACAGATTCACTCCGCACACGGTACGAAGGAACATCTGGAGGTTCGTAAATCTGCCGTTGATGAGGAAATCGTTCGTCGTAACGAGGAAAAGGATAAGATACTTACCGGCAAAAAGGTATTTGATGATCTTTTGCATGAGGACGAGGTTCGCCGTGACGAAGCCAAAGCAAAACTTCAGAATCTGCAGAATGATATTGATAATTACAACTTCAAGATTGAAGTCAATAAGAATAAGATTATTGAAGCACTGAACGAGAGAGCGACCATTAAGTCTAGACTGGGACGTTTTGACTCCATGATGGAGCAGCTAACCATTCGTAAGGCGGAATTGAACTCCCGAATTCTTAAGACCCAGTCCAATGAGGAAGAGCAGAAGAATGCCATTAAGTCTCTGGAGGAGACCTTCGAAAAGATTACGAAGGAGATTCAGGAGTTAAATGAAGGCCAGAAGGTTCTGGAGGAACGTTCCGGTTTGATTCGTGATGAGGTGGAAAAGAAGGACAAGGAAGTGCGCGATCTTCAGGTCCGCTATCATCAGGATAAGTCGAAGTTAGAAGCCATTACCAACCTGACGGAACGATATGAAGGTTACGGCAATTCCATTCGTAAAGTCATGGAAGTCAAGGAACATGACAAGGGAATCATCGGTGTTGTTGCCGATATTATCAAGACCGAACCGAAGTACGAGACTGCCATTGAGACCGCTCTCGGCGGAAATATTCAGAACGTTGTTACCGACGATGAAGAGACCGCGAAAAAGATGATTGCGTATCTTAAGGAAAATAAGTTCGGCCGTGCTACTTTTTTACCCTTAACGAGTATTGAACATCCTCAGGAATTCAAAAATCAGGAAGTTTTAAAGGAGCCGGGTGTGATCGGCCTTGCGGATGAACTGGTGAATACCGAGGTGCGTTATCGTAATGTGGCCAAAACCATGTTGGGACGAATCGTTGCGGTTGATAATGTGGATCATGCAGTTAAGATTGCAAGAAAGTACTCCTACAAATTCCATATGGTGACCCTGGACGGTGAATATCTTGCCCCCGGCGGTACCATTTCCGGCGGTGCGTTTAAGAATTCGTCGAATCTGTTAAGCCGTCGTCGTGAGATCGAGGATCTGGATAAGCGAATTAAGGATACTCTGAAGCAGATTGATGAGATGTTAAATGCTTTGGAGGATCTGAAAAGAGAACGTACGGAGATTCGTAATCGGATCGAGGAAAACAAGAACCGAATTCAGGAGAAGTTTATCGAGCAGAACACGGCGCGATTAAATCTCATGTCCGCGAATGAGAAGCAGGATGAAAATGAGAAGGATTTTGGTTCCTTAAAATCGGAGCAGGCGGAGATCGAGGAGAAGACGCAGGAGATCGAGCTTAGCAAGCGCGAGATTAATGAGCGCCTTCGCGAGTCTGAGGAGCTGGAACAGAGAGCCAATGACGAGATTAAGAACTATCAGCAGGAATTGGAGACTCTGCGTAGTGCCGAGACGGAACAGGCCGGACTTGTCAGTGAATTGGAGCTTGCTTTTGAGAAGAGCCTGCAGAAGCAGGAATTCGAACAGCAGAATGTGGATCGTATCGATGCGGAGATTGAGCGCTTCCGTTTGGAACTGAATGAGATTACGGACGCACTTCAGAAGACCGATGAAGAAGTGGAGCGCAAAAAATTAAATATTGAGCAGATTAAGGAGACCATTGCGGCAAGCGGTGACGCGAAGTCAAAGCTGGAGACCTCTTTAATTGAGAATACCGCGAAGAAGGAAGAACTCAATGCAAAGCGTAAGACCTTCTTTGAATCCCGGGAAGAGATGGCGAACAAGATGAATAACCTTGATAAAGAGGTTTATCGTCTGAATGCGCAAAAAGAAAAATTTGAAGAGTCCATCAATTCCTTCATTCATTACATGTGGGAGACCTACAACATTACCCTTTCGGATGCGGCAACCCTGCGAAATCCCGAGATGACCGACTTAAACACCATGAAGAAGGATATTGCCTCCTTGAAGGATGCAATCAAAAAGCTTGGTGATGTGAATGTCAATGCGATTGAGGACTATAAGAATGTCATGGAGCGTTATACGTTCTTAAAGACCCAGCATGACGATCTTGTGGAAGCACAGAAGAGCTTAGAAAAGATCATCGAAGAACTGGATACGCAGATGCGCAAGCAGTTCCGCGAGAAGTTTTCGGAGATCAGCTCCGAGTTTAATAAGGTATTCAAGGAGTTGTTTGGCGGTGGTAATGCGACACTTGAACTGATGGAGGACGAGGATATTCTGGAGGCCGGAATCGGTATCAATGCACAGCCACCCGGCAAAAAACTTCAGAATATGATGCAGCTCTCCGGTGGTGAGAAAGCACTTACGGCAATTGCGTTATTGTTTGCGATTCAGAACCTTAAGCCCTCCCCGTTCTGTCTGTTGGACGAGATCGAGGCAGCACTGGATGAAAGCAACGTAGGCCGTTTTGCTTCCTACCTGCATAAGCTTACGAAGCATACACAGTTCATTGTCATTACCCATCGTCGCGGTACGATGGAGAAGGCCGACCGTCTCTATGGTATTACCATGCAGGAGAAGGGCGTTTCCGCATTGGTAAGCGTAGACCTGGTGGACAGTGAACTTAAGAATTAAGTCTTATAGTGCAATGCGTTTTGGGGTGGTTTTATAGGCATGCACGGTGAGGATAGAAAGATGTCAGAAGAAAAATTAGGTTTTTTTGCCAGATTGAAAAGAGGATTATCGAAGACCAGACGCGGAATCGTGAATGGCTTGGATTCTCTTTTTCATGGGTTTTCCAAAATCGACGAGGAGTTCTATGAGGAGCTGGAAGAAATTTTGATTATGGGAGATATCGGTGTTCGCACTACCGATGCCATTATCGAGAATCTTCGTGCCCAGGTAAAGGAGCAGCATCTGAAGGAACCCGAAGAGTGTCGTGACGTTCTGATTCATACGATTAAGGAGCAGATGGCTATCTGCGAAAATGCATATGATTTTGAGGAGAAAACCTCTGTCGTGTTTGTAATCGGCGTTAATGGTGTCGGTAAGACCACCACCATCGGTAAAATTGCCGGCAAACTCCATGACAATCATAAGAAGGTTTTGCTGGCTGCTTGTGATACGTTCCGTGCGGCGGCGGACGAGCAGCTCAAGGAATGGTCCCATCGTGCCGGCTGTGAGATTATCTCCGGCGTTGAGGGACAGGATCCCGCCAGCGTTCTCTATGACGCGGTCAGCGCGGCCAAGGCTCGTAAAACGGATGTTCTTTTGGTCGATACGGCAGGACGTCTTCATAATAAGAAGAATCTGATGGAAGAGTTAAAGAAGATGAACAAAATCATTGACCGTGAGCTTCCGGAGATTCATCGTGAGAACTTTGTGGTTCTGGATGCCACGACCGGCCAGAATGCCCTGAATCAGGCGAAGGAATTCGGAGAGGTCTGTGACCTTACGGGAGTCATTCTAACCAAAATGGACGGTACCGCGAAGGGCGGTATTGCCATTGCCATTCAGTCTGAACTTGGTATTCCGGTGAAATTTATCGGGGTCGGCGAGACGATAGACGATTTGCAGAAGTTTGATGCGGATACATTTGTGAATGCATTGTTTGAAAAAGAAGAAGGTGTTGAGAATGAGTGATAAGATGTTGACTCTCGAAAAATTTGAAGAAGCATCTGAGGCGGTCAAAAAGGTAACCCTGGAGACGAAGCTGGTTTATTCGGATTACTTTTCCAAAATTTCCGGAAATAAAATCTATCTGAAACCGGAGAATATGCAGTTTACGGGAGCCTATAAGGTTCGCGGCGCTTACTATAAAATGAGCACGTTGTCCGAGGAGGATCTTAAGAAGGGTGTGGTTACCGCTTCTGCGGGAAATCATGCACAGGGGGTAGCTTATGCTGCGAAGTGCTACGGCGTACAGGCGACCATCGTAATGCCGACCACTACGCCGCTTATGAAAGTAAATCGCACCAAAAGTTACGGTGCTGAGGTGATCCTTCATGGAGATGTATACGACGAGGCCTGCGAATATGCGCTGAATCTGTGCAAGGAGCGTGGGATGACTTTTATTCATCCCTTTGATGATCTGACGGTTGCCACCGGTCAGGGAACCATTGCCATGGAGATTTTTAAGGAGCTTCCCCTGGTGGATATCATTCTGGTACCCGTGGGAGGCGGTGGACTTGCGACCGGTGTGAGTACCTTAGCGAAGCTGTTAAATCCCAAGATTCAGGTGATTGCCGTTGAACCTGCCGGAGCGAACTGCTTACAGGAATCCATTAAGAACGGCAAGGTTACAACGCTTCCTTCCGTGAATACCATTGCGGACGGTACTGCGGTAAAGACTCCGGGAAGTAATCTTTTCCCGTATCTGCAACAGAATATCGATCAGGTCATCACGGTAGAGGATGCGGATTTGGTAACGGCGTTCCTGGATATGGTTGAGAATCATAAGATGATTGCGGAGAACTCGGGACTGTTGACCGTTGCGGCTTTAAAACAGTTGGACGTAAAGGGGAAGAAGATTGTTTCTGTAATCAGCGGCGGTAATATGGATATTATTACTATGTCCAGTGTGGTACAGCAGGGACTGATCTTCCGGGATCGTATTTTCACCGTATCGGTGCTTCTGCCGGATCGCCCGGGTGAACTGACCCGCGTTTCGAGTGTCATTGCCCGTGAGAGCGGTAATGTCATCAAACTGGAGCATAACCAGTTCGTATCCATTAATCGTAAGGCGGAGGTTGAACTTCGAATTACCATGGAAGCCTTTGGAACCGATCACAAGAACCAGATTTTGAAAGCACTGGAGGAGGAAGGTTTCAAACCCAAGGTTGTACGTACCAATATCTGATTGAATAAAAAGATAATAATATCAGGGCTGTCAAATAAAAATACTTGACAGCCCCCTTTTTTTGCTGTATTGTTACACATGGACTTGTTCCATAGTAGGTGACGTATGGAGAAAATCGTATTACAGGGAACACTATATGATTTCTATGGAAAGCTGTTAACCGCACATCAGCAGGAGATTTATGAGGATGCGGTCTACAATGATATGTCACTGTCGGAGCTTGCCGATCTTCATGGGGTGTCAAGACAAGCCATTCATGATCTTTTGAAGCGATGTGATAAGATGCTTCTGGATTATGAGAAGAAACTTGGACTGGTACAGAAGTTCCATGATGTAAGATGTGATGTCGAGAAGATTCGGACGCTTACCGAAGATGAAGAGATTCGTAGGGTGGCGGACAACATTCTTGAACTGATGTAATCGGAGAGAACGTTTTGGCATTTGAGAGTTTATCAACCAAACTTCAGAATATATTCAAATCACTTCGCGGGAAAGGTCGTCTGACGGAAGAGGATGTACGACTTGCTTTGAAGGAAGTTAAGATGGCGCTTCTGGAAGCGGATGTTAACTTCAAGGTTGTAAAGCAGTTCGTTAAGTCGATCGAAGCGCGTGCCATCGGTACGGCCGTGTTGGAGGGCTTGAATCCCGGTCAGACCGTTATTAAGATCGTAAACGAAGAGATGATTGCCCTGATGGGATCGGAGACCACGGAGATTCGCTTCGAACCCGGTAAAGCCATTACGGTGATTATGATGGCCGGTCTTCAGGGTGCCGGTAAGACGACAACGGCAGCTAAGATTGCGGGCAAGGTGAAGTTAAAGGGCAAGAAGCCTTTGCTGGTAGCCTGCGATATCTATCGTCCTGCCGCAATTAAACAGTTGCAGGTTAATGGCGAGAAGATGGGCGTGGATGTCTTTACCATCGGTGATAGCCATAAGGTATGTGATATTGCGAAAGCATCCATTGCTTATGCAGAGAAGAACGGACACAACGTTGTCATCCTCGATACCGCCGGCCGTCTTCATATTGATGAAGATATGATGGCCGAATTGCAGGAGATTAAAACGCAGGTTTCCGTTCACCAGACGATCCTCGTGGTCGATGCCATGACCGGTCAGGATGCGGTGAATGTGGCAACGGAGTTCAACGAGAAGGTCGGCGTTGACGGGATTATCCTTTCCAAGATGGACGGTGATACCCGAGGTGGTGCGGCACTGTCGGTTAAAGCAGTGACCGGCAAGCCGATTCTCTATGTCGGTATGGGAGAAAAACTGGAGGATCTTGAACAGTTCTATCCGGACCGTATGGCGAATCGAATTCTCGGTATGGGAGATGTGCTGACGCTTATTGAGAAGGCACAAGCCAATATCGATGAAGAAAAAGAAAAGAAGATGGCGCAGAACCTGAAAAAGGGTAAGTTTGATTTCGATGATTATCTCGAAAGCATGCGTCAGATGAGAAATATGGGTGGACTGAGCGCGATCATGGGAATGATGCCCGGGATGGGGAACATGAAGGGCGCGGACGGAGCGATTGATGAAGCACAGCTTGCTCGTACGGAAGCCATCGTTTTAAGTATGACGAAGGAAGAACGCGCAAACCCGAAGTTGATGAATCCGTCTCGTAAGTTCAGAATTGCCAAGGGAGCCGGCGTAGATATTGCGGTTGTGAATCGCTTTATCAAGCAGTTCGAACAGATGCAGAAGATGATGAAGCAGATGGGCGGAATGATGGGCAAGAAACGCGGCGGTTTCGGCGGATTTGGTTTTGGTAAAAAAGGATTTCCTTTTTAATATTCTTTTTTTATAAAATAATTACGGAGGTGAATATCATGGTAAAGATCAGATTAAGAAGAATGGGACAGAAGAAGGCACCTTTCTATAGAGTAATCGTTGCAGATTCGAATGCTCCCAGAGACGGTAGATTCATCGATGAGATCGGTACTTACGATCCCAGCACTGAACCCAGCTCCTTCAAGGTAGATGCTGAAGCTGCCAAGAAGTGGTTACAGAACGGTGCTCAGCCTACTGAGATCGTTGCGAAACTCTTCAAGCAGGCTGGTATCAACTAGTCACTTGGCGGAGGTGTCACAATGAAAGAATTGGTTGAAGTTATTGCGAAAGCACTTGTCGACCATCCTGATGAAGTGACGGTTACCGAGAAGACGAATGGTCGTAATGTAACGATCGAGCTTCACGTAGCTCCGTCCGATATGGGTAAGGTTGTAGGCAAGCAGGGACGTATCGCGAAGTCGATTCGTTCTGTTGTAAAAGCAGTTGCATCCAACAAGGAGAAATCCCGTGTGGATGTAGAGATTGTTTAGTTGAGTGGACAGGGAGCCGGAATCGGTTCCCTGTTTTTCACAAAGTGGTTGTGAATTTTAAAGATAAGATTCGGAGAGCAGCATGGAGAAATTTCTGAGAGTCGGAATTATATCAAGTGTGCACGGGGTTCATGGCGAGGCCAAGGTTTATCCCACCACGGATGGTCCGGAACGTTTCAAAAAGATTAAGGAAGTTTATATGACAAGTGACGGAACGGGTCCGAAGTACAAGGTACTTGGAGCCAAGGTGTCTAAGGGACTTGCCATTGTGAAACTGGAGGGCATTGATTCTCCGGAGACCATGATGCCCTATCTTAAGAGGGAACTCTACATCAGTCGCGATCAGGCGCAACCTCTCGGAAAAGACGAGAACTATATTGCGGACCTGATCGGAATGGACGTCTTTTTGGAAGACGGATCCTCTTTTGGTCGATTGACGGATGTTTTGGATACTGCAGCGAATGATGTCTATGTCATTGAAAGCAAAGAACATGGCGAGGTTTTGGTACCTGCTATTAAGCAGTGCATTCTGGATGTGGATGTGATGGAGAATCGTATGACGATTCATCTGCTGGAGGGCTTATTGGAACTATGAAATACTATTGTATGACACTTTTTCCCGAGATGGTTTCTGAGGGATTGAATACAAGTATTCTTGCCAAGGCAATGCAGAAGGAACTGATTTCCCTTGAGACGATCAATATTCGGGACTATACCTTGGACAAGCACGGGAAGGTGGACGATTATACTTACGGCGGAGGAGCAGGAATGCTTATGCAGGCACAACCGGTCTATGATTGTTTCTGTGCAATCGAGAAGAAAATCGGCACCAAACCTCGTGTGATCTACGTAACACCTCAGGGAGCGGTTTTTAATCAACAGATGGCGGCAGATTTTGCAAAAGAGGAGAACCTTGTTTTTTTGTGCGGTCATTATGAGGGAATCGATGAGCGCGTGCTGGAAGAAATCGTTACGGATTATGTATCTATCGGAGATTACGTGTTGACCGGTGGAGAACTGGCGGCAATGGTAATGGTGGATGCAATCTCCAGATTGGTGCCCGGCGTTCTGAATAATGACGAGTCCAGCGTTACGGAATCCTTTCATGACAATCTTTTGGAATATCCACAATATTCGAGACCGGAAGTATGGCATGAAAAAGCGGTTCCGGAGGTGCTGTTAAGCGGACATCATAAGAATATAGAAATCTGGAGAAAAGAGCAGTCGATTCTTCGGACCAAGGAACGTCGCCCCGATCTCTACGAGAAGCATCTTGAAGCACACAAAAATGATCCCGTTCCCAAACCAAAACGGCGTCGTCACAAGCACTCGATCACGCAAGAATGCAGTAATAATGCGGGTTCTGAGACTTGTGAAAAATAAATAAAAAAACTTCAAAAAAGTTGTTGACATTATAGTATCGGTTTGATATTATAAACAAGTCGCGTGTGAATAACACACGATATGAACCTTGAAAAGCATCTGTTCGAATGAACGGATAAACAGTAATGCAACCCTGAAAATTTCTTACTTCCGCTGTCTGATTTAAGCGAGAGCTTGAATCACTTCTGAAGGACAGTCGGGAGAAAAAATTATTCAGAAGAACAATCCCGTTCCCAGAAATGGGGACAACGAAAAGTAATTCGGGAAATGAAAGCTAGACGTTTTTCATGGACCGAGGAATCAAACTAACAATTCGAGAGTTTGATCCTGGCTCAGGATGAA
>JAZQQG010000009.1:0-24587 GCA_045628945.1 Lachnospiraceae bacterium
GTGAAGCCCCCCTCAAGATGAGATATCCAATGACTTGATCATGTAAGACCCCTCGGAGACGACGAGGTAGATAGGGCCAGAGTGTAAGTGCAGTAATGCATTCAGCGGATGGTCACTAATCGGTCGAGTGCTTCACCAAAAAACTTGACTGCGTCAAGTTTTTGAGAGATTTCCTCACAGAAATCTCCCAGAGACTGGCAAGAGAAGTCAAACGGATAGTGTAGAGATGTTATTCCAAGGAAGAGATTCCAAAGTGATATGAGAGATTTGATGTTCGGTTTTGAAGGTACAAACAAGTACTTTCAGATCAACTTTCCTCGATAGCTCAATGGTAGAGCACTCGGCTGTTAACCGAGTTGTTGCAGGTTCGAGCCCTGCTCGGGGAGCGAGGTAACTAAGAGCCTCTAAGTCGATTAAGAACATCGACTAAGACGCTCTAAGTTCCCGAGAATTTCTTACGAAATTCTCACAAGGTAACCAATCCTTCCTAAGAGATTCCCTGGGAATCCCGATTTGGCTCCGTGGTCAAGCGGTCAAGACATCGCCCTTTCACGGCGGTAACACGGGTTCGATTCCCGTCGGAGTCACGATATGGCGAGTTAGCCAAGTGGTAAGGCGTGGGTCTGCAACACCCTGATCGCCGGTTCAAATCCGGCACTCGCCTCTCAAGAATGATAGAAGAAGCTTAGGCTTCTTCTTTTTTTGTATGGTGTTCATTATTGTGTTATAATTATTTTACAGGTATATCATATAGGAGGTTAGTTATGACTGAAAAAATTCGTATGCTTATTTCCGGCATTGATTCGTGTCATGATTTTCAGAAAAGATTGCTAGAAAAAATAGACGAAAAGATTCATTTTGATTCATGTATTATTATCATGAAAAATGCGGATAATACGGATCATATTTGCGATGAACGTGTAAAAATATATGATTATAATATTTTAAATAAGAATCAATATTGTCATTTTTACAATATTAATGAGTTGATTCCGTTAGATAAAACAATACTGAAAGCAATGGAACCTTATTTTGAAACTTCATTGCATTCTTTGTTAAGGAATTATGATCATGATTTATATACTTTCGATGAAGCAAAAGATAAGTATTTGGATCATCTTCGATTTTGGAATCACCAATTTGCCTCTGGGGAAATAAACTTTGTGCTAATTACTAGTGTTCCTCATCAATGTCATAATTATATAATATATGCATTGGCTAAAATATATGGAGTTAAAATTCGCTTTTTTTTGAAAAATAGTATTGCGAATCGTAATTTGCCCCTAGACAATTTGGACGGTGAATTGACAAAGGTATCTGAAACCTATCATCAGCTTTGTGAAGAGGCTACCAATATTGAATTGGCTCCGGATGTTGAAGAATATTATCAAATTATGAAAAAAAGAGATGTTCTTAATGAAGTCTCAATGATTAACGGAGGTACAACAAAAAAAGGATTATCGAATCGTGCGAAAGAACAATATTACCGTTTTTTCACTCTGAGTGGAAGATGGAATAATAATAAGAGTCATATTAAGCATCTTATTACAGATCGGTTCGTAAAGCATGATAAATCGTTAGCTGAATGGCATAGATCGGAATTACAATATTATCATATACTCTATAAACGATTTAAAAATAAGCAGAAACAGTTCCGCGGAATAAAATATTATGAATCATTAGCGACAAGTGAGGTACAAGATGAGAAATATCTAGTATATTATCTGCACTATACTCCTGAAGCCACAACTATGCCGCAAGCAGGTGTATTTGCAGATCAAGAATTAGTTATTACTTTATTAGACTATTATCTTGCAAAGTTAGGAATAAAACTTTATGTAAAGGAACATTATATTCAAGTCAAACGTCCGAAGTGGTTTTATGATAAATTATCAGCTCTATCAAATACAAGATTAATTTCGTCAGGGATTGATTCTGTTAAACTAAGTTCAACTGCAATTGCGAGTGCAACTTGTGATGGAAGTATAATACAAGAATCTATAATAAATAGTCGTCCTGTATTGGCATTTGGTACTGGAGCTTTTTCTTATGCGCCTGGTGTGTATCGGTGTGCTAATGGCGAAGATATTATTCGCAGCGTGAAAGAAATACTTAATGGAGTAACCATTGATCAGAATAATGTTCGTCGATATTTCAAAGCTTTTGAGATGAATACTGTTTTGGCAAAAACAGAAGTATCCGCATCTCTTACGGGAATGCCAACAATATCGGAAGAAGAATCTCTAAAAAATTTGGCGGATTATATTATTCAAGAAGTTCAGAGTGGATGCTGATAGCTAAACGGAGGGGAAGTTAAATAGCCCCGTAATATTCATATCGATGTTGCTTAAGCACTATGACAAACTTATCTCTCTGTTTATATAACGTGTTTTGACATTTTACTTTTGAGCCCAAACATGATAGTATGAAGAAGGTATTAACCTTTTATCTTATAATGTATAACCGAGGTAGATGAATGAAAGATTGTCAGATTGTTGGACAAGAAATTTATAGACTTGCGGACCAGATATTTCCCTATTGTAGAAGTATAACAGGGCAAGGTTTTCGTGACACCTTGAGAGACTTGAAAGAGTATATTGCGCAAGATTGTGACGTGGACTTTAAGGTATGTGAGGTTCCGAGTGGTTCTGCCGCTTTTGATTGGACGGTACCGAAAGAGTGGGTTATTCGAGATGCTTATATTGAAGATGAGTGCGGGAATAAGATTGTAGATATGAAGGAAAATAATCTTCATGTATGTAGTTATTCGATTCCCGTAGATGAGTGGGTGGACTTAGATCAATTGAAGGAACACATCTATACACAGCCGGATCAAGAAGATGTAATTCCATATGTTTCTTCCTACTATAAGGAACGTTATGGCTTTTGCATGAGTGAGAACCAGAAGAGATCTCTTAAGCCGGGCAAATATCATATGTATGTTGACAGTGAGTTGATTGATGGAAGCCTGACATATGGCGAGATTGTGATTCCTGGCGAATCGGACAAGGAAGTCTTTTTTTCTACATACTGTTGTCATCCTTCAATGGCAAATAATGAATGTTCCGGTCCGGTTTTGTCCGCTGCGTTGGTAAAATACGTAGCTCAGATGAAAGACAGAAGATATACCTATCGTTTTGTTTATATTCCGGAAACAATAGGCTCCATTACCTATCTAAGCCGAGAAGGGCAATTGCCACATCTGAAGGAAAAGATGATTGCAGGATTTAATTTATCCTGTGTAGGAGACGATCGAGATTATTCTATTGTAGAATCTCGCTATGCAGATACGTTAGCAGATAGAGTACTTAAAAATGCACTTCGTTTTCAAACCCTTGAGAAAGGGTATTCAACCTATTCTTATTTATTCAGAGGTTCTGATGAGAGACAATATAATGCTCCGGGTGTAGAACTTCCGGTCGTGTGTTTCTGTAGAAGTAAGTTTGGAGAGTACCCGGAATACCATACCTCCGCAGATGATATGTCTGTAGTAAGCCCAGAAGGTTTTCAAGGAAGCTATGAGGTAATGACGTCTGTTATTGACTCGTTGGAGCACAATTGTAATTACAGAATTAAGGTTTTGTGCGAACCACAGCTTGGAAAAAGAGGATTATATCCAACCGTCAGTCGAAAGGGCATATATTCTTCCATTAAAGCAATGGTGGACTTCATCACATATGCAGACGGAAAAAATGATTTGATACAGATAAGTGAAATAACAGGGTTTCCGGTAAGTATATTGTATGAAGTAGTACAAAAATTGATTGAGAATAATCTCCTAGAAAGAGTTTGATAAGGTATGGACGATTTTTCGAAAAAGATAACAGAGAAGTTAATGTTGAGAGAGGATACATCCCCTTGTGTATTTGAGACATTAACCGGTAGGCAATGGACGAGTGCTGATTTTGCAAGCGTGGTGTATGCGTTGGCAGATTTGCTTGAAAAGGATTTTTCCAAGGAAATACTGGTATGTGAAGACAACTGTGCGGAATTGATGTTTTTATATTTCGCAGGAATGTTCGCAGGGAAGGTAATTATACCGATTGATCCTGAAAAGGAACAAGGTGAGGTAGAGCATATTTGTCAGATTCATCCAGAGGCAGACTATCTTAAGAGAGGTGAACTTGCTGAACTTGTCAAAAAGTTGAACTACAGCGCATTCCCGAATCGGTTAGATTGGAACGAAGTAGATATGGATTCTCTTTTTCTGATCACCTACACTTCCGGAAGTACTGGAGAGCCAAAAGGCGTAATGCATACAGCTGGCAACCTATTTGCAACAGCGGACTCTTTCGCAGAATCGTTGGAGTACTCGTCTGCAATTCGGATGGGGCATTGTATGCCGATGACATATATGGCGGGGATTCTTAATACCTTGTTGATGCCGTATTATGTTGGAGGTTGTACCGTAATCCTGCCTCGATTCTCTATGAAATATGCATTTGATTTCTGGAAAACGATACAATCTGCACAAGTAGATACTATCTGGCTTTCTCCTACGATGCTTCGCATAGTGAATATGTTGGATAAAAAGGGCATGATGCGTGAGTATTTCCATGCTTGTGACATGAAAATTAGCATTGGAACGGCTCCTTTGGATAAGAATCTGCGTGAAGATTTCGAAGCAAAATATGGGATCCGTTTATATCAGAGCTACGGATTATCGGAAACATTGTTTATTTCTACGGAGGTTCCTTCGGACGAGGGTTCTGGAAATACGGTAGGAAAATTACTGCGAGGCGTTGATTTAGTGTTTGCTTCGGATGGAGAGATCCTGTTAGATGTTCCGTGGATGTTTTTAGGATATACGAACGTAGATACCTCACCTTATATGAACGGAAAAAGATATTTGACAGGAGATCTGGGCAAGTATGAGGGAGAGAAACTGACGATTACCGGACGAAAGAAGGAGTTAATCGTTAGGGGTGGATATAATATTAATCCCCGAGATATAGAGAAATGTGTTTTAGAACAAGGAATAGCAACCGAGTGTGCAGTAATTTCTGTTGTGATGAAGGGGGAGGAAGCAATCGTTTGTTGTTTGGTTCCCGCGGAGGGCTTTGATGCATTGACCTGCAACGGAGTCGTGGTATCCACATTGGGCAAACATTGCCGTATTGATGTTTTTGAAAAGATGAAGTCTTTGCCGAAAAACTTGAATGGTAAAATCGACAAGTTGAAAATAAAAGAAGAGATGAGTAAAAAATATGGTTCTTAAACTTGATCATGTTTCTTTTTCCTGTGGCATCGGTGATGCGTACGAAGAGCGAATTCCTCGAGGGTACCAGAAAAAGTTTGCAGAATATGACTTGCCAAATATTGCCTGTAAAGCAGATTTTCTTGAGTTAAAGAGTCCATGGCATAACATTTTTATGTATGACGGTGGCGAGGAAAGTATTCCTGTTGAAGTGACTCAGTATCCGCAGGTAATTCAAGCAATCAGCGATATCACGGTAAATGGAAGGACCATTCTGTGGCCGGTAGTGGATAGGGAAGCGGCAGTTGAATTGTTTACAGCATTAGGGGGAAAAGGACAAGAGGACTTGTCAGAAGTTGTTTTCAAACCCTTTCTTGATAAAGAGCCTTTTACAATCCGATTTGTAGTGTCTGAAAACATAAGCAAGTCTGTGTTAGACATGAATGGATATACTTCCATTGGGTTGTTTGTTGATAATGTCTTTCGTGAGATTAAAAAATTAGCAGACAAGAATTATATGGTAACGGAAATGAATTCTCTGACGGTTGCCGGTAAAAAGATGGATATTGGATTTGTTCGTGGCAAAAACGGAGAGATTGTTGAATTGATATCATTGTCAAAATCCTAGAGGGGGTTTGTTATGAAGATAATAGATCTTAGCTATACGATCGATGAAAGTTGTATGACTTGTGGCACACCTTGGCATGTTAATGTTCAGTTAAATCATTTAGGAAAAATTGGTGAAGTTGGGCGGAACACGCATAGCATTTTGCTCGGAAGTCATACGGGTACACATATGGATGCTCCAATGCATTTCTTTGATGGAGAACCGGGAATTGACCAAGCGGATCTTGAAAAAATATGCGGCGCTTGTAGCATTGTTGATATGACTCATATTGGTCCCGACGGCATAGTAAACAAAGAGGATGTTCAGGGCCTCATGGTAACAGAGCGAATGTTATTCAGATTCGATTGGTTCAAACATTGGCAGCAAGAAGACTTTTATAAATCATTTCCTTATTTTACGATCGAGGCGGCTGAGTATTTGGTTGAACAGGGAATGAAAGTTATTGCATTGGATACGCCGTCACCGGACTGTGGAAGTGCAATTGGTGAGTTGGATGATTCACCGGTTCATAAGCTATTTCTAAAGAGTGACGTGACCATTATCGAATATTTAACCAATACAGATCAATTGGTAAAAGACAAGAAATATGAGTTGATTGCATTACCTTTAAAGTTAAAGGATTGTGATGGTTCACCGGCACGAGTAATTATGTTGGAGGTTGAATAGATGAATTATTTTGAGTGGGTAATGAATTGGTTCCAGGAAAATGGCAATGTGGATCCTGAAGAATTGAAGCAACATCTGGATGATAATTTTTTTCAGTTAGAGTATATTGATTCTTTCGCTTTTATCTTATTGATGGGAGCCGTCGAAGAGGAATTAGGAATCGTATTTGATAATGATAGATTTCAGGATAGATGCTTTTCTACAATAAATGGTTTCGTCCATGCGCTTGAGACTGCTAAGAAATAGTGTTACCGGGGAGAAAGAATGAAAGCAAATTACAATAAACAAGATATTGTGAGTGCATTATCTGCCGTAGGAATAGGAGAAGGTGACGATGTTTTCATCCACAGTAATCTCGGATTCTATGGGGTGTTAGAAGGGTGTAAGTCCGCAGACGATTTATGTTCGACTTTTATCGAGGCGATTCGAGATGTGATTGGCGAAAATGGTACGATTATTTGTCCTACATTTTCCTACTCGTATTGCCATAATGAGGTATATAACCCGACAACAACCGGTACCACATGTGGAATGCTTTCGGAATACCTGATTCGAAACTATCCTCAGAATAGAACGTTGGACCCCAATTTTAGTGTTTGTGGTTTAGGCGGTCGAATGGAAGAATATAAGTCTTGTAATATCCATGAGGCATTTGGCAAAGATTGTTTTTTTGAGAGATTCATGAGTCATAACGGTAAAATCTTGTGCCTTAATTTTGATGCCGGGTCCACTTTCGTACATTATATTGAGCGGGCTAATAATGTTTCGTATCGATATAATAAAGCGTTTAATGGGCAAACGGTGGTTGCAGATCGGATGTATCGTGACTACGCGGTTCATTTTGTGTTTGAGGGAGAAGATGACGGACCTTGCATGGAGCGTGTCGATGAACTTTGCAGAGCGAATGCGATATGCAAAGAAACGACTTTGGGGCGCGGAACGGTTCTTGCTTCGCCGTCAAAAAAATATTTTGAATTCTTTAGTAAATTATTAGTGGATAGACCCAGAGTGCTTTGTAAGAGGGAGATGATTGAATAGTGAAACCTCAGTTTGCTATTATGGATGTTACCTGTCGGGATGGAAGTTATATTAATAATTTTCAGATTTCCACGATAGAACAAAAGAACATATGCCAAGGTCTGCAGAAATTGGGCTATCACTATACAGAAATTGGCCATGGAATGGGTATTGGAGCATACCGCACCAGAAAAGCTTTACACACCGATGAAGAATATTTATGTTGCGCTGCTGAACATATGCAAAATATCCATTATGGAGTATTCTGCATTCCCGGAATTGCAACGCTGGATGATGTTCGTTTGGCTGCAGATTATGGATGCAACTTCATCCGTATTGGATGTAATGTGGAGGATATTGATAAGACCGAGCAGCATATCAAATTGGCAAAGCGTTTGGGAATGCGTGTAATGTCGAATTATATGAAGTCGTATGCCTCTACCGAAGAGGAATTTCAAACTGCGGTAAAAAAGTCAGAAGCTTGGGGAAGCGATACCATATATATCGTAGATTCTGCCGGAAGTATGATGCCTTACGATGTCGATAAGTACTATGAGGCCATCAAAAAAGTGAGTCAGCTGAAGGTTGGTTTCCACGGACATGATAATATAGGAATGGCATTACAAAACAGTCTGCGTGCTGTGGAATTGGGTATTGATTATATTGATTGTTCTTTGCAAAAATTGGGGCGGAGTGCAGGCAATACTTCCCTAGAACATTTTACCATCTGCTTACAGAAGTTGGGGTATGAATTAGGGATTGATGAGATTGAGCTGTTGTTAATGAGCAAGAAATATGTTTATCCCCTTGTAAAAAACAAAGGAATTAATCCGATTGATACAGAATGCGGTATTTCAGGATTTCATAGTAGCTATTTACAAGCAATTCATAAGATATCTGCAAAATATGAAGTGAATCCCCTACAGCTTATTCGTGAATATTGCAAGTATGATCAGGTAAATATGGATGAGCAGCAAGCGGAGCAAATCGCTATGCAATTGGAAAAAGATGCTGAAAGTGTGAATTTGGTTGATTTTAATTTTTACTTTGGCGGAGAACAACATTCTTAAGGGTCTGGCACTAATGCCAGACCTTTTTCTGTTGCAATAAAAGGGTAGATAGACAACAAAAGTATAGTTCGTTATAATAATACTAAAAGTATTATTTGCGATATTGGTGAATGCAACATATCAAGAAAGGACGATACGATGTTCAAATATTACATCAACCCCAACAACAAAAAGGGCCACATTAACAAAGAACTTCAGGGACATTTTTCTGAGCACCTCGGAAGATGTATCTATGAGGGAATCTACGTGGGAGAGGACTCTCCGATTCCGAACACAAACGGTATGCGTAATGATGTGGTTGAGGCACTTCGGAAGCTTCAGGTTCCCGTGCTTCGCTGGCCGGGAGGTTGCTTTGCAGACGAGTACCATTGGAAGGACGGTATCGGTCCCAAGGAAAAGAGAAAGAAAATGATTAACACCCATTGGGGTGGCGTTGTAGAGGATAATTCCTTCGGTACCCACGAATTCATGGAGTTGTGTCGTCAGCTTGGCTGTAAGACCTATGTGAATGGAAATGTCGGTAGCGGAACCGTTCAGGAAATGAGCGAGTGGGTAGAATATATGACCTTCAACGGAATTTCCCCGATGGCGGATCTTCGTAAGGCGAACGGACATGAAGAACCCTGGGTGGTAGATTATTTTGGTGTCGGTAACGAGAACTGGGGATGTGGCGGCAATATGCTTCCTGAGTATTATGCGAATCTCTATCGCCGTTATCAGACCTATGTACGTAACTACGACGGAGAGCATCCGATCAAAAAGATTTGCTGCGGACCCAATGCGGACGATTATGAGTGGTGCGATACCGTGATGAAGACGACTCATCGTAATGCCGGCGGTGCACATGGCTTTATGGATGGTCTGTCTCTCCATTATTACACGGTTCCGAATGATTGGGACCACAAGGGAAGTGCGACGGATTTCGATGAGAAAGAGTGGTATCGTACGCTCAACAAGACTCTCTACATGGAGAAGCTCATCGAAGGTCATGCCGCGGTTATGGATAAGTATGACAAAAACCATCAGATTGGTATCTGCATTGATGAGTGGGGTACCTGGTATGACTGTGAGCCCGGAACGAATCCCGGCTTCTTATATCAGCAGAACACGATGCGAGATGCTTTGGTGGCAGCAATCAACTTAAATATGTTCAACAAGCACTGCGATCGCGTAAAGATGGCGAATATTGCCCAGATGGTAAATGTTCTTCAGGCTGTTATTTTAACGGAGGGAGAGCAGATGATTCTTACTCCGACCTATCATGCCTTTGACCTGTACAAGGTACATCAGGAGAACGACCTGGTGGATAGCTATCTGGAGACAAAGATGATCGGTATCGAGAAGGAATATCAGGTTCCGAACCTGTCTGAGTCCGTATCGGTGGATGCAGAGGGTAAACTGCATATCACGATGACGAATCTCTCCATTGAAGAGGATTATGAAATTGAGACTCTTCTGGCTGATGTTAAGGTCACCGATGTGTCCGGAGAGATTTTAGCCGGTGAGATGAATGCACACAATACCTTCGAAAATCCGAACTGTGTTCATACGGCTTCCTATGAGGGCGCGAAGGCAGACGGTAATAAGCTGAGCTTCGTAATTCCGAAGAACAGCGTTCTTCATCTTGTCGTAACCGTATAATCAACAGTCGTTGCACAAAAGGAGATGTTCTACATGACGCTTGAGGCAGCAGTTAAAGAAATAGAACAAGGACAGACGAGCCTGGGAATTGAACTGGGTTCGACGCGTATCAAAGCCGTTGTAATCGGAAGTGATTACACGGTGCTTGCCAGTGGTTCTCACGGATGGGAGAATCGTTTGGAGAATCATATCTGGACCTACTCGCTGGAGGATATCTGGGGTGGACTTCAGGCTTGCTATGCCGATCTGAAAAAGAACATTCAGGCCACGTATGGGGTTACGCCGAAGACGTACCGTGCGATGGGCTTTTCTGCAATGATGCATGGTTATATGGCGTTCAACGAAGCAGGGGACCTTCTGGTTCCGTTCCGTACCTGGCGAAATACCATGACAGGGGAGGCCAGTGCGGCTCTTACGAAGGAGTTTGATTATCCGATTCCGCAGAGATGGAGTATCGCACATCTCTATCAGGCGATTTTAAACGAGGAGCCCCATGTGAAGGAGATATCCTTTTTTACGACGTTAGCAGGCTATGTGCATTGGAAACTGACCGGCAGGAAGATTCTGGGTGTCGGTGAGGCCTCCGGTATGTTCCCGATTGATCGGAAGACCGGGCAGTTTAATGTGGCAATGATTGAGAAGTTTGATCGGTTGGTGAGCGGTAGAGCGGACAAGATTCCCTGGAAGCTTGCCGATATACTTCCCGCTGTTGTAAGTGCCGGTACAGAAGCCGGTGTACTGACGGAAGAGGGCGCTCGTCTTTTGGACCCTGCGGGTGATCTGCAGGCCGGTGTTCTTCTCTGTCCTCCGGAGGGAGATGCGGGGACCGGAATGGTGGCAACCAATGCGGTTGCGGTCGGCACCGGAAATACCTCTGCGGGTACCAGTGTATTTACGATGGTCGTTTTAGAGAAGGAGCTGTCGTCCGTTTATGAACAATTGGATCTTGTGACCACGCCGGCCGGCGATCTGGTGGCGATGGTGCACTGCAATAACTGTACGTCGGATTTGAATGCCTGGGTTGGCCTTTTCCGGGAGTGCTTATCCTCTTTTGGGTGCAAACCGGATGTGGAGGAACTCTATGGAGTGCTCTACCGACAAGCGTTGTTGGGAGATATGGATTGTGGCGGACTTCTTGCCTATAACTATTTCTCCGGTGAGCATGTGGTCGGACTCAACGAGGGACGTCCTTTGTTTGTCCGCAAGCCGGATGCAACGATGAACCTGGCCAACTTTATGCGAACCCATTTGTATTCCGCGCTGGGAGCGCTGAAGGTGGGCCTGGATATTTTGATCAAAAAAGAAAATGTTACCATCACCCGTATGATGGGTCACGGCGGACTCTATAAGACACCGGAGGTCGGTCAAAGAATTACGGCGGCGGCCATGAATGCGCCTGTATCCGTAATGGAAACGGCCGGGGAAGGCGGTGCCTGGGGAATGGCACTTTTAGCGGCGTATTGTGCAGAGCAAGCGGGTCAGAAGGCCGGTTTTGAGGCTGCCTCGAAGGAGAGCATTACCTGTGGCATGCCGGCGCCGGAGAGTCTGGAGGAATTCCTGGATCGAAGAGTCTTTGCCGGAATGGCACAGACTACCCTTCTGCCGGATCCGGAGGATGTGAAGGGCTTTGATGCTTTTATGGAGACCTATCGCAAGGGTCTTGCCATTGAAAAGGCGGCAGTAGAGAATCTGTAGTCGGAGTGTCCAAAGGAACGGAGGCATCGTATGTTAGAGGAATTGAAACGCAAAGTATATGAAGCCAATATGCTTCTTCCGAAGCACAAGCTGGTGACGTTTACCTGGGGAAATGTCAGCGAGATTGATGAGGAGAGTGGTCTTTTCATCATTAAGCCGAGCGGAGTACCGTATGAGGAGTTAAAGCCGCAGGATATGGTGGTTATGGACCTTGAGGGCAATAAGGTGGAGGGGCGGTACAATCCGTCCTCCGATACGGCAACCCATTTAGAGATCTATAAGGCTTTTCCGCAGATCGGTGGAATCGTACATACCCACTCGAGCTGGGCAACCAGTTGGGCACAGGCGGGGCGTAGTATTCCCTGCTACGGAACGACGCATGCGGATTACATCTACGGGGAGGTTCCCTGTCTTCGATGCCTGACAAAGGCGGAGATTGAGGAAGCCTATGAGACCAATACCGGCCGATTGATCGTAGAGGAGTTTACCGCAAGAGGACTTGATGTTGAAGCGGTTCCCGGTTGTTTATGTAAGAATCATGGTCCCTTTGTCTGGGGGAAGGACTCCATGGCAGCGGTGCACAATGCGGTAGTGCTGGAAGAGGTGGCGAAGATGGCGGCCAGAACCGAGATGATTAATCCAGAGGTTCGTCCCGCACCGCAGGAGTTGCAGGATAAGCATTACTACCGCAAGCATGGAGCGGGCGCCTATTACGGGCAGTCCAAATAAGCATTTGCTTCGCACAGCGATAGCGCGGGGAACGTGGAGATGTCTGAGAGTGATAAGTCCCTCGGAGAGAACCTCCGGGTCTGCAAACGGTGTCTCTTATTCGAGGCAAACGAGCAGGAATATCAAGAGAAAATTGCACGGATTCTGAATGCGATGAAGCCGCAGGAGAAGGTGGATTCGAAACGCATGGAAGCGCGGCTCCTTCTATGCAAGGAGTGCGAGAAGTTAAACAGGGGAACCTGTGTTGCCTGCGGTTGCTTCGTGGAATTGCGAAGTGCCCTGAAGGACGGACACTGTCCCTATAAGAAATGGTAGGAAAGAAACATGTCACGACGTAAGGCGAGACCGGTTAAAAAGCATATATTGTTTACGGAGCTTCTGTTTCCGGTCATGATCGTTCTGCTTCCGTTAATCGGGGTATGGAGAGGGGTCGGTCTTGCGGATACGACGGTAAGTATGTTGGGGTATCTTCACCCGGAGAAGCTGTCGCCCTTCTGGGATTATGGTTATTTCTACTCGAATCTGTTGGGCCACCTGTTCTCAAAACTGCCAAGCGGCAATATGCTCGTGGTGATGAACTTCTTATGTGCGACAATTCCGGCCTTCTCCGGATTGATTGCATACTTTTTTGCCCGGAAATACATGGAAGATTTCGTGGCATTTCTGGGTGTATGGGGAGCGATGTGTCTGGGGTTATGCCCGGTGATTATCCTCTATAATTACCTAACCTATTTCTTCATGCTGATTGCCGTTGTGCTCATTTATCAGGGGCTCGTCCGTGGCAAAAAAGCATACCTCTCCATCGCGGGCTTCGTTTTGGCACAGAATGTGTTTGTTCGCTTCCCGAATGTAATGGAAGTGCTCTTCATCGTTGTCGTCTGGTACTATTGCCTGGTGAACTGTGTGCGTGCACGCGAAGGCTTAAGATTGACGCTTCGCTGTGTCATCGGATATGCGGTCGGAATTGTGACCGGTTTCGTGGTCATTTTGATTACGAGAGGAACCCTGGCAGGCTTTTTTACGATGATTCATGACGTGATTTTTATCTCCGACAGCAGCGCCGGCTATTCGGTTTCGGATATGATTGTGGCAACGATTCGTAATTATATTCTGCCGTATAAGTTTGAGGCTGTGATGCTTCTTATGATGCTTGCGGGCGGTGTGGTAAGTCACTTCCTGGGCAAAATCCGAAGCAGTAAGCCCTTGTTGGTCTTCAAGTTTGTTTGCATCCTTGCAAGTCTGGCACTGCTAATCTGGTTTGGCATGCGTGAGTTGTACGATTTTGATTATAACGGGTATACGCCTTTTAATAAAATGGCAATTATTCTGATTACGGTGATCTGGGTTGTGTTGCTTAGTGTCCTCGCAAAGTGGAACGGTGACCCGAATGCCAAGGTAATGGCACTGATGATTGCGATGATTCTGTTGATTACCCCCTTGGGAAGCAACAACGGAATCTATCCGGTGATCAACAACCTGTTGATTCCGCTTCCGTTCCTGCTCGGTTGGTGGAGAGAATGGTGTCAGCGGGATACACGCAATTTCTGGGTTCCGACCCGAATCGGTCTGACCATTTTTGCGATGTTTTTGCTGTTCCAGGCCAATGCCTTTAAGGTCAACTTTACTTTTGGAGACTATGATGATGCCGAATCGCCGCGAAATACGGTAGTTACGGGATTGGGAAATATTGATGGCATGTGGACGCGTAAGGCCAGAGTGGAAGAACTTCAGTCTCTTCGCGCCAGTGTGGACAGTCTCTGTGAAAAAGAGGATCGGATTCTTGTTTACGGGAATATTGCAGGACTGTATTATGTGCTGGATCGCGATTGTCCGACCAGCGATTACTGGACGGTTCTGAATACGAACTCCGCCAAGCGTCTGAAAAAGGATCTTGAGAAACTTGACGCCGATACCTGCCCGGTATTTATTCTTGGTCGAAATCAGTATTTGGAGTACACCGATACGACGGCGGTCATGATGAACGAAACGGATTATGAGAAGCGCATGCTTCTTTGGAATTATGTAAAAGAGCATCATTATCGCTACATTGATACCATTGGTGAGTTTGTTATTTACGCGTATATGGGTGAATAGTATGGACGAAAAGATCAAGCAGCTGAATGAGATGGTTCGGGAGTGCAATCATATTGTTTTTTTCGGAGGCGCAGGTGTGTCGACCGAGAGCGGAATCCCGGACTTTCGAAGTGTGGACGGGCTCTACCATCAGAAGTATGACTATCCGCCCGAAACCATTCTGTCGCATACGTTTTTTATGCGGAAACCGGAGGAATTCTATCGTTTCTATCGCGAGAAGCTGCTGGTTACCGGTATTGAGCCGAATGCCGCGCATAAGAAGCTTGCCGAACTTGAGAGGATTGGTAAGCTGGATGCGGTCGTAACGCAGAATATCGACGGCCTTCATCAGGCAGCGGGAAGCCAAAAGGTATACGAACTGCACGGTTCCGTTCTTCGGAACTATTGTATGGATTGCCATAAGTTCTATCGTGCCGAGGACCTTTGTGAGGACGAAGGGGGAGAAACATCGGAAAAGAGGATGGCCAAAGCACTTGTTCCGCGCTGTACCTGTGGCGGAATGATTAAACCCGATGTGGTTCTGTATGAGGAAGGATTGGATGAGGAGACGCTTTCGGGCGCGATTCAGGCGATTGCGCGAGCGGACATGCTCATCATCGGCGGAACCAGTCTGGCAGTGTATCCGGCAGCGGGACTGATTGATTATTTCCGTGGAAAGTATCTGGTGTTGGTGAATCGTTCGGCCACTGAGCGTGATACGAATGCGGATCTGGTGATTCGCGATTCCATCGGGGAAGTGTTTTCGCAGATTCAGGTGGACGAAATATAGTACGGAAAACGACCGGGTACAGACCGGAATCGAGGTAATGAGATGGAGCACAAGTTCACATATGAGGTCGGACAGACGGTCCGTCTAAAAAAACAACATCCCTGCGGAAGCTTCGAATGGGAGATTCTGCGTGTGGGTGCGGATTTTCGTTTGAAGTGCAAAGGCTGTGAACATCAGGTGATGATGGCACGCAAGCTTGTGGAAAAGAGCACAAAAGAGGTGAAATAGTGAAACGAAGCGGTTTTCGAAGGAAACCACTTGCATTTTGTTTTTTCCTATGTTACTATTGAATTCCGTGGTATAAAATCATTTCCTTGTTCCTTCCTTAGAGAAGGGGCCAGAGACCAAAAGGAGGTTAAAAGCATGAGCAAATATGAGTTAGCATTAGTTGTAAGTGCAAAAATCGAAGATGATGAAAGAGCTGCAGTAGTCGAGAAAGCCAAAGATTACATCGTAAGATTCGGCGGTACTATCGTGAACGTAGACGACTGGGGCAAGAAGAAGCTCGCTTATGATGTACAGAAGATGAGCGAAGCATTCTACTACTTTATCCAGTTCGATGCTGACACTACAGTACCTGAGCAGCTTGAAGGCCGTCTGCGCATCATGGACAATGTCGTAAGATATCTGATCGTGAAGAGCGACGAGCAGTAGAGTCGGAAAGGGTAAGGTATTATTACATGAATAAAGTTATTCTGATGGGTCGTTTAACGAAAGACCCTGAGGTTCGCTATTCTCAGGGAGAAGGTTCTACAGCGATTGCAAGATACTCTCTTGCAGTAGACCGCAGATTTTCCAGAAACGGTGATGAAAACAACACGGATTTCATCAATATCGTGGCATTTGGTAAGGCTGGCGAGTTCGCTGAGAAGTATTTTCGTAAGGGAACCAAGGTTCTCGTAACCGGACGTATTCAGACCGGAAGCTATACCAATAAGGATGGCGTTCGCGTATATACGACCGATGTGGTTGCAGAGGATCAGGAATTTGCTGAGAGCAAGAATGCTTCCGGTGGTAACGGGGGTTATACCGGTGGTGGTTCTCAGTCTGCACCTGCGCAGTCCGCAGGGGACGGATTCATCAACGTTCCTGACGGAATCGAAGAAGAATTACCGTTTAACTAAGAATTTTCAGATAGGAGGCTATAGATATGGCTTACAATAAAGCAGATAAGGCTGAAGGTGGCATGAAGAAGAGACCTAACGGTTTACGTAGAAGAAAGAAAGTCTGCGTATTCTGCGGTAAGGATAGTGAGATTGATTACAAGGACGTAGCTAAGCTTAAGAGATACGTATCCGAGCGTGGTAAGATTCTTCCCAGAAGAATTACCGGTACCTGTGCTAAGCATCAGAGAGCTCTGACCGTAGCAATCAAGCGTGCCCGTCACGTAGCACTTATGCCCTATCAGTGTGACTAATCACTTCGGTGATCGGTCCGATACGGATGAATAAGACAAAAGACAACCCGTCTTCCGAGAGGAAGGCGGGTTTTTTGTTGTATTATCGTGGTAGTTGCTGCATTTTTCACTGTTGGTATCATAGTAAGAGAAGAGAATGGCGATTGACAATTACACGCAAACGTGTTAATGTCATAAACACAAATCATATGTGAGAATGTGGTACAGAGAAACGAGATTCTGTCATGGAAAGGAGAATCTTGAATGGAACAATATTATACGGTACAAGAATATGCTTCTTTAACCGGGAAGGATACCGGAAATCTGCGTCGAATGCTTGCACAGGGGAGGCTGTTAGGAGAGAAGATCGGGAATCAGTGGGTAATCCCGAAGGATGTACCATTACCACCGGACCTGAGAGTACGGGGTGGCGCATACCATAATAGTCGTAAGCGAGCAGTTTTCTTGCAGAAGCATCGAGATCTATATGAGTCGGTGAACCGGATGTGTAAGTCTCTTGCCGATCTGTGTGGAGGACAGATGCAGGAAGCACTATTGTATGGATCCTATGCGCGCGGAGATGAGGAGCACGATTCTGACATAGATATCGCGCTTCTGTGTGAGCAGCCTATTTCGCAGGAACTGCAAGAGAGAATCGCAGGAATAGTCGTAGATTATGAATTAGAGTTAGGCGTTACTCTATCTGTAATTGATATCGAGATGCCTCGATATGCGCAGTGGAAGAATGTGTTACCCTTCTATAGAAATATTGCAAAGGAGGGCATTACATTATGGAAGAGGAAATGAGAATCCTATCCGGATATCGATATGAGAATTCATTGGAAGCAATTGAAGATGCGCGGCTAATGTATGAGAATGGTCGATACAAAAATGCATTGAACCGCGCATATTACGCTATATTTCACGCAATACGTGCTGTGAATATTCTTGATGGATTCGACAGTAGTAAGCACAGTGGCGTGATTGCCTATTTCAATCAACACTTCGTAAAAGAAGGAGTCTTCTCTAAGGACCTATCTAAAATCATATATCAGGCCAGCGTATATCGTGAAAAGGCTGACTATAATGATTTCTTCATTGCTTCCAAAAATGAGGCGAAGCAACAAATCGAACGAGCTATTCAGTTTAATCAGACAATCAATACCTATTTGGTTGAAAAGAACATACTGGGCGAATAAAGATATATGAGAAGCTTTTTGCCCGAATTTCCTATACTAAATCGTGCCCTTCCAGCGTTCTCTTTATTCAACATGTAGTAGGTGGTATTTCTTCCCCGAAAATGCTATAATTACCGTGTATGAATAGGAGGCGAACCTCTTGAGTAAATCTGTCAAATTAAAAGGAAGATTGCGAATCTATCTATATACTTCGCTGGTACTTGGTGTACTGCTTGCGGGGATGAATGCAGGCCTGTATTTCGTGGATGTCCGTGCCGGAGTCTCGGTGTCGGTATTCCTGGTGATCTACATTGCGTTGATGACGGGACTTTTGATCTACTCCCGCCCGATGATCATGAATGATTTGATTAATTTCGCGACGCAGTACGGCCAGATTCAGAAGAAGTTGCTTCGTGAGCTGGAACTTCCTTATGCACTGTTGGACGATACGGGACGTGTAATCTGGACAAACCGGGCGTTTGAGCAGGCGGTGGGCAAGGAAAAAGGCTATAAGAAATCCATCAGTACTCTTTTTCCGGAGTTGACGAAGGATAAGCTGCCCATCGAGGTGGAGGAGATTGTCCATGAGCTTGTGTATGAGGATCATTATTATACGATTCGTTTAAAGAAGCTTTCCCTCCAGGAGATGATTGAGTACAGCAATGTCGTATCGGTATCGGATGTGGATAACTTCCTGATTGCCGTGTACTTATTTGACGAGACCGCGCTGAAGACCGCGTTAAAAGAGAATGATGATCAGTCTCTGGCGGTTGGTATGATCTACCTGGATAATTACGACGAGGCTTTGGAGAGTGTCGAGGAAGTAAGACGTTCTCTTTTGACCGCGTTGATTGAGCGTAAGATTAACAAGTATATTGCGTCTATCGACGGTATTGTGAAGCGCTTGGAGAAGGATAAGTATCTGGTAATCCTTCGTAAGAAGGCGGTTACGCAGTTAAAGGACGTGAAGTTCGACCTGTTGGAGGATGTGAAGACCGTTAATATCGGTAACGAGATGGCGGTGACGCTGAGTATCGGTATCGGTTTGGATGGCAGTAGCTATGCGCAGAACTACGAATATGCGCGTGTTTCCATTGATCTTGCACTGGCAAGAGGTGGTGACCAGGCGGTTGTGAAGACACCGTCGAATGTTGCATATTTCGGTGGCAAGAGCCAACAGTTAGAGAAGAGCACCCGTGTGAAGGCCCGTGTGAAGGCACAGGCACTCAAGGAGATTATCAGTTCCAAGGATAAGGTGATTGTAATGGGTCACCGTATTCAGGATGCGGATGCATTCGGTGCCTGCGTCGGAATTCGTTGTATTGCAAATGCGTTGGGACGTAAGACGCATATTGTTCTGAATGAGGTGTCGTCCTCTCTTCGTCCGATGGTAGAGTCCATCAAGGCAATGTCGGATTACGAAGAGGATGCGATTCTCTCCAGTGATGAGATTGTAGAGAATGTCGGTAATAACGCGGTACTGGTGGTTGTGGATGTGAATAAGCCCAGTATTACCGAGTGTCCGGAGCTCTTTAAGATGGTGAAGACCGTTGTGGTACTGGATCACCATAGAGCCGGAACCGAGACCATCGACAATGCAACCTTCTCCTACATCGAGCCGTTTGCATCCAGTTCCTGTGAGATGGTAGCGGAAATCTTACAGTATGTCGGGGATGAAGTGAAACTGAAATCTACCGAGGCAGATGCACTTTACTCCGGTATTATGATTGATACGAATAACTTTATGGCGAAGACCGGTGTGCGTACCTTTGAGGCAGCGGCATTCCTGCGTCGAAGCGGTGCAGATGTAACCCGCGTGCGTAAGATGTTCCGTGAGGAGGCCGGTGATTACCGTGCCAAGGCCGAGACGATTCGTGTATCCGAGGTATTCCTCGATGATTATGCAATCTCTGTCAGTCCTTCTCAGGGCGTGGAGAGTCCTACCGTTATCGCGGCACAGGCGGCCAATGAATTGTTGAACATTACCGGCATTAAGGCCAGCTTCGTTCTGACCGATTACTCCGGCAAGATTTTCATCAGTGCCCGTTCGATTGATGAGGTCAATGTTCAGATTATTATGGAGAAATTAGGTGGCGGTGGCCACATGAATATTGCAGGCGCGCAGATTGAGAATGCGACCATTGAGTCTGCAAAGGATCTTCTGAAGTCAACTTTGGAAGCGATGAAGAAGGAAGGAGATATCTGATGAAAGTCATTCTGTTACAGGACGTGAAGTCCCTTGGTAAAAAAGATGAGATTGTAGATGTAAGCGACGGATATGCAAGAAACTTTATCCTGCCCAAGAAGTTGGGTATGGAGGCTACTCCTGCGAATCTGAATACCTTAAAGCTTCAGAAGGCAAATGAAGCCAAGGTTGCCCAGGAAATCTACGAGAAGGCCCTTGCGCTGAAGGAAGAGGTGGAAAAGGGTGAGGTGGTACTGAAGATTAAAGCCGGTGAGAACGGTCGTACCTTTGGTTCCATTTCGGCAAAGGAGATTGCAGAGGCAGCTGCTTCTCAGATGAAGCTCGATCTGGATAAAAAGAAAATCACTTTACCGATTCCGATTAAGAGTGCCGGTGAGTTTCATGTAGATGTGAAGTTACATACGAAGGTTACTGCATCCCTGGCAGTACGAGTTGAGGAGAATTAATACGCTATGCCACCTATGGATGAGGCTGTCATCAAAAGAATATTGCCACACAGCACGGAGGCGGAGCAGTCTGTCATCGGTTCCATGATCTTAGACCACGAGGCAATCAGTGTTGCTTCTGAGATTATTTCCGCAGAGGACTTCTATAACAAGCAGTATGGAATTCTGTTTGACGCGATGACCGAATTGAACGCTACCGGTGTCAATGTCGACATCGTAACGCTTCAGGACAAGCTTCGGGAGAAAAATGTACCTGAAGAAGTAAGTTCTGTTGATTTCATTCGTGATCTGGTGAATGCGGTTCCTACCTCTGCGAATGTAAAATATTATGCCAACATTGTTGCCGAGAAGGCGACGCTTCGTAAATTGATTAAGCTCAGTGAGGAGATTTCCAACGCCTGCTACAGCCAGACGGATTCCTTAGAGGTTATTCTTGACGAGACGGAAAAGAAGACCTTCAACATTGTTCAGAAGCGAAATACAGGCGATTTCGTGCCGATTCGACAGGTTGTTATGAATGCGATGGACCGTATCGAGATGGTTTCCCGTAATAAGGGGAATGTTACCGGTATTGAAACCGGATTCCTGGATCTCGATTATGACACCGCAGGCTTACAGAATTCCGATTTCATCCTGATTGCTGCACGTCCTTCCATGGGAAAGACAGCATTTGTCTTGAATATTGCGGAGCATGTTGCATTCCATCTGAATCACTGCGTAGCCATCTTCAGTTTGGAAATGAGTAAGGAACAGCTCGTGAACCGTCTGTTCTCTTTGGTATCCCATGTCGATGCTCAGAAGCTTCGTATCGGTAATCTGACCGACAGTGACTGGGAGAACCTGGTAGAGAGTACATCGGTCATCGGTCGTTCCAATATGATTATTGATGACACCCCCGGTATTACGGTTGCAGAGCTTCGCAGTAAATGCCGTAAGTATAAGCTGGAACACGATCTGAAGTTAATCATTATCGACTACTTACAGTTAATGAGCGGTAGCGGTAAATCCGACAGCCGTCAGCAGGAGGTTTCCGAAATCTCACGTTCCCTGAAGAGTCTTGCCCGTGAACTGAATGTACCTGTCGTAGCACTGTCTCAGTTGTCTCGTGCGGTTGAGTCAAGAACGGATAAGCGTCCGATGCTGTCTGACCTTCGTGAGTCCGGTTCTATCGAGCAGGATGCCGACGTTTGTATGTTCATTTACCGTGATGAGTATTATAATCATGATTCACCGGATAAGGGAATTTCCGAGATTATTATCGCGAAGCAACGTAACGGTCCGGTTGGTACCGTGAAACTTCGCTGGATCGGTGAGTTAACAAAGTTCGCCAACTTAGAGAAATAAAAAAAGGATATCGGCTAAGCCGATATCCTTTTCGTTTGTGTCAATCGTTAGAATTACTTCTGCTCGATAGCACCGGTAGGGCAAGTACTTGCGCAAGAACCGCAACCGATACATGCGTCCTGATCGATTTCATACTTACCATCGCCCATGGAGATTGCTCCTACGGGACAAGCATTTGCACATGCGCCACAAGCTACGCACTGATCGCTGATTTCGAATGCCATAATAGATACCTCCTACAATATCGTTTATGTGATTACAATTATAATATACTATTTTGGTACAAAAGTACAAGATGATTTGAAGGAATTTATGAAAGTTTAATCAATGTCTGCGATTCCGACCGGAATTGCGCGGATTAATCCTATTCCTTTGCAGGAAGCCCTGCACGCACATCTTTAATTCCCTGAAGAATGAATTGCTTCAGACGAACTGCTTCCTTGGCGTCCATGGGAGGAACACCCTTTAAGCGGTACTCCAGTCCGAGATTCTGGTATTTTACTTCGCCCATCGTGTGGTAGGGGAGTACATCCAGTGCTCGTAAGGTCTGTAACTGGCCGATGAAATATCCCAGTCGATAGAGATACTTCTCTTCGTCGGTGTAGCCCGGAACCACCACGTGGCGAATCCAGAGGTCCACACCTTTGTCGGAGATGTACTTCGCAAAGGCAAGGATTCCGTCATTCGGCTGTTTTACCAGATCCAGATGCTTCTCGGGATCGATGTGCTTAATATCTAACATTACGAGATCCGTAACCTTCATTAAGCGATCCATTTTTTCGACGAAGGCTGTATTGTCAGGGTGATAGGCGATACCGGAAGTGTCTAAGCAGGTATGGATGCCTTTTTCCTTGGCTTTCTCGAAAAGTTCGATTAAGAAATCCGGCTGCATCAGAGGTTCTCCTCCGGTCACCGTTAAGCCACCCTGCATATAGAAACCTTTATTTCGATCGTACTGCTCCAGTAACTCCTCTACCGTCATCTCGGTACCACCGGTCATAGGCCAGGTATCGGGATTGTGACAATAGGCACATCTCATGGGACATCCCTGTAGGAAAATGACAAATCTGACACCCGGTCCGTCAACGGAACCGAATGTTTCAATGGAATGAATTCTACCGTTCATAGCAAATCTCCGTTTTTGTAAAAAACAGGGCCTTCCGCAGAAGGCCCATGCTCATTAATGTTGTGCGGATTACGTATCCCCGATTAGATTGCCTGATGGAAGGTACGGGTGATAACGTCGTTCTGCTGCTCGGGAGTTAACTTGATGAAGTTAACAGCGTAGCCGGATACACGAATGGTAAGCTGAGGATAGTTCTCAGGATTCTTCTGTGCGTCCAGTAAGGTATCTCTGTTTAATACATTTACATTAAGATGATGTCCGCCCTTAGTTGCGTAACCATCCAGTAAAGATACTAAGTTATCAATCTGATTCTGTGCTGCTGCCATTGTAATATTTCCTCCTGTATTATTCTACTTACGCATGGAGCTGTAGTCGTCAAGACCCTGCTCCAGCGTAGGAACGGAACAGGCAAGTGGGGTTCTGGAACAATCCGTACACCCCATTGTCTGAACAGACTTGGACGACTTGGAATTCTCGTCGAAATCTACGTTTACGTGTCCGACGCCATTACCCATACCGGCGTCCAACATTGCTACAAGGTCATCAACCATCATATCCTTGTTGTCCATAGTTCTGCCTCCGATTTCTTTTTTTGTAAAGAATTACTTGCTGAGATCTAACTCGATGTCTCCGGCAAATACAGTATCTTCCTTACCAAGAGCGTTAGGAATGATAGTGAAGGTGTTGGAGATACCGTCCTGAGCATCCATGAAAGGAAGCTTAGCTACAGATGCAAGGGATGCAACTGCACCGTGGGTATCACGGCCGTGCAGAGGGTTAGCACCGGGAGCGAAAGGCTGACCTGCCTTACGTCCATCAGGGGTGTTACCGGTTGCCTTACCGTAGGTTACGTTAGAAGTAATGGTTAATCCGGACTGGGTAGGGAAGCCGTCTCTGTAGGTATGATGTCTTCTGATCATCTTCATGAACTTGGAAACGATCTCCTGAGCGATCTCATCTACTCTGTCATCGTCGTTACCGTACTTAGGGAAATCACCGGTGGTCTCGAAGTCAACGATTACACCGTCCTCATCGCGGATAGGCTTAACAGTAGCGTACTTAATAGCGGACAGGGAGTCAGCTACTACGGACAGACCTGCAATACCGGTTGCGAAGTATCTACGAACATCTCTGTCATGAAGAGCCATCTGTGCTCTCTCGTAGCAGTACTTGTCATGCATGTAGTGGATTACGTTAAGGGTGTTAACGTAGGTCTCTGCTAACCACTCCATCATATCCTCGAACATAGGCATGAACTTATCGTACTCGATTACATCGCCTTCGTACTTCTTGTAGTTAGGTCCGATCTGCTTCTTGATCTTCTCATCCACACCACCGTTGAGAGCGTATAACATACACTTAGCAAGGAAGTCGGAGGCCAAGCG
>JAZQQG010000010.1:0-12463 GCA_045628945.1 Lachnospiraceae bacterium
ATTGGCCATACATCTTTCCAATCGCAACTTTTTCGATTAATTGCATAGGTAGCTTTTTAATCGGTATCGCCGCAGGTCTTTACTTAAATGATGCTTATGAATCTTTCTTTATGATAGGTTTCTTGGGTGGTTTCACGACATTTTCTACGTTCTCGGTAGAAAATGCCCAGCTACTATTGTATAAAAAACCGCTCACTAGTTTATTTTATATTTTGGCAACGGTAATGATTTGTTTATTATTGACATTTATTGGTATTTTTATAACTAATTCTATTTATAGTTGAAGAAAATGTGCGTATTTTTTCCCCACACTATAAATGCAACAGAAAGATAAGATTGGGAATACACAAAGGGCTTGTGCAACGTGTTGCACAAGCCTTGTAGGTTAATGGATCAATGTTTCGTTGTTTACGAACCGATAATTTCCACTTCGGTAGTTGACCTTGTAATTTTAATTAGTCTCCTAGTTTATAGTCTTCAAATTTAATAGCGTTAACTATAACGCCATTTAAATTTGAAGACTCCACCTGCTTGCCTAGACAACTGCCTCTTTTTTTACCCTGCAAAATGAACGGGCTATCATAGTCTAGAACATAAGTCACATTTTCGCGTTATACACAACGTTGCCAGCAACAATTGTTTGCAATGCTTTTATTTGATCGATTTGCGCATGTTCTATTTCAAAAATATTTTGGTCAAGAACTGTAAAATCTTACCGTGATCTTCCAAAGGTATGGAACCAGTGGAACTCCGTTCTTCGTTGGGAGAAAACAACAAGACCTTTCCTTCGTTCCAGAGAGTTCTTATGGCAGGAAGGTCATACGATTCATGCAACTGCAGAGGAAGCAGAGGAGCGTACGATTCAGATGCTGAACCTCTATGCGGAGTTCTGCGAAAATGTTTTGGCAATGCCTGTGATTAAGGGACGTAAAACCGATAAGGAGAAGTTTGCAGGTGCGGAAGCTACCTACACCATCGAGGCTTTGATGCATGACGGTAAGGCACTGCAGTCCGGTACCAGCCATAACTTCGGTGACGGCTTTGCAAGAGCCTTCGATATTCAGTACACCGATAAGGACAATACCCTGAAGTATCCTCATCAGACCTCCTGGGGAACTACGACCCGTCTGATTGGTGCCATCATCATGGTACACGGTGATAATTCCGGTCTGGTTCTGCCTCCGATGGTAGCACCTACTCAGGTAACCATTATTCCGATTCGTCAGCAGGCAGAGGGCGTTCTGGACAAGGCAGAGGAGCTTCGTGCCGCATTGGCAGCGAAGGGCATCCGTGTGAAGATTGATGCCACCGACAAGACTCCCGGCTTCAAGTTCGCAGAGCAGGAGATGCGTGGTATTCCTGTTCGTATCGAAATCGGCCCCAAGGATATTGAGGCCGGCAAGGCAGTTCTTGCAAGACGTGACAGCGGAGAGAAGACGGAGTGTGCGCTGGATCAGGTAGCGGATACGGTAGATGCTCTTTTGAAGACGATTCAGAAGGATATGCTCGAGCGTGCCCGCGAGAGAAGAGATGCACAGACCTATGTTGCCAAGACCTGGGATGAGTTCGTTTCCATCTTCAGTGAGAAGACCGGTTTCGTGAAGTCCATGTGGTGTGGTGAGCAGGCATGTGAGGACAAGATTAAAGAAGAACTTGCCGTAACCAGCCGTTGTATGCCTTTTGCACAGGAGACCTTAAGCGATACCTGTGTTTGCTGCGGTAAGCCTGCCAAGAAGATGGTCTATTGGGGTAAGGCGTACTAAAGGCGGATTCAAAAGACAAGGCATATCATAGAAACAGGAGAATAGTCATGAAAGTATTAGTAATCAACTGTGGTAGTTCTTCATTGAAATATCAGTTAATCGATTCTGAGACGGAAGATGTATTGGCCAAGGGTTTATGCGAGCGTATCGGAATCGACGGTAGCGTGCTGACGCATCAGCCTGCCGGAAAAGATAAGATTAAGACCGAGCTTCCGATGCCGGATCATACGGCAGCGGTTCGCTATGTGTTGGATGCACTGGTAGACCCCGTAAACGGAGTGATTCCTTCTCTTGATGAGATTGATGCAGTCGGACATCGTATTGTACATGGCGGCGAGAAGTTCTCGAAGGCTGTAGTAATCGATGACAGCGTAATCGAGGCAATTAAGGAGTGTTCGGAGTTGGCACCGCTCCATAATCCTGCCAACTTAATCGGTGTTGCTTCCGTGACGGAATGCATGCCGGGAGTTCCTCAGGTAGCGGTATTTGATACTGCTTTCCATCAGACCATGCCTGCTAAGGCATATCTCTACGGTCTTCCGTATGAGTATTATGAGAAGTATAAGATTCGTCGTTACGGTTTCCACGGCACCAGCCATGATTATGTAAGCAATCGTGCTGCCGAACTGTTAGGAAAGAGCCGTGACGACTTAAAGATTATTGTGTGTCATTTAGGAAACGGTGCCTCCATCTCTGCCGTGAAGAACGGAAAATGCGTGGATACCAGTATGGGACTTACTCCGTTGGAGGGTCTGATTATGGGAACCCGCTCCGGAGATATCGATCCTGCAATTGTAGACTTCATTGCAACCAAGGAAAGCCTGAGCGTGAAGGATGTAAACAATGTGTTAAATAAGAAGTCCGGTATGTTAGGTCTTTCGGGCTTAAGTTCCGATTTCCGTGATCTGAATGCGGCCGCAGCCGAGGGCAATGCGCAGGCACAGACCGCATTGGATACCTATTGCTATCATGTTGCCAAGTATGTGGGTTCCTACATCGCAGCCATGAATGGCGTGGATGTGATTGCTTTCACCGCAGGTGTTGGCGAGAATAACGGTTCCATCCGTGCCGGCGTGTGTGAGTATTTAGGCTACATGGGCGTTTCCTTGAATCCGGAGGCGAATGCAATCCGTGGAGAAGAAATTGTGATTTCGACCAAGGAATCACCGGTAACCGTTATGGTTGTACCGACCAACGAAGAGCTGACCATCGCCCGCCAGACGGTGGCCTTAGTATAGCAGAGTACCGCCCACAGAGGCTTGGATTTTGCTTCAGAATCAAACGGGGGATTTATGATACAACTGCCTGAGGATGTGAAAAGTATCATATCGACATTGGAAACAGCAGGGTTTGAGGCCTATGCTGTGGGCGGTTGTGTCCGAGACAGTCTTTTAGGCAGGACGCCGAATGATTGGGATATTACGACCAATGCCAAGCCCTTGGAGGTCAAGGCGCTTTTTCGCCACACTTTTGATACGGGCATCCAGCACGGAACCATTACGGTGCTGCTTCATCATGTGGGCTATGAGGTAACGACCTATCGAATCGACGGGGAATATGAGGACAGTCGCCATCCGAAGGAAGTGACCTTCACTCCCGATCTGCGCGAGGATCTGCGCCGACGGGACTTTACGATTAACGCCATGGCCTACAATGATCGTACCGGCCTGGTGGATTGCTTTGAGGGCAAGCTTGACCTGGAAAAAAGAATAATCCGCTGCGTCGGAAACCCGACCGAGCGCTTTACGGAGGATGCTCTTCGCATTATGCGTGCGGTTCGTTTCAGCGCGCAGTTGGGATATCAAATCGATGAGGCGACGGTTGCGGCAATTCGGGAATTGGCCCCCACATTGGAAAAAATCAGCGTGGAACGCGTGCAGGAGGAGCTGTCGAAGCTCCTTACCTCCGCTCATCCGGAAAAAATGCACGAAGTCGCAGAATACGGCATTGCCCGCGTAGCCCTTCCGGGAATTCGGATTGATGAGGAAGTGATTGCCGCTCTGGAAACGACGCCGCAGGACAAATGTCTTCGTTTGGCGCTGCTTCTGAAGGACAGTGAAGAGTTTGGGCGCGTGGAGTGTCGTCGCCTTCGCTACGATAATGACACCATCCGCAAGGTCACCGGACTGAATCGCTATGTATACGAACCGATTCCCGCAGACGAGGAGTCGATCCGCCGCTTGATGAATGCGGTAGGGGAGGATCTGTTTCCTCTTTTGCTTGAGGAACAGTGTGCCCTTGGAAAAGATCATACACAAACCCGAGAGATTTACCAAAGAATCCTTGAGCGCGGAGACTGCGTATCGCTTAAGACGCTTGCGGTCACCGGCACCGACCTGATTCGCGAAGGTTTCCGTCCGGGCAAGGAGCTGGGAGAGATTCTGAATGCTCTTTTGGACCATGTGCTGCGAATTCCGGAGGACAATACGGCGGAGGTACTCTTGGCGCTTGCAAAAAGTAGGGGAGGAGAATAGATGAAGAAAAGAATTGCAATCCTTTTGCTTTTAACTGTCTGCATGGTTCTTGCCTCCTGTGGTAAAAAAACACCCGGAAAATCGAGCACCTCTTCCGACACTGTTAAGCGGAAATACGACTCGACCGATACGGCGGTGGTCCTCTCGATCAATGAAACGGAAGGTACGATTACCTTTCTGAATGTAGAGGTGAATAAGCGATATACGCTAAGCTACGAGCGGTCGACGCCCCTTACGGATAAATACGGAACGGCAATCACCTGGTCACAGCTTGCGCCGGGCGAGATGTTGGATATTGCATTCTGGCACAGCTCAAAGCGTCTGGTGGAAGCGAAACGTTCTTCGGCCACTTGGATCTACGATAATGTGACACGATATACCCTGCAGGATGAGAGCATGATTCTCGGAGAAGATACCTATCGCCTGGCGGAGTCCTTGGTTGTAGCCTCGGGGGAGAAACTGATTTCATTGGAGGATATTTCGGCCCAGGATACGATTACGGTGGTCGGAATCGATCGCGTGATCTACAGTATTCTCGTGGAGAGCGGTCACGGCTATGTGAATCTGCTTCATGCCGGCTCTTATCGTGGAGGCTGGGTCGAAGTGGGCACTACGATTCTTCCGATTGAGGACGGCATGGTTTTTGCGGTTTCGGAAGGAGAGTACAATGCTTTTGTCAGTTGCAGAGGCTATACGGTAGAGATTCCGGTTACTGTTTTACGGGACGAGGTAGTGGAAATCGACCTCGCCGAATATGAGATTACCGATGCAAATGAGAATAAAGGGGAAGTGTTCTTTACGGTAACTCCCGCAAATGCATCGGTCTACATTGATTCGGTTGAAACGGATGTGACGAATCCCGTATGGTTAACGACCGGTATCCATCAGATTATTGTAAAGGCGGACGGATATCTGTCCTCCACAACCTATATTAAGGTTGGCACCATGTCGGCTGCCATCGACCTGATTCTTGAGAAGATTGCCGATGACGATAAAGACGACAAGACTTCCAAGGAGGACAAGGATTCCAAGGATGATAAAGACTCCAAGGACGATAAAGACTCCAAGGACGATAAGCCGGATTCCTCTTCCACGGAGAAACCGGATACGACCGGAAGCAGTGACGACACCGGAGCGGCCGGTGCCGGAGAGTCCGGATCCGGAGAAGCTTCAGGAACGGATGAGGATACCCCGGACGCCGGAGAGAGCGGTTCGCAGGAGACGACGCTGACCGCCACGACCGGCAAGTACTATGTGAGAATTGAGGCACCGGAGGGGGCTGAACTCTATGTGGACGGAACCTATATCGGGATTACCCCCACAACCTTCCGCAAACTTCCGGGGACCTATGAGATCGCACTTCGCAAGACCGGTTGTCAGCCGAGAACCTATTCCATCACCCTCGATGACGAGCCAAAAGACGAAACCTACACCTTTTCTTCCCTCGTGGAAATCGGTCAGTAAACATAACTTGGACGAACCCCCGAAAACAGGAAAAAATATCGAAAAAGTGCCGATAAAATGCGTATTTTCGGCACTTTTTTCTTGACAAAAACAGGTGAAATTATTATAAATATATATAGACGTCGCGAGACGTTTTCAGATTAACCTGACATTGTCAGTATTAGGAGGATTTTACAAATGAATAAGACTGAATTAGTTGCAGCTATCGCTGAGCAGGCTGGTTTAAGCAAGAAGGACGCAGAGGCAGCAGTTAAGGCATTCGTTGATGTTGTTAGTGCTGAGTTAAAGAAGGACGGCAAGGTACAGTTAGTAGGTTTCGGTACTTTCGAAGTTGCTAAGAGAGCAGCTAGAACCGGTAAGAACCCTCAGACCGGCGCTGCTATGAAGATTAAGGCTTCCAAGGCTCCTAAGTTCAAGGCTGGTAAGGCTCTTAAGGATTTAGTTAACACCAAGTAATTTGGTTGAAATGGAATGTCAGTGCGACTGCGAATCTTCGCAGTCGCATTTTTTCTATCTTAGTGTGAGGGGATATTATGGAACGGAAGACGCAGGGGATGTTGTCGAAGACGCCTAACAGAAAAGAGAAGGATGCCTGGTCGGTTGTACTAAGAGTACTTTTTTCACTGATGATTGTTACCGTGGTGGCTTTTGTCATCTATGACCACGGCCTTGGCAAAAAACCACGTCAGGTGGACCACAACTGTGTTCTTTTGACGGAGTGGGAGTGGGTTCGTGAGGACGGCAGTACCCAGAAGATTACGGTGCCGACCACTCTGCCTGCAAAAACGGGAGAGAGCGTGACGATTCGTACGGTTCTTCCGACAGACCTCGGGGATGATCAATGGTTGGAATTCTCGAATTCCAGAAATCTGATTGTGAAGGTGGACGGCGAGGTTCGCAAGACCTTCGATGAATCGGATTGTGTCTATCCGGGCGGCTTTGTGAAAAATCTTCTGATGTTTGTACGACTTTCCTCGGCGGATGCCGGGAAGGTCATTGAGGTTACCAAGTACAAGGCGGGGGAACAAAACGGAATCCTGAATGAGTTTCGTTTGGGCGATTCGTTGGGGATCGTCGCTTACTATCTGAATCGTGATGCCATCAAGACGATTGCGATTCTGGTTCTGTTAATTTTGTCTTTTGCCATCGCGGTCATCGGAATCGGACTTCGTGTCCTTACCGGCAAGCATGCGTCGGTATTCTATATGGGAATCAGCGTCTTCTTTGCGGCATCCTGGTTACTTTTTGACTCGGAGATCTATCAGTTCGTGGCGGACAATTACTATGTGGACGGCATTCTGTCCTACCTGATGATCATGCTGTTGCCGTTCCCGGTGCTCTTCTATACGGACCATATCCAGCGTCATCGATATCATAAGCCCATCATGATTCTGTCAGGGATCAGTCTGATGGAATATGCGGGATTTTTCTTGCTGCATCTGACCGGAATCGCGGACTTCTCGGACAATCTCATCTGGATCAATTTAGCGATTGCCATGCATATTGTGGCGGTTATTGTGATGATTATTCTGGATGTGAAGCATGGCAATGTGTCGGAATATCCTCTTTTTGCCGTCGGTTTTATCCTCTTCTCGCTGTTAAGCCTGATGGAGATTATTGCCATTAACTTTATCCAGATTCGTGTGGACGGAAGCTTTTTCTTAATCGGACTCTATGTGATTCTTGGCTTCTCGGCTGCTCAATGGATTACGGATATCGTAGAGTATCGTCGTGACCGCGCAAGGGCCATTGAAGCGAATTCTGCCAAGAGTGAGTTTCTTGCGAAAATGTCCCATGAGATTCGCACCCCTATTCACTCGATTCTGGGAATGAATGAGATGATTCTTCGCGAAGGAACGGGAGAGGATGTGCTGCGCTATGCGAAGCAGATTGAGAACTCCGGCAAGGACCTGTTGGATATCGTGAACACAATTCTGGATTTATCCAAAGTAGAAGCCGGCAAACTGGAGATTGTGCGGGCGCCTTTCTCTACCGAGGATCTGGCAGCCGGCGTATTTGTTTCCCTGGACAGCCTTGCGGCGAAAAAAGAACTTCGCGTGAAGAAGCACATCGATGAGCAGATGCCGAAGAAATTGGTGGGTGACGCACTTCGCATCCGCCAGATTATCGTAAATTTGATCTCCAATGCCGTGAAGTACACCGAGAAAGGGGAAGTGCGCTTGTTTCTGGAGGTTCTGCCGACGGAGCTTGCCGCTTATTGTACCCTGAAGATTACCGTGGAGGATACGGGAATCGGAATGTCGGAGGCGGAGCAGCAATCCGCCTTTCAGTCCTTTGAACGAGCCGGAAACGGGAAGGTGAATTCGATAGAAGGAACCGGTCTGGGACTTGCGATTGTAAAGAGCCTGACGGAAGCAATGGACGGTACCATTCGTCTGAACAGTGAACCGGGTGTCGGAAGCACCCTGATTGTCACCCTTCCGCTTAAGATTGCCGACCCGACCCCTCTTGGCAATTGGGAGGAACGTCGTGCGTTGTCCGAAAACGAGGATCCGAAGCAAGGATTATTCCGGGCTCCGCAGGCCAATGTTCTTCTGGTGGACGATAATAATGTGAATCTGATGATTGCCAAGGAACTCCTGAAACGTACGGAGGTACAGGTAGAGCTTGCTCACGGCGGTGACGAGGCGTTAGAGATGACGGCGCGGAAGAAATACGATCTGATTTTCCTGGATTACATGATGCCGGATCCGGACGGCATTGCGGTGCTTCAGACGATTCGTAAGGATTCGAAGCATCTCAACCTGCAGACACCGATTGTGGCAATGACGGCCAATGCCATTACCGGGGCGCGGGAGCGCTTCCTGGGAGAGGGCTTTGATGACTATATCTCGAAACCGATTGATGCAAGACTTCTTGAGAAAATGATGGTGGAGCTCTTGCCGGCTTCTCTGGTGTGCTATTCCTCCGGACCGAAGAAATCGGCCGATGCATCGGTGAGGAAAGATTCCGGGATGATTGCGGACATCGGCGTAGGATTGGAGGACCCGCTCTATATTGATCTGAAGCAGGGACTTCACTACTGTCAGCAATCCACGGAGCTCTATAACGAGATTGTCTTAACCTATCTTGCGGAGGACAAAAGAGGAAAACTGACCGAAGCCTTTGTTACAGAGGATTGGCACGCATATTGTGTGACCATTCATGCACTGAAGAGCGCTTCGCGTACCATCGGCGCCATAAAACTTGCCGAGGAAGCACTGCGTTTGGAGGAGGCGACCGACGAGGAGTCCATGGATATCGAATATGTGCAGAACAATCATCGCCGTGTATACAATGAGTATGTGCGTCTGATTGAACTGCTGACTGCAAGAAAGGAGAAACTGTATGAGACTTGATAAGTTTCTGAAGGTATCCCGCCTGATTAAGCGTCGTACGATTGCTAACGAAGCCTGCGACGCGGGAAGAGTGACGGTAAATGACCGTCCTGCAAAGGCATCCGTCAATGTCAAAGTGGGTGACATAATTGAGATACAATTTGGCAATAAAACGGTGCGAGTTGAGGTCCTAAGTCTTCAGGAAACCATCCATAAAGAAGATGCAGCCGAGATGTATCGCTATTTATAGGCCTTTTTTGCCCAAAAAAAGAAAAGTCATGGCTTGACGAGATTCGTAGGATTGTTTACAATAACATTATGTTAACATCTATTATGTAAACATATAATTGCGAAAGGAGTGAGTTCATGTCAGTAAGAAAAAAGAAAAAACGACAGAATCGTTTAGGATTGCTGCTCATTACTGTAATGGTATTCATTCTGGTTGTCGTGATTGAGATAGGCGGTTCCACCGTTAAGAAGAAGCTTTCGGCGAATCAAGCAAGAATTGACTCGCTGAATGCCGCGATTGTAGCGGAGAAGGAACGCTCGGAAGAGATAGAAGAGTTCGCAAGATATTCAAAGACGAAGGCATATTACGAGGAGATGGCCCGTAAGAAGCTGGGTCTCGTATATGCGGATGAGATTCTGTTCAAGTCAGTCGGAAATCAATAAGAGTAAGGAAGCGGTTACCGCTTCCTTTTTTTATCGCAGTACCGTCATTGGCGGGAGGAGGTTGCGAAGTGAACTTCGACCAATATGTGTCTGAGAATAACTTAATAGAACCGGAAGAAGGAATTGTTGTTGCGGTGTCCGGAGGCGCAGATTCCATCTGCCTTCTGCTGCAACTGATGGAGTATGCCCGTAAGAACCGGAACACTCTCTATGTGGCGCATGTGAATCACGGACTTCGCCCGGAGGCAGAGGGGGAGGCGCGTTACGTCGAGATGCTCTGTAAGATGTTCGGATTACCTTTTTTCCTGCGGGAAGAGGATGTGGCGGCGAAGAGTCGTGACTGGAAGGTATCCACAGAGGAAGCGGGTCGACGGGTTCGCTATGAGTTTTTTGAAACGGTGCGTGTGCAAACAAAGGCTTCGAAAATCGCAGTGGCGCATCACCGTGGCGATCGTGCGGAAACCATTCTGTATCATCTTTTTCGGGGAACCGGTCCGGAAGGCCTTCTTGGCATCCGACCGAAACGAGAGAAAATCATTCGTCCGATTCTCTGGATGACCCGGGAGCAGATTGAAGAATATGTGCATGCTTCGGGACTCGGATACTGTGAAGATGCGTCCAATGATTCCGATGACTATACCAGAAACCGCATTCGACATCATATTGTAAAGGTTGCGGAAAAAGAGGTGAATGCTCAGGCGGTTTCGCATATTAATGCGTGTGCGGATCTCCTGGAAGAGGCCTTCGCCGAGCTGGACCTTCTTACGAAGGAGGCGTACGAAACCTACGTCACAGAGGAAAAGGGAGCGATTCGAATCCGGGAGGGACTGGCCGGACGTCCTTACATCAGCAAAGAGGTTCTTCGCAGGGCATTTGTAAGTCTGTCGGGGACCCGCAAGGATATTACGCAGACCCATCTGACGGATGTGCATGCACTCTGGGACAAACAACCCGGAAAACGCGTTATGCTTCCCTATGGAATGGTGGCAAGCCGAACCTATGACGGAATTCGGATTACGGCAGCCGATTCGGCTGAGGCGGATGCAGGGGCGCAGACGGAAGGATTTGCTGCACGTTTGGATAAGGAGCTCCTTTCGGAGAGCGAAGAGTATGTGGTGGAATTGCCCGGGGCATCGGGAGCGAAGCTTGTGCTTCGAAGACTCTCCTATGACGGGACTGAGATTGCGCAAAATCAGTATACGAAATGGCTTGATTATGATAAAATAGATAAGTGGCTTGCGGTGCGGGTGCCGGAACCGGAGGATTGGATTGCGGTTCGAACCGGGAATCCGCCGACCCTTCATCAGAAGAGTCTGAAGGAAGTCATGAAGAATGAGAAGGTTCCATCGGAGGAACGCGGCAGGAGAATTCTCCTTTGTGAGGGGAATCATGTCCTGTGGTTTGTGGGCTCACGAATCAGTGAGCAGGTGAAGGTGGATCAGAATACGAAACGGATTCTGCAGGCAGAACTTGTGCTGCCCGCGGACGGTGAGCGGAATTAGGAGGTATTATGAAAGAATCGGTTAGTGTAATGCTGCCCGAAGAAGTGGTAGATGCAAGAATTCAGGCACTGGGCGATCAGATCAGCCGCGATTATGCAGGGAAAGAGATTCACCTGGTATGCGTACTGAAGGGTGGAAGCTACTTTATGTGTGAGCTGTCGAAGAGAATTACCGTACCGGTGTCCATCGACTTTATGAGTGTGTCGAGCTACGGCAGTGATACGAAGTCCAGCGGTGTGGTGAAGATTGTAAAGGACCTGGATGATTCCATTCAGGATAAGCATGTACTGGTAGTAGAGGATGTGGTCGACTCCGGTCGTACCTTAAGCTATCTCCTTCAGATGCTGGGAGAGCGCAAGCCTGCGAGCTTAGCACTGTGTACTCTTTTGGATAAGCCTTCCCGCCGCGTGGTAGATGTACATGTGGACTACACCGGCTTTGAGATTCCGGATGAGTTCGTTGTAGGTTACGGTCTGGATTATGCGCAGAAATACCGTAATCTTCCCTATATCGGTGTAGTGCAATTCGAGGAGGAGTAAAGTTTGGAACAGACAAAAAAGACGAAAAAGAGCGGAAACGGTGTTTTTTTCCTGGTGATTGCAATGTTACTCGGCTTATGCCTGTGGATCAGCCTTCGTCAGGACAATTCCGCGACCTATGAATTATCGGATCTGAAGAAGGATCTGACCGCTAAGCGGGTGGATGAGATCATTATTCAGCCGAATAAAGAGAACCAGACCGGTAAGGCCAAGGTTACCTTCATTGATGACTCCAAGAGCCAGCTACTTTACGTAACGGATGTAGTGGCGTTGGAGGATCTGGTCCGGGCTCATGAGAGCGAGATTACGATTAAGGTTCAGGATATCCCGTCGCAGAACTGGTTCTTAACCTACATCTTCCCGATGTTGGTGGGCATCATTATTGTGATTTTCCTGTTTGTCATGTTCCGTCCAGGTGGCGGCGGAAACAGTGCGAATGCCAAGATGCTGAACTTCGGCAAGAGCCGGGCGCGTCTGGTGAACGACAAGCCGGTTACCTTCAAGGATGTTGCCGGTCTTCGCGAGGAAAAAGAGGATCTTGAAGAGCTGGTGGATTTCCTGAAGGATCCTAAGAAATACATCGAAATCGGTGCACGAATCCCCAAGGGGGTACTGTTGGAGGGACCTCCCGGTACCGGTAAGACCTTACTGGCCCGTGCAGTGGCGGGAGAAGCGGATGTTCCTTTCTATACCATTTCCGGTTCCGATTTC
>JAZQQG010000011.1:0-30149 GCA_045628945.1 Lachnospiraceae bacterium
CGATCATAATACTTGCTGATGTACTGCAACAGAATCTCACCGGCCTTGGATACGCCGCCGCCGATAACGAATACCTCAGGGTTTACTACACAGGCAACCTGCGCAAGGCCCTTGCCCAGATACTCACCAAACTTCTCTGCAACATCCATCGCAAGTGCATCGCCCTGCTTCACTGCATCCCACACATCCTTAGCGGTAATCTCTCCACCGCGAAGGGTACTGGGCTTGTCGTCCTTCGCCAAACGTCTTTTCGCAAGGCGAACCACACCGGTAGCAGAGGAATACTGTTCCAGGCAGCCGCGATTGCCGCAACCGCATACTTCCTCTTCCTCATCCTCCAGATGAATGTGACCGATTTCTCCGCCTGCGCCGGTAGCACCGGTCAGAATCTCGCCATTAATGATAATACCGCCGCCAACGCCGGTACCCAGTGTAACCGCAACCAGGTTCTTATGGCCCTGACCACCGCCCTTCCACATCTCACCGAGTGCTGCAACATTGGCATCATTGCCGGCCTTAACGGGCATCATGGTAAGTCCCGATAACTCGGTAGCAACATTAAATACACCCCAACCTAAATTCGCAGCCTTATAGATTACTCCGTACTGGTCAACAGGACCGGGTACACCGATTCCGATGCCGGCCACTTCGTCTTTTACGATGGAACGTTCCTGCATCTTGGCCAGAATGGAATCAGCAATATCAGGAAGGATCTTCGAACCGTTGTCTTCCTTGCGGGTGGGAATCTCCCACTTATCGATTACATCGCCGTCTGTCTCAAATAAACCAATTTTAACTGTGGTACCGCCCAGGTCCACACCGAAACAATACTTATACATTTTCCTCTTCTTCCCTTCTCTTTGCCAAAGATTTCTGCAGACGCTGATACAGCTCCTGTGCCGCATTGTAGCCCATCTTCTTCTGACGATGGTTTACCGCTGCGGACTCGCAGATGATTGCCAGGTTACGACCGGGACGAATCGGAATATTGTGACATACAATCTTCTTGCCGAGAATCTCGGTATATTCCTCTTCCAGACCCAGACGATCGTATTCCTTATCCTTATCCCAATCCTCCAGACGAATGACCAGATCGATGGACTGGGTCTCCTTAACGCTGGATACACCGAACAGGGTCTTCACGTCGACAATACCGATACCGCGAAGCTCAATGAAATGCTTCGTTACTTCCGGTGCGGAACCGATCAGGGTCTCGTCGCTGACCTTACGAATGACTACAACGTCATCGGTAACCAGACGATGGCCACGCTTGATTAATTCCAATGCCGCCTCACTCTTACCGATACCGCTCTCGCCGGTAATCAGCACGCCTTCACCGTAGACATCGACCAATACACCGTGAACGGAGATTAAAGGAGCAAGTTCAACATTCAGCCAACGAATGATCTCCGCCATAAAAGCGGACGTCGACTTCTTCGTCATCAGAACGGGAACTCCGTTGGCACGTGCCACCTCTAAGAAAACCGGATCCGGAATCAGCTCACGGCAGAAAACAACACCGGGCACGGTTCCGGGAAGAATCTGGTTGTACACCTTTCTCTTTTTCTTATCGTCCATATTCTGCATGTACGAATACTCTACGAAACCGATGATCTGAAGACGAGTCGCCTCGTAGTGCTCCAAATATCCCGTTAACTGTAATGCAGGACGGTTGATATCGGGCTGTGTAATCTTAATCTTGCTGACATCCATCTCCGGAGTAAGATTCTCCAGATTCTGTTTCTCAATCACTTTGGCTAAGCTGACACTTGGCATAAGCTGCTCCTTTCCGATTCCGGGAGATTCTCGTCTGCCCGGTTATTATCATTCGATAAAAGTAGGAGTAAGCGGGCCTTTTAAGACCCGCTTAGCTCATTAATCTTCCTTGGGTAATACAATTGCAATGTGAACGTCATCCAACTGCTTCTGATCCACCGTCGAAGGAGCTCCCATCATGATATCCTGTGCGTTCTTGTTCATGGGGAACGGAATAATCTCACGAATGGTTTCATCACCGGTAAGCAGCATGATCATACGGTCAACACCGGGTGCAATTCCTGCATGAGGAGGAGCACCGTAGCAGAATGCGTTGTACATGGCAGGGAATTTTGCCTTCACATCCTCTTCGCCCAGACCGACAATCTGGAATGCCTTCACCATAATCTCCGGATTGTGGTTACGAACCGCACCGGAGGATAATTCAATACCGTTACATACTAAATCATACTGATATGCATTGATGGTAAGCGGATCCTCGTTGCACAGAGCCTCCATACCGCCCTGAGGCATCGAGAACGGATTGTGGCAGAACTCAATCTCGCCACTTTCTTCTCCCATCTCATACATCGGGAAATCTACAATCCAACAGAATTCATATCTCTCACGATCGATACAGTTGTCACATGCGGCACCGAAGGTCTTAATAATGCAGCCTGCGGTCTTCTGTGCAACCAGTTTCTTACCGGCAGCCACCGCAACAAAATCTCCGGACTTAAGTCCAAGAGCCTCAATGATTGCTGCTTTTTTCTCCTGCAGGAACTTCGAGATACCGCCTACAAACTCACCGTTCTCATCCAGACGGAACCAGAAACACTTGTTGGCCGTCGAAACGAATACCTTATCGCACAGAGCATCAATCTCTTTACGGGTCTTGGTGAATTCCGGAATCTTCACCGCCTTAATCACATTGCCTGCGAAAGCATCAAAGCCACAATCGCCCAGCAGCTCGGTTACGTCGGTAGCCGTTAAGTGAATACGAAGATCCGGCTTATCGGAACCGTAAATCTCCATGGCATCATTATAAGCGATACGCTTGAAGGGTGCCTTGGAAGCAATGCTGTAGGTACCGTATTTCTCAAAAATCGGAGGAAGTACATCCTCAATTACCGCGAAAACGTCTTCCTGGCTTGCGAATGCCATCTCCATATCCATCTGATAGAACTCACCGGGAGAACGATCCGCACGGGCATCCTCATCACGGAAGCAAGGTGCAATCTGGAAATAACGATCGAATCCGGAGGTCATCAGAATCTGCTTGAACTGCTGCGGAGCCTGAGGCAGTGCATAGAACTTACCGGGGTGGTTTCTTGCAGGAACCAGATAGTCTCTTGCGCCCTCCGGGCTGGATGCCGTCAGAATCGGAGTGGTAATCTCCAAGAAATCATGTTCCATCATGCTGGCACGTAAGTCCGCAACAATCTTGGATCTCATGACAATCTTCTTCTTAACATCGGGATTACGAAGATCCAGATAACGATATTTCAGACGGGTATTCTCGTCTGCTTCTCTGGAACGGTTAATCTCAAAGGGCAGTTCGTTGTAGATACATTTACCAAGAATTTCAACCTTTTCGGGTACGACCTCGATATCGCCGGTCGCAATCTTGGGATTCTTGTTGGAACGCTCTCTTACCACACCTTCAATCAACAGGGTGGACTCACAATTCACGCTTAAGAACTGCTCCATCATCTCCTCGGTCTCGGGTACGATCTGGGTCGTTCCGTAGAAGTCACGTAAGATGACAAAGCCTAAGTTCTTGCTGACACGACGGATATTCTCATACCAGCCGACCAGCGTAACGCGCTTGCCTGCGTCCTCTATTCTTAATTCATTACAGTTATGCGTTCTGGACTGTACCATATTGCCTCCTAAAAAGCGAACGATTCCCGCTCGCACTATCCTTTATTTTATCATTTTTTCGCACGCTTATCAAGGGATCAATCCGTGCTTGCGGCGGTGTTTTCTTGCTCATTTTCCGTCGTTTTTTCCGCTGGATGGAAAAAATCATAAATCTGCCGCGCCACATGGCTCGGAATCTCCGAAACCGCAGCAATCTTCTCGACGGATGCCGTCCGCAATTCCTCGATGGTCGTGAAATGTTTCATCAGAGCCCGTTTTCTTGCGGGACCGACTCCCGGCAGATCATCCAGAACGGAATGCACCTGCGCCTTGGCCCGAAGTGAACGATGGAATGTGATGGCGAAACGATGGGCTTCATCCTGAATTCGCGTAATGAGTTTGAAGCCCTCACTATGACGATCGATGGGCAACTCAATGTTCTGATAGTAGAGCCCGCGGGTATGGTGATTATCGTCTTTTACCATGCCGCAGACCGGCACATGAATTCCCAGACGATCCATTACCTCCAGGGCGATATTCACCTGGCCGCGACCACCGTCCATCAGGATGACATCCGGAAGCTTTGCAAAGCCCTCTTTGTCCATAGAATCCGAAAGACGCCTGGTCAGCACCTCTTCCATGCAGGCATAATCGTTCGGTCCGGAGACGGAGCGAATCTTGAACTTACGATAATCGGATCGTTTCGGCTTGCCGTCCTCAAAGACCACCATGGAGGCCACATTCTGGAAACCGCTGGTATTCGAAATATCAAAGGCTTCCATGCGGTGAAGATTCTTAAGCCCCGTAATGGCTTCAATCTCTGCCACCGCTCCTCTCGTGCGTTCCTCCTCATGGCGAATCTTATCCAGATCCTTTTGCAATACCAGTGCCGCATTCGTGGCTGCCAGTTCCACAAGTTTCTCTTTTTGTCCAATTTTGGGAGCCAGAATAGATACTTTTGATTCCCGCCGGTTCGATAGCCAATCGGCAATCAGCACCGCATCCTCGGGAAGTGCCTGAACCATAATCTCGCGGGGTACAAAGGGAGTTCCCTGATAGTACTGCTTCATAAAGCTGCCGATCAGGGAAGCCGGCTCCTCTCCCTCGGTTCCGTTCATATGAAAGTGTTCGCGACCGATCAGACGACCGTTTCGAACAAAAAATACCTGTACCACGGAGTCATTTCCCTGCGTGGCCACCGCGATAATATCCCGGTCCTCAAAAGAGGAATCCGTAATCTTCTGGCGTTGTGCCACCGACTGAACATTCTTCAGAAGTTCCCGATAACGAATCGCTTCTTCAAAATCCAGGCGCTCGCCCGCCTCCGTCATCTTACGTTCCAGATCACTTAAGATCTCCTTGTACCGACCGCTTAAAAAATCCAGTGCGCCGCGAATCTGCTCATCGTACTCTTCCTTCGTTACATTGCCCCTGCAGGCCCCGAGACAACGATGCATCTGGTAATTCAGACACGGTCTCTCCTTCCCGCAATCCCGCGGCAGGTTTCGGTTGCAGGTACGAAGCTTAAAGAGGGAATTCAACAGTTCGATGGTATCCTTCACCGCCGCTGCCGACGTGAAGGGGCCGAAATACCGCGCACGGTCCTTCTTCATGTTTCTTGCAAAAAGAATACGCGGATACGCCTCTTCCACCGTCACCTTGATGTAGGGATAGGTTTTATCATCCGTAAGCATCGTATTGTACTTCGGTGCGTATTCCTTAATCAGATTGTTCTCAAGCACAAGAGCTTCCAGTTCCGAATCCGTAACAATGTACTCAAAATACGCAATGAGGGTGACCATCTTCTGAATCTTCGGACCCCGGTTAATGTTCGTCCGAAAATAAGAATGGACGCGGTTATTGAGATCTATGGCTTTCCCGACATAGATCACAGTATCCGCGTCATCATGCATAATATAGACCCCCGGCTTATGGGGGAGTTTTTTTAACTCTTCCGCAACATCAAACATGTTTTCTACTGCTCGTCAGAATCCTTTCTCTTGAACACTCGCGAGTTCAGAATCGATACGAAGTCGTCGGGATTCTGAGTCTCCGGCTCCTTGGAAGGCTCCGTCGCCTTAATCTCCGGCTCTTCGACAGGAGTAGCCGTCTCAGGCTGTTCTTCCTCGAAGGATGCCTTCTCCTCCGCCTTCGCCTCCTTAGAAGGCACGGGTTCCTCCGGTTCCGGAATTCCTTTTTCCCTACGGAAAATCTCCATGAATTCCTTACCGGTAATCGTCTCTTTCTCAATCAAGAACTCTGCCAGCTTATCCATCAGTTCACGATTCTCACGAAGAAGCTTTAATGCTTCGTCATAAGCATTCTTCAAAATGAGCATAACCTCTTCGTCAACGCCTGCCGCGGTGTTCTCCGCACAGTTCATGGAAGCACGCCCATCCAGATACTGGCTCTCAATCGTCTCCAAGCCCATGAGGCCAAAACGCTTGCTCATACCGTAACGGGTCACCATATTGCGGGCAATGGCCGTCGCCTTCTCGATATCGTTCGAGGCCCCGGTCGTAACCGTATCAAACACAAGCTCCTCCGCCGCACGGCCACCGAGCAATCCGACAATCATATCCTGCAGCTCCGCCTCGGAATTCAGGTATTTCTCCTCCTCCGGCACCTGCATAACATAACCGAGAGCCCCCATGGTTCTGGGAACAATCGTAATCTTTTGTACGGGCTCCGAATTCTTCTGCAATGCCGCAATCAGCGCATGACCCACCTCGTGGTAGGAAACAATCTTGCGTTCTTCCTTGCTCAAGATTCGGTCCTTCTTTTCCTTGCCGACCAAAACAATCTCCACCGCATTGAAGAGATCCTTCTGGGATACATACTTCCGGCCTTCCTTCACGGCATTGATGGCCGCCTCGTTAATCATATTGGCAAGATCCGAACCAACGGCACCGCTGGTTGCCAGTGCAATTGCTTCCAGATCCACACTCTCATCCATCAGAACGTTCTTGGCATGAACCTTCAGAATCTCCACACGTCCCTTCAGATCCGGCTTATCCACAATAACACGACGGTCAAAACGACCGGGACGTAAAAGCGCCTTGTCCAGAATCTCCGGGCGGTTGGTTGCCGCCAGGATAATGATTCCTTTTTTCGCATCGAAGCCATCCATCTCGGAAAGCAGCTGATTTAACGTCTGTTCACGCTCCTCATTGCCACCGCCGTATTTCGAATCACGACTGTGTCCGATGGCATCAATCTCATCAATAAAGATAATACAGGGGGCATTCTTCTCCGCTTCCTTGAAAAGATCACGAACACGGGAGGCACCGACTCCGACATACAGTTCGATAAAATCCGAACCTGCAAGGGAGAAGAACGGTACCTTCGCCTCGCCGGCAACTGCCTTGGCAAGCAGAGTCTTACCGGTACCGGGAGGGCCTACCAGGAGCGCACCCTTCGGAAGCTTTGCACCAATCTCCACATATTTTGCGGGATTATGCAGAAAATCAACCACCTCCACCAGAGATTCCTTCGCTTCATCCTCTCCGGCGACATCCGCAAAGGTAATTCCGGTCTCCTTCTGTACATAGGCCTTGGCCGTCGACTTGCCGACGCTCATAAAGCCGCCGCCCTTCGAAGCTCTTCGTAAAAGAAGCGAAATCAGGAGCCAGAAAATCAGAAGCGGAAGGGCGTAGGACAGAATCGTCGTAAAGATACTGCTCTTATCCGGAATGGTACGCTTCAGTTCAATCGGCGTCTCACTGGCCAAAATTCGTGCGGTAATATCGGAATCCGATTCCGCCTTACCGGTATAGTACTTCATCTCATTAACCATACTCGAGGTTCCCACTGCGGAATTCGCCGTATAGTTAATCTGACCGTCGGTAATCTCCACCTTCGTAATGCTTCCCGCCTCTAGCTTCGCGATGAACTCATCATAGGTGGTCTTCTGTGAAACACCGGTGCTGCTGAGCTTCATCATATAGCTGAAGATGACCAGAAGAACCAGGGAAATGACCAGAATTGCAAGCAGGCTGGTACGCTTCTCCGGTCCCTTTCCGGAATGGTTCTCATTATGATTGTTATTTGAATTATTGTTCTGATTGTTTTCCATAGAATCTCCTAACGGACTAATGTTCCACTTTATTATAGATGGCAACCCTCAGAAAAGCAACGAAACCATTTCTTATTTTTCTATAAAAAGAATATAAAAACAGCAAAAAAGAAAGTACCCACCCGCATCGGGATATGGTATACTTTATCCAGTATGGTTTATTTCTATTTTCAAAAAAATATGGAGGGTTACTGAAGTGAGTGAAAAGAAAATCATGCTGGGTAACGAGGCCATTGCGCGCGGTGCATACGAAGCCGGTGTCAAGGTTTCGGCGGCTTATCCCGGAACTCCCAGCACGGAAATCAGTGAAAACATTGTAAAATATCCCGAGATCTACGCAGAATGGTCGCCGAACGAGAAGGTTGCCATGGAAGTTGCCATCGGCGCATCCATCAGCGGTGTGCGTGCCATGGCTTCTATGAAACACGTTGGTGTCAATGTAGCCAGCGATCCTCTTTTTACGGTATCCTACATCGGTGCAAACGGTGGTCTGGTTCTGGTGGCAGCAGACGATCCGGGTCTTTATTCGTCCCAGAATGAGCAGGATTCCCGTCTGGTGGCAAGAACCGCCATGGTTCCTGTTTTGGAGCCTTCGGATTCCCAGGAAGCCAAGGACTTCATGAAATATGCATTTGAAATGAGTGAGAAATACGACACTCCCGTAATGCTTCGTACCACCACCCGTCTGGCACATTCCCAGGGCGTTGTGGAATTATGCGAGCGCGTCGAGGTTGAGGACAAGCCCTATGAGCGCAATCCCCGCAAGAACGTTATGATGCCCGGCAATGCCAAGGGCCGTCACGTATTTGTCGAGCAGCGCTTAAAGCAGATGTCCGAGGACGGTACTTCCATGCCGGTAAACCGTGTGGAAATGAACGATACCAAGGTCGGTGTCATTACCTCCGGTATTCCTTACCAGTACGTAAAAGAAGCAATGCCTACCGCTTCCGTTCTGAAGCTCGGAATGGTCAACCCGCTTCCCCGTAAGATGATCGAAGAATTCGCCTCCAAGGTTGAGACGCTCTATGTCATCGAGGAGCTGGAGCCCTTAATCGAGACGCAGGTTCGTTCCTGGGGCATTCCGGCCAAGGGCAAGGAACTGTTAACCGTGCAGGGTGAATACAGTGCCAATATGCTTCGCGAGAAGATTCTCGGCGAAAAAGTGGAGATTGCCACTCCCGCAGAGGTACCGGCACGTCCTCCCATCCTTTGTCCCGGATGTCCTCACAGAAGTATTTTCTCCGTACTGAAGGAGTTAAAAATTCATGGTGCGGGCGACATCGGTTGCTACACCCTCGGTGCGGTAGCCCCTCTGAATGTCATCGATACCACCGTATGTATGGGTGCCAGCATTTCCACCCTTCACGGAATGGAGAAGGCCAAGGGAAAAGACTATATCAAGAATTGGGTAGCCTTAATCGGAGATTCCACCTTCTGTCACACCGGTGTGAACTCCTTAATGAATATGGTTTACAACCAGAGCTCCGGTACGGTAATTATTATGGATAACTCCACCACCGGTATGACAGGCCATCAGGACAATGCCGCAACCGGCATGACCTTAATGGGCCAGACCGTTCCGGCCATCGAATTGGATACGCTTTGCAAGGCAATGGGAATCGAACATGTATATGTTGTGAACGCCTTCGATACCGAGGCTCTCCGCGAGACCATCAAGCGCGAAGTGGTTCGGGATGCGGTCAGTGTTATTATCGCACAGGCTCCTTGCGCACTGCTCAAGACCAATGTATCCCACAAGAAGTGCTACACGCTTCCCGACAAGTGTAAAAACTGCGGCATGTGCCTTGTTCCCGGCTGTCCTGCCATCACCCGCAACGATGCCGGTACCATCGTAATCGACGATACGATGTGCAACGGCTGTGGCTTATGTATGCAGAAGTGCAAGTTCGGCGCCATCGAGTGCAAGGAGGTATAAGCATGAAAACAACAAATATTATGATTGTCGGCGTAGGCGGACAGGGAACCCTGTTAACCAGCCGTATTCTTGGCGGTATCGCTACCCATGCAGGCTTTGATGTGAAGCTCTCCGAGGTGCACGGAATGGCACAGCGCGGCGGTAGTGTTGTTACTTATGTACGTTTCGGAGACTCCGTTGCGGAGCCCATTGTTGAGGAAGGTCAGGCAGATGTTCTGATTGCCTTCGAGCGTCTCGAAGCCCTTCGCTATGCTCATTTCCTGAAAAAGGACGGCGTACTGATTGTAAACGACCAGCGTATCGACCCTATGACGGTTGTGACCGGTGCCGCAAAGTATCCCGAAAACATCATTGAAGACTTAAGTGCCAAGTTCAAAGTGGTATCCTGCGATGCCATGAAGGAAGCAAAGGCATTGGGAAATGCCAAAGTCTTCAACACCATCATCATCGGCGTTGCCGCAAAGCACATGTCCTTTGCCAAAGAGGATTGGATTGCTGTCATCAAGAACACCGTTCCTCCCAAGACCGTTGAGATGAATGTCGCGGCATTTGAGGCCGGATACAACTTATGATCATCGATTTTCACACCCACGAATATCCGGACGAAATCGCGGAACGTGCCGTAGAAAAGATTGCCGGTTTAGCGGACCTAAATCCTGCCGGTGACGGAACTCTTCGCGCTCTTCTTCAGTCCATGAAGGGCGCAGGGATTGACCACAGTGTAATTCTTCCGGTCATCACCAACAAAACGCAGTTCAATCACATCAATGACTACGCGGCGATGCTGAATGAACGCCATCCGGACAAGATTACCTCCTTTGGAGCCATCCATCCGGATTGTCCGAACCACAAAGCCTGCCTGAAAACCTTATCCAACATGGGGTTTAAGGGCATCAAACTCCATCCGGACTTTCAGGGCGTCTTCATCAATGACATCCGATATAAACGGATCATTGATGCCGCATCGGAGCTTGGTATGATTATTTCGGTCCATGCAGGCCGGGATGCAGGTCTTCCCAATCCGGTGCACTGCCCTCCGAATCTTGCCTATGAGGTGCTTCGTGAGGTCGGCCCAAAACGTTTGATTCTGGCACATTTAGGCGGGTTGGATCAGTGGGATCAGGTGGAAGAGCTTCTGGTGGGAGAATCGGTCTATTTAGACTTAGCCTACACCTTGAATCGGATTCCGACGGAGCAACTGTTACGCTTTATTCGAAACCACGGCTCCCATCGCATTCTTTTTGCAACGGATTATCCCTGGGCCTCCCAGCGTGATGCCGTGGAAGCACTGAGGGAATTACCGATTGCCGAAGGGGAAAAAGAGAATATTTTTTATCGCAACGCAAAAGCACTGTTAGGTCTTTGACCCAACAGTGCTTTTTTATCCTTGAGGAGGTGAAATGATTCTTATCTCTTGTATACGGTGGCCATCGTGCGAATCCAGGTTCGTCTTGTCTCGTTTAGCGGATCCTTCACCACACGCCAACGCCAGTTCGTTCCGATGGTAGAAGGTAGGTTCATTCGTGCTTCATTGCCAAGTTTTAACAGATCCTGCATCTGGAAAATAACCACGTCGGCAATGCTCGAATAGGCCATTCGAATAATTGCATCCGGAATCTCTTCTCTTTTTTTGATATTCAGATATTCATACAAAAAGGCCAATTCATAGTCCGTTCGATCACGGAAAAAGCCCACCAGCGTCTCATTATCATGGGTACCGCCGTACACAATCATATTCGTATCCGTGTAATTGTGAGGAAGATACTCGTGATTCGGGTCACCGTTAAAAGCAAACTGCAGAATTTTCATGCCGGGCCAGCCGGTCTTCTTTACTAACTTCTTCACTCCGGGCACGAATACGCCAAGATCTTCCACGATCATCTTCGCATCGCCGAGGGCCTCACGCATGGCATTCGTAAGTTTCTCGCCGGGGCCCTTCTCCCAATGTCCGTTCCGCGCATTCGGGTCCGCTTCCGGGATGGAGAAGTAACGCACCACACCGATGAAATGGTCAAATCGCAGAATATCATACAGCTTCGTATTGGCACGAATACGATCCTTCCACCAGGCAAAATCGCTTTGCTCAATCACGTCCCAACGGTAGAGCGGATTGCCCCATTTCTGCCCGTCCGCACTAAAGTCATCCGGGGGACAACCGGCTACGTTTTTCGGTCTGCCGTCAAGCCCCAATTGGAAAAGTTCCCGATGCTGCCATACATCCGCGCTGTCCAGTGCAATGTAAAGAGGAATGTCTCCGATAATGGAGATTCCGCAACGATTCGCATACTTCTTTAGGTTGTTCCATTGTTCAAAGAATTTATATTGCAGGAACTTCCAGAAAGCAATTTCTTTCGCAAGTTCCTTTTCATACTTTGCAACCGCCTCCGGTTCCCTGTCACGAATTCCTTCCTCCCAGGATAACCACTCACGGTTCTCAAAATGTCCCTTCACTGCCATAAAAAGAGCATAGCCGTCCAGCCAGTGGGCTTCCTTCTGGCAGAAGGTCACAAAGCTCTTCTCCTCTCCGGAGAATCGTGCAAATGCCTGCTTCAGAATTGCAAAGCGGTTGGTAAACAGCCGCGAATAGTCAATATCGTCTTCTTTTTCGCCCCAGTCATAGCTTAGAATCTCTTTTTCGGTAATCAGTCCGTCCTTCTTAAGAGAATCCAGATCAATTAGGTAAGGATTGCCCGCAAAGGCCGAAAAGGACTGATACGGACTGTCTCCGAAGCTGGTCGGTCCCAACGGAAGCACCTGCCAGTATTTCTGCTTCAAATCCACCAAAAGATCAACGAATCGATGCGCTTCCTTCCCTAAGGTGCCGATTCCGTAATCCGACGGTAACGATTGGATTGCAAGCAGGATTCCCGCTCCCCTTACAAATTCTTGTTTCCCCATAGCAACTCCCATTCACATTTTCAGTGTTTATAATTTGCGAAAAATTTCGGTTTTTTTCGTATAGACACATTATCCCCTTTTTCGTAGGCTGTGTCAATTCCCACAGGCAAGATTTCCGTTGACTTTTTTCCTAAATTTTCGTACATTATTTTTAGTATAAAGTAACGAATTTTTCGTTTTTTATCGTACTTGAGAATAGAAGAAGACTTAGGAGAGCACAGACGTGAAAGTAACGATCAAAGACATTGCCGATCGGCTCGGCATCTCGATCAGTACGGTTTCAAAGGGTTTAAACGGCGCCAGTGATATCAGTGAGGATATGCGGCAGACGGTTCTGGACACTGCCATTGAGATGGGTTATGTGACCAAGAGCATGAAGAAGCCTGAGAACCAAAAGGTATGCATCTTCGTGGAAAATATGGAATACGAGAAGCCCGGCGAATTCGGCTATGAGATTATTCTCGGTTTCAAACAGGCTGCGCAGCGCGATAATTTCACCGTGGATATTGTTCCGATGAACTCCAGTCTTCAGTCCACCTATAAATATGATAATTACATGTTGAACAGTGGTTACAGCGGTGCCTTCTTCATTGGTTTCTCGCTGCAGGAGCCCTGGATGCTTCAGTTGGAAAAGACCAAGACTCCTACCGTTTTGTTAGACAATTCCGTGGACCGTAATCCGTCCGTAGCCTATATCGGCACCGATAACTATGAAGGAATCGACTTAGCCATCGAGCATCTCTATCGTCTCGGCCATCGTAAGATTGCTTTTTTCAGCGGTTCCCCGAATTCCATGGTGACCTCGGAACGCTACGAGGCCTACCTGCAGGCAATGGACGCCCGCAACCTGGAGGTAACCGAGAATATGGTGGCCTTCGGCTACTATGTAATCGAAAGTGCCCCCTATCACATTCCCGATCTGTTGGCAACGGGAGCCACCGCCATTCTGTGCGGTAGCGACCTGATGGCCGCCGGTGCTGTGGAAGAGTGTAAAAAACGTGGCTATCGTGTTCCCGAGGATATCAGCATTGTGGGATTTGACGATCTTCCGATTGCCAAGAGTACCGTTCCTCCGATTACCACCATCCGTCAGGAGCGTTCCAGTCTCGGCAAATGCGCTTATTTTATTCTGGAAGGCTTAATGAGCGGCGTTCCCATGAGTCGAGCCAACCTGCGTGCCCGTCTGATCGAACGCAAATCCACGGCACAGGTATAATGAGATTCTCAATCCGGAGATAACAACCCATCATGAAAAGAGAACGTTCCTTTGTAAGGACCTATCTAATTTTACTAATTTCATTACTTGTTCTGTGTGCAGGGATCACTGTTTTCATTGATCCCTATTTTCATTACCATGCTCCGCTTGAGAATATGTCTTACGAATATCGTGATTCACGATATATGAATCCTGGTATTGCCAAAAACTTCACTTACTCCGGTATTATTGCCGGCACTTCCATGGCGGCCAACTTTCATACGCAAGAAGCGTCTTGTCTCTTTGGTATCCAATTTGCTAAGATGATATTCAATGGCGGTTCTTATCATGAAATTGGGACTAATATTCGTAGAGCATTAGATAATAATAGCGATATCTCTCTTGTCATACAAGTAACAGATCCCACAAGACTCATTCAAAAAGCCGACTCCAAGTTTCATGGCATCAAAGATGCTGGCTATCTATATCCCTGGTATTTATATGATGATAATCTTTTTACCGATGTCGAATACTGTTTTAATAAAACTACATTAATTGATTCTGCACAGGTCATTTTACATACACTGCAAAAAACACCAAAATTTGATATGAACAAATATGCTTGTGACGCATCAAATCACCACTATTCATCATCCAATTTTACATCATTCAATTATGACTTATCTCCTGGCGTTGTCCAACAGCCACTAACCGATACTGAGGTACAACTCATTACCGAAAATGTTACGCAGAATATCATAAAAAATGCTTTAGCTTATGAGAATGTTGATTTTTATATAATCCTTCCACCATATAGTGCTCTATATTGGAAAGATGAGTATGAAAAGGGTAATTTGATTAAGATAATTGATTCGCTAGCTCTCGAGGTCTCCCTTTTAGCACCATACAAAAACATCAAATTATATTCCTTTTATGAAGAAACAGACATCACTTGTAACTTGGATTTGTACTATGATTTGCTCCATTACGATGAATCCGTTAATTCTCTGATGCTTCAATCAATAATCGAAGACAAGCATCAACTCACACTCGAGAATTATTCTTCCTACTTCGAGATGATTCGCGAAATATATATGTATTACGATTATCCATGCTTACTCAATACGAGTAGCAAGGAGGACTGATATGGCATTCAATTCCTATTCTTTTATATTTCTTTTCCTTCCACTTGTACTAATTGTTTGGGGTTGTACCGCTCATTGCCCCAAAATCATACGCAAGTGGCTATTAACAATTGCATCCCTGATTTTTATTTGTTACGCCGGTCCCCTCCATCTTCTTGTCTTGCTCGGAAGTCTTATCGGCAATTATATTCTGATTGTTTTAATAAAAAGAAAACATCCTCGTATCTTCCTAACCATCGGAATCTTTTTAAACATACTCTTCCTCGGGGGATTTAAATATGCTGATTTCGTTGCTTGCAATCTCAATAGGATCCCCGGCTTACAGATTCCGGCCATGAAGTTATTTCTTCCCCTCGGCATAAGCTTCTATACTTTCCAGCAAATTGCTATGCTAGTAGACTATTATCGTAATGATCTTGAAGCGGTTTCTTTCACCGATTATTGCCTATTTCTTACCTTTTTCCCTAAGTTTATTTCAGGTCCCCTGGCTGATTCGCAGGAATTGCTCGGTCAATTCCGTGCAACGCTCCCGCGTTTGTGTTCCAATAATCTTGCTCACGGATTCTATCTTTTTTCTTTTGGTCTTTTTAAAAAGGTGATTATTTCTCAATCATTCTCTGTCATAGCTGACTTTTCCTATACGAATTTATCCGGGCTTTCTGCATCAGAGGCTTGGATTGCCATGTTTGCCTATACTATGCAAATTTACTACGATTTCAGCGGTTATACGGACATGGCTCTAGGCATCGGTAAGTGTCTTGGGTTCGAGCTCCCACAGAATTTCGACTCTCCCTATCAGGCCTTATCGATCGATGATTTCTGGAAGCGTTGGCACATTACACTGACCGATTTCCTTCGGCGTTATATTTACTTCCCTTTGGGAGGAAGTCGCAAGGGAAGCCTTCGTACTTGTGTGAATATCCTGATTGTTTTTCTGGTAAGCGGCATCTGGCACGGTTCTGCATGGACCTTCGTTCTCTGGGGTGTTCTTCATGGGATTCTTCAGGTTGCCAATCGTCTCGGAAACAAAGCGTGGGAGCGCATTTGGAAGCCCCTTCGATGGGCAGTCACTTTCCTATGTGTAAACCTTCTCTGGGTCTTCTTCCGTGCGCCTTCCCTGTCAGAGGCCTGCACCTTGATTTCCCGCCTTTTCACAGGCGAATTTGGCGTAAGCGCCGCATTCATCGGTGCCTTTGATTTCCCTGAGATCACAGTTCCCCTCTCCATCCTTGGATTAGCAGCACCAATTTATCGTTTCATTACGATGACAGTTGTATACGGAATCATCTCATGGATAACGTTCATGCGACCAAATATTAGCCACAAAGCGTTCATTCCAACCACAGGAAGAGCTGTCTTGTGTGCCTTCCTTACGCTTTATTCCATCTTGTCATTAACAGGTGTATCCACCTTCATCTATCAGGGATTCTAATAATTTGGGCGTGTGAAACTAATTCACACGCCCTTCTCATTCCCTAAACCAAACGAACTACTAATATTGTCTCAAACAATCTATTCCTACTCCTTACCCACCTTTTTGCGGATAATAAGAAGGGTTCCTACCAGAATTGCCACACATACAAGGGTTACCAACCATGCAAGAGAAGCCAAACCGGCAAAGTCCAGAAGACCCATTAACAGGTATCCGAACGCACAGATCGGAACTACGGTTAATACGTAAGGAATCTGCGTGGATACGTGGTTAATATGATTGCAACGGGCACCTGCGGAAGCCATAATCGTGGTATCCGAAATCGGAGAAGAATGGTCACCGCTTACTGCACCGGCAAGACAAGCAGCGATACAGATTACCATCATCTGTCCTGCAGGGAATACACCGACAACAATCGGAATCAGAATACTGAAGGTTCCCCAGCTGGTACCGGTTGCAAATGCAAGGAATGCCGCTACCAGGAAGATAACGATAGGAAGTAAGCCCTTCAGTACACCGGCACCCTCTACGAGACCTGCCACAAACTCAGGTGCTCCCAAAAGCTTCGTCATACCGGACAAGGTCCATGCAAGAGTCAGAATGAGGATCGGAGCAACCATTGCCTTGAAACCGTTCGGAATACACTCGGCAAAATCCTTAAAGGATAAGATGTCACGCATCGAATAGTAGATAAAGGTAAAGATCAGGGTAATCACACTACCGAATACCAGACCTACGGAAGCATCACAATCCGCAAATGCGGTAATGAAGGAAGCTCCCTCCAGAATACCACCGCTGTATACCATTCCGGCGATACAGGAGGCAATCAGTACAAGTACGGGAAGAATCAGGTCGATGGTCTTTGCCTTGGTTCCGACAAGTTCTTCATTCTCCCCTTCCATGGTACGATCACCGGTCGTAAAGAGATCTCCGGCAATTGCATTCAGTTCATGCTTACGCATCGGGCCGTAGTCCATTTTCAGGACGGTCACCAGAATGACCATTGCCAACGTAAGTACCGCATATAAGTTCACGGGAATGGTCTGCAAGAATACTACGAAACCGTTAATGCCGGACTCTTCGGGTACGGAAGAGGTTACTGCAGCAGCCCAGGAAGAAATCGGAGCAATAATACATACCGGTGCAGCGGTTGCATCGATTAAGTATGCAAGCTTTGCACGGGATACATTGTGCTTATCGGTTACGGGACGCATTACGGAACCTACGGTCAGACAGTTGAAATAGTCATCCACGAAGATCAATACACCCAGCGCCATCGTTGCAAGCTGAGCACCGATTCGGGTCTTGATATGGGAAGAAGCCCAACGGCCAAAGGCTGCGGAACCGCCTGCCTTATTCATCATGGCAACCAGGATACCCAGGATCACCAGGAAAATAAGGATACCAACGTTCCAGGAGTCTGCAAGCTTTGCTACCATACCATGCTCTTCGTTGAACATCATGGTGTTTAACATCAGCTCCAGATTAAAACGGGAATACAGGAGTGCACCTGTTACGATTCCCACAAACAGTGAGGTATATACCTCCTTCGTGATCAATGCAAGACCGATTGCGATAACCGGCGGAAGCAGAGACAGTGCCGGGCAATAATCGATGGGAGAATAATTCTCCAGATCCGCAACGGAGCCGGGGGTTAAGAAGGTAACCACCAGGAGTCCGAGGATGAGCGCGATCAGAGCCAGCATTCCGATTCTTTTCTTCGTCATAATTCCTCTCCTTTTTCCATAATTCTTTTTTGAATTATTATTTATAGTATCAGAAAGCCCACCTCACGAAAAGAATAGAATGAGGATTTTTCTGTGCTATACCTAAGAAACCGTCTCGCGAATCTTCTTACGAAGACCCAATACGGACGCCGGGATTACGCTGAGATCGTCTACCTCCATCTGCAGGAAGGTTTCCGTCATCGCATAATCACCTGCCAACTCTCCGCAGATGCCTACCGGAATTCCGTGTCGATGTCCGCTTAACACTGCCATATGAATCATTCGAATCACTGCTTCGTGACGCGGATTCATAAATTCCTCCACTGACGCATTCTCGCGATCAATCGCCAGTACATACTGCGTCAGGTCATTCGTTCCGATACTGAAGAAATCCACATATTCCGCCAACTGCTCACCGCTCAATACCGCTGCCGGTGTCTCGATCATGATTCCGAGAGGATAACGACGATAGGGAATCCCCGCTGCCTCGAGACTCTGTACCGCCTCCGCCTCCAATTCACGATATCGACGAATCTCTTCCAGATCGGCAATCATCGGAAGCATTACCGATACATTGCCGTCACCGACCGCTGCCGCCCGCAAAAGAGCACGGATCTGCATGAGGAAAATCTCCGGTCGCTGAAGACTTAAGCGAATTCCTCTCAAGCCCAAGGCCGGATTCTGCTCATATTCGTTCTGTAAGTAAGCTACCTTTTTGTCTGCGCCGATGTCCATCGTACGGAACACAACCCGCTTCCCGTGGCTTAATTCCACCGCACGTCGATAGATCTCGTATTGCTCCTCTTCGGAAGGACTGCTGTCTCGGTCCAGGAACAAAAATTCAGTACGAAACAGACCGATTCCTTCCGCATCCTTTGCGTAGGCCTCTTCGACATCCTCGATGCTGCCCACATTGGCAAGAAGGGCGATTCTGCGACCGTCACGCGTCACCGTAGGAAGACCGCGATACTCCTCCAGGCTTGCGATACGTTTCTCCGCCAGGTTTTTGCGCTCCTCCACATTGGCGCGAAACTGCTCAATGTCTTCTGAGGAAGGATCAATAATCAGCATTCCGTTGTTGGCATCCATAATCGCCGTATGGCCTTCCCAATCCTCAACGGGTTGAATGCCCATAATCCCCGGGAGATGGTGGGTTCTTGCGAGGATTGCCGCATGGGCCGTTGTCGATCCTTTGTAAGAAACAATGCCGACCACTCGACCCTTCAGACAGTTCATCACCTCACTGGGCGTCAGGTCCTCCGAGATAAGAATCGTATCCTTGGAAAACTTCAGATTCTCCGACTGTTCTCCGGACAGAATCCGCTGCAGTCGAAAGATGACATCGTAAAAGTCGTCAATTCTCTCCATAATGTAAGCATCATGGCGACTGCACAGGGTTTCCGCAAAATAAAAGCGTGCCTGCTCTAAAGCAAGGTAAGCGCTGAGCTTCTCACGGAGAATTTTGTCGCAGACAAATTCCACAAAGCTTGCATCCTCCAGAAACATTGCCTGCGCTTCCATTACCTCATTCTCCATGGCCGCAAGCTCCAGCCGTGCCTCTTCGATTGCCAGAAGAAACACCTTCTGCTCCAGAGCGCTGTTACCGGACGCAATGGTATTCTCGCCGGTTGCTCTACGATAGATATGAACTTGACCCATTGCAGAACCGGGGCTTAATATGCGTCCGCGTGCTTCCTCCATACTTACTCCTTTTCCGAATCCTCGCTGTCGAAGTTCTCCTGATCCAGGTCTTCGATTTCTATCTCGTCTTCCTCGCTCTGCTCAAGTTCCTCCAAAAACTCCTCGCGAGAGAGGGTATGTTTTTTGTCTTTTTGCTTTTTATCGTTTTGTCTTTTTCCGCGAAGGCGAAGCACCTCCACTAACAGAAAGGCCCCCAGAGCTACAATTCCGATACAGACCGGAATTACAAAATGACCAACCTTGCTCTTTTTGGTTGCAGGCTTCCCGGACTCCGGTTTCGAAGTCGCCGTACCGCTTGCACTTCCCTCAGGATCGATCGGGTCGCTGAAGGAAGGCCCCGGCTCCTCGTCGCCCTCAACGGGCGGCTCGGGATTGGCAAAATATTCCTCCAGAGTTCCATCCGCACAGGCCTGCATTAATCCGGTTAACGGCGCCAGCTCATAATCAAAAGTGCAACGATATGCCGTATACGGATAGCGTGTTCGCATTTCATCATAGATCCAAGCTGCCGTTTTCTCACGACCGAGTAACATAGCCGTTACCAGAGAGTCACGGCTTATGGTTGCGGGATAATATCGATCCAGTGTTGCCACCAGTTCCTCCGCTTCCGTCTCATTGCCCATCATCCACAATGCATAGATTTTGTAAGCAAGCGCTCGCTGTGCATTGGGATGAATCGTCAGATACTCCTCGCACTTGATAAGCATCAGCTCATAATCGTGCGTCAAACGACCATACAGAATCGCATGCATTAACGTCGAATCCCGCAGGCTGCCACTTACTTCGATGCTCTCCAACAACACATCGGCATTCTCATAATCCCCCTCATAGAGATAAGAGTTAAAAAGAGCATCTACCGCCAAAAGGCTCTCCCGGTTGTCAATATCCGGGAAGGTCTCCCGGAATTTTGCATAATCCCCGGCGTTCCGATAGCAATATGCCATCTCCGTATCAATCGCACTCTTAAACCAGGAGGTATTCGTTCTTGCCTGCTTCAGTACGGTTATCGCGTCCTCATTTCGACCTAATAGTTTCAGGATCTCCGCATAGGTCATCGCCAAGGTGACATTCTCCGGATAATTCTGAACCAGATTCTCGAAATATCCGCCGAAGCTTGCCAAAGAGGTCTCCGTCATTTCTTCAAAGGTAAGGCTTGCTACCAGCATCCCCTGCAGTTCCTCCGAACTCGGGTTGTAACCGTTTTCGGTTAAGAGTGCCTGTGCCTCCTCCGCCGTCACATCACGAAGCGCATTGATATAAGCCTTGGTATTGTACAGTTTTAAATACTCCAGTTCTTCATCGAACTTTCCCTGCAATGCCGCCATGGATGCCCGGTTCGCCACCACACTGCTCCATTCCGGATTCGACTGTTCCAGTTCGTCAAACAGTGCATCGGCCTCATTGTATTCCCCGTACACAGTGCCAAGCAGCACCGCAAGATAATAGGTGGCCAAGGCATTCGAGGGATCCTCGATTCTCATTTCCTCATAACGGGTACGCAGCTCATCAAACCGACCGAGTGCATACCATGCCGTGAAGTATGCAATCTCATAATCCTCCGAGTAATACGTATCCCCTAATGCTTCGATCTCCTCCACACAGGCCTCGTAGTATCCAACACTTGCAAGGGCTCGTGCATAGGCTCCGGGGTCCGGATTCTCCCCCAGAAAAATCGTAAGCTGATAGTCTGCCAATGCCGCATCAAACTTCCCCAGCATCACTTTACACTTCGCCTGAAGCGGGCGAATCAGGACAATATTCGACTCATAGGGATAGAGCAGGAGAATGTCCTCAAAAATCGATGCAGCCTGCGCATATTTTCCCAGATTCATGTAAGTGCAGGCCTTGTAAAAAAGAAGATTGCCATCCTCTTCTAACCCCAGAGCCTCCAGTGCGGTAATATACTGCTCGGTATAAAAATCCGTTCCCGCATAGTAGCTGTCCGCCATCAGAAGCATCAAAAGTTCCACATAGCCGTCAGACGTCGAATCCATCTCGCGAAAGGCCGCCTGATGGTAATCCAACGCCCTCAGATACTCCTTCTGCTCATAGGCTTCGTTCCCCAGGGCAATCAGGTCTTCCGTCGCAGGATCTGCCTTCACGGGAACCTTCGGAAGCCAGGTCAGCGTAAGGATTGCCAGAACAAGGGCCAGGGTTCTATATATTGTCTTTTGTAACCTGCATACACTCTTCACAATCTCACATCACTTTCTTATCGCGCAATCGTAACAGAAACACATTCCGTTTTACTAAGCTTCGTGCTCAGCGCATCCGGCTGATGAGTGCCCGCATAGAGCACAAACTGCTTACCGAATACATCACGCACGCCATCGGCATTCACCGACGTAAAGGCACGGTCCGCAACAGGAATCTCCACCGTGACAGACTCTCCGGCAGCCAGGAATACCCGTTTAAAACCACAGAGTGCGGGATTTACGGTTCCCCACTCACTCGTATCCTTTAAGAACAGTTCGACAACCTCTTCCGTTGCCATACTGCCCTCATTATGAATCGTTACCGTCGCACTCTTCTTCGCTGCATCAAACGTCACACGGTCACATACAACCTTCGAATAGGTCAGGCCGTAACCAAACGGATAGAGCACATTGCCGGTTAAGAATCGATAGGTTCTGCCGTCATGCTTGTCATTTCCGTGCATTGCATAGTCCGTAAAGTCCGGAAGTTTCGCCGCAGACTCGTAGAAGGTTACCGGAAGCTTACCGGAAGGAGATACCTCGCCAAAGAGAATCTTGGCAAGAGCCGTTCCGCCAAGTTCACCGGGATACCAGGTCTGAATCAATGCATTCGGAGCATCGGTCTGTCCGTCCAGAACATTCACACTGCTGCCGGTCGCATTCACGATTACGGTAGGCTTATGCAGTGCCAACACCTTGCGAATCAGAATCTGCTGGCTCTCGGGAAGGCGCAGATCTCTCTTGTCTCCCGAAGAGAATTCGTTACCGGTATCGCCCTCTTCTCCCTCTAACTCCGGCGCAAGTCCGACACACAATACCACCAGGTCGCTTCGCTTGGCAACGCCCAACGCCTCTGCCATGCGGTCCTCTGCCACAGCAAGTACCGAACTGCGATCCTTATAGAGATGGCAACCCTCTGCATACAGCACGCGATAATCGTCACTGTATTCCTGAATTCCCTGTAAAAAAGTATGATAACGATCGGAAAGACCGTTGTAATTGCCCTCCAGCACACCGGTCGAGTTCGCATTCGGACCAATGACTGCAATGGTCTTGTACTTCTCTTTTGCAAGAGGAAGCAGACCGTCATTCTCCAAAAGAACCATCGACTTCAACGCACAGTCCAAAGCTTCTGCCTTGTGTTCCTTACAAGCAACCACCTCGTAGGGAATGGAGTCAAATTCTGTTTTATCCCACATTCCCAAGCGCATTCTGGTACGCATCAGATGATAGCAGGCTCTGCGAATGTCTTCATCGCTTACCATGCCTGCCTGATATGCTTCCTTCATCTTCTGATAAGTACAGCCACAGTTCACATCGCAACCGGCCTTCAATGCCAGTGCCGCAGATTCCTGCGGAGTATTCGTCAGTCCGTGATGCTCATGGAAATCACGAATTGCCCAGCAGTCGGATACAAAATAACCGTCAAAGCCCCAATCTGCCAGTTTCTTCATCAGGTAGTCACTTGCGCAGGCACCTTCCCCGTTTACACGGTTGTAAGCACCCATCACGCCCTCAACATGAGTCTCTTTCACCAATGCCTCAAAAGCCGGCAGATACGTCTCCTCCAGATCACGCTCATCCGCAACGGCATTGAACTCATGACGCAGATTCTCCGGTCCGGAATGAACCGCAAAATGCTTCGCACACGCTGCCGTCTTCAATACCTCTCCGGAACCCTGCAGGCCGCGAACATACGCCTTGCCGCACTCTGCCGTCAGGTAAGGATCCTCACCGTAGGTCTCATGACCGCGTCCCCAACGGGGATCACGGAAAATATTGATATTGGGGGACCACAGGGTCAGTCCCTTATAGATGTCATAATCGCCCTCTTCCTGATAGAGATTATACTTTGCACGAGTCTCGGTGGATACAATATCCGCTACCTTTTCCACCTTGTTCTCATCGAACATGGCAGCAAGACCGATGGCCTGCGGGAATACGGTTGCTACACCGCTTCTTGCAAGACCGTGCAGTCCCTCATTCCACCAATTATAGGCTTTGATTCCCAAACGCTCCAGAGCAGGCGCATCGTATTTTAACTGATCTGCCTGTTCCTCCACCGTCATCTGCTCAACAACTGCTTCCGCTCTCTTCTCTGCACATAATGAACTGTCAAGATACTTCTCCATCGTTATACCTCGCTATACCATTTTTTCAATACTTGCTCTGCCTGCTTCTTATGAATCGAGAAGCCGACATCGTTCTTTGCCGTCTCATCGTCCGTGTAGATCTTCGTATTCCAATCCCACCAGAAGAATCCGGCAAACCATTCCTTGTTTGCAAACACAGAGAGCACCGACTCATAGAAACGCGCCTGCTCCTCCTCAGATCTCGGAAGGTCACGGTGGGCAAAATCCCACGGCATGGTTGCACATCCCGCTGCACTTCTGCAGCCAATCTCCATGAAAAGAATCTTCTTACCGAGACGTTTGCTCACGCCCTCTAAACGCTCAGCAATCTTTTCCCAGTTCCTCGTCATCTCTTCGAGGGATGCGTTCGCCTCCTTCGCAACAGGGTAGTACGCACTGGTGCCAACGTAATCAATCAGATCGTACCACTTTGCCACTTCCTCTTTTCCATGGTTCGTATTGTAGGTCAGGGGACCGTGATACACCTCGCGAACCGCGGCAATCGTATTGCGCCAATATTCTTCCTTGCGCTCGGTTCCCAGCATCTCACAGCCGACACAGAACATCTCGCAACCGGTATACTCCGCAATTTGCGCATAATGTAAAAGATAAGCCGTATAGCTCTCAAACCAGGGCTTCCAATAGCGGTCCTCATTTAACATGGTCGTATCCGGGAAGTCAATCTGTGCACGCCAGATTCCATCCTCGGTATCCACCATAGGCTTCAGGCAAACCTTGACGCCTTTCTCATGAAAATGCTGAATCGTCGCAATCAGCTCCAGATCCGGCACATTCACCCGGTAGTCAAAGAGAATCTCCGTGGAACTGTAGGTCTTCTGTCTGACATTAAATGCAAGACATACCCAGTTGATTCCCACCTCCATCAAAAGCTCTCTGCTTCGAGTGCCTTCCGGGGAGTTGTAGTGTCCTTTCATTGCCCGGCTGTAGCCGTAGGTATATCCCTTAATCTCCATTCTGTTCTCTCCTTCGATTACGTGTTAACCTATCATCCATTCTTAGAAATTCACAACGACCACACCCTCTATAATACGAACCGATCCGTCATCCGGATAATGTGGCATATTCTGCACCTCTTCCATCTGTGCAAAAGAAGAATTCTCTTCCGAGAAAACCATGTATGGATGAAAACCACACCATTCCGCCATAAATTCTTCCCAGGTATAATCTGAGATTGCCGTATCCCACTCATAAGGTTTCAGGCGAATGTTCTGGAACTCCTTCGTCACCTCCAGATTCAGACTGTTCTGACTCCCTCGGTTTAAAAAGATCATTCCCATAGTATCCCGATATCCTTCCAAACTCACAATCCTTGTCGCCAGTGTGGTGTAATAGCTCATTGCTCTGGACTGCAAAAACTCGGCCTTCAGATAACAGGTATTGTCATATTTGACGAAAAACGCATTCAAAAAAATCACCACGGATACCACAACTCCGGATATCACCCGGCCGATCGCTTCCCATTTCCACCGGATGCTTCCCAACAATCCGATCCACCAAATCCACAGGGCAAACTGTCCGCACATCGTGAGTGCATACAGCGCTTCCTTCGGTGCCAGCACATAGATTAAGTTCATTGCCATCGGCAATAACAGAATCAATACGAGCGAACAGAGACCATCCAGCACATCCTTCCGCAAACGTTTCACTGCCAGAAGGACGGACAACAGAAAGCCCCCATAGACTAACACATAATACCCGTAGAGGGCCGTCAGCTGAAACACATTGGTCTGCGCCGTTGCAGTCGGAAACAAAAATTCACGATAAGCCACGCCCAAACGGGTGATATATCCGCCAAGAGAAGTCGTTCCGTTCTCTGCGATTCCCGCTGCGCCGTATTTGGTCTCATGCATAAGCAACAAGACAATCCTATCGATTCCGAGATACAACACCAGGGAGATCAACAGGGCTCCAAAGAGGAAAAGAGAACGAATCATACGATTCTTACCATCCTGCTCTTTGGTCAACAGCATCAAGACAACCGCCAGCGCTACCGCATATCCGAAGATGGGTTGATAGATTCCCACGCAGGCACTGATGGCGCACGCCGCCAGAATTTTCCATCGGGTTCCACCCTCATGTTCCAGAAGAAGTAACACGGCAACCGTTGCCACAAGAATTCCAAGCGCATAAGGCCATGCGGTAAACATGAATCCAAACAAGGAAGCCACCCAGGGAAACGTAACCATGCCTCCCCCAATCGCAATCTGAAAAGAAACCTTGGTAATCTCCAGATAATCCGCAATCAAGCAGGCACTTACGGTCAAACACAGAATCGAGAGAATTCCGTTCAACCACGGAAGGCTTACCGGTCCTCCAAAGATTTTTGTGACACGGTTCAGAATCCCCAACATCCAGCGTCCTTGGCGAAACGATGCCCCCAGGGAAAACAGGGAGTAGGAATCATCATGGATCGATATTTTATTAAACAGCATATATGCATGTGCCAGGAGTCCCCATATCACGGTTGCTCCAAACATGACACGCATCCGTTGCCATATTCCTTTGATTCGAGTCATTTTATTCCTTTCCCATAATCGCCCAACGTAGCTTTGTACTGCGTGCGCGGCCGTTTCTGCGGCACTCGTCCGCACTCGGTCGAATTACTTCTTTTGAAACCTCACGATAGATGCCTTCCCGTTCATACTCGCGGAAATACTGTTTGACAATCCGGTCCTCCCCGGAATGGAAGGTCAGAATCGCCACACGGGCACCGGGATTCAATACGGTCGGAAGTTTCTGCATCAGAGCTTCCAGCACCTCGAATTCCGAATTCACATCGATACGCAACGCCTGAAAGCAACGCGTACAGGACTTTTTTACAGCTTCCTCCCGTTCCGCCTTCGGGAGGCGTACCAGCGCTTCCGCAATCGCATTGCGGAGTGCCGTGGTCGTATCCATCGGATCTCCCTTCTGCATCCGCCGAAACACCTTGTCCGCAATCTCTGCGGCATAGGGTTCATCCGCATTCTCCACAAGCATTCCCTCAAACTCATCCCGGGTCAGCTTGCGAAGTCTTTCGGCAGCGCTCTCGCCCTTCTCGGGATTCATACGAAGGTCTAACGGTCCGTCCGTTTTATAAGAGAAGCCTCGTTTCGGATCATCAATCTGCATCGAAGAAACGCCCAAATCCGCCAAAACAAAATCAAACTTTCCCTGTGCCTTCGCCACCTCGTCCACATTAGCAAAATTCGTAAGGCACACCGTCAACAAATCCTCTCCGAAACCGGCTTTTCGCAATCTTTCCGTTGTCTTCACCGACTCAATCGGATCGATATCCAAGGCGGTCAGATGCCCTTCTCCCCGAAGCTGTTCCAACATCTTCTTGGAATGCCCCCCATAACCGAAGGTACAATCCAACCCCCGCTCACCGGGTACAATCTTCAAAACATCCAGGATCTCCTGCACCATAATCGAAAGATGCATTCCTGCCGGGGTCGAGCCCTTCTCGATTACGTGGGCTACCGTGTCCGCATACTTCTCGGGATTATGTTCTTTGTACTTTTCCTCGAATCGTTTCGGATACTTACCGGAGTAACGTACCCTGCGCTTATGCTCTTCCATGGTGCCCTTTCCGCCGTCTTCGTTCTCGAAAACCTACTTTTTTCCGTATATCATTATATCGCAAATCTGCGGTTCCGAACAGACGGCAATTCGTCGGTTTTCTTATTTTTTTGTTGAAATTCCTTATTCTACGGTCCCGATGTGTCGATATATGGTTATATGGGCGTTTTCCCTTCGCCCGAAAAAAGAGAAGAGAGGAATATTCACATGAAAGACATCAAAAAGTATGTAGCAGAACTCATCGGGACCTGCGTACTCGTAACCCTGGGTTGCGGTACCGCCATCGCAGTCGGTTGTGATGCAAGCTCCGGCTCCGGCTACCTGATCACCGCTCTTGCCTTCGGTCTCGTAATCGTAGCAATGGCGTACAGCATCGGTAACATCTCCGGTTGCCACATTAACCCTGCGGTATCCATTGCAATGCTCGTTTTGAAGAAGTTAAGCCTTAAAGACTTCGTATGCTACGTCGTAGCGCAGTGCCTCGGTGCATTCGCAGGCTGCGGCATCCTGGCTGCGGTATTCGGAACCAAGTGCGGCTTTGGTGCCAATGCCATTCAGGCAACCTGGACCAACGGTTCCATCGGCACCGCATTATTGGTGGAAGCAGTGCTCACCTTCATCTTCGTCCTTGCCATTGTCGGTGTTACCAGCAAAGCAAGCTTCGGTGGTGTAGCCGGCATCGTTATCGGTCTTACCCTGACACTGGTTCACATCTTAGGCATCGCCTTAACCGGTACCTCCGTGAACCCCGCAAGAAGTTTGGCTCCTGCCATCTTTGCAGGCGGCAAGGCCCTTGAGCAGGTATGGATTTTCTTACTGGCTCCTCTGGCCGGTGGTGCACTTGCAGCAATCGTATATAAGTTCTTAGACAAAGAATAAAAGCTTCCCAAGATAAGCGTTTCATGGAATAAGCATTTCATTTGGAATACGCGTTTCAAAAAAATAAGAGCAGCATGCCCGAGGACATGTTGCTCTTTTTCTATGAATCCGCTTTCAAAATCTCAACCAAACGATGCTTCCCGCCTACCGATTCGTAGATACGAACCTCGCAGTTGTGCATCTTCGGCCGCCACTGAATGCCGTTTTTTCGATCCAACAAATAGCCATTAATCGAGCGAAGAATTCCTCCGTGCGCGGCAATCAGAACCCGCTCATACTCTTTTGTCTCGAGCTCCCGAAGAAAAGAAGAAGCTCTCTCCACCATCGAGGAAACCGTCTCCACCGTTTTCGGCGCCGGAAATACTTCCGGAAGCGCCCAGTAAAGTGACATTTTAAGCCCCATCTTCGAGTAGGGGCGTTGCTCATATCGTCCAAAATCCGTCTCAATCAGGCGCTCATCCACAAGAACCTGACTTCGGTCGATTCCTGCCACCACAGAGGCGGTCTCGATTGCACGGTCCAATGGGGATGCATAGACGGCATCAAACCGCACGTCGCCAATCAGTTCGGCCGTTTTCTTCGCCTGTGTGCGCCCCGTCTCATTGAGCGGTTCATCGGTCAGTCCCTGCATGAGCTTTGCTTTATTCAGATTGGTCTGCCCATGGCGTACCAGATAGATAATCATGCGTTTTCCCCTTGTTTTTTATAGATCGGCAGAAGAGCTCTCGTCTGTCGACGATACAGCGCATAGCCCTCCTTCTTCTTTTGCTTCCCCTCCGCAAGCGGAAGGCTTACACATAAAAAGAGAATCGTGTTAGCGAAAGCACCGGTTAAGAGATACCATTTCGCGGGAATTGCGGACACCACCGCAATGCCGACTCCCCACCACATTAAGATTTCCCCAAGGTAATTGGGATGACGCGAGTATTTCCATAGACCCACACGAATGAAGGTCGTGGTTCGATTCTTTTGATAACGATGCATCTGGATATCTGCGATTCCCTGCATCGTCATGGCGCATAAGGACAGAAGACACCCCAGAATCGTTCCGACATTCCCCGCAATCGGCTCACGAAAAGCCACAACGCCCGGAATCGTACAGCCATAGACAATAAGCGTCGGTACCATATGAATTCCGACAAAATTCACAATCGGATAGAACACCCCGGTCTGATCGTGAAGCTGTCGATAGCGCCAATCCTCATGGTTCAGTCCGTGGAAGGTATAAGCCCAGTTCGCCGTCAGTCGAATCGCCCACAGACAGACCACGGTCAAAAGAAGTCCCTGCATAGGGTTTAGTCCCCTGCGAATCGCGCAGTATACAAGAATCACCGCCGGCTGAACGCTCCAGTACGGGTCGTAGACCGACGCATTGGAAAAGAGGACACTGAACACAAAGGTAAATACCGTAGCAATGACGTCTGCCAGCAAAAGGTTACACCACCAGGCAAACGATAACTGCTCATAAGCCACAATTCCGACAACCGTTGCCAGCACATAAATTACGCCCATCACCAGAAAGCTGAGTGCTCTGCTTGCCTTGATTCTATTCATAATAATACTGGTCCTCCCTCAGGTAATTCATCAACGCCGCCTCCAATAGCGGTGTCTTAATCGGTTTGCCAAGGAAGTCA
>JAZQQG010000012.1:0-103858 GCA_045628945.1 Lachnospiraceae bacterium
AATTGTTCCTTTATAGCGTTTTCTGTAATACATTATCCCTCCACTACTGATACCGTAATCACCTTAGGAGCACCCTTAAACTGCATGGGCACATCCAAATTTATAACAGGCGTATTCACATCAACCAGTTCTCCTGTTGCATATATAAAGAATAAATCTTCACTCGGAATAACCTTATATCCTATGCCATCACCGGACTTAATACCTCTTATAAGCTCCGGCATCTCAAAAGGGGCAATACTATCAAAAATACCTACCTTTTCTCTAATTGCATCCGCTATAGATATCAGCGTCTCTTCGTTTATCAAATATAGCATCAGAACTTACTCCCTTCTGCACTTGGAACTGTTATGAAGGTGATACCACCTTTTCCATCTGAAATAGCAAACTGTCCTGATTTTCCAGCTGATAAAACAGAATTATTAACCTTCTTATCAGTTTCACTTTTGATAAGTTCTATTAGTTTCTGTAATCCGTTTTCACCTAAGAATTCCATCTATGCCTCCTTAAGAGGTAAAGACACTATCCCAGACTGCTTTCACTTCATCTGTTGAAAGTTCCTCAACATCCTCTTTCTTCAAATAATCTGACAGGTCAACCGCAGTCGTACCAAAAAGCTCGTACTTTGTACCATCCCAGTAATACTCATCAAAAGTGTTGTCTCCATTACCTTTATTCGGTACCAGGTAGATTGTTCCATTCACACCTTCTTCTGGGAGTGCATTAAAAGAACTAACCTTTGAAAAACTAATACCTGTAACCTGAGATAAGGAATCCGCTATCGCCTTTACTACAAATGCTGTATTTGCAATCTGGTTAGAATTGTCACCTTCCTGTGGTGTAGGAACTACTGGAATACCTGCAAAAGTAGGTGATACAAGTCTTGCATACAAAGATGTATCTATTCCATCAAGTTTCTGTTTTAAGGCATTAGTAAAATCATTAGCTGATAATCCCATACCCTCAACTGCTTTTACATACTTCGCAAACTCGTTATTAAGAAGCTGCGTAATAAATAGCCAGTCGGTTTTTCCTAAATATTCATTTGCTGCCATAAGCCCTCCTATGAATTAAAAACACTGTCCCATACTGCTTTTAGGTCATAAAAAGAGACCTCAGATTTTGAATCTAAGGCCCCGACCTCGCTGGCAGTATAAGTTGGTTTGAAGCTTTCCTTCGCCCACCCTGGAACAGTAGGATCAACTTCATTGTAATTATCTATAAGCCTTTGACCATTTATTGAAGGCTTATTTTTTAGAAGTCTATAGTCTTCTTCACCCATTAACACTTCTTCATCGATTGATAAATCAACAATTTCTTCTGTCTCAACATCAAGCGATATCATTGGCTCAGACCATAGCTCCATATTTATTATTTCTTCGGTTATAACTTCAAATGTCATTCAATCACCCCACCTTCAAGAACCCTGGATACTGGTAATTTCTTGATAGGTGTTGCAAGAGCTGAATCTGTATCAGTAAGAAGTCTAACCTGAATATCAATGCTTGAGCCTGTAAAGGAAAGCGTCTCATCCTGGGTTAAACTTACCTGCATTCTTCCACCCGGTTCAATTACGATATCCTCTTTTGTTTTTGTAAGCACTTTTCCGGCATTATCAAATGTAACCCAGATCTGCTTACAAGTTGCCAAATCAACCTCTGTATTTAGCCTAATAATAAGTGTTGGAGTTGTACCTCTAAACATAAAACCTCCCTTGACTGTGATGTCAAATATGCTATTATAAATTCATCAAATCAGAACACCGATGCGAGCATTCTGCTATGTGTCGTTTCCCTATGTTAATAATTTACGAAAGGAATATTTGCCTATGATAACTAACGGACAAATTAAAAACCTTGATCGTAAGTATTTCATAGTACACGAAGCAAATAGCGGCTATGCAATACTACAATCAAAGTGCACTAATCATTTCTGGTATCTTAAAAGCCCTGGTGAAAAACCAAACATAATTATTTATCACTCTCATACAGGGCCACATGATTACCACGAACACGCTAAAGCAAAAGACCTATCTTCTGCACTTTCTAAAATTAGGAATCATGATTCCTATCAGATTAAACATCGCTCTCCAGAATATCATCTGGGATACTCAAAGGAACAATTACAATTAATGAATGAACCTGTAGTGTTTTACTATTAGAATGCCAGTATTCCACGTTCGTCATATACTGACTCTGATGTATCATTACCACAACGAATCGCTCTATCAAGAGCCATAATCATAGCAACTGCTCCATCGATACGTTCTGTACTCTTAGCTTTATCGGCTTTTATATTTCCAGCAGGATCCATTTTTATATAAATGTTATCCATCATCCACCTTAGAACTGGATGTCCGCCATGTGCTATTTTCTGTTCAAGTACCAATTTCATAAGTTCTTTAGTTGGTGGGCTCATACTTGCAAACCCCTGTCCAAATGGAACTACATTAAATCCCATACCCTCTAAGTCCTGCGAAAGCTGTACAGCTCCCCATCTATCGTATGCAATTTCACGAATATTAAATCTCTCACCAAGACGTTCTATAAACTTTTCAATGTAACCATAGTGAATTACATTTCCTTCTGTCGTCATGATATGACCTGTTTTTTCCCAGGTATCATACGGAACATGGTCTCGCCTAACTCTTAAATCCAAAGTATCCTCTGGAACCCAGAAGTAAGGAACAACTATAAACTTGTCTTCTTCATCAAGTGGTGGAAACACGAGGACAAATGCTGTTATATCTGTTGTACTTGAAAGGTCTAGTCCACCGTAGCAAACCCGGCCTTCTAAATCATCAAGGTCAATATTAAAATCGCATTTATCCCATTTATCAAGTGGCATCCACCTGACAGTCTGTTTAACCCACTGACATAATCTAAGCTGTCTAAAAGCATTCTCTTCACCAGGGTTTTCTTTTGCAGAATTATAAGCAGCTTCTACCTTTTCAATATCAACAGTCATTCCAAGTGATGGATTAGCCTTTTTCCATACTTCTGGATCACCCCAGTCGTCATTTTCATCAGCACCATAAATTACTGGATAGAATGTTTTATCATGCTTTTTACCATCTAAGATATCTTTTGCTTTCTGATGAACCTCATAGCAAATAGAATTGGTATCTGAACCTGCTGTTGTTATTAGAAAGTACAAAGGCTGCATACGGGCATCACCGGAACCTTTAGTCATTACATCGTATAATTTACGATTCGGTTGGGTATGTAGCTCATCAAATATAACCCCATGAATATTGAATCCATGTTTGCTGTAAGCTTCCGCAGAAAGAACCTGGTAAAAGCTATTTGTAGGTTCATATATTATTCTTTTTTGAGAAGCCAGTATCTTCACACGTCTATTAAGAGCCGGACACATTCGTACCATATCAGCTGCAACTTCAAATACAATAGCTGCCTGTTGACGATCCGCAGCGCATCCATATATTTCTGCACGCTGTTCACCATCACCACAGCAAAGAAGCAATGCTAAAGCAGCGGCTAGCTCAGATTTCCCCTGCTTTTTAGGGATTTCAACATACGCAAAATTGAACTGCCTGTACCCGTTTGGCTTCATTATTCCGAACAGGTCTCTTACGATCTGCTCCTGCCAATCTATCAACTCAAAAGGGACCCCGGCGAAGGATCCCTTTGTATGTGATAAACACTCTATAAAATTTACTGCAAAATCTGCTTTATCTTTATCGTAGTATGAATCCTCGGCCATAAACCTTGTTGGAACATACTTCTTAAGTTTTCTTATTGCCAAGTAATCACCCCTTATAAGTGTAAACGAGAAAAAGGCCATTCCTGGCCGCTTTCCCCTTTGCGCTTACTTGTTTTCGTAAAGTAAAATGCTAAGTGCGATCTGAGCTTCTTCAGTTGTAGGTTCTATAACCCAGCCTTTTTCTTTTGCGTAGTAGCCAATTGTGTCTTCCTTTGTGTTAAGAACCAGGCCTACAATCTTGCCCCCGTTAATGCCATATTTGCTTTTGGTCTTATTTGCTTTTACGTAGTACTGAACCACCTTTTTTCCGTTTTCAGTTGGTGCCCAAATCGCTCCTTGTTTCCATCCTTTGTTTAATTCCATCTTTGTGGACCTCCTTCTCTTTTGTTAGGTACATATTCGCTCTAAAGCACATATATATCCAGTTAATTCGAAGGTATAAACTGTACAATGATTTACTACATAAACTGTGTAATTTATAGCTTCTTACAGGAGTCGGCTCCATACACAACACTTAGGTGTGAACCGTTATCCCAGTCAACCATAATGGAACCTGTATCATCAACTCCGGTGACTGTACCTTTAGTTCCAATAGGTGGTGCCTGGAAATCATCCATGCAGGTAAGTTCAACTCTTGTGCCTGCAGGATATTCATTTTTTATTCTTTCAACTATCTCTCTTCTTGGAAACATCATGCTTGGCCTCCTTTCTGTCCGCTTTTAAATGCTGCGGACCCTGAAAGGTTTTGAAGAAGAATTTTTCTTGTGTCCTTATACTCATCCCCAATAAATCCAAGCCTTAAAAGGAAACACCTGAATTCGTATTTCTCATTTACAATTTCCTTTTCTTTTGCAGATATTCGTTTCTGGTTGATTGCCATATCTCCAAGTGCTGCAACAAACTCGGTGTATGCTTTTATAACCAGGCTTGTTCCCGGCTTAAACCAAGGGAATGTAATCTTCTCATCATCAACCTTTATTTCAAGTTCAGCACATTCGAATGCCCTTTTCATAAGAGTTCCTTTTGCTGTAATCAGGCGCTTTAGGTTATCCAATGCTTCATCCGAGAATTTTTCTCTAGGAAGGGAAATTTCCACCCCATATTCGCTTGGTTCCTGCCCCAATTCTGGCTTCTTTTCTTCTTCTGGCATAATTGCCACCTCACAATCAAAACCGGCCTCACAAAGCCTTTCTAAAAGAAGTTCTGCCTTTGGCTCATCCTCCCAGGTAAGCGTTCCGTCTTTTTCTAAAATGTAACCGCCGATCTGGTAAGAGCATCTTGGAACTCCCATGTACTTTGGTGCTTCGCCTATAAGCTCAGCTGCTTTTGCTAAAAACTGCTTTTTTGTATCTTTGTTTAATGTAAATCTAGCTTTCATAAATAAAGCCTCCTTTCTTGTAGTACACATATTCGCTCTGAAACCCACATATATCAACGATTTCAGAGCTAAATATGTACCAAGAATTAGAGGACCATTTTGTGTAGATTACATTTCTACCTCTTTAACTAAATCCGAGTACAGAAGCTTCTCCCCATCTCGAATTACATATACATTTTCAGCATCATCTGTGTCCTCAACATACCTGCGAAGGATAACTGATGCATATTTTTCATCAAGCTCCATCATGTGACAAATTCTATTAGTTTGTTCACAAGCCATAAGGGTTGAACCTGAACCACCAAATGTATCAATAACAATGCCATTCTCCTGACTAGAGTTCCCGATTGGGTATCCTAACAAATCAAGAGGCTTAGATGTTGGATGGTTCTTATTCCTTTTAGGCTTATTGAAATTCCAAATGGTAGTCTGTGATCTATCTGAATACCACGGATGCTTTCCATTTTGTAAAAATCCATATAAAACTGGCTCATGCTGCCATTGGTAATCACTACGACCTAAAACTAGAGAATTCTTAACCCAAATACAACATCCAGCTAAATGAAAACCTGCATCAATAAATGCTTTTCTAAAATTAAGACCTTCTGTATCAGCATGAAAAACATATGCAGCACCACCCTTTTCCAGATGCGCAGCCATATTCTGAAATGCCTGAAGCAAGAAGTTATAGAACTCATCACCTTTGATGGAATCATTCTGTATTGAAAGTCCATCGGAGCTTGTAAACGAAACACCATATGGTGGATCCGTCACTATGAGGTTTGCCTTCTTACCATCCATTAACTTATCTACATCTTCTGTAGATGTTGCATCACCACACATAAGTGTGTGTCTACCAACATGCCAAATATCACCACGCTTAACAAAGGCAGCTTTTTCTAATGCTTCATTCAAATCAAAATCATCATCTTCAACATCTGATTCCTCATCACCTGCAAATAAGTCTGAAATCTCCTGTTCATCAAAACCAGCAAGTGATACATCAAATGCCTCAGCCTGTAATGCCTCAATTTCAAGTTTCAATAACTGCTCATCCCAGCCGGCATCCATAGCAAGACGGTTATCTGCTAAGATGTATGCTTTCTTTTGTGCCTCAGTCAAATAATCAACAAGTACACATGGTACCTCATCGATTCCTTCTTCCTTAGCTGCCATAAGTCGACCATGACCTGCTATTACATTATTTTTTCCATCAATAATTACTGGATTAATAAAACCGAACTCTCTTAGGGAACTTCTGATTTTCATCACCTGTTCCGGACTATGAGTTCTTGCGTTATTTACATACGGAATAAGGTCGGACACCTTAACCATAGTAAGATTAGATACATTCTTCACTATCAAAGACCCCTTTCCTTCTTAATAATTTTGTAAGACCACGCTTGGCAGCTTCTACATCTCCAGCAATAGCCTGGCCTTTGATGGTGTTATATTCCTGCTGGGATAAATATCTTCTGTAGCCTTTCATAACACCAATAAAATAAGCAGCCTGATTATCAGCTGCTTCGCATTTGTATATAGGTTTTGAAATCATCGTCTGCTCCTTAGTAGTTTTTCCATAAGATCATCATTGGGCGAACCATCAAATTCTGATGAACAATTTTCTTTCACCACCTGAAAAATCTGATACCATACCTGATTTATCTGTTTCATATACTGCTGACTCATTGCAACATAAGGTGAAGCACATGCAGCTCCCGTTGTAGGATGCTTTGCGAGGAAACCAAACTCTGATATTGCATTCTCACATTGGATCCATCTGGAAACACTCATTGCATAGCTTTCCACAAGCTGAGTATTTACTAATTTGTCACACCCTCTGGCCTTGAGCCATTCATAAGTTTCTGCATATACTTCTTCAGCCTGCAGATCACCGCCTATTTTCTGGTGGGCTTTTAAATATTCTTTGACTGGTGGAACATCCACTCCAATAAAAGATGCCGGCTCAGGCAAACTCATCACAGTTGCTGACTTTCCGGCATTAATTTTATCTACAAGTGGCTTAGCTTTCCGTCCAGCACCCTGGCGTGCGCCACCTCTTGCTGTACCATCTTTAGCCATTTTGATACTCCTTTATATACTTTTTAACGATTACGGGGTTAAATACCCTGTTTGAATTGCGATTTTTGCGTAAGTGACCCAGGCGCCGTTCCCGTTAAAAGGTTCTCACAGGTATAAAAGGTTCCCCCACCGACCTGCACGACCTTCACGACCTGCACCTTAGTAGTGATATTCTCTTACAGCACCAGCACCACGTTCTCCATGTGCTTTTAAGTGGCAGCTTCTACATAAACTTATAAGATTACTACGTTCGTGCGTACCACCATCAGCTAATGGAATTTTATGATGTACTTCCTCGACTGGAACCACAATTCCTTTTTTATAACATTCTTCACAGAAAGGATGCGTCTTAACGTAAGAATCACGTATCCTTTTCCAAGCACGTCCATATCTACGGCGTACAGCAGGATCCCTGTCATACTTCTCGTACCTTCGTGCTTCATCCTTTGCATGCACATCACAGTAACGTCCATCGGTTAAGTTCGGACACCCTGGATACTTGCATGGCTTCTTAGGTTTGTAAGGCATTCATCCGTTCACCTCCATCAATAACAAAAGCCCTGGAAGATTGCTCCTCCAAGGCTCTGCGTCTTACACTATTTTCATACTACCATTATAACACTTACTATATGAATCGGTAGTGACATTTAGTGACATGATTCAGGAACACGTACCAAAGCTAATGCTTCACCATGAATTCTATAGATGTGACGGATGTTGTAATTTAGTTCCATCGCTATCTCTTCCCAAGTAAGAAAACGAAGGTATCTCATTTCAAGAAGCAAACGGTACTCTCTGTTATCAACAGCACTAATCACATCAACGATTTCCTTTTTAAGGTCCACAAGCCTATCTATCTTTTTATTAATCTCAACATCCATATCAACTATCTTTGCTAAGGTATCCTCAAGTCTATGAACATTCCTGGTTCCTGAAGGTGGAACAAGACTAAAGGTAGATGTTGCTTTAGTAGCGAGGCTGTGCATTGAATCCATGATTTCTAACTTGTTATTAATTTCCAGGTCTAATCTGTAGGCCTGCGATAAATACTCACGTGCGTTCATCTCAGACCTCCAATCTTAGCTTTAACTGCAGCTATCATTCTATTCTGGTTTGCATCCTTATGTTCTAAGGCAGCCATGATATCTTCATCAATGGTTCCTTCTGTACAAATGTGCTGGACTACAACTGTTCCAGAGCTTTGACCCTGACGCCAGAGTCTTGCTACCGTTTGAAGGTACAACTCTAACGACCATGTAAATCCAAACCAAATAAGTGTATTGGAGCCTTTTTGCAAATTAAGTCCATGACCAGCAGATGCTGGATGAATTAAAGCAACAGGTATCTTACCAGCATTAAAATCAGCAATACTTTTATCTGTATCAATCTTCTGATAATCGATACCTAAGGTATCAAGTCTTTCACAGATTCTTGCATAATCATGCTGGAACCAATATGCAACTAATACAGGTTTGCCATTAGCTGCTTCAATTAAATCCTCTAAGGCATCAAGTTTTGCATCATGTAAATGAAAGACATTTCTATCATCGGTGTAAACAGCACCATTGGCCATCTGGCATAACTTACCTGAAAGCGCTGCAGCATTTGCAGCTGTAATCTCACTTTCACTAATACCATCAAGGACATAATTATCTTTGAAGTCATCGTACATCGACCATTCAGCTGAACTCATTTTTACTGGATACTTCACAGAAATAAGCTGTGGCATGTTGAGGTGATCAGCAGCCTTCATTGATATTGTGATGTCTGATATCTTTTTGTAAATAGCATCCTCAGCACCCGGAAGTGGAACCCACTCATAAACAATCTGACCATTACTTCTACCTGGTCTAAAATATGTTGTTCTGTACTGGGTGATAAAACGACCTAATCTTTCACCCATATCAAGGCATCTAAATTCTGAGAACAGGTCCATTAAGCCATTTCCTGCAGGACTACCAGTAAGACCTATTACCCTTTTAAGCTTAGGACGTACATTCATAAATGCCCTTACACGTTTTGCATTCCATGACTTCCATCCACTAAGTTCATCAAGGACACAACAATCATAATCAAATGGCTGTCCTGACTTTTCAATTAACCACTGCACGTTCTCCCTATTGATAATGTAAATATCAGCTGGGGTTTGCAGTGCTCTCATTCTTTCCTTAGCTGTACCAACAACTATAGAAAATTTTAAATGTGAGAATTCATCCCACTTCTTTATCTCATCAGACCAGGTATTTCTGGCTACTCTAAGTGGTGCAATTATAAGCACCTTTGTTACTTCTCCGGTTGCAATAAGTGCTGCTAATGCAGCTAATGTGATTGAAGTCTTACCAAGACCCATATCAAGTAATATTGCTGCAATCGGATGTTTTATTATGAAGTCAGTCGCATAGGACTGATAATCATGCGGATTGTATTTCATCTAAAACCTCCTGAATATCATCAAGGTTATCAAGGACATAAACCTTAAAACCTAACTTCTGTAATAATCTGTGTCTACTAACCTGTAGGGGTCTTGGCTTTTTACCAGGAGCCTTAAGCTCTACCATTCCAAACTTCATCATTGGCAGAAAGACTAATCTATCGGGAACCCCATCAAATCCAGGTGACACCCACTTAGGACAGATACCACCTCTGGCTTTAACCGCCTCTACAAGTTTTCTTTCGATGTGTTTTTCTAACATCGCACACCTCCATCAAATTTATGAAAAGTGCATGTCATGGAGGTCATTTGCAAAACTTTCCTTATAGCGATTTTTTACCTATTTTTTCTTATATAGGAAACTTTTGCTATAGACCTTAACGACATTCACAAATGGCTTAAAATAAGGATTCTTGGAGGTAAATACATTTTTAGAAAAAGTTTGTATTTAACCTCCACAACCTGCACTTAGTGATTAATCCAAGAAATCATTTCCAGATTTGACCTTCACGCCATGCACTATGACACCCTTATTGGTTCTACGTCTAAAGTAACCAGCTTTATCCATAGAGGAATAAAAATCTGTCGTACTACGGATAAATTCACCATTACTAATGCAATATGCTCTGTACTGTTGATAAAGCTCTCCAGACTTCTCAGAATAAGAAGGATCTGTTTCACAACAGTCATTAATAAACTGACCTAACCAATCGTTATCCTGTCTATACTTATCAACTGCATCAGTAACGCATTGAGGCTCCTTTGTTTTGAAACCATGTGCTATTGCAAGCTGAGCGCCTTCCAAGATCCATTTCATGATGGCCGGACCTGCATGCTCATACAGATACTCCGAATAGTTCTTAATATCTGAATTGCCAACAATGTGAGCGTTGAATGGAATTACAATAAGACGTCTCCATATACCTTCATCATTACTTGATGAGACTTTAGGAAGATGATTGGTATAAAGAACTAACAAGTGGCTAGGCTCAAACTTGAATGGATCCTTATACTTCTTTTCTGCATAAATCTCATCTGTTGAGCAAAGCTGTTTTACAACTGCAGTATTAAGACGAACACCTTCTTCTAACTCCGATGCAATGATGAGACGCTTACCTTTTAATTCAGCCATCTCAGGCTTCACATTTCTTTTACAGTTAAGCGTTAATGCTTCGGCTGATATCTTGCCAGCATAGGTACCAAGAACCTTTGACAAAGTGTTCCAGAAGGTACTCTTACCATTAGCTCCGCCACCAAAGGCAATAATCATTTTTTCAGCGTAGACCTTACCTACAGCAGCCATACCAACAATCTCCTGTACATAAGAGATGAGCTCTTTATCACCACAGAAGAATAAATCCAGCGAATCCTGCCATATCTTTTCACCTGCATCACCAGGCGATACTGTAGTGATTTTAGTAATCAAATCTCTAGGATCATGTGGCTGTTCACCTGCCATACCTTTAGTAAGGTCATAAGTAGCAACTGGTGTATTGATGAGATTTTCATCCTTATCTAAGTCACCAACACTAATAGCCACCATAGGCTTTGCTGCCTGAAGTGCTGATGTGATGTACTTATAATCACGGCGCTTTTGTACGAACTTAAGATATGTACAAGCACCAATGAATCTGTAATATGCACCAATGCTTCCATCTGTCAGAGCCTTTTCTAATGTCTTGCCGCCAGCATTAATAGCTGATTCAGCAACACCACAATCGATAAGCCCCTGCTTGGCTGCTTCCAGTTCCTGCTCTGCATCTAAAAGCTGCTGATCCAAGAACTCTTCCATAGCACCTATGGCCATCTGCTTATCTTCCACCCAGACTTCACCGTCATAGCGTAAGTAATCTGTAGCACTGGTATAAACAAGTTCTGAACCGTACTCACGAACCAGAGTCTTTGCTTCACCTATATCTGAGTAATCATCAGGTTTAAGTGTTGTACCGCCACCACCAGCAAAATCATCGTTAAACTGATCGGGTGGAATATATCCGTCCTGGTTCTGCACCTTCTTTGCAAACTTACATGCACTGTTCCAGATGGTATTAAGTTCTTCATCATCTAAAGGTGGTTCACACTTAGCAGCTCTTTTATCGAAAAGCTCACGTGCCTGTTCTGTAGGCCCGAATCTCTTCATAAGGCGTCCTGCATAAATGGACATTGTCTTGTTACGATTACCTTCTGTAATAGGACCACTTGATGAATATTCCTCTTCTGAGTCTTCCGGACGAAAATCAACAATTTCATCCATGTCATCAATATGGCACCAGCCATCATTCCACACGATTTCATCTACCTCTGATTCAGAACCAAATAAGAATCTGGCCGCATCAGCTGCGTTGTCATCAAGGAATGGATACATATTCAGTATCGCAAGCTTCAAATTTCTATAGGTGTTTGCATCTGTGCATTCACTAATAGGAAAGAATATGTGGAAACGAGGTCTTGGTGACTTGTCTCCCTTTTGAAGCATATTGTGACGACTTGGAGTTGTTGCAAAATCGATATCAGGTAAAATCTCCTGCAAACTCTGTGGTGTAATCCACTCTTCAGGATCCTCTGAATGGTCATTGTCACAATCCATCGGTATTACATTTGAAGATAAGAAATTGGCATTGCTACGGTAATTGTCCTTATAGGCAGCACATACATGATCTTTCTTCGTTGCTTCTAATAAATCTAATACTGAGCTGACCGTTACCTTATTTGGATAAATGCAGTTGGCTTTATTCCCGGTACACTCAGCTAAAAATAAATCAAAGTACATTTAGCTTTCCTCCTTAAGCTCCTCGCTAAAATAGCGGATTCTCATTCTCTTCTTACGTGCCCTGTCTATCTCAGCCTGCATTCCTTCAGATATGAAATTGCCAAAGACCCATAATTCCTTACACCTATCCAAGATGACCATATCCATAAGTATTGCCAGCTCACGTTCAGTCGCTTCTTCCATATATTGAGGAAGTAACAGATGTGGCGCTATCGGTATGGCACCCTGGTCCACAGCAAATCTGCTGTACCTTCTGGCCTTTAATGTGTTACCCGGCGGATCTCCTGAGTACGGCGAACAGATATATACAAGAGGTCTGTAATTCTTTAGTCCTTTATGTACACTCTTCAGCGCCTTATACGGGGTCGGGTCTTTATAGCCTTCATGGTTTAAGTAATCCTTCTCCATTGGACTGTCTCCTTTCCGTTAAAAAGTGAGGATGTTAAGTCCTCCTACTTCCCCAGTACAAAAGGGCATCATTTTTCCGGGTTTTTATAAAAAAAAGTTGCAAAAAAATAGAAGCGAACCGAATCGCCTCCTTTTTTATATATGCGTGCGCATAGGCCACCGCTTTTAATATTTTTCATTTTTGTCTGATCCAGGCCGGAAAATCTCACTGATTTCTTACTGGGAAGGTGTAAGGAATAGCTCCTACACCAGCTCAGAAAAAAATAAATTCAAAAAATTTTCAAAAGGGCCGGAAAAATCAACCAGTTTTCTACTGGGAAAGTGAGAGGTGAAGAAATCACCACGGAAAGTGAGGTGCTGCAGATGCAGGAAGAAATGAATGTAGGTACTCCCAACCTCGATGAAGAACTCGCAGATGTGCTAATCGCAATCAGCGTAATCGCTAAGAGGCTGGCAAGGAAACTACAAGAGCAAAACAAAGATATTGGAGGACAAGACAATGAAAATCAGTGATAACACAAAGAACTCTTTCGTACAGTTTTTAGGATTCTTTTTAAGAGATGTATCAGAATCAATTCTTACTAACCTTTTCAATAAGATTGAGGATGATGACGAATTTCCTGGATTCGACGATGACGATGATGACTTATTTTAAGGAGGTGCGACATGAGCAAGATGAGTGAATTATCAACCATGATCGACAGCCTTATCGAATGTGGTCAGAAGTTAATTGATGTAGGAAACGGTCTTAAGGAGTTTTATTCCGAGACCGCTACTAAAGAATCAAAGCCAGTAGAACAACCTTCTGCTGTTGAAAAGATAAGCTTTGAGGATGTAAGAAAAATCCTCGCTAGCAAGTCCAGTGAAGATGACGGTAAATACAAGTCCCAGATTAAAGAGCTTGTTGCTAAGTATTCATCTACTGGAACCCTTAAAGGTGTCCCTGAAGATAGCTATGCAGCTTTAATTGCTGAAGCGGAGGTGATTGGTAATGGCTAAACATGCATTACTCTCCGCCTCTGCATCACATAGATGGCTCAACTGTCCCCCTTCTGCTATTGAATGCGCTGGTGTACCTGATACACCATCCGCATTCGCCCAAGAAGGTACCGATGCACATGAGCTTTGTGAATATAAAGTGTTAAAGGCTTTAGGTAGAGCTGCACCTGATCCATCAGATCATCTGGAATATATGAACTCCGAGATGGATTATCACTCTGACAGTTATGCTTCCTATGTTATGGAACAGCTGGAAGAAGCAAAGAAATTGTGTACCGACCCGGTTATCTTATTAGAGCAACGTCTGGACTTTTCTAAATGGGTACCAGAGGGGTTCGGAACCGGTGACTGCATCATTGTTGCAGATGATGTGCTTCAGATAATCGATTTCAAATATGGACTAGGTGTTATGGTAGATGCTTTTAAGAACCCACAAATGATGTTGTATGCATTAGGCGCTTTAGAAGTATTCGATGGCATATATGACATCAATCAGGTGTACATGACTATCTACCAGCCAAGACGTGATAACGTCAACACCTACATCTGCTCTAAAGAAGAACTACTTAAGTGGGCCGATGAAGTCCTTGCTCCTACTGCTAAGTTAGCCATCGAAGGTGGTGGTGAATACAAAGCAGGTGATCACTGCCAGTTCTGTAAAGTTAAAGCTTCCTGCAGAAAACGTGCGGAACATAACCTAGAACTTGCTAAGTATGATTTTGAGATGCCATCAAAGCTCGACACTACTGAGATATCAGCTATTCTTCCAAGAATCGATGAACTCGTATCCTGGGCCAATGACATCAAAGAATATGCCTTACAACAGGCACTCTCCGGCACCAAATATCATGGTTATAAAGTTGTTGAGGGTAAATCAAACAGAAAGTATACAGATGATGCTGCTGTTGCAGCTGTAGTAACTGAAGCTGGTTATAACCCTTACGAACAGAAACTTTTAGGTGTCACAGCTATGACTTCTCTCTTAGGTAAGAAGAAGTTCGAAGAATTGTTAGGCGGCATGATAACTAAGCCACCTGGCAAACCAACACTTGTAACTGACGCAGATAAGCGTCCAGAGATTAACACGGCAAATGACGATTTCAATGACAATTAATTAATGGAGGTAAAATATTATGTCTAAGCCAATTATTGCTACTAAGGTTATTACAGGTCCTTCTACAAGATGGAGCTACGCTAACGTCTGGGACCCTAAGTCAATCAATGGAGGTGCTCCTAAGTATAGTGTGAGCCTTATCATTCCTAAGTCTGATACAGCTACAATCGAAAAGATCCAGGCAGCTATTCAGGCAGCTTACGAGGAAGGTGAATCAAAGCTTAAGGGTAACGGTAAATCTGTACCACCTCTTGCAGCTATCAAGACTCCTCTTCGTGACGGAGATATTGAAAGACCTGATGATGCAGCTTATGCTAACAGTTATTTCATCAATGCTAACTCTTCTACTGCACCTGGTATCGTAGATGCAGCAAGACAGCCTATTATCGACCGTAGTGAAGTATACAGCGGTGTGTATGGTAGAGCTTCAATCAATCTTTATGCATTCAATTCGAATGGAAATAAGGGTATTGCCTGCGGACTTAATAATCTGCAGAAAATCAGAGATGGTGAGCCTTTAGGTGGTAAGTCTTCTGCTGAGAGTGATTTCGACACAGATGATGACGACGAATTCCTTAACTAATTCTGTAACAGCATAACAACACTGGCAGCTGAAATATGCTGCCAGGATCTAAGAAAATCGAGGTATTAAAATGACAAATTATGAACACTTAATGCTATCTGTATCATTCGGCTGTAATCTTGGATGGATTCTTGGTGGTCTCTATCTTATGGTCCGGGAACTGATTATATTCATCAAGGATAAAGTAAAAGCCAGACGTGAGAAGAAAGCTGACAACAATATGTAAATTTGCAAGGTGGCTGGAGTTCTTCTCTATGCCACCTATTATATTTGGAGGTTTTAATGACAATAAATGAAATGTCTATCGACTTAGAAACATATAGCGATATTGATATTGGTAAAGCTGGTGTTTACAAATATTCAGAATCAGATAACTTCGAAATACTGCTATTTTCAGTATCAATCAATAATGGCCCTGTTACGCTTTATGACTTAGCCAGCGGCGATACTCTTCCCGATGAAATATTAGATGCTATTGTATCTGAAGATGTAATTAAGTGGGCTTTTAATGCATCATTCGAAAGAATATGTCTAAGTAACTACATGAGAAAACACTATCCTAATAAGTTCAAAGGCTATGGACAGCCAGGTGATACAACTAATTACCTTAATCCGGAATCATGGCGCTGCAGTATGGTCTGGTCAGCTTACTTAGGATTACCATTATCACTTGAAGGTGTAGGCACTGTTTTAGGACTTGAAGAACAGAAAATGAAGGAAGGCAAAGCACTTATAAGATACTTCTGTACACCTTGCGCTCCTACTAAAACTAATGGTGGCCGCACTAGGAACCTTCCTCATCATGACAGAGATAAATGGGATTTATTCTGTAAGTATAATATAAGAGACGTTGAGGTTGAACAAGCTATACAGAAAAAGCTGTCACACTTCCCGGTTCCTGACTTTATCTGGAAAGAATATCATATTGACCAACAGATAAATGACAGGGGTATAATGCTTGATTTATCTGTAGTTGAAAATGCTATTAAATTTGATGCATTTAGCAAAGCTACACTTATGGCTACAATGAAGGATAAAACAGAACTTGAGAATCCTAATTCAGTACAGCAAATGAAGGACTGGCTCTCTTCTAAAGGTATTGATACTGAATCACTTGATAAAAAGGCAATCATCGAACTGTTAAAAACAGTACCCGAAGATGTAGCTGATGTACTTACTCTTCGTCAGCAATTGGCAAAATCATCAGTAAAAAAATATCAGGCTATGCAGAATGCTGTATGCGAAGATAACAGAGCCAGGGGAATGTTCCAATTTTACGGAGCCAACAGGTCTGGCAGATGGGCTGGACGCATAATACAATTACAGAACCTTCCACAAAATCATATGAATGATTTAACGGAAGCAAGGTTCATTGTTAAGTCTGGCGATTATGATATGTTGAATGTCTTATATGATAATATTCCCGATGTTCTCTCCCAGCTTATACGTACAGCATTTATTCCAAGACCAGGATACAAATTCATTGTAAGTGACTATGCCGCTATAGAAGCCAGAGTTTTAAGTTTTCTTGCTAATGAAAAATGGCGTTCAGAGGTATTTGCCAAAGGGGATGATATCTATTGCGCATCAGCATCACAAATGTTTGGTGTTCCTGTTGAAAAGCATGGTATTAATTCCCACTTAAGGCAAAAAGGAAAAATCGCTGAGTTAGCACTAGGTTACGGTGGAAGCTGCGGTGCGCTAAAAGCAATGGGTGCTTTAGATATGGGATTGACCGAAGAAGAATTACAGCCTCTAGTAGATGCTTGGCGTGCTGCTAATCCTAATATTGTACAGTTTTGGTGGGATGTTGATTCAGCTGTTAAAACAGCTATAAAAGAACGCACTAAAACTAAAACACACGGAATTGTATTTGAGTATAAAAGCGCTATGCTTTTTATTACATTACCTTCTGGCAGACAACTCTCCTATGTTAAACCTAAAATGGGTGAGAATCAGTTCGGTGGTGAATCTGTTAATTACGAAGGTGTCGGATCCACTAAAAAATGGGAACGCATCGAAAGCTATGGTCCTAAATTTGTAGAAAATATCGTCCAGGCTATAAGCAGAGACATTTTATGCTATGCAATGCGTAATCTTAAAAATAGCCTAATTTGTGGCCATGTACATGATGAATTAATTATAGAATGTCCTGTTGAAACCAGCCTCGATACCATCTGTAGCATCATGGGCAAAAGTCCTGAATGGATGTCAGATATACTCCTTAGAGCTGATGGATATGAAACAGAATTTTATAAAAAGGATTAAAATAATACACCGCCGGAGCTATTAACTCTGACGGTGTATTTATCTTAAAACATATCAAATAAATCTGGTCCACTCGACTCTATCTTCTTTTTTAAATCTTTATAATATTTTATAGCTCTTTCAAATTCGATTCTTAAAGGATAATCATCCTTTTCAATAAATTCAATCAGATCAGGATAATCTTCAACATTAGAATACAAATGATCCAAATCAATTGACATCATATATCCTGTTGTATCAATAACCTCTAGCCGACTTATTTTTTCATCATCAAGCATAGATTTTTTTACTATACCATCATAAGGAGGTTCATCATTGTCAGAGTCATCCTTCTCAACTATATATACATATTCATCGTCAACAAAATCTTCATAAAATGGATGCTCTAACTCACTAACGTCTTGCTTAAAACCATTTTTAAGCGCTATAAAATTAAATAGGTATGAATTAGGTCTATTCGAAAATGGAACATCTTCTGTATTACCATCTTCATAATACAAGTATCCATACATTCTCAATAAGAAATCTCTATATCCAGTTGGTGATGTATATTTTGAATAAAAATCTTCCAAATACGGCAATATAATATATTCATCCACTTTATCGGGAATCATATCATATAGCATACTAAATGTTTTATCACCAAATGCACGTCTTTTCATTTCAAAGAAATCGCCTATACCTTTAAGGGTTCTATCTTTCTGCTTTGAGAAGAAAAGAGCACAGAAAAATTCCTGAAATGATCTATGCGTAAAATGGTATGAACCTCCTTCATAAAACATAAGGCACATATTAGCAACTAAATCATGTATAAAATCCGATGCTGTAATCGTATATTCATTTGCAAACCTTTCACGTTCTTTTAATGCGCCAAAATAACGTTCCATTTCTTCATAGGTAAGCTCATACTTTTGATCATGGTATGTTCTAGCACAAAATTCTGCAAAATAATCAGCAAATCTATCTGCTGAAAGTCCCGTTTTAAGAGTTCTTTTATATGCACCTTTACTAGCATCATGTTTTTGTGCAAGCGCCATATATGCCTCATGATAGAAAATGTGCATTTTCGATGGTACTTCTGCAAATTGTTCATATGTCATTAACATAATTGTAAGCAGCAACGGATTTTCAGTGAACTCTCGATGAGAATAATACAAATAATTATCCAGTTCCTTCCTGAATTTTAATCTAATATCAGGTTCATCTGGTCTGAAATCCAATTTATCAATAAGCTCTAATCCTTGTTCTTTTGTAAAAGGTAGCAGTTCAAGTACAGTAAACCTATTAAAAGAAACAAAAGAGTCATTAGGTCTTGAGGACATTACAAAAATATTTCTTCTATATCTATTAGAAAAATACTCCATGTCTTGCTCAAATTTACTAATATATGCAGAATTAAGTTCATCAAATCCATCGAACAGTAGCAACACATTTCCCGCTATCAATTCCGCTTTTAGCTGTTCATCTTTTATATCAGCTCCAATACTTGCAAATTTAGCATATACATAATCAAAGAGCGTTTCATAAGTATCATCATAGTCTTTCAAAGGAATAAAAACGGGAATATAATGCAGTTCATCATAATTATTTATAGCATCCAAAAACAGATGCCGCATCATCATCGATTTTCCTAGTCCACCTGTTCCACATATGATGAAATAATGAAATCTTGAGGTCAATTTTTCAACATTTGCACCAACAATAAGTCTTCTAAATGGCGTTGGCTCACCATTCTGTTTCATAGATTTACTACGTATGTTATTTTCAACATAAAAATCATAAAAAGGTCTTGGGTGATCCGCATATAACAGAGTCTTTAATGTTGCATATCTATCAGTAGCTCTTTCAAAATAGTCTGAATATTTTTCATTATCTATCAGATGGTAAATCTCTGTTTTTTGATTTTCTTCAGACTCTACATAGTCATATACAGTTAGTGTAATATTCTTATAACTTTCACCAATGTTTCCAACATACTCATAAGGCGCACCAGGATTCTCACTTCTGTATAAGCTTGAAAATGTATCTTTACCTACAGTATTATCCTGTCTTTTTGTTAAAACAAAATGAAATACTCCAAGCATAAAATTTTGATAACAAAGTTCATTTGCATTAAGAAGTTCTTTTTTTGTAATTGCTTCTCCCTCTTTGCCAGCATAAAAAACATCGTCATCAAGAATAGAGCTATCATCGCTAATAACTTCTAATAAAGCTTTAACTAAAAATTCACCATAAGCGCCAAAATCGACAATATATTCCAATAATTTAGACATTCTATTAATTGCGTATACATAGTCAGTTTTTACTTTTGCATCAAAAGCATTAACAGCAGTTGCATTATTGAAATGAAAATAACTTCCAGTAGATTTTTCGCATTTTTTATACGCAGAAATATGCTGTGCATATGTGTTTACTTTAGGCTCTTTGAATTCTGGATAAAAGCACTTAACCATTTGTGTAAAACAATTTACATCGGATAATCCATCAGAAATACCATCAAATCTACTTTTCTTTCTTGTTCTTTGACGTCTGGCTAATAGCATCAAATCATAAAAAATACCACCACATAGTCTTTTTTCTTCAGCAAATTCAGACATTTTTTCCTCCAAAAACTATAAAAACTATAAAAACTCAAAATCACTCTTTACAAAAAACTATCAAAACTTGAAGTTCTTCATGTAAACAGTTGAAACAGGTTTATCCGAGTTGATCACGGATAATTCCAGAGCCTGAATCAACATATATCAAGTAGTCGGCCGCTGGAATGGCTGACCACTAACTGAAACGGAGTACTCCTTTTCGGGTGGTCAGTTATTGCCAAAAATTGGCAGCCATTACGTCTCCGTTTCGCCATGACAACGGAGGACAATAATGGTCAACTACAGTAAAAATCACGTATCTTACAACAACACTCCTGTAAAGGAGGGTGAAACTCTTGTTCCCATGAGACTTACATGGGAAGCTCTAAAAGACTTCGGTATCAGCGCAGACAATTACAGAACCTGGAATATGGCCGGTGTCGCATTTCCTGTTATCTACACTATCATTCCTGAAGCAGCTGCAGAATCATACATGAAGATGTTTTGGCAGGACATCAACGATTTTCTAAATGATTATCGCACTAGAACAGATGAACAGAAAAAATATATTCCTGTATCTCTTGATGATTTAAATGAAGAATCAGGTAATGAACCTGCTACTTCTACAACACCAGATGATATTGTTGCTTCAAAGATGGAGCTTGTAGATCTTTTTAAATATCTTACAGAACTAGATCCTGGCTTCGCTCGTGTGGTAGAACTAAGATTATCAGGATACGACAAAAAGGAAATCTTCGAAGAATTAGGAAAAAAGAAATCCCAAGGTTATGTATATCTTGACAAAGTAGACAAAGCACTTGAAGCATTCGTAAAAAAGTATAATGCCTAATATCACAGAGGCGCTCCCTATTATGGGAGCGCTTTGCAATACATCATATTTTAATATTGCTTAATAATACTGTTCTATATAACTGTAAGCTTTATCAAATACATCCTGATCCTTTATCTTATACTTAATCCAAATGATACTTCTTAAAGCCTTCATTACTTCTTTTTTACCTTCAGTAGTTCCCTGCCAGCCATCAAATCGCACGATTTTAACAATACCATCAATATCATTAACTATTCGTTCTACAATTACAGGTGTACTATCATTTCGTACTCCATTAAAAAGGTCTGTAAGTGCAGCTTTTCCTTTGTCAATTTCTTCTTCTGGAACCACTGCCTTTTCTGCCATAGCAGCTTCTCGTGCAAGAGCAAGTAACATTTTTAGGAATTCAATACTTCCCATAAGACCTTGCTTATGTTGATCCCTTAATTTTTCAAGTTTCTCACCGAGTTCAATATATTTAGGATCCTTCGAATGAGCCTGAATTAATGCTACCAGGTTAATTTCAACCTTCATGGTTGTTTTTTTAATATCTTTCTGAGCCTTAATAAAATCATCAATAAGATCCGCATCCATCTGGATTATTTCCTGAGTATCATCAGCATCACCTACAATAATATTCTGATGAACCAGCTCCATTGTTTTTGCACCGAATGCCGCCCAAACAAGGGCGCCCCTATTATCTGTTGGCCTTACCGACTCATACACCTTAGCAAGCCATTTATAATCTTCTTTATATTGTGTTAAAAATGGATCAGGTGATAATGCTTCCCACGCTCTAACAAGCACTCTAAAATCTGCACCGAATTTATCTTTATCGTCATCAGTCGGGATACATTCCTGAGCAGCCATAAGACCTTCCCAACCTTCTATAGTCCGATCAACACCTATAAAGTACTCCAGACAAGTTGTCATCAATGCTGGAAGCTTCTTCTTAACTTCCTCTATATTAACAATAACCTTCTTCATGCCTTCTTCATCAAAATTAAGAGCATTTGCAACATTATCAAATATACCAATGTAATCTACTATCAATCCAAATGTCTTACCTGTATCATATGTTCTGTTAGTACGACATATTGCCTGTAATAAATTATGGTCTTTCATAGGCTTATCAAGATACATTGCCTGAAGAATTGGAGCGTCAAATCCTGTAAGAAGTTTTGCGGTTACAATAACCAGTTTCAATGGACTCTTTGGATCTCTAAAATAATCCAACAACTTAGCTTCTTCATCCCTATCACGCCTATAGGCTTTATAACGATCAGCTTTATCATTATTAGTATCCATTACAATAGTAGTTGCTTCCGGTCCTAATAAATCATCAAGCTCCTCTTTGTACATAAGACAGCATTCCCTATCATATACTACAACCTGACCTTTATATCCATTTGGCTCGATTTTTTCCTTGTAATGCTTCGCAATATGTTCACAAACCTTACGGATACGCTTTCTATCATACATAATGGCCTTCATATTCACACGGCGTGAAAGCTCATTCTTATCCTCTTCATTAAGGTCCTCTGTCATTTTCTCAAACTCTTCATTGATACGTTCTTTATCAATATGGAGTTCAACAGGTACAGCTTCAAAGTTAAGTGGAAGAGTCGCACCATCTCTAATTGAGTCAGAGAAAGAATACTTACTCATATATCCGCTCTTATCTTCTACGGCACCAAAAGTTCTAAATGTGTTTTTATCCAAACGATTAATTGGTGTACCTGTTAATCCAAAGAAGAATGCATTAGGAAGCGCAGTACGCATCTTCTCACCTAAATCACCTTCTTGAGTTCTATGGGCTTCATCCACCATAAGGATAATATTTTCACTATCATTTAAACACCTATCTACATCACCAAATCTGAATATGGTTGTAATAAGAATCTTCTTCGTCTTATTCTCAAAGAACTTAATCAGTTCTTCCTTTGTTCTAGCTGCAGCCATATTCGGAATATCAGATGCATTAAATGTTGCTGTAATCTGAGTTTCCAAATCAATACGGTCATCAACAATAACTACAGTTGGATTCTTAAGCTCTGGAATCATTCGTAATTTATTTGCAGCAAACACCATAAGTAGTGATTTACCAGAACCCTGAAAATGCCAAATAAGACCTTTCTTAGGATAACCAGCTTTAACACGATCAACGATTAAGTTTGCACCTTCATACTGTTGATAGCGACAAATAATCTTATATTTACGATACTTTTTATCTGTTGCAAACATTGTAAAGAACTGGAATATATCCATAACCTTTTCTGGTGTAATCATATCCACAATGCTTTTTTGAACAGATACAAGTGTTCCCTCTGTTTTATCATCAGGTGTATGCCAAGGTCCCCACATATCTACAGGCATATTTACAGAACCATATCTATAACATTTTCCCTCTGATGAAAAATTAAATACATTAGTGACAAACATCTGTGGAATGCTCTTTTCATAATCTGAAATATCTTTAGCACCATCAAGCCATGTAATCGCATTTCTAAATGGAGTCTTTAGTTCACCAATTACAAGCGGAAATCCATTTACAAGTAGCACAAGATCCAGTCGTTTTCCACCTTCTTTCATAGGGAAACACCACTGTTTTGTCACTACATATTCATTCTTTGCTAGATTTTCCTTAGTCATTGTACCGAAAAATCTAATCGGTACCATTCGTCCATCTTTACCAAATGGGAAAGAATTTTCCTCAAATACTAGCTTCTTGAACATTTCATTCTGTGCAATGAGATTATGCGGCTGCACAGACAATATTAATGAACGAAGCTTATAGATAACTTCATCTGCTCTAGATGGTTCCTCGGCAATTTCAGGATTAAGACGAATAAGTGCATCTTTAACCATCGACTCAACCATTACCTCTGAGTCTTTCCTTGGCATACTATCAGCCGGAATATATGTCCATCCATTCTTCTGAAGTATCGTTATTAACATTTGTTCTAAGGTATCTTCATTTAGCATAAGATGCCTCCTTTTATTACCCTAAATTATCAACCAATATTTTCTTTGATAATGCTTCTAATTTATCAATATTTTCCTTCAGTGCAAGTTTTGATTTATCACTCTGTCTATAGAATGTAGCGAATTTATCCTGCAACTCCAAAGGTGGCAATGGAGCTTTAAATCCTTCCACTTGTTTTCTATTAACTTTAGGCATGTTAGACCTTGCGCTAAATCCTAAGATGTAATCCAAAAAGAATTCCGACCGCATAAGAACAGCCAAATATATTCTGTTACAGTTTACTGCATTCGGCATTATCGGGTATGCATCTGCTGAACACACACCTTTGAATTCTGGTAATGCAACCTTATTAAGGTTCGGTCTAATCTTGCTATATATAATGTGCTCTGGTGTAAATATATACTTTCCACTGATAACATTATCTTCTTTTACAGTACGATATCCTGATAAAACGCCGGTGTCCTTTTCTATACTATCAATGCCAATATGAGGATAGTCAGCATAAAATTCATAATCTGTTGTCATATTAGCATCAATTTTAGCAAAATCATTAAAAGGACTTATTGGCCAACCCTTACTATTTACTTTATAATCACCAAACAACTCAACGAATTGTGATTTAACCAAATCAGTTGTTTTTAATAGTAACTTTTTATATGCTTCCTTTGTTTCATATATTGCACGAAGTATTGTTGCAAGCTCACGTTGTTTTTCAAGACTCGGAATATCAAATTCTAACTTTGCTAAGTCCTTCCAGTTTATAGTTGGTGAAAGTGAACCAACAGAAATTCTAATTGCCTCATCAAAAAAATAATCTGAACAAATAAAAAATGGAAAGAATCCGGGATCCATTACATCCTCTTTAGGATTAAGAACCATGCCATGAGCAGAGAATAACCCATCATGAGGACAAATAGCTGCTCTTCTAAGGTATGCATTTCTCTTACCTAAAAGAACATCTCCTTTATGCATTACTAATTTATCGCCTTTTATAGGTACATCGCTTCCCCATCTTGAAACTGTTAATGAACCTGAATCCAAATGTTCCAAACCAATATAAGTACTCATATCCGCTTCTGTAGGCTTTGCTTTTTGTGTTTTATTTATAGCAAAATCTTCAAATTTCATTATTGCCATTATGCATCCTCCTTTAGAAGCGCAGATAAGATATCGTATTCATCTCTAGTGCGTAGAGATGAAGTAAACCACTCTTTTAGAACAACATCAAAATTCGTCTGTTCAATTTCGCTATTGTCGGTTTTCTCAATTACATAAAGCGGAATATTAAGTGAAAACTCATTCTTTTTTAATGTTTCATAGTCTACTGAGACTGAAAACCCTTCAATATCATCATCATTATTATAAGCTGTAGATATTTTTTTGATCTGCTCATCTGATAGATAATTATTGGCTCCTGACTTAGTGATTAACGAAGTTGCTTTTATAAATTTTATCTTTCCTTTACGAGAAGAAGTTTTTTCAGACCTACCAATCACGATACAAGATTCCATTGGAGAATTATAAAATAAGCCTTTTCCCAAGCCTATAACACATTCTATCCAGTCTTCTCGAATAAGTTTCTCACGCATATCCTTCTCTTCATTTCTAAAAAGAACTCCATGTGGAAACAAAATACAACACCTACCTGTCACTGGTTTTAGACTCTTTAATATATGCTGCAAAAATGCATAATCTGCACGTCCCTGTGGCGGAACACCTAAGAAATTGCGGCCATACTTATCTGCTGAAAATGCGTCTCTATCCCATTGACTTATTGAATATGGCGGATTTGCAAGACATAAATCAAACTGCTTTAGCTGTCCATTTTCTATAAACGCAGGTCTAGCGAGTGTATCATCATTAACAATATCAAAATCCTTTACACCATGAAGAAATAAATTCATTCTACCAATTGCCGATGTAAGTGCATTAATCTCCTGTCCATAAGCGCTAACATTACGCCATTCTTCACCTTTTTCTTTAAGATAAGCAATCGCAGAAATAAGCATACCTGCAGAACCACATGTAGGATCATATATACTTTCACCTGATTGTGGTTTTAATATTTCAGTCATAAGATGTACAACCGTACGATTCGTATAAAATTCTTGTGCTGTATGTCCACTATCATCTGCGAACTTTTTAATAAGATATTCATATCCCTGTCCCAGTTCATCCTCTGGGCAATTAGCTAATGATAATGTTTTAGAGCTAAAATGTTCGATCAAGTCTTTAAGCAATTTATCAGGAAGTCTATTCTTATTAGTCCAAGCAGCATCACCAAATATACCTTGGAGTTTTTCGGCATTAGCATTCTGTATCTTCGCAAATGCATCTACAAGGGCCGCTCCTATGTTTTCTGGTAAAGAACGCACATCATTCCAATGCGAACCTTTAGGAACCATAAACAGATGATTTTCTTCCCATTCAAGAGCACTTTCATCTCCATCAAATTCGATTAATATTTTTTCACATTCTTCATCATAAACATCGCATATTCTCTTAAAAAATAGTAATGGAAATATGTACTGCTTATATGCCCCTGCATCTATATTGGTTCTTAATAAGTTTGCTGAGCCCCAGAGGTATGATTCAAGTTCATCTATCGAGATACGATTACTCATTTACATATCCTCCCTTCACTAGTAAATCGATAAGAGTATCCTCAGCATCTCTCACTTCCTGCAAAGCTGTAAAGTATTCTTCTTTAACCACTTGTGGAGATTTTAGATCTTGTTTCTTTTTATCGATATATGTGTTAACAGCAAGTGTATAATCCTTATCACGGATAGCATTTAAATCAACAATTTTTACTCGCTCTTCAATATCTGTATAGTTTGAAAAAAGATTAAATACAATCTGAATATCATCCTCAGACATATAGTTCTGAGCACGAGCAGGAGTATATATTTCAGAAGCATCAATCATACAAATCTTATTCTTATGTTCTGGAACTTTATTATTATTCATAAGCAACAAGCATGCAGATACACCGGCTCCATAAAATACACCACCTACAAGAGCAATAATGCATTCTAATTTATCTGATTCGATAATCTGTTTTCTTATTTCACCTTCTTTACCACCGTGGAATAAAACACCTTGTGGCATGACAACAGCAACCCTCCCTGTCGCAGGGTTCATAGATTTAATCATATGCTGTAACCAAGCATAATCAGCATTAGAATCAGAAGGGCACCCCCATATATTACGACCATACATATCTGTCTCAAAAGCAGCTGCGCCCCAGTTCTTTAATCCAAATGGTGGATTAGCAATTACACAATCAAACTGTTGTAATTGACCTGCATTAATATAGTTAGGGCTCCGTAGGGTATCACCTTGAGAAATCTTAAAATCTCTACCGCCATGTAAAAACAGGTTCATTCTTGCAATAGCTGATGTAGATAGATTTTTTTCCTGACCATAAATCTTTCCATAAGCGAGCTTATCGTTATTCATGTGTCTGATAGCTTCAATAAGCATACCACCGGTTCCACATGCAGGATCGTATACTGTTTCACCTGCTTTAGGATCCATTAGCATTACAAGAAGCTTAACAATTGTTCTTGGTGTATAGAATTCACCCGCATTCTTTTTTGATAAGTCAGCAAACTTCTTGATGAGATATTCATAAGCATCTCCCATTACATCAGCTGAATAATCATTGTTACCAACCTGTATCTCAGACATATGTTCAACAAGGTTCTTAAGGCGTTCATCATTTAGTTTTGTTTTATCAGTCCAGTTGGCATCATCAAAGCTGCTAAATACACCTGACAATGTATCAGGATTAGCACGCTCAATTCCGTACATAGCATTGACAATAGCTGTACCCACATTCTCACTTACCTCACGAACATCATTCCAATGACATCCATCCGGAATAATAAAACTATGATTCTCTGGAAATGATGCATATTCTTCATCACCATCAGATTCATCCAATGCGATCTGTGTCTCTTCATCATAAACATCAGATAGACGCTTAAAAAATAAAATAGGCGTCACATAACTTTTATATTCATCCTGGTTAATAGGACCTCTTAATATATTACAAGCCTCAAATAAGTGCGAATATAAATCTTGGCTGGTTGTATTTTCTGTGCTCATTCAGGCACCTCCAATTTGGGATAATATAACTGTATCAAAATTCAAGTCCAATAATCAGGACTTTACATACTTCCCAGACTTAATTCTATGATCAACCGGTCTCACTGCATCTTTAGGAATGGCCCATGAAACACCAAATTTCATAACGCCGTCGATCATACCCTCACTGCACATTGTCTGAACTCTGCGCTCTGATAATCCCCACTTTTCAGCTGCTTCTTTAATTGTCATAAAATCCATAAATTCATCCTCAAATATAGACATAATGATACATAATCTATTATAAGCGCACGTCCGCCGAATATCAATCTTTTTCACTATTTTTTACAATAACTATCTTACCTTCAGAGCACTTGATTTTAAGCTCATCTCCAGGCTTAAAACCCAACTCCTCTACCCATTTACCTTGAAGCCTTATCTGGGCCGTATATGAGCCATTCTGATAGGTGTCATATACCTTATGCTTTCTAATCTTTTTAATCATTCAAAGCCTCCTTTACCTTTTAACGATTATACTTTTTAACTATTACTCCCTTTTAAGGGGTTTCATTTTTATATTGTTATCGTGAAACTAATGCCAGAAGTGGCATGAATTGCCTTTGTTTAGGCAATAATAAGAATAGGCATAATGCCCACAAACGCCCATTTTACGGGCTTTATTGAAATCGTTGATTTGTATTACTTTGTTCTATCGGCGGTCCCCTACCGCAAAAAACGAATAGGGCTTCGGAAGTAATCTGCGAACAATTTCATATTGTTTTTGGTTCATATCCTGGAATTCATCAATCAGAATGTGATCGTAGAGAAAAGGAAAAGAAGAAAGGGTTTCATGTGCCAGACTTTCCATATCGGAAAAGGTAGCCAAACGTCTGTCCTGCTTATATTTTGCAAGTTCCCGGGCGAGTGTATGATAAATCGGGTCCTTTTGGCTGATATCCTCCCGGATGGCCCGGCGAAGCATTGGCGCATCCTCCCGCCGAAATTCCTTCGGATAGAGATCCATTGCAAGCTGCAAAAGAATGTTTGTTTCCGCTTCCTCCGACAGATATTGATAGGGTTGATCCGGACATTGCAAATTAATCAGATGTAAACAAAGAGAATGGATGGTGCAAAAATGCACCTTGGCATCGCACATACGAAGAAAACGCTCTCGCATCTCATTTGCGGCAGCATTGGTAAATGTAATCACAAGAATTCGACTTGGGGAAATCAAAAGAGATTGAATCAGAAAAAGGACATGCTTGGTGATGACAAAGGTTTTACCGGAACCCGGCCCTGCTAAAACCATGCAGGGGCCGGATTCGTGAGTAATCGCCTCATATTGTTCGGGGTTCGTCTCCTGGCGAAGACACCCACAATCATAAGAATTATGCCTGAAGTTTGACAATCGCGTTCTTAATGCGGGCAAGAGATTCTTCCTTGCCTAAGACTTCCATAATCTCCGTAGCACCGGCAGGTGTCATCTGCTTACCGGATACCGCGGTACGAATAGGCCATAATACGTAACCGTTCTTATATTCATTCTTTGCAACATACTCCGAAATGGATGCGTAGAGAGCGTCATTGGAGTAATCCTCCTGTACTTCCAGAATCGGAAGGATCTCCTGCAAAACCTTCAAGGAAGAAGTCGCATCCGTCTTCATCTTTTTATGGGTATACATCTCTACATCATATTCCGGAACCGCTTCGAAGAAGTCGATATGATCTGCAATATCAGGGAATACTTCAATACGGGTCTTCACCATATTGGCAATCTTCTTCAGGTCGTAAGGTTTCTTAATCACATCCTGAATGTAGGGAAGTGCCATCTCATAGAATGCATCAAAATCCATTGCCTTAATGTATTCCCCGTTCATCCACTTTAACTTCGTGTAATCAAACACGGCAGGACTTTTGGAGATATGATGGTAATTGAAGGCCTCAATCAGCTCATCCAGGGTAAAGATCTCGCGGTTATCTTCCGGACTCCAACCAAGAAGAGCTACGAAGTTAACAATCGCTTCGGACAAAAAGCCCTGTTCCAGCAGATCCTCGTAGGAGGAATGACCGCAACGTTTAGATAATTTTTTGTGATCCTCATCAGTAATCAACGGACAATGAATATAGGTTGGAATCTCCCATCCAAAAGCCTCATAGAGACGATTGTACTTCGGGGTGGAGGACAAATACTCATTTCCGCGAACCACATGGGTAATTCCCATCAAATGGTCGTCTACAACGTTTGCAAAGTTGTAGGTAGGGAATCCGTCGGACTTCATCAGAATCATGTCATCCAGCTCTGCGTTGTCCACTTCAATATCTCCGTAGAGATCATCATGGAAGGAAGTCTTACCGGTATTCGGATTATTCTGACGAATAACGAAGGGCTTCCCCTCTGCCAGATTTTTCTCAACCTCTTCCTTGCTAAGGCCCAGGCAATGCTTATCGTAAATGCAGATCTCCTTACCGTCAATTACCTGGTTCAGAGTTGCCAGACGTTCCTTATCGCAGAAACAATAATACGCCTCGCCCTTATCGACAAGTTTCTTCGCATATTCCATATAAAGGCCACTCTTCTGACGGTCACTCTGTACATAAGGACCGCAGCCCTTATCCTTGTCGGGACCTTCGTCATGAATCAGTCCGGTTTTCTCTAAGGTACGATAGATAATATCCACAGCACCTTCTACATAACGTTCCTGGTCGGTATCCTCAATACGTAATACAAAATCACCGCCCTCATGCTTCGCTACCAAAAATTCGTACAATGCCGTACGAAGATTACCTACATGCATTCTTCCGGTCGGGGAAGGTGCGTATCTGGTTCTGATTTTCATTTCTATGCTTCCTCCTTCGTGGGAATCTTAACAGGAGTATTCTCCTTGAATTTTAACAATTCTTTGGTTGCCTGATCGATGGCAATATTGGTTCCTGCGCCGGCAACACAACCTCCGGGGCAAGCCATACCCTCAATGAGACAGCCCTTCATACGTCCGGCTTTGGCAAGCAACAATGCTTTTTTACACTCGGACAGGCTCTCGGCATGCTCGATATGCACCTCTGTACCGGGATAATATTGATTGATACACTCTTCGATTGCCTGCGCAACACCGCCCGCTATACCGTAACCACGTCCGGCAGCGGTTGCATCCTCCAGCGTATCCATGGCCTCGATTTCTTCTATGAACAGTCCTTTGGCTTCAAACATGCCGGCCAATTCTTCAAAGGTAATAACAAAATCTACATCGGATCGAACGGTTCGACGGGATGCTTCCAGTTTCTTGGATGCGCAAGGTCCGATAAATACCACCTGAGCATCCGGATGCTCCTCTTTAATCTTACGGGCCGTAGCCACCATGGGCGTTAACTCATTGGAGATACTGGAAATCGTCTCCGGGAAAAGTTTCTTCGCCATAACCGACCAGGAAGGGCAACAGGAGGTCAACAGGAAATCCTGTTCTCCGGAGGCTACCTTCTCCACATAGTGCTTTGCTTCCGCCATAGCGCCCATATCGGCACCGATGGCTGTCTCATAGACCTCACGGAAGCCCAACTGTTTTAATGCAGTCTTAAACATCTCGGGAGTTACTTTTTTGCCGAACTGACCCACAAAGGACGGTGCAATCTGTGCAACAATCTCCTTGCCGGACTGAATGGCACGAATCAGTTGGAAAATCTGAGATTTATCCGCAATGGCACCAAAAGGACAGCTTACCATACACATACCGCAGGAGACACATTTCTCCTCGTTAATCTGTGCACGACCGTACTTACCGCTCTCAATGGCTCCGACACCGCAGGCCGCCATACAGGGACGAACCTGATGCGAAATTGCATCATAAGGGCATACGGATTTACATTTTCCGCAATGAATACATTTGGACTGATCGATATAGCTTTTGCGATTCACCATGGTAATCGCACCAACGGGACAAACCTCTCGACAGGGATGTGCCAGACACCCCATGCAACGCTCCGTTACGAAATAATTATTCTCCGGACAGGCATTACAAGCGGAGGGAATGACCTGCATAAGAGGCGGCTCATAATATTTCTCGGCAATGTTACTCTCCTCCACTCCCTGGCTTACATGAGCCGGTGCATTCTCAGGTCGAAGACTCATCCCCATGGCCAGACGGGTACGCTCACGCACAACCGCTCTCTCACGATAGATACTCTCCCAGTACTGAGACTCATCGGAATTCACCAGACGATAAGGAAGTGCCTCCATGTCGTCAATCAGATTCGATGAATTATATGCAATAGAGGCAACCTCACGAAAGATTCTTCGACGAACCTTACGAACCTGAGTATCAATTCCTCGCATCGACATATCGATTCCTCCCAAACTTAACCAAAAAATAAACTTGCATGAAAACAGATTGTTCACATGCAAGTTCTATTATCTCACAGATGGCGTAAGGAAACAAGTACAATTCCACTGTCCATGGGCCAATGAAAACTATTTTGTCGTAGAGCCGAAGCCTCCGTTTCTTTCATCGGTAACTTCATCATCAAAGGTAATTCCGTATTCCACAAAAATCCCCTGCATGAAGCCTTTTCCCGCCTCTAACTGAACCGGTTTATTCTCGTTTGTATCATTGGTTACCTTCGCAAAAATATGACCTTCGTTATCGGAGCCGTAGTAATCGCTGTCAATAATGCCCACGGTATTGTTTAACTGAAGGCGATATTTAAATCCGAGTCCGGAACGGGGATAGAGTTTCAATACCCATCCATCCTCGATACGTACACGAATACCGGTCGGAATCTTGGCAGTCTCTCCGGGTGCAAGATTCACGGTCACCGGCATATAGAAATCATAACCGGCCGAACCGATTGTTGCACGACACGGCATCTTAATCGAATCATAGATTCCCTGTACCTCATTCTCCTCATAGGTAGGAAACGTATCTAAGAAATCCTTCTTGTACTGTTCAAAACTAACCTTTTCAAAAGCAGCTACTCGTTTCATTTCTACTCCATTCTTTTTAATGATCCGGACAATGTAAAACTGGGGTTGCAGGGTCTGTCGTTCGAAGCGTTTTCTGTACATCAATCACGCGCTGATTGGAGCTTCCCTTCCAACGAAGCGTCACGTCACGCTTCTCAAGGATGAATTCACCGTCCACGACCACATCAATGTCCTGCATCATAGGATAATGATAGATCTCATCCCAATCGGAACCGGTATACAACCAGATGGTCTTATCCGGATACTTCTCACGGATCTCGGCAATCAGTCTTCCGACCTCCTTGCGATTCGCAGAATGCAACGGATCTCCTCCGGAAAAAGTAATGCCGGAAATATATTCTTGATTGAGCTGTTCAAAAATCTCCTGCTTGGCAGCCTCATCAAATTCCAAACCACCGTTGGGATCCCAGGTAATCGGATTCTGACATTCTTTGCAGCAATGAGAGCATCCGGCCACCCAGAGAACCACACGAAGGCCATCGCCGTTTCGCATGTCATCCTTGGTAATATTATGATATCTCATAATTACATGCTCTTCCTTTCCGCAATCTCAGCCATCTTCGCTTCGTTCAGTCTGGTATCCCCATGCACACGGGAATAAGACAGATATCCGTTCATGCGGTCAATCTTCGTCAGATTCTTCGACCCGCATACGGGACATACATCCATCTCCAGCTCCTCATGTCCGCAATCATCGCAATAAGCCAGGGAAAGGTTCACGCCTTCGTAGTAGCCTAACCCCATGGCACGACGAATCAGTGTGCGAACCGCATCGGCATTGTAATCAATGGGATACTTCACATACTGAATCTTACCGCCGTTGGCAAGCTCCCAGAAACGACCCTCCAGATCCTGTTTCTGGATTGGAGTAATGTCTTCACTTACATGACAATGGAAGGAGTTCGATACATATTCACGATCGGACACGCCTTCAATGATACCGTATTTTTTACGGAACTGCTTAATCTGAAGACCGCAAAGGTTCTCCGCGGGAGTTCCGTAGATCGCATAAAGATTCCCGTCTTCCTCTTTGAACTTCGATACCATCTCATTGATATGCTCCATTACCTCCAATGCAAACGCACCGTCCTGCACAAGAGATTTTCCGTTATAGAGCATCTGAAGTTCATTCAGTGCAGTAATTCCGAAGGAAGCGGTCGCTGCCTTCAGAATCGGCTTAATCTTATCGTGAAGCCCCAGATGACCACCCAAGAATCCACCCTCACAATAGGCAAGAGGGTTCGTAGAAGCTCTCATCTCGCCCAAATAAGCATAGGTACGAATATGAAGCTGACGAATCAACTGCAGATAATAATCCAGAACTTCATAGAAATCCTTACTCTCATGACGGGCCTTTGCCAAAATCATGGGAAGATGTAAGGATACGGCACCAATATTGAAACGGCCAACAAATACAGGCTCATCCTTATCATCGGCAGGATGCATACCGCCTCTTTCATACCAGGGCGAAAGGAACGCACGACAACCCATCGGAGAAATTACCTTGCCATACTGCTTATACATGCTGGCAATGTAACCCTTACCGGTAAGCGACAGCCAATCCGGATACATGGTCTTAGAGGAACAACGAACACCGGCCTCAAACACATCCTCCAGTTCCTTTCCTTTTCCGTGAAGATTCTCATCATACAGGAATACAATCTTCGGGAAAAGAACAGGCTTACGATGGTCTTTTTTCCCCTGGCCCTTGCGACGAACATTCAGCATGGCAATATTGCTCATCTTCGCAAAACGTCCGGTTCCGAGACCTCCGGTAACGGTAATAAACGGATAATCTCCACGGGAGGAAGCAACGGTATTAAACTTATACTCCCAACCCTGGAAGCCCTGCTCAAACTCACGGTTCACATCGCGAAGCGCTTCCGCCTCCGCAATCTTGGGATCTACTCCCATCAATGCATATTTATCCAAATAATGCTGGTAGGATTTCTCTGCGTAAGGCTCAAGAATCTTATCCACTTCGGGAACGGTGAAACCGCCGTACTGCTGACTTGCGGCACTTAACACAATATCTCCGATCACATCAAATGCAACATCCAGGCTCTTCGGCTCGTTATACCAGATGTTTCCCATCTCAAAGCCGCCCTTTAATACATTCTTCACATCAAAAAGACAACAGTTCATCGTATCACGACGAGCCGACATATCATGCACATAAATATATCCGTCACGACAAGCCTGAATCTCTTCGGTCGTCATAAAGAACTTCTGATAGAGTTCCTTGTTTAACTGATTGAAGATTAAGCTTCTCTTGGTGGAAACCAGCGCGGAGTCGGTATTGGAGTTCTCCTTGTCCCCGACATACATAATCGACTGGCTCTTCTTATAGACATCATCCAACATACGGACGAAATCCTGCTTATAGTTACGATAATCACGGTAGCTCTTCGCAACAATAGGCTTCACTTCCTCCAGGGCGCTCTCCACCATATTGTGCATCATGGGAATCGGAATCTCGGTTAAGCCGGAATCGTCCACCATACGCATAACATGCTCACAGATCTTGCGTTTTTCCTCATCCGTGAACTCCGTAAGGGCACGATAGGCACTTTTTCCTACCGCATCGATGACCTTCTGGACATTAAAATCCTCCAGCGTTCCGTCCTTCTTAATTACCCGTACTACCTTCTGTGGCGTATACAGACTTGAGTAATCCACATTCTTATCGTTTTCTGCTGCCATTCATAACCTCCCTCAAGCCCCCAAAAAAGCTTGATTTTAACGCATTTCTTCCCCATCGACGCATAAAATCGTGCATCGGTATATTCGAAAAATTCCCACATAATGTAGAAAAAAAATTAGACGCAAGAACAATATCTTGTGTCTAATTCAGTATAAAATATCTAATTATTGATGTCAACAATACAAGAGCGAAATTCTTAAGTTTTTTTAAGATTTCTTAAGGATACTCTCCAGGTGTGCACGATACCCTAATTTCACGGCCTCGGGAATCAGAATCTTCACATCATCCCCCAATCCGCACAACCATCCGTAGAACTGATTGGAAACCGGAACTTCAACACGAACGGAAAAATGCTCCGGGTCTCTTTGACGAATGGCAATGTCCTTACCAAAACGGTCAATCACCACGCCCATTAGAGAATACGGAAACTGAATCGTAACCAGCTCCACCTGACCGCCAAACATTCCGAACTGATGGGCCGTATAATCACCGGTGTCAAACTGCTGGAAGAATTCCTTGCCTTCTCTTTTCTCATCGACAGGCGCAATATGCTTCATCTTGTCAACGCGATAGTGCTTGATGCAGTGGTCTTCGGAATCGAAGGCAACCAGATAATAATTATCGTCGTTTACCGTAAGCGCCCAGGGACTTACTACGTAGAAAGCACCTTCCTTACGGAGAACCTCCGACTTATCGGGTCCGTAGGTAAAATAATGAAATCGAATTTTATTACCGGTATTAATCGCCGTATGAATAATATCCGCGTTCTCATAAACGGATTCATTCTGCGTTTTAATACGATTCTGCACATAAACCTGACGCTTTAAGGACTTGGCCTGATGTACATTGGACAAAGTCTCCAACTTATCCACCAGCATCTTGGAACGGTCTTTGGTAATATATCGGGAGGCGCAGATTGCATCCGCAATCAGTTTCAGCTCACCAATCGCAAAATCCCGGCTCTTCAGATAATATCCACCGTCCACACGGGTCTTCTTCAGTTCGATCGGATAGCCAAGGTCCTGCAAAACCTTAATATCATCATAGATACTTTTCCGTTCCGCATGGATCCCCTCCGTCTCCAGGCGCTCGATGATTTCCTGAGCGGAAAGGCAATGGTCGGCATCCGTGTAACGCTCAAGCATCCGAAGCAGGATCAAAAGTTTACTTTTCTGATTCTCACTCTTCGGCATCTACAATCTCCTCTGCTTGCTCCTTTGCAATGGCTTCCTGCTTTTTGTTCTTTGCCTTGGCGGACTTAATGCCGATAATGCAGGCCCCAACGATTACAAGAGCAAATACGATAAAGATAAATAAATATCCCTGAAAGGAAATCAAAAATTCTGTCAAATTCTTCATAGTGTCATCACACTCCACTTCTATATATTGTACCAATTATTGTACAGTATCCAGTCCGATATCGTCAATAAGATTCTCAGAATCCGCAGCGGTTGTTGCAAGTTTATCGCAGCGTTCATTCTCGGGATGCCCCGCATGTCCTTTTACCCAAACAAAGGTAACGGAATGCGGTTCCTTTGCCTGCAGAAGACGTTTCCACAAGTCGATGTTCTTAACAGGCTTCTTCTGAGAATTAACCCAGCCTTTTTTTAACCAGCCATCAATCCAGTTCTGATTAAACGCTTCGGTAACATACTTGGAATCGGTAATCACCGTCACCTCACAAGGCTTCGTTAAGGCTTCCAGTCCTGTGATTACGCCCATAAGCTCCATTCGGTTGTTCGTCGTCTTCACAAAGCCCGCCGAATACTCACGCTCATGCATCTCACCGTGTGAGTCCACATATTGAAGAATCGTACCGAACCCACCCGGTCCGTCCGGATTCCCTCTTGCCGAGCCATCCGAATATAAGGTTACTTTCATGTCCAGCTTCCCTCCTTAACGAAATGACCGGCAAGTGCTTCGGCACTTTCCACAATCGAATCGTCAAAACCGATAATCTTAAGCAAACGAATGGCATTACGCGTCGTTGCTCTGCCTGCATTCAGCTTATAGGAAAAGACCACGTCATTTCCTATCACCTCTTCACTAAAATGATAATTGTCAAAATGCTCTTCCAAAAGATGCGTCAACTCGATGTCATGGGTTGCGGCAAAGCACATGGAATTCCGGCTCTCCAGATACTCACAAATCTTCTCGGAGGCTGCAATACGTTCCACGGTGTTGGTACCGCGAAGCACCTCATCCACAAAGCACAACACCGGAAGCCCGTCCTCCCGCACGGCATCCAGAATACGCTTTAACGACTTAATCTCCACAATGTAATAACTGTCTCCACTCTCCATATCATCCCGAAGGGACATGGAACTCATAATACGGAAAAGACAAGAGGAATACTCTTTTGCATGGACCGTATGAATCGTCTGTGCAAGGATGGCATTCAAAGCTACGGTTTTTAAGAAGGTGGATTTTCCCGATGCATTGGAACCCGTCAAAAGAACACCGCGCTTACAATGCAGCGAATTGGCCACCGGTTCGTCCAGATAGGGATGATACAGTTCCTCTGCATCAAAATGCTTCTCCTGCGTGAATTCCGGTACGCACCAATTCTCGTAGCTGGCACGATAATAAGCGATGGCAATGGAGGACTCAATATAACCGAGATCTTCTAACATCTCATGAATCTCGTTCTTATGCTTATCGATATTTCCTACAATTCCGTTAAAAATCATAAGATCGATATGGAACATCATATTCAGGTAGATGAACATGATATTGGAAAGGTTTCCGTCCTGCTGGGAGGTACTGAGCCAGCCGATTTTGCGCATCATGGGAGCAAAGAGCTTACGATGCTTTTTTAAGCGGGCCATATTCTCCGAAATGCATTCGGGCGGCGTACTCTTCATCGCATCCACCGCGTTGACAATACGCGATACATACAGAATCGAGGTATAGTAGGGCTCAATTTCACCTTTAATCTTCGCATAGGTTGCCATGTTATAAATGAGCACCACTAAGAAGGCCACGATGCCCAGGAACGGGTTCACAAAGACCAAACCGATACTCGCCACATACCACAAAAGAGACATGATATGGGGAAGATTGCTTCGTCCGGTGACATTTTTCAGATAATCCAGATAATCGAAAATGGAGTAATTACCGGTCTTGCCAAGCTTGCGAAAAGCAAGAAGGGTATTGATGCGCTCCTCTTCATTCTCGGTATAATAACGGATGACCTCCTCATCATGGTTCAGTTCTTCGATGCTCTTTTTCGGATTGCGAAGGCGGTAATAGAGATATTCCTCTCCGGCACTGGAATAGGTATGATTCATTCGTACGAATTCCAAGTCCATCTCTAAATCATTCCAGGTAATATCATCAATGGAATTATCCGTGGGCGTCTTGCGAAAATATGTCTGAATCGAGCGATACTGCTTCTCGTTGTATTCCTTCTTGGGAAGCGAGCCGTAGCTGTCCTGTAAGGTATACCGGAAATTTTTCTGCGCCAAACGGTTCGTGTAGATTCCCTTTGCGATGAAAAAAACAACAATCAGCGCTACGATTCCAATCAAAAGTAATAATTCTTTGTCCACTATAATTCCTCTGCCATTTTAAGAATAGATTTTGTTACAAGCTCTTCAAACTTCGGAGCAGCCAAATCTGCCGCTTCCTGAACCTCTTTATGACTTAAAGGGTTCTTCGTCATTCCTGCCGCCAGGTTGCAGATACAGGAGATTCCGACCACTCGCATTCCGGCATGTCTTGCCGCTACAGCCTCGGGAACGGTACTCATTCCCACCGCAGACGCTCCCAAAATCCCAAGAGCACGAATCTCCGCCGGGGTCTCAAAGCTGGGACCGGTCATATAGGCATAGGCACCTTCCTTCAGTGCAATCCCGTTCTCTTTTGCCACATCCCGAATCATGGCCGTAAGCTTTCGGTCATAGACCTCGCTCATATCCGGGAAACGTGTCCCCAGTTCCTCAAGGTTCGGACCGATTAACGGATTGGGTGCAAAACATCCGATATGATCGGTAATCAGCATAAAATCCGCCGGACGCATGGTGGGGTCCAACCCTCCGGCCGCATTCGTAAGGAATAAAATTTCTACCCCCATCAGCTTCATAAGTCTGGTGGGTAAGACCACATCATGAATATCATAGCCCTCGTAGTAATGCACTCTTCCTTTCATGCATACCACCGGCACCTCATTCAGGTAACCGAAAATAAACTTACCGGCATGCCCCGGTACCGTGGAGACGGGAAACCCTTCAATCTCACAGTAAGGAATCTCATATTCCACACGAATATTCTTCGCATAATCGCCGAGACCGGAGCCCAATACAATGCCAACCTTCGGTACAAAATCCGTCTTGCAACGGAGGGAGTCATAGCAATGTAACAATTTCTGATAAACAGGATTCATACACTTCTCCTTTCGGATACTTTTGTGTGCAACAGATGTGTTTATTGTAGCATTTTTCCCGCAAAAAAACAATGAGACTTCCCGATGCGGAAAATCTCATTGTTTCAAGCAAATTGAATCTAACGCTATACGCCGAGAGAACTGGTAAGTTCCGGCAAAAGTTGTTTTTTACGGCTCATGACTCCGGGCATATCATAGATACCATCCCGAAGCTCTGTGTAGGGAAGATAATGATTGGAACGATACTCCGTGCAAAGAAGCACGCTGTGCTCACGAAGCACATCCGTAACCATAAGCACCGACCAGTCCAGCCCATTTTTCACACGAATCTCCTCCAAAGTCTTCAGATAGACATCCGCATAATCATTTAAGTCATGCAAAGTGGTTACCTCACACTGTCCGATTCCGAATTTCACACCTCGTTCATTGTAGGTCTTAAAGTCTGCCGAAATCGCCTCTTCGGAATCTCTTGTCTTAAGCCCCTCCATATGTCCGAACATCTTAAGACCGAAATCCTGCAAATCAATCTGACAGATTGCAGCCAGTGCTTCCGCCGACCAGATATCCACCTTCGTTGTGGTGGGGCTTCGAAGAATCAACGTATCCGATATAATACCGGTCAAGAGAATCTTCGCGGTATCGGGATCCGGCATGACATGATGTCGCAGAAACATCTGATAGACAATGGTACAGGTGGAACCTAAGGGCTCCGCATCAATGAAAATCGGCAAGTCCGTCTTCACCGCATCGAGGCGATGATGATCGATAATCTCAACAATATTGGCGGATTCAATTCCGCGAATACTCTGACGCGGCTCATTATGATCCACCAGAATCACACTGTTTCTGGGAGAACGCAGGAAACATCTTCGGGTAACATAGCCCACATATCCGTTGTCATCAAAAACCGCCAGACCACGCTTTTTCGAAGAAGACAGCTTATTCTTGGCCTCTTCAAATAAGTCTCCCACATGAATCGGCTTCTCCTGCTCTCGCATAATATCGCGAATCTTAGGGATCGACGACACATTGCCGTGGTTCGATAACTCATTCATCACCCAAGAGGTAATATCATCCACACTCAAAAGACCATAGAAGCGTTTTCCTTCGTAGACAGGAATCACGGAAGGATTCGAATCCTTATAGGAAAGGGCAACCTCCGTCAAGGGCATATCCGCATCCAAACGCTCCGTGGTCGTAAGGAGCACATCCGAAACGCGGGGATAGATATCCTTGCGATACGCAGGTGGATTAATCTCAATAAACGCAAAAATTTTCTTCGTATTCTCGCTCAGATGTCCGCAGCGAATAGGAATATAGCGATTTTCGGGATCAATTTTATTCTTAAGGGCCGCGTAAGCATATGCACTGCATACGCTGTCCAAATCCGGATTACGATGTCCGCAAATAAAAATGTCGCTCATGGTCTAACCTTCTTATTCTGAGTATTAAGAACGCTTCGGTTCTCCGTAGAGAACACCTAAAGACCCGGTAGCAAGATAAAATCTTCCCGGTTCCTTGGAATCTCCGTCAATCGACATGATATCACCGAAGGAATGGGCCCGGTCGTTAATGCGAATCCAGGTTTCCCCTTCATCATGCGATTTGTAGAATCCGTATTCATCATCGATGACACCGCAAATATAGATGGTTTTCTTTTCACCGATGTAGCGATCCTTCCCCTCCATAATACCAAGTCCGACGCGATATGCAAAGTCGTTTTCGCCGGTAATTCGACGAATGGTTACCGAATCTTCCTCTTCGTGATAATTCATCTTCCAGAGGCCCTTCGTATCCATTGCAATATAGAATTCACCGGTAACACCGCTGTTGCCGCGAACCTCGCATTTATTCCAAACGTCCACAAAACCGAATTCACATACCGGAAGGGGGTCATCCGGCTCGTATTCCCGGAAATTCTCGCCGTAATCCGTGCTGACATAAATCTGCGAATGCTCGCCGAAGCCATAGAAAAGATTCGGGGTAACGCGGTCTGCAAAAATCTTGATGCGACCGTTCGTAACCGGCTCACCGTTTAAGTTCCACACCTTGGCAATCTGGAACGTCTCGCCCAGATTGTGACTTACCAAAACCTTATCGACATTCAGATCGCGACCCTCGCTTAAGCCCCACACAAGATTCGTGGAATCCGAACTCATAGCCACCCATCCGGCATTGATGTTCGGGCTCTCAATCTTCCGTAAAAGAACATCGATGTCCTCCGACAATCCGTAAGGCATGGCAATATGACTAAAGGTCTTACACTGATCTTCACTGATGATCAGTCCGCCCTTGGACACACCGGTCCAGTTGCCTCTGGCCGTAACCACCACACGCTCCGGACGATAATCGGAATAATCCGCATTTAAGCAGGTGATATAGCGAGCCTTCTGTTCATCCGCAAAGGTATTAATCTTTTTCGCATCGAATTCCTCAAAAGCAAATCCACCCAGGTCTCCGATTAAATCAATCACATGAACCGGACCGCTCGGCGGAGAATAGAGATTCAAATGAACCGTCTCCTCGATGCCGGTGCAGAAATCCTCAAAAAAGCATTCCGAAGTACCGATTCTTTGTCCGCGGAACACTCCGGTACCGGTATTGAACAGACACTCCTCCGGGTTAAAGGGATTAAACTTAATATCGCTCAACCAGTGAATAATATTGTTGCCGCCGTTATACTCCGGCTTCATATATTCGGTATGGAACTCCATCCGGCCGATGTCCAGTTCATGCAGAATCGGCGTCCAGGTTTTCCCGTAATCTTCACTCAAAAAAACATAATCTCCGTCCCAACGGGTCAATGTGGACGTCAGTAAGCGCCCCGGCTTCGTTAAGCAAGACGAAATACCGCCAAAGCCAAAATCATAGTCCGCATTTCGATCCGTTTCCCCGGGAATTAACGGCGTAATATCCTCAAAATGTCCCAGAATTCCGTCTGCGTCAATGGGATAACGAATCACACGTCCGGCCAAAAGATCCCCGCCGTCGCAGCTATACCCTTCATCCACCACATAACAGTATTTTCCGGTATTCGAAAGGGTAACATAGAGGTAACGCCCGTCATAATCGTAACGTTCACCCACATAGCCCGGTAAAAGAGAACCTGCCACCGTATGATTTTTTGGCTGCGTAAGCTTCGTAAAGGTCTTCGCATTATCGTAGGAAACAAACAGGCTGTCCCCTCGAATATTGTCATAGCGCTTCGTCGTTACTCCGGCTGTAGCCACAACAATCGCCCCGTTTACGGGAGAAACCCAAACAAAGGTCAAATATCGTTCTCCGCAGATGTCGATAGACTCCCAGGTCTTGCCACGATCTTTTGTAATCAAAAGTCCGTTACGTTGCGACGCAAAATAGAGAATATTCGGGTCAAAAGGATCGACAACCAGTCGGAAACCGCAACCTCGACCGTTAAAATTTCCGTGAACCGTACAGGGAATCGTCTCATAACGAAAGGTTTCCCCATAATCCTCCGAAATGCATAGCATTCCGTCACGACGCTCTTCGTTCAAACCACACGCAATATAGAGCACATTCGGTCTGGATTCGTCCAGAGCGATTGCACTCGGATAAGTCTCGCTTAATTCAAACATGGTAACATGATGAATGAGCGAAATCCATTTCTTCTCTTCAAAGGAATATCGATAAACTCCACCGATATCGGTACGGCAATAGAGAATGTTCGGAACCTTGCGATTGTACACAAAGCCGGTAACATATCCACCACCCGGAATCTCGATGTTACGATATTCGTACTTCTCTGTAATGACCGACATTCGAGTTCCCTCATGATCTTTCTCGATAGTTTAATAATACGAGTCGTACCCCCAAATAGAAACATGCATTTTTAGCAACAAATTGCATGTACTTTTTGAAAAAGTAGGATTTGTTTTTTCTTAATAAATACGATATAATATGCCTAATATATGTTGAACGGAGTGTACCCTTATGTTGGTAGCGAACGGGATTGGGTTTTCCTACCGAAACAAGCAGGTCCTTCATGCGCTGAATCTGACGGTTCATCCCGGGGATTTTGTCTGCATTGTCGGTCGCAACGGTTGCGGTAAAACAACGCTTCTGTCCATCCTTTCCGGATCGGTTCGTCCGACCGTCGGAGAATTGTTTTATCAGGGAGTGAACACTGCTTCCGCTCCCGATGTATTCTTGAATCAGATTGGCTATGTGCCCCAGGAGAATCCGATTCTCGGAGATTTAAGCGTCTATGACAATCTTCGCTTCTGGTTTCATGGGAACGCCGCCGAGCTGGACGTCATTCTTAAGGAGCCGATTTTCTTAAGTCTCGGTATTCAGGAATTGTTAAAAAGCAAAGCCTCCAAGCTGTCCGGTGGTCAGAAGAAAAAAGTAAATATCGCCGGAGCGCTCATCAATCATCCATCGATTCTGATTCTGGACGAGCCCTCTTCTTCCCTGGATGTCTGTATGAAACAGGAGATTTCCAATTTTCTGCAGACCTTTCATTCCATCGGAGGAACCATCATTTTAGCCTCGCATGAAGAATCCGAGTTAATGATCAGCAATCAGATTTTTGTAATGAAGGATGGTTTTTTAACCCAGGTAACCGGAACCGTAAATCGGAATTCGTTACTGTCCTTACTGATGTAAGAAACCGTTTCAACACCCAAACCTTTTTTGCAAATTCTATAAGAAATCGTATAAAGGAGAATCACTATGAATTGTATCAAATGTGGAACACCTCTTCCGGACGGTGCAGCTTTCTGCGGTACCTGCGGAGCTTCTCAGACCGCACCCGCTCCTACCGCCAATCCGGCGCCTGCAATGCAACCCCAGCCTATGGTTCAGCCTCAGGCTCCTGTAATGCAGCCTCAACCTATGGTTCAGCCTCAGGCTCCTGCAATGCAACCCCAGCCTATGGTTCAGCCGCAGGTTCAGTACCAGCCTCAGGCTCCTGCAATGCAGCCCCAGCCTATGGTTCAGCCTCAGGTTCAGTATCAGCCTCAGGCTCCTGCAATGCAGCCCCAGCCCAACTTCAATGCTCCCTACGGTCAGCAGATGAACAACGGATTTGGTCAGCCGATGTACAATCAGGCTTCCGCTCCTGCGACTCCCGGCACGGTTCCTCCCAAGAAGAGCCACAAGGGCTTAATCATTGCGCTGATCAGTATTGCCGTGGTGATCATTGCAGGTCTTCTGGTCTTCTTCTTGGTAATCAAACCGAACATGGACAAAAAGAAGAAATCGAAAAAGAATGACTTCAACGTGACGATGAACGTCGAGAACGAAGGCATCAATAAGCTTATGGCCGGTGCAAACAATACCTTAATTGCCCAGAATAAAAACAACAGCATTACAAAGTTTTCTTCTCTTGCCAATACGGTAAAGGAAACTCCTATGGAGACTTCCGTAAGTTTACAGATTTCCGGAAACAGCATGTCTTCCATGTTGACCGGTCTTGGCATCACGAATGCAAGATTTATTAGCGATCCTTCCACCGGTCATTTCTCTTTCGCTTCCGGTATCAGTTATGCATCCGTTGAGATGCTTGACTTCGAGATTACCTACACCGAGAAGGGTCTTGCCCTTGCAAGCGATGATCTTTTTGACGGCTATGTATATGTATCTCCCGATGATATGGCAGATCTGATGGAAACTGCACAGGGTCTTATGAGTGGCGCCGGTCTCGGAACCTCGATTCCCGGCGGCTATGACGATTATGATTATTATGAATATGATGGAGCGGTTCCTCAGACTCCTATGGATGCCATGGAGATTCTTGGCGACATCGGAGATGACCTGGATGATTATGTGCAGGATGTACTGGATTGTTTTGCAGATTTATTAAACCGCACCACCATGACGGAGCTTTCCTCGAAGATGATTGGCAGTCGTTCTGCCGAAGGGTATCGTCTGACGGTTACCAAAGCCAACATCGCAACCTTTATGAAAGAAATGGTTGAAGTGCTTCGCAAGGATTTTGGCAAATATGTAGAGGAAGAAATGTTAGCCGAGTTGACCTTACCGGAGAATCTGGCAGACGACCTTTTTGATATTAATGTGGATATGTACATCGATTCCGACGGAAACCTCCTTGGTCTCTACTTACAGCAGATTTCCGAGGATCTCCCGATCTGGTTTAATCTGGAATTTACCGGTGAAAACGAGCCCTCCGATCATATGGAATTCACTTTATATCTTGGCGGCTATGATAAGTTCCTTCGTATGGTTGCCCAGACCTATGCGGTGAATGACGGAACCACTTCCGAATTCTATATTGTTGACCAGAATCTTACCCGTTATCAGAATTCAACCGTTGACTTCTTCCTTACCGTTACCGAAATGAACAACGGTGATTTTGTAATGAATCTGGGTGTCATGGATGATATGTACTATTTGAATTTCAGTGGAAACTATGCCGATCGTAATGACGGATCTTCTAATTTAGAAATCTATGCCCTGACGATTGGTTTCGGTAGCGAATATATTTCCTTCCAGGGTTCTGTGGATTCGAAGCCCTTCACAGGTTCGATTAAAACCCCTTCCGGCAAGGGATGGAATATTCGAGAGCTTACAGAGGATGAGGCATTATTCGAGCAGTTTATGACCGAAGTACAGCAGAATATTATGAGCAATCCTGTATTCTCTTCTTTCATGTCCATGTATTAATGATTTGATTTGGAGTGATCAATACCAACAATGCACTTCTTTTATATTGAGAGTAAACGTTTTTTACAATCGATATGGATTATACTTGCAGGAGCAGTTGCGCTATTCATTATGATTGGCGCAATTGCTTTTTGTACGTATTCTTATCTATCCGACGGGGATGAGGTTTCTTCGGTCGGTATCGGCGTGGTTACCGGTTCCGAGGAAGAAGACTTCTATTCTCTTCTGATTGTGAATTCCTTTGAGGCCGGAAAAGATTATTACAATTTCGTAATCTATGACACGGAAGAGGCAGGACTTGCTGCCCTTGAGGATGGTAAAATTCTTGGACTGATCGTTGCCCCCGACGACCTGATGGAGGCCGTTATGTATGGGGATGAGGTTCATGCCAAAATCTATTACAGCACCATCTCCTCTTCTTACGGAATCCTCTTAAGAGAATTTGCCGAGTCCGGCGCCAGAGTACTGCAAGCGGCCCAGGCAGAGGTCTATGCCGTCTATGACGTATATACAGACCTGTCCGCTTTAGGAATTACGCCCGGAATGAAACGCTCCGAGATCATTGATATGATTGACGTAACCAACCTGCGCTACGCCTTCCAGATGGACGAGCTCTACGATGTGTCAACCATTACCGCACAGAATAACATCGACTACCAGTCGTTCTATACTACTGCCGCCGTTGTGGCAATTCTGGCATTTTTAGGCTTGTTTTTCAGTGCCTTTCTTGTATATCCCAATCAGGCATTCATCAGCAAAGTCCGTGTCTGTCGACATTGGAGACTGAAAGATCTGGCTTGTCGTTTCACCTTCGTTTTCGGCTTCTACCTTGTATTCGAATTCCTTCTTTTGCCGCTTTTCCATGTTTTTCTACAAAAGGGAAGTCTTTCGAAATTATTGGGAAGCGCCGGATTCTATGCAGGTCTTGTGGGAAGCGCCCTTTTCTTTTCCCTTACCATCCTGCTTCTGTTTGAGACGATTCATGCAACAGGCCCTGCAATTTTCAGTTATCTGCTGGTCATTCTGGTTCTTATGACCCTTTCAGGCTTCATTATTCCTTATGCATTTATGGGCCGCGGACTTCGAATCCTCTATCCCTATATGCCTTACCACATTATTCAGGAGTACATTCGCTTATTATGAGAATCCTAGTGAAATCCATTCTTCATAAGCCCTCCTTTTTCATCGTATTGCTCTTAATGCCCTTGCTCACCGCATTTGCATTAAATTATACGAAGACCAACGGAGTCATTCTTCATTACGGCTACACCTGGGAAGGTGAGCCTACTTCGGATGTCATGAAAACCTTCCGTGAAAAATTGGATACCTATCACGGTCTTTGTGTTTTTGATTATTACACGAATGAAGAGGATATGCGAATCGACATCTCCTCCGGCCGACTTGAGGGCGGTTATCGCATTCCCGGCGACTTAAGCGAAAGAATCCTGGCCGGTCGTAATCGTCATTCCATTCAGGTGTTCATCAATCACAATACCACCACCTATAAAGTCATTGATATGACGCTCTTCGGCTTGTTTTTTGAACCGTTTTCTCTGTCTGTTGCGGAGGATCTGCTTCTATCCAGAGTATCGGATTCGGTAAATCTCGATCTCTACGAGGACAGTTTTGACTATTACGGTGGTGAAGGTTCCACCTTCCATTTCGATTTCTATGAGGGTGCCTCTGCCGAAGTTTCTTCCTCCAGACTTGTATTTATCGGATATTTATCCACGCTCCTTGTTTTGTGTATCTTTTTCTTGGTCATGGCAGGATATCTGAATTACAATTCTCCGTCCCTTGCACAGGTAAAGCTTCGTATTCCCTATGGAAAGTCCTTGCTTTTTTATCTGCAATATATGTCCGTTTATCTGGGAAGCGCCTTTCTTATGGGCGGTATCTGCTTAAATATTGCAAAAAAACAAGATGCAGGAATCTTAATCCTGCACCTTGCTCTCTATCTCGTTATTCTTTTGGTACTTCTTGCACTGTTCTACCTTCTTAAGGTAAGCAACCGTGTAATTATCCTTCTGTTACCGAGCTATACGCTGTTAAATTGCCTGTTCTGTCCGGCAATCTTCGACTTAAGCGCCTATATCCCGGTACTGTCTCCCATCAAGTATTTCCTGATTGTTTCTCTGTTTTAATTCGCATTGACCTTCTCTAACATTTCTGCAAGTGTCTTCTTCATGCTATGGAAATCGAAGTTGTCATATCCGTTTTTCAGATCACGAATCATGCGATTGTATACGGCACCGTAATTGTGATCCAAAAGCATCGTAAGCATCTCCTCACACTTATTCAGATTCATGGAATCCAAGTAGTTCTTCAAGGTTTCGAGATCCATGGTGCTGATCTTCTCTTCCTCGCGGTTGTCCTCTTCCACGATTTCTTCTTCCTTGTCCACAAAAGCATTATGCTCGATCAGATAATTCTTAACGATTTCTAACATCTCTTCCAGTTTTCCGGCAAATTCCTCGTAATTCTCTTCAATAAATTTACGACGATTCTCCTTACCGGCAAACTCTAACTGCTTAAAGCAATCGGAAACTTCCATCGCACCGATACTAGCAGAAGCGGACTTGATTCCATGCACATAGGTCGTGAAGAGCGACAAATCCTCACTGTCACGAAGTTCGGGCAAGAGGCTTAAGTTCTTCAAGCCCTCCTGATAATACGTATTCAGAATCGCTTCATAAGCCGCCTGATTGAATCCGATATTCAGAAGTCCCTTCGAAGTATTCAGTCCGGGCTCTCCCTTAATAATCGCCTTGGTTGCCTGCTTAGCGGCATCCACCTCACGCTGTGCCTCGTTCGAAACCGCCTTAACCAACTTCGACGGTAAAAGATTATGCAGGATACGCTCCAGCGCTCTTACATTAATCGGACGCGGAAGTGCATCCGTAAAGCCCAACTGTACGAAACCGCTTAAGGCCATAGCATCATGGCTGTCAGACAGCAATACAATCGGCATTTTCAGGAATTTCTCCTCTCCAAGCGAGCGGATCTGTTCCATCAGATTCATGCCGGTTCCGCCGGGGATGGTCTGATCGATAAAAAGAATATCATAATCATTCTCTTTTACCTTCTTCAAACACTCATCCGCAGAGGTTGCAACCGACTGAATAATCTCATATTTCTCAAGAATTTTTGCCATCAGACGAAGGTTCATGGTATTGTCATCGGCAACCAGAATCCGGGCATCCGGCGAAACGAATTCCGCCTCTGCCTTCTTCATATAATCCTCCGCATTCCACTGATCATTCAGTACCTTAAGAAGCGTCGCGGGAAGTAACGGATTACGAAGAAGACGGAAGCCCTTCACATCATCCAGGGTATGATAGGACTCGCCGACAAAGTAAGTACTCTCACCTACACCAAAGGTCTGAAGAATCTTCGCCGTTGAATCATAGCAGCTCATATCCATCAGAATCATAAAATACTGATTGTTCTGCAGTGCATTCGTCAACTGATGCAGCTCATTTACGAACTGAAGAGTTACCGGAAATGCTGCCAGTTTCTGAATCCAGTACTGCTGCATGGAATCATTTTTTACCCAAATTAATACCTTACGGGTCTCTGTCGACTGAAGTTCATAGAGAGGACGGGGATCCACCACCTTACAAACAAAAGAAAATCTCGTGTCCATACCGATTCCTTCGATGGAATCTACGGTTAAATCTCCTCCCATCATACGAAGAATCTCACGGCAAATGGACAATTTCAAGCCCATACCCTTCAAAGTAGAGCTCTGTCTGGAATCATAGATACCGTAGGACTTGAAGAGTAACTCCTTATCAATGTCGGAAAGGCCGAAACCGGTATCTGCAATACGACATTTTAACAGGACACGGTCCTCTTCCTGCATCTCACAATCCACGGAGAAAAGAATACGTCCTTCATAGGTGGAGTCTAAGGACATCATCAATACATTCTGAATAATTTTAATAATCTGACGGGAGTCTCCGTGCAGAACCTTAGGAACCTTCGGATCTATTCGAAGTTCAAACTTCAGATTATTGTTCTTATTCACACGTCCTAAGAAGGTATCCGAGATTGCCTCCAACTGATCCTCAAAGGAGAAATCTCCTTCCTCCAGATGATAACCTCCGGTCTCCACACTGGAATAGTCCAATACATCATTGATAATGCTAAGCAGGATGTAGCTTGCATTCTGAATGGTATGAACCTCCGAAACGGTGGACTTGTCCTCATCCTCCTTAATCATTAACTCCGCAAGGGAAATAATGGTATTCAGAGGAATCTGAATCTCCTTGGATACACGGGTAAGAAAGGTTCTCTTGGAATCGGAAGAATGCAATAGCTCATTCTTCTTGTTCTCAATCTCATCATGCTCCTTACGAAACAGCATTGCCTGGACTTCGATTACAATCACAAGCAATAGAGCGATAAACACAAAGGTACCCGCAAAAGTAATAAAATACGTCAGTTTGTCAATATGCGATACGGAAATCTCCGGTTTGGCCGAAATCCAAGCCAATACAAAAAGCATGACCATCACCGCAAAAAGCTGATAGATTACCACCTTTGAGATGTCAATAAAAATGCACAAGAGCGATAACGCCATGAAATACCACAGCATTCCTGCACGGGATAATCCGCCAAACCACAGAAAAATCGGACAAATTATCATAGCAAAGGCGAAAACAAACATATTCATGGCAATGTTATAAAACTTGCCAAGACGCAGATGGATGCATACCGCTATACAGAAAACCGAAAAAATAGCAACGGCAATCGAAACCTCTGCATCATGGAATACCAGAAATTCCAGTAATGCAGTCAGAGGTGCAACGAAGGCTGCAATCATAATGGTATGATGCATCAGCGAACGGCGAAGGTTATCTCCGGAATATTCGGATGTCAGTCGGGAACGGAGCTTATTCATTCGTCTCACCTGCCTTTCCTTCGTATTCATTGCGATAGATAATCATCGTTTTCGGTAACAGTTTGAAAAGTACATTCTCCAGATGTTCAATTTCAATCGGCTTGGAAATATACTCATCAAAGCCGGCCTCTAAGAACATCTCTCTTGCACCGGTAACCGCATTGGCGGTCAGTGCAACCGCGGGAATTGTCTTGGTGCGATGATTTTCAAAGGTTCGAATGGCCTTCAAGGTATCAATACCGTCCATTTCCGGCATCATGTAGTCTAAGAAGACAATATCAAAGGGCTCATGTCGTAGTACATTCAGACATTCACGACCACTTGACACGGTAACCACATCACACTCGTAACGTTTCAGAATAGAGGATGCCATCTCTAAGTTAATCAGGTTATCATCCACAATCAATACCTTAACATTGGGTAGAACAATATCTCCCGTATGCATAATCATACGAATGGCGAAATTGGACTCTCCGTTCAGAATCGCACCCACATTCATGGAGTTCACCGGACGCGTCACAAAGGTAGTGGCAAGATCGTAGGATGCCGTATGATAGGAATCATTGATAACCACAAGCTTCTGCGGAACGATACGTTCCTGCTGTTCTCTGGTTAACTCATCCAGATGCTCTCTCGTCACAAAGATGTTACTGAACTTCGGCTCATATACATACTTTAAGAACTCCTCTGTATTCGATACACAGGTGCACCGAATTCCGAAGTACAGGCAGATATTCTCAAAGGAACGGGTGAAGTCCTCATTCTTTTCATAAACCAACAACTGATACTTATCCGCACCTTCCACAGATACAATCGGTGCTTCCTCACTAATCTTCTGCAACATGGTAAAGAGAAAAGTCGATCCCTCTCCCGGCTTACTGTTGCAGGTAAAATTACCACCCATTGCATGAATCAGTTTCTTACAATGAATCAGACCGAGCGCAACATTCTTTTGCTCGCATTCCTTGGTGTATTCACTGTCGTAGGGCTCATTCACAAGACGAACCAGCTCCTCATCCATACCGATACCGGTATCGGATACGGACGCACGGATTCGAATGGTGCAATCGTCCACCTTCTCATAATCAACGGTCAGTTCAATCAAACCGCTTGCAGTATACTTCACGGCGTTGGACAACACACTGGTTAAGACGCGCTTCAGTTTCTCACGATCCCCCTCCAAATGTTCCGGAATCCAGGGATTAATCGTCGTAATCAGTTCTACGTTCGTCTCCTGCAACTGCACGGAGAACATATTAATCAAATCATCCAAAAGAATACTTAAGTGGAACTTCTCTTCCACTACCGTAATTTCCTTATCCTGAAGTTTGGAGAAGTCAATCAGGTCACTGGTCATAGACAAAAGAGCATGACCGGCATTGGAAATCATGTAAGCATTCTTTTTTACCTCATCGTTCTCCTGCTGGGTGAGCAGAAGTTCACTGGTACCGATAATAGCCTGGAGAGGCGTACGAATATCATGGGATACATTTACCATAAACATATCCTTACTGAGGTCCTGCTCGGAAGCATCGATACGCTCCGCACTCGTCGTTTCCATCTCATGGGTCAGTACATAATTCCGGTAACGAATCACCAAGCCGACAAAAATCGAGCAGATAATTACCGCTACGGGAATTCGCACATAATTTTCCGTTGTCGGCCGTATAACTACTTCATCGGACAAAAAGAAAATGACAATATACATGCATACGACATCCCACAGAACCGAAAACGCAACCACGATACGCCGCAAAGTTCCGTGGGTTACCAGGGTGCTGAATACCAGACACAACAGGAAATAGAGCGGAATACCGCTTACCAGATTGGCCTGAATCAATAGACAGGCCGGCACCGCCACCACCGTAACCAGAATGACAAAAAACGACTGTAACAACGGTTTCGACTCCATCTGGCGTAAAAAAGTAAGCAGCAGAATCATACCGAATACGCAAGTCAGATGAATCAGTTTCAGGGGAAGCTGCACATTAAAAATCATATCCATAATGAATTCAGCGCCGAAACCAATCAAACCCGCCAATACAGATATATCAAATACAACGGTAGTTACCGACTTCTCGAAATTGAGATAGGCACCAAATAAATTTTTCATAAAGACTCCTTTCTAAATAACGCAGAGACAAGACTCCTCGTTATTTAGCCATATAGGCCTTATCAATCTCGGGTGCAGCCTTAACAAACAAATCAACTAAGGAAGGATCAAAGAAGGTTCCCTTCATGGTACTGATACGAACCATGGCTTCCTGATGCGTGTAAGGACGCATCTGAATAACCTTGGTACGGAAATTATCATAGATATTGGCAATCGCCAAAACACGTGCTTCAAAAGGAATCTTCTCACGGCTTAAACGGTCCGGATAACCGGTACCGTCCCACTTCTCATGATGGGAGCGTGCCATATTAAATGCAAACTTAAAGAAGGCATTGTTCGTCTGGTTATTGACAATCTTCACCATCGCTTCGGCGCCATACAAGGTATGCATCTTAATGGCATCCGGCTCTTCTAACGGAATGCAGGGCGTTGCAAGAATCGAATCCTTAATACTTAATTTACCGACGTCATGAATCTTGGCCGCATAGTTCATCAGCGCAAGCTCATCCGCGTTCAATTCGTACTTCTTACTCCGAATAATCTCGGCGGTAAAGGCCTCCATAATCTTTTCAATACGCTTCGCATGCTCACTCATCTGAACATCGCGTCGACCCATAACCTCCACAAAGCTCTCCACCAGACCGTACTGGAGCTGGATAAACTTCTGATCCTTGCTCTGTACCGCTCCGGAAAGGCTTTCCGTATACTCTTTTAACTGGCGATTCTGCTCCACAAGCTGAATCTGTAACTCCACACGCTTACGAAGCATTAATGAAGTATAGGGCTTCTTAATATAGTCGATACAACCTAAGTTATAGCTCTCAAGCTCCGTTGTATCATCATCCTGCGCCGTTAAAAAGACAATGGGAATATCCACCAGTTTCTTGATATTCTTCATTTCGGAGATTACCTGAAAGCCGTTCATATTCGGCATATCCACGTCCAGTAAAACCAGATCGGGCGGCTCCGGCATATCCTTCAGACATTCCAGAGCGGAGATCCCGCTGGATACGGGAATGACTTCGTATATATCCTCCAATGTTTTCTTGGCCATGATGAGATTGGCCATGTTATCATCCACAACCATTACCTTATTCATGAAAGTTATCCCTCCCTTTTCAACAATTTCTTCATTGCTTCGTTCAGTCCGTCCACGGTAAGCGGATACATGGGAAGCAGCTCTTTTACTGCAGTCTCCGCCTCTCTCCAGGGTGCGTGTCCGATTGCCATTTTCGGATTCATCCAAACGATGCTCTTATAATTCTTCTTCATAAGCTGTAACCATTCCATTCCGGACAAACCACCGTTCGGTCCACGATAGTTGCCGTCCTTGGAATAGAGCTCCTCCGGTGCCATCGCCGCATCCCCGACAATTAACACCTTGTAATTCTTATCCACATTTCGGAACATCCACTCCGTCTCAATCCAGTCGCCGTTTTCACATTCCGGTGTCCTGTAGACATGGGAATAGATGCAGTTGTGAAAATAGTACGTCTTTACTTCCTTGTAATGATTCGAACGGGAAACCGACTGAAACAATCCATTCATAAGATTCGCATAGGGAATCATGGTTCCGCCGGAATCCATCAGCAAGAGCAGCTTCACGGAGTTCTTACGGGGGCGTTCCATCTCAATTCTAAGATACCCACCGTTATCGCAGGTGGAACGAATCGTTCCCGGAATATCCAGCTCCGACTTCGGAATATCCAGCTTCGTCGAGAATTCACGAAGTTTTCGAAGAGCCTGCATAAACTGACGGTTGTCGATAATTCGGTCATTTCGGAAATCCTTGAATTTCCGATCCCCGATTACGGCAAATGCGGATTGATATCCCGTGGAGCCTCCGACACGAATACCGCCGATATTTCCGCCGGTATTTCCAAAGGACGTCTTTCCCATGGTTCCGATCCAATAGCTACCGCCGTTATGCTCACTGTCCTGGTCCTTTGCACGCTGTTTAAACTTCGTTTCCACATCTTCCTTATCGATCTGGACGCTCTCCATCTGCGAAAGCTTCGCCTTGTCCGACTCATGAAAAAGATCATTCATATCATCTTTTTTCAGCCATTCCAGCATTCGCTTTCCGATGATATCATCCGTGAAAATCCCGCGAAATTCTTCATCAAAGGCAAGATCGAACTTATCGTAGTCCGTTTCTTTCTTGACAAGGATGGTACGGGCAAGATGATAGAAATCATCCAGGTTCGAGAAAGCAAGTCCCTTATCCAGTGCTTCCTGGAAGGTTAACCACTCTCCGAGCGAAATATTCAAGCCTTTATCCTTACAGGTTTGAAAAAAATGAGTAAACAATACTGCCTCCTAGAGAAGACTCTTCTTCACTTCCTGAAGATCTTCATCCTTCTTCACGATGACCCCGACAAAGGGAAGTTCTGCGGCAATCTTCTCGGTGGGAATCCCACCCTTTTGCAGGGCACGAATCCAGTCGATCAGTTCCGACGTAGAAGGCTTCTTCCGCACATTTCGCATATCACGAATTCGATAAAAGGCTTTCATCGCTTCCTGTAACAGATTCTCTTCGACATCCGGGAAATGCGCCTTCACGATTTCTTCCATCAACGCCTGATCCGGGAATTCGATGTAATGGAAAATACAACGACGAAGGAAGGCATCCGGCAGTTCCTTCTCCGCATTGGAAGTAATAATCACAATGGGACGGTGCTTCGCCTTTACCGTCTCTTTCGTCTCCGGAATATAGAATTCCATCTGATCCAGTTCCCACAAAAGGTCATTGGGGAACTCAATGTCGGCCTTGTCAATCTCATCAATCAAAAGAATAACCTGCTCTTCTTCGGAGAATGCTTCTCCCAGCTTACCAAGCTTAATATACTGAGCAATGTTATCCACGCCGTTTTCATGGAACTGGCTGTCATAGAGACGCTGAATGGTATCGTAGAGATAGAGGCCGTCCTGCGCTTTCGTCGTAGATTTAATGTTCCAAATAATTAATTTTTTTCCTAAGGAGGCGGCAATGGCCTTGGCAAGCATGGTCTTACCGGTTCCGGGTTCGCCCTTAATGAGAAGCGGTTTCTCAAGCTGCATTGCGATATTTACACTGGCAATCAGGTTCGGGCTTGCAATATATTCCTGCGTAGATGCAAAGGATTCACTCATAGTTTAAGCCTCCCAAGGGATATCACCGTTTTCAATCTTCTTATCACGAAGCATAAGATCCTTTACGGCGGTTGCGGCAGATTTATCGTGGAACAGCACCTCGTTTACCTGCTCGATAATCGGAAGCGAAATCTTGTATTTTTGACCCAGAGCATAGGCTGCTTTGGCGGAATATACTCCTTCCACCACCATCTGAACCTCGTCCATGGCTTCCTGCATGGTCTTACCCTGGCCGATCAAAATACCGGCACGACGGTTACGGGAATGCATGGGGGCACAGGTAACAATCAGATCACCGATACCGGAAAGACCGCAGAAGGTCTCGAACTTACCGCCCATTGCCATACCAAGTCTTGCAATCTCCGTAATGCCTCGGGTAATCAGGGCAGCTTTGGTATTATCTCCATACCCCAGACCGTCGGCCACACCGGCTGCCAGTGCCACAACATTCTTTAAAGCCGCACCAAGCTCAATTCCGAGAAGATCGGGACTGATGTAAACGCGGAACACGTCGCTCATAAATACATCCTGTAAGAACTCTGCATCCTTCTTTGCCTTGGCACCGACTACGATTGTGGTGGGAATACCGCGACCAACCTCTTCTGCATGGGAAGGACCGGACAATACCGCTACGGTTGCTCCGGGAATCTCATCCTCAATGACGTCACTCATGACCATTAACGTCGACTCCTCAATTCCCTTGGCCACATTTACGATAATCTGGCCTTTCTTATAGAATTCCTTCATCTGATGCGAGGTGGAACGAATGAACACGGAAGGAACCGCCAAAACAAGAACTTCCTTGTCCTCCATGGTCTTTTGTAAATCCTTGGAAAAAAGAATCTCCTCGCTAAGCTTCACGCCCGGAAGCTTCGAAGCATGCTCATGCTCCCGGTTTAACATATCGATCTCGTCCGCAAGAGCCGACCAAACCGTTACTTTATGTCCGTTGTTATTCAGAAGTACACTTAAGGCAATGCCCCAGCTTCCTGCTCCGATTACGCCAATATTCGCCATTAGATATTGACCTCCTTTTGTTTTTTCTTAAAAAGATAAGTCTTCTTCTCATTCCCGTGAATGAGTCGCTTAATATTCTCACGATGTCGGAAGAACGCCATGGCCGCCAGGAATAGAGCCACGCCGTACAGTTCCAGTAATTCGGGCTGTGTCATTCCGAAGAAGCCAAGCTGTCCCATCGTAATAAGCTGAATCATAAAACCGGTATAGATTAACAGAGAACCCAGGGATACATAGTGGGTCAGGAAGAATGCACCGAAGAACATCACCATACCGACCGGAATGAACCAGGGATTAAAGCTTAAGATTAAGCCTGCGGTGGCTGCGATTCCTTTTCCACCCTTGAATCCCATATAGAACGGGAAATTGTGTCCAAGGATTGCACCGGCGGCGGTCCAGATTTTGACATTCATCACGGGCCCCATTCCGGTTCTTCCGAACGCAAAATACGTAACTACGATCGCCAGGATACATTTCAGAACATCTCCGGCAAAAACAATCAGGCCGGCCTTGGTTCCCAACACACGAAGAGTGTTCGTCGTGCCGGCATTACCGCTTCCGTGCTCACGAATATCGATGCCATGCATTTTTCCGTAGATAAATGCGGTCTGAAAAAGACCAAATACATAACCAATCAGAATTGAATACAAACGAAACATTACTCGTCGTCCTTCCTCTCTCGGATAATGAACTTCAAGGGTGTTCCCCTAAAGCCAAAGGTATCCCGAATCTTATTCTCAATATATCTCGTGTAAGAGAAATGCATTAATTCCTTGTCATTTACGAAAATAACGAAGGTCGGCGGCTTCACGCTTACCTGAGTAATGTAGTAAAGACGAAGTCGTTTGCCCTTGTCGGTCGGCGGCTGCTGCATTGCCACGGCTTCCGCCATAATCTCATTCAACACACCGGTCTGAACGCGCATGTTCTGACTCTGAATTACCTGCTCAATCAGATCAAACAGCTTCGGAAGTCTCTGTCCGGTTACCGCCGAGACATAGAGAATCTCCGCATACGGCATATAAGCCAAAAGATCACGAATTTTAGCGGTAAATTCATTGACGGTCTTGTTGTCTTTTTCGATCAAATCCCACTTATTCACAACAACGATAACACCCTTGCCGTTCTCATGGGCAATTCCCGCAATCTTTGTATCCTGATCCGTAATGCCCTCGGTGGCATCAATGACAAGCAAAACCACATCCGCACGTTCTACCGCAGCAACGGAGCGAATAATCATAAAATGCTCCAATTCCTCCTTAATGGTCTTCTTGCGACGAAGGCCGGCGGTATCGATGAGAACGTATTCTTTGCCGTTACGAACAAGAGGCGTATCCACCGCATCGCGGGTGGTACCGGCAATATTGCTTACAATGACACGATCTTCGCCAAGCAGACGATTCACAATGGAGCTCTTCCCGACATTCGGTTTGCCCACGATTGCGATTCTGGGACGCTCGTCCTCCTCATCCGCCGGGGCATTCTTGTCAAAATGCGATACCACGATATCCAGAAGATCCCCGAGTCCCTGACGGTTTGCCGCCGATACGGGAATGGGATCTCCGATTCCCAGATTGTAGAACTCATAGGTGTCATTGACAAACTTCTGATAATTGTCCACCTTATTTACACACAGAACCACCGGTTTCTTGGAACGGCGCAACATGTCCGCCACCTTGGAATCCGCATCCACCAGTCCCTGACGCACATCCACCATGAAGATGATGACATCCGCCGTATCGATTGCGATCTGTGCCTGCTCCCGCATCTGGGAAAGGATAATGTCCTTACTGTCCGGTTCAATACCACCGGTATCAATCAGGGTAAAGGACTGATCCAGCCAGGTCACATCCGTATAGATACGGTCTCGCGTAATTCCCGGGGTATCCTTAACAATCGAGATGTTCTCTTTTGCCAAAACATTGAACAAAGAGGACTTGCCCACATTGGGTCTACCAACGATGGCCACAATGGGTTTTCTTTTTCTTGCCATAATTACTCCTTATTATGCTTACTTAAGCGCATGGCCGAAAAGTGCTTCAATAAAGTCCTTTCCACCATTTTTTGTTGTATTGATACGAACTCCCAGGGTTTTTGCAACCTGAGGAATCGTTACATCGTCCAAAAACACATCTTCGTGGTAACGAAGCATATTCTCAGGGATAAACAAATCGGTTCCCAATTCCTTCCCCTGCAATTCCTCCATGAGATCCGTTCCGGTAATCAGACCGGAGACGGTAATCTTCTCTCCGAAGAAATGATTGATCATCTCATAAACATGGATGGTAAGCTTCGGCATGTATTCCCGAAGACCTTCCGTCATACGAAGAATGTACGGATAAGCAAGGCGTCCGGTTGCGATACTGATCTCGCCCTTACGCTTGCTCATTTTCTTGCGAAGTCTGGGGTTGGCATCCACGTACTCCAGGGCTTCCTCATATTCCTTTAGCATGGATCGAATCATGCCGACGCCGTTTTCCAGCTGCGGATAGCCGTCATAGGCTTCCTCCCGGGGCAACTCACGGCCTGCCAGAATATACCACTCATCACTTGCATAGACAAAACGCGTTCCGGTCTTTGGAAGGGCTTCCCTCTGCCAGTATTCAATCTGATCGATAACCTTGGCGGCATCCTCTTTTTCAAAGGGCACCAGCGGTTCTAACCCTTCCCGGTACTTGGTAAGTCCCACGGGCACCACGGATACACTCTTCATGGCCGGTGCGTAGGTCAAAAGATCACGAAGGCTACGATCCAGCTCGGCTCCGTCGTTATACCCCTTGCACAGTACAATCTGGCCGTTCAGTTCCAGTTCCGCATCCGCAAGTGTTCGAAGATGTCGCAAGGCATCTCCCGCAAAACGATTGTGCAGCATCTTGCAACGAAGCTCCGGATTGGTTGTATGTACGGAGATATTAATGGGAGAAAGATGATAGCGAATCATGCGCTCCACATCCTTATCCCGCAGATTGGTCAAGGTAATGTAATTGCCCTGCAGAAAAGACAATCTGGTGTCATCATCCTAAAAGTACAGTGTTTCACGCATTCCCGGCGGCATCTGATCGATGAAACAGAAAATGCATTTATTACAGCAGGAATGGTACTCATCCATCAGGCTTTGCGTAAAGCGAAGTCCCAGATCCTCATTTTCGTCTTTTCCCACCGAAAAAGACAATTCCTCATCCCCGCGAAGAACGGTGACGCTAAGTTCCTCTTCCATACAGAGAAAATCGTAGTCAAAAATGTCTTCGATTTCCTGTCCATTTATCAAAATCAACCGATCTCCCGGCCGAATTCCGGCCCGGGCAGCGGGACTTTTCTTGTCAATACTGTCAATTACGTGCTGTTTCATAGCATTTCCTTTTTGGCGATACTCATACAGATTAAATAATACCACATACAAAATAATAAGAAAAGAAAATATCGTGAAAAGGGCGTTTGGATTCGCAAAAATGCGCCCTTTTTTCGCACGCATTCCCCTTGACTTGCTTCTTCGAATAATGATATAAAATAAGGCAGATGAATAATCGATGAAGGAGTACCGTTATGGCAAATCTCGTTGAACTTCAGAAGGCTCTGCCTGTCGCCCCTCTTAAGGTCATTGCATTGGATTCCGCCAAGAATCTCGGCGACCAGGTCAACCGTTATCTTGTGGACTTTCGCAAGACCATTAACAACATTCACAAGAACGATCCCGCGACCTTAGGTTATGTGGAAAACAACTATCTAATGGAGGTCTCCGTTCCCCGTTTCGGTTCCGGTGAAGCTAAGGCAACTCTTAAGGAATCCGTGCGAGGTAAGGATGTTTTCATCATTGTTGATGTCACCAATTACAGCGTAACCTACAAAATGAACGGTTATGAGAATCACAAATCTCCCGACGATCATTATCAGGATCTGAAGCGTGTTATTGCCGCTATGGGTGGCAAGGCTCACAGAATTAACGTCATCATGCCCTTCCTCTATGAAGGCCGTCAGCATAAGCGTACCATGCGTGAATCCCTGGATTGCGCTCAGATGCTGGTGGAGCTGTCCCAAATGGGTGTAGATAACTTCATCACCTTCGATGCCCACGACCCTCGTGTACAAAACGCTACTCCTCTGTGTGGTTTTGATAATTTCAATCCTGCCTACCAGTTCATGAAGGCACTCTTAACTGCCGAAACCGATCTGATTATTGACAAAGAGCACACCACCGTCATCTCTCCCGATGAGGGCGCACTCAGCCGTGCGGTATATTTTGCCGGAGTTTTGGGCGCCGATACCGGTATGTTCTACAAACGAAGAGATTATACCAAGGTCGTAAACGGTAAGAACCCCATCGTGTCCCACGAATTCCTGGGAGATAATATTGACGGCAAGGATGTCATCATTATTGACGATATGATTGCCTCCGGAGAATCCATGATTTCGACCGCCAAGCATCTGAAGGAAATGAACGCCAAGCGCGTTTTCATCTGCACCACCTTTGGTCTTTTTACAAACGGTCTGGACGCCTTCGATGAGGCCTATGAGAAATGCTATTTTGACAAGATTATTACGACGAATTTAAACTATCGTCCGAAAGAACTGCTTACCCGCCCCTATTACATCGAGGCAGATACAAGCAAGTTCTTGGCTTCCATCATTGATTTCATGAATCATGACATTTCCTTAAGCTTCGCCATGACGCCTACCGAAAAGATTCATGAGATACTGAACACCTACAACGAGCGTAAATAACCATATACAGTACTGCAAAATGTAAACATCGCAAAAACTGCAAAGAAAAGGCGAGTGAACTTTATGTTTCACTCGCCTCTTTAAATTCAATCACTTTCATTCGGCAATTCTCAATTCCCTCCGACCAGAAATCTTTCAGTTCCCGACCTCTCACCAGAGTAATCAGTGCAGAATTCATTGCTCCGTGGGCAACAATCAGCACACGTTCTCCCCGCTCAATTCGTGGCCGCACGCATTCGTCATAGAAAGCGCCGACCCGTTGAAACAGTTGGTCGAAGGTCTCCGCCCCCTTCGGTGCCTGATAATTCTCGGGATCCCGAAAAAAAGAATGCATCGGCTCATCCGTACCGAAATATCCATTGTCTTTTCCTTCATATTCCCCAAAGCAGATTTCATGCAGACGTTCATCAAACCGAATGTCCACCGCTCTGCCCTCCAAAAGAATCTCACAGGTCTCCCGCGCCCGTACCAGAGGCGAACAGAAGACCGTATCAAATTCCAATTCGCGATAAAGGTCTCTCGCCTCTCTTGCTTGATCCCTTCCCGCATCATTAAGAGGAATATCTGCGGTTCCCTGCAACAATTGCATATCATTCCACTGTGTGCGTCCGTGACGCATCAGGTATAAGGTTCCCTTCTTACTCATTGATCGTACCTTTCTCTTTTTTTATTTCCGGATAATAACAATTCCCACTGCAGCCGGCAGGAAAAAGCATCTCCTGCATTCGGCGTCGATAATCCGCTTCATCCTTTGCAAGATCAAGAATCTGAAGTGCCTTGCGGACCTCGCGAATATCCCGAATCGTTTCTTCCGTTGCATTCCCTCTGCTGACCAACTTAAGATGCGTAATCCCCGCCTTCCGCAGCCGGTACAGTGCGCATAGTCCACAGCCGGAGGCACCAAGCAGCTCCCCATCGTCGGAAGCGAAATTCTCCGTACTGTCCTCTTCCGTGACCGCAAATCGTTCCCGCTCCTCTTCCATCCGATAGGGGACCCTGCACATATGGCACAGTTCATCGCAGTGTTTCGACATACAATAGGCTCCGGTAAAATGGCATTTCTCATTTAACACAAAGGCTTCGTGTTCAGTAATCCCAGTACTCTTCGAGTTTCGGACCATAGACGCCATTTCTTCTATGGACGTCTGTCGCGGATAAATCACCCGATGGAATTTCGGCAGATTTGCAAGTACATCGCGATTTAATTCCCCGTATTCTCCACTAAGGATCAAGGTAATTCCATTGATTTGAGATAACCTTTGCAACAAAGCTTCCTCTGCAACGATAAAACGATCATAGCCGATTTCTTGCAAGCGAAGCACCATTTCGACAATCTCTTCCCGCGTTTTCTCCGAATAGGTAAGGCCATTTAACGCAATTGTAACCGGGACGCCATAAGCCTGCCACATATCCTTAAGAATCAGCAGTTCACTAAAGGAACCGATCTGCACATTGTAGTAGAGAACCTCTCTTCGATTTAACGGCGCATGCTTCCCGTATCGCAGTCGATAATCCATAGGGACATATCCGATAAACACCTCATCCGCACCGGCCTCCACATAATCCGGGTAGTCTTCCACCGATCCCAATCCGACAACCAGTTTCATCTCGTTTCTCATAGATTGATCACCCATTCGTTCTCATGGAGCGGTAGGTCTTCCAGCATTCTCCCATTCCAGCCAAAAAGACTGTTGAAACGACCAATGCTGTCTACCTCCCTCGGATAGAGAAACGCATTCCTCGCACAGATTCCGTCACACTGCGTTACCCGACCTCCATACCCACGAGAATTTGTTTGCACTTTGGCAGCTAACGGGCAAAAGGTTCCGGTATTCATCTGATAGAACGGAAACCAGATCTGTTGGCTCGAATGCATCAATCCTTCCGCCTCATTTCCATCCACAAGATGTTGAATTCGCGAATCACGGTAACTTTTGCACATAAGTGGACCTTTTTGCACAGATTCAAGTTTTTGATCTTTTGTTAAAAATGCAAGAATTCCTGCATCATTCACCATCCATCCGTCAACCGAAAGAGGACTTCCGCCCTCATTGATTCGATTTTCTTGCATATGCGTGTGTAATTGTGCCAAAATGTTAACGATATATCGTTTCATTAAATCCAAATCACTCTCACTTGCAGGAGGAAGAACCAGATATACTCGCATACCATATGTGGTGGCCTTCCGTAGAACGTCCAGAACCGCATCCGTAGTCGGAAGAAGATGTCGACAATAGGAATTTCCAAGGAAAAGCGCATTGGGGCGAAGCTTAGAAAGGGGATGTTCCGTAAGCCGATACTCCTCCCAGATGCTTCTTCGGAAGTCCTCCTCTTCCATTGTCAAAAATCGCTTCACTCGGGCAGGTGTCTCAAGTGCATAGGCAAGGGTCGTCTTTTTCGCAGAATACCAATTCTGTAATTTCCGGTCAAGATCATCCGGAATCGTCACTCTTCCTCCCCAGTTTTGAAAGCATTCGACACGATTTGCAGGAAAATTCTCACTGTAATCCACGTCAGCGCCATTCTGTTTCCAATCAATATAGCATAGATACTCACGGGATAACGAAGACGCAAGCTCTGCGAAGGCGGTATCCCGAATTCTCGCCTGATAATCAATCCAAAAGCGATTCACGTCCATTTTGACGCATTCCGTAAGTCGACCCTTCCAGTTACGATACTGCTCTGATTTTTTATCATAAAACCACAAAGAAACCTCCGGATGGGAATCCGAAAGTTCTAAAGCAAGCGGCAGACGAAAGGTAAAACCGTCCGAGGAAAGTTCCAATATTCTGATTTCAATGGATTGCTCGTGGTTTATGCGTAAGCTTCCGCCAAGAATTGCGAAGGGAATCATGCTTTTTTCTCCGAATCGATACTAAGATGGTTGGAAATATGATATATTGGTTATCATACAGAATCGGAGGTCTCCTATGAATCCCAATAATGAATTGACAAAGCTGTTAACCGAATACCGTGAAGAGCATTTCACGCATCGTACCCGCTTGGAAGAGAATCAGTTCTACAATCTCATTGCCACCGGGAACATTAAGGCGATTCGCCCGATGACAACCGGTCCCATCAACGAGCAGCTTTTCGAGCAGGAAGGCTATGGAATTCTGTCCAAAGACCGCATTCGCAACGCCCGCTACCATTTCGTCACTGCGGTAGCTTTGATTACGCGAATCTGTGCCGAAAAAGGGCTTCCGGCCGAGGTAGCCTACACCATGAGTGACCTTTACATTAACAAGATGGATCGGCTAAACAGTCTTGACGAGATTATCCGACTAAACAGTGAAATGGCCCTTGCTTTCACTACGAAAATGGCCGAGCTTCGCAAGGAGCAGGTCTACTCCCTTCCCGTCATCAAAGCGATGGATTACATTATCGAAAACCTGAATTCCTCTGTAAATGTAAACCAGGTCGCCGAGGCACTTCATATGAACCGAAGTTACCTTTCCACCCTCTTTGCAAATGAGACAAAGCTTTCCCTAAGCGACTATATTCGAAAAGAGAAAATCTCCTTCGCCACGCATTTGCTGCAATATACCGACTATTCCTATTCCATTATTGCCGACTATCTCGCCTTCTCCTCCCAGAGTCATTTTATTCAGACCTTCCGAAAAGAAATCGGAATGACTCCGGCAGAATATCGCAAGCAGAAATACAATCAGACCTCTGTTTTAACGGAATCCCCAAACAAATAAGCATTCACTTTATCCGGGCTGTCCAAACGAAGTGCCAGAATCGTTTTGTAGATCATATACTGAACCACTTCCCGACAAATCAGTTCTTCGTAATCCTTTTTCTCTTGTTCCAGGCATCCGTGTACCAAAAAATGAACCTCAAAACGCTCGTCTTTTCGCGAAAAGAAGGCGGTAATATATCTCGCCTGCGCAATTGCCAGCTCAACCGACGGGTCCTCTACCGGAGTCTGTATCGATAAAGAGGGAGCAAGAAGCAGAAGTTTTCCGTCCCGAAGGACAAATTCCTTATCCGCAAGCTCCGCAATGGAATATCCCCCTTTATGAAGGGCAATCTGCGTCAAGAAATCGGCTTCGTAGGAATTCTCAACCACATATCCAAGAATCTGTCGGGGCGTATAATGTTCCGCAATATGATGACTCATATCTTTCCCTCCTTCTGTTTGACTTTATCCCAAGAATCGGTTCAAAACCTCTTCCAGGCGATCCGGCTGAATCGGTTTGCTTAAGTACGCGTCGAACCCGGCATCCAGGTATTCTTTTTCCACCCCCACAATTGCATTGGCGGTAAGAACAACCATCGCAGGCTGTCCCGGTACATAATTCGGCTCTTTTTTCCACTGTTGCAATGCTTCAACGCCATCCATAATCGGCATCATATGATCAATCAACACCAGATCGTATTTCTTTTTATGCATCTTGTCCAAGGCTTCCTGCCCGTCACAGGCCTCATCGCAACGAATTCCAATATCCTCAAGCATAAAGATCAGCACATCACGATTAATATCGTTGTCATCTACGATTAAGACTTCCTTGCTGGAATAGTCTGCCACCTCTTTTGTCGGCGCTTCTGTCGTCTCGGGTACTTCTTTAACATCACAGATTCGCGTTGCATCCACAATGGGCTGTCTTAGGTCAAAAGAGAAGGTAGAGCCTTCTCCGTACACGCTCTCCACATTTAACTTCGAATCCATCAGCGCAAGTAAGGAAACCGTAATGTTCATTCCAAGACCGGCGCCCTCGATATTACGATTTCTCTTTTCCTCGATGCGCTCAAACTTCTCAAACAGCTTATGAATATCCTCTTGCTTAATGCCGATTCCGGTATCGCGGACACGGATGGAAAGCACCACCTCGTCGCCCTCAACATGGCCGTGCACCGAGAGTTCCACCTCTCCCTTATGGGTGTATTTCACCGCGTTTCCCAAGAGGTTAATCAGAATCTGTCCGATACGCAGATCATCGCCGTATAGGGTGTTCGGAAGGGTTTGATCGAGGTCTAAAAGAAGACGAACCTCATCGCTTCGGGATTTAAAACCAATCTGCTTAAAGATATTCTCAATCATATCCTTAAGCTGATACTCCACCGGAATAATTGTTAATTTATTGGACTCAATTCGGGACACATCCAGAATATCATTTACGATAGACAATAAGGTATTCGATGCCCCGCCGATATTCTTGGAGAACTCATCAATCTTAAAAATGGAGGTCTCATAGTTCATGGATCCTCCCGATTTACAAGCCTCATCCACCTTATCGCATTCCCGTCGAATCATCTCATTCATTCCCATAATCGCGTTAATCGGAGTACGAATCTCATGGGACATATTGGCAAGGAACTGGCTCTTGGCCTGGCTTGCCTGCTCTAATTCCACCATCAGTCGGCGATTCGTATGAAGAAGGCGAATCATTGCAATGGCATTACTTACCATACTTCCAAGCTGATATGCGAACTTCACAAGATGTAAGGGACCGTCTGCAAGAACCATTCCCAACTGCTCTTCTCGATAGAACAACGGAATCATAATCAGTTCCGAACGCTCTGACGTCTCCATAATGTCGGATTTAAAAAGATTACGAATGGAATAGGTCTTCTCTCCGAAATCATAGGTCGAAACCTTCTCCCCGTCATCGGATGCGATTAAGTCAAAACAAGCCGGCGGAATAAACTTATCATAGCTTTCCACCACAATTGGGTCCTCGTAGAGAAATACAAATGTACGACGATACCCCAGTCGACGAAAGCTGGAAAGCAATGCATTTTTCCAGTCCTCATCCGATTCCTGATGATAGATGGCTTCACGCATCAGAAGCTCGATCTCACCGAAAAACAGATGATTCATCTCTTCCACTTCCAGGAGGGTACGATTCGCATACAGAATACGATTCGTCTCACGAACCACGTCACTGTTATTGGCGGAAGTTTTTTCAAAAACCGAACTACAGCCACAGGATTCGCGAATCACCGGCTCCGTTCCGACAACGACCTGCGCGTCCGGAATGGCTTGTCCCTCAATCACCGCCTGCATTGCTTGATAAGACAATTTACGTGGATCCGCCTTAATAGTAGTCAAGGGCGGATCCTGAATACAAGCGTGCGGTTGATCATCAAATCCGCACACCAGGATATCCTTGCCAACCACTTTGCCGACATGCTTGAAATAGTCTATGATACCGAAGGCCATGCTGTCATTGGCACACATAATGGCTTCCACATCCGGATGTCTTTGCAAAAGGTCCTCCAGCGCCTCGGTTACGTCGACGGTAAAATCGCCGTATACAATATAGCTATCATCCAACTCAAGATGATTCTCTAAGACTGCGTCCCGATAAGCGCCAAGTCGAATCTGGGCATCCAAATTTTCCCGAGGCCCCGAAACAAAAGCAATCCGCTTACAGCCATGTTCCTCCACAAGATGCTTAAGAAGCTGATGAATTCCGGTGCGGTTATCGAAGATACCGCTATGCATCCCTTCCATGCCTTCCACCAGAAGCGAAATCGGCATCTTGCCTCTTCTTTTGACAAAGTTATGCTTTGCCTCCGCCGAAACCTTCGAGGTAATGGTACCGAATTCCACGACCGCGCCATCCAAAGACTCGGCCCCCAAAAAGGCCCCCAAAATATTATATTGATAACGATAAAGTGCTACTTCAATATCGAATCGGAAATTATTAAGAAGTCCCACCGGAAAGATGATCAGATTCTCATCGTGTTCTTTGACCGAATCTGCCGCTCCCAGGGTAACATTCGTCGAGAAATCATTACCCGGAAGAGCCATAAAGACGCCATAGCTTTTGCGCATAAGATCCCCACCCCCATAATTATTTTATCGAATACAGTATACCACAGTTCCGAAGAAAAGTATCAAAAAAGCGTCGACACTTGGTCGGCGCTTTTCGTTTCCGTATTCTATGCATTTTTGCGGAAGAAATCATCCACCTGTTCAATCACCTTCGTCTCCGGCGTCGACTTCAGAATATATCCGGCCGGCTTCAATGCCAGCACCTCCTTAACAGTATCCGCATCGCTTCTGGAGGTTAAAAAGATAATGGGAATATCTGCTTTCGTCGGATCTTCAAGCAGCATCTCCATAAACTGCGCTCCGGACACCACCGGCATCTCATAGTCCAAAAGAATTAGATCCGGCCGACTTTTCTCGATGGCATTAATCGCAGTCATGGCAGAATTGGCAAGCGCGACGGCATACTTTCCGCCAAGCCAGCCCATAATGGTTCGAAGCATCATTCCGGAGTCATCCACTACCAGAACCTTCTTCTTTTCCTTAACCTCATTCTGAGCGGCAATCGCTGTCTTAATTCCGGTCATCAGATCCGCCATCTGCATCGGGCGTTCATAGGAGGCTGCGATCATACTTCCGGTGAAAATGCGCTTTAAGCCATCTAACATTTCCGGAAGACCGTATAGCATCACCTTTTTGGAATTTTTGTAACAGCTCTCCTTAAGATGGGTAATGGTCTCGGCATGAATATCCAATTCGGATCCGCCCTCAACAATCAGATAGGCATCCACCTGATCAAACCAATCTTCCATCTCCGATTCATTTACATGATAAGCATGAACTTCTATATGGTAGCTTTCAAGGCATTCAATCAATGGGCGTTCCACGACACCGTTTTTATTGGTGCATACCACCAATAACTTGGTTTCACTCATAGTTTATTTCTCCGTTTTCTTACAGGTGATGCTTAGATTAGCTGTTGAAATTCATCAACAAGGGTGGCAATGCGATCCACATCCAGATTGGTAACAGCGCCCTTCAGTTTCACTAATATCTCCTCTGCCTCGTCATTATACTTGTTTTGATTAATATAATCCAGGCATTCATCCATTCCTGTGACATCAAAGTTCTCAGCCGCACACTTTAACTGCTCCAAATAATCCGACAGGACCACTTTATCATACTCTGTGTTTTTGTTGCCCTCAGCCTCTCCTACCACCGGCTGAAGTTTCTTCGCATACTCCTGGTAGCTTGCCAAGAAATGAGGAGTCGCATCCAGTACATAGGCCGTGTTCTTTTCACGAGAAGCATATTCCAGCATCGCAGCAAAGCCTCCGACCGGAATCAGACCGATCATGTTGGCGCTGCTCTTCAATGCATGAATCTCCACGCGGAAAAGATCCATTGCCTCTTCATCCTCCGAATTGGACGCAATTCTGTCCAACAGATTCTTTAGTTTCTCTGCCTCCAACGGAATCGAATCATAGAAAGCTTTTACGGTAGTGAGCAGCATATCCTTTTTATTGAAATGCAATGCTGCGAGATTCCAATCCAAACCTTCTACCGGCGGCAGTTCCTCCACATAGGATGCTCCGGTACCGGCGGAAGTTTCTGCCTTGCGTGTGGAAGGCTTCAATTTCTCGGGCGGAAGGAGGGTTGCGATTTTCTTTTCCAGTTTTTCCGGAATAATCGGTTTCGACAGATAATCACAGAAGCCGTTATTTAAGTAATTCTCTCTTGCTCCGGAGATTGCATTTGCCGTCAACGCGATAATCGGGGTATCCACATTGACCGATACTTCTCCCGCATCCACTCTTTTCTTAAATTCCTTGATGACTTCGATACCATCCATATCCGGCATCATATGATCGAGGAAAATAATATCATAAGGTTCGCTTACCATCTTATTCAAGCCGGCATATCCGCCGTTGGCCTCGTCAATCTGAACCTCTGTCTCCGATAACAGACACTTAAATACTACGCGGTTCGTATCATTATCATCCACGACTAAAACGCGGGCATCCGGTGCCACGAAGGAAATATTATACTCATAATTTTCTGCCTGGCTGGCCACCCGAGCAGTAAAATCACCGATGGGCTCACTGCTTCGAATTCGCTGCTTTAAGTCAAAGAAGAATTCGGAACCCTCTCCGTATACGGATTTCACCGAAAGCTTGGAACCCATCAGTTTCAACAGTTGAACCGTGATGCTCATTCCTAAGCCGGTTCCTTCTACATTACGGTTGCGACTCTCTTCAATACGTTCAAAATCCGAGAAGAGCTTACCCATATCTTCTTCTTTGATGCCGATACCGGTATCCTTTACGCTGACATGCAATACCACCTCATCCCGAAGGACATAACCCCATACGGTCAGGGTTACCTTACCCTCAGGAGTATACTTCACCGCATTATTTAAGATATTCAAAAGAACCTGGCGAATACGTACATCATCGCCATACAAGCCGGACGGAAGCTTCGGATCCACCAAAACCTCCAGCTCCAGACCTTTGGACTGTGCCTTCATGCCAATCATGTTGGTAACATCATTAATCAAGGAGGACAGATCATAATCAACCGGAACGATATCCATCTTACCGGATTCAATCTTGGAGAAATCCAGAATATCATTAATCAGCGAAAGCAGTGTATTGCCGGCATTCTGAATGCTCATGGCATACTCTTTTACCTTGGAGTCCTTACTTTCACGTAAAATCATGGTATTCATACCAAGTACGGCATTGATGGGGGTACGAATCTCATGAGACATATTGGCAAGGAAGCGTCCTTTGGCTTCGCTGGAAGCCTTAGCGGCCTCAGTCTGCTGATAAAGGGACTGCTCGTGCTTTACTTCCTCATCAATAATCTCGACGGCAAAAATCAAATGATCCAGCTGTTTACGCTTCTCATTTTTTACGGCTATCAGGCTTAAACGACACCAGCCGATTCCGTTTACAATTACCTTAATCGAATAAGCACTACGGTCGTCGTAATCCTGATAATTCATTCGAGCAAGGAAAAAGTTCAAGGCTCTCTCCTGATGTTGCGGATCAATCCAATTCTGAATTGCTTCCTTCATCTGATCCCGCATGGTACGGCCCAGATCAAACAATTGTTGATCTTCCGGCAAAAGATTCTTCAGCACGCGAATCTGGTCACTGCTCATATCAATGATATAGGCACCGTCATAGATATTCTGAAGAATGGAATATGCGCCCATGGTAACATCTCGAACCATAAGTTGTCGACCGGAGCTGATAAGCACAACGCATACCAGGCCAAACACGATGAACAGAATAACCATTACCGCAACATTTCGGGTGATCAGGTCTGCCAGAAGCATATCGCCACTTAGTTTACGATTTACGATAATCGTCCATCCGGTAATCGGAAGAACTCTGCGAAGGGTATACTCCTCACCGGTCTCAATAATAATATCCCCGTCCGCATCCGGCCGAATCGTAGATTGTACTCCCTCCGGAGGTCCCTGTTTCTTATCAGAGTCTGCTCCCTGAGGACCGCTTGGCGCACCGCCTCCGGTTGATGGATTCGTAAGGAAAATCGGTCTGCCGTTTGCATCCAGAACCGTCGTATTATAGGCAAAGCTGGAATTCATCTCCATCATCTCATCAAAGAAATGCTGCATCTGGATTCCAACCCCCAGAATTCCGGCCAGTTCTCCTGCCTGATTTCGGATTCCGAAGGTGGTTACAAGATAGGACGCACCGCCCTGTACACCGTCATGAATCACCTCGATGGAAAAGTCTTTTCCCTGACTCATCCAGGGGCCAAACCAACGATCCGCCTCATTCGTATCGGGATCCAGAGGTCTCGACGTCATATCCTGATTATAGAGTTTCATCGTTCGAAGAGATAATACGAATACGGTATCACAACCCATTTCCGTGGTTGCCCGTGTAAACAACTCCGCTACCGATGCGACACAAGTCTCATCCGTCTCCGCCTGAAGAAAATCGCTTAATTCATTGGCATTGCCAAGGCCTACCCCAAGGATTCGCTCTCTTGTGATTTCAGCAGAGACCTGATCGGTTAAGGAATGAACATAGAGCTTCGCAGCACTGCGATTCTCATTACGCAGGTTTGCTTCCAACGAGGTCATAGAGATTACGGTGGAAAGAACAAAGCTTACCACAATCAAGATAATGGTAATAATAATCAGTTTGTTTTTTTCCGGCTTATCCTCTCCGATCCATTGTTTAAAATGCTTCTTTACAAAGCGCATGGAAACCGGGCGTACCAGTGCCACAACAAGAAATCCCACCAGCATACATGCGGAAAGTGATCCCGGCAAAGCCTTAAGGAACGGAGGAACATTGCCCAAAGGAACCTTACGGCTTGCCAAACGTAACATTAACCACTGCATCACGATGGAGGAAATCGGCGTATAGATCATTCCCTCCACAAGAATAATAATCAATCTTCCCCGAACGGAATCCGGCTCTGCGTGAAAACGTTTGCAGATGGAGATTTCCAACGTAAATACCGAAAAAAGATATCCCAGCATAATCGCGAACAGGAAAGACAGGATGCAGGATAATACCCAACGCTCCATGGAAAAATGCCCGCTTAACAGATTGCCCGTTAAAGACAGGGCAACACTCATGATGAAGCTCATCCATATATTCATTACTCGGTATATTTTCTGCATAATCTTTCCTCACAAAAGGCCATACTAATCTAGGATAAAAGTATCACATAATATATCTATATCATACATATGCCAATAACGCCCCACCGAAAGCGAAAAGGGAATACAATCTTGCGAGAAACGCAAAAGTGCGAAGGTTTTTACCCCTTCGCACTCTCCTTACTCGATTGTAACAGATATCGATCACTTCGGTCCATCGCAAAAGCTCCCAGAGGTGCCGTAATCACAATGGCCAGTACCGCAATGGTAAGCACCAGGTCCCCACAGGGTAAACCGAGTGCAAGCGGAATGCCTCCGATGGCCGCCTGTACCGTCGCCTTTGGCGTATAAGCAATCATAACAAACAGTCGTTCCCGCCACCCAAGCGAAGTAAAAAGCACACACAGACACACACCAAGCATACGAACAACCAAAGCGAGGAACACCAAACCGATTGCTCGCAGCCCGGCAGATCCCAACACATGAATATTCACAGATGCGCCAACCAGAACAAACAGGAATACTTCTGCGCCAATCCATACTTTTCCGTAGAGGCCGGACAGTCGGGTGGCCGTATCGGATGCTCTTTTTCTGAGAGATACCCCAATAAACATTACCGCAATCAAGGATGCGTAGGTAATCGGAGTCGTCAACCGGTCTTCTCCCACAACAAGGAGAAGTGAGATGCCTAACACGATGAGCATTTGTGCGATTTCCCGCATGTGAATTCGGCGAAAGATCTGGGAGAACACCCACCCAATCAATAGTCCAATGACAATTCCAAGCAAGATGGATACCGGAATATTTACAAAACGAAGAACCGATACCCCTTCCCCCTGTGCCATTCCCAAGAAGGTCGTAAACAAAACAATCACATACACATCATCCACGGACGCACCGGCAAGAATCATCTGGGGGATTCCCTTTTTGGTTCCGAGCCCTTCCTCCATCAGTCGCACCATTCGCGGAACCACCACTGCCGGAGATACCGCGGCCAACACCGCACCCAGAATGGCAGCCTCCAAAATCGACATCCCGAAAAGCATCGGGCCAAGTACCAAAATCCCCAACAGTTCACAGGTTGCCGGCACGAAACATAAAAGCAGGGCCGGACGCCCGTTCTTCTTAAGCGCGGACAAATCCAAACCCAGTCCGGCGCGGGTCAAGATGATAATCAAGGCAATCTTACGAAGCTCGGCAGAAATTCCTAAGATTTTCGGATCTAAAAGATTTAAAACAAAGGGACCCAAAACCACACCGGTAATCAGCATTCCGATGAGACTCGGTAATTTCATTTTTTGACAGATCCATCCCATGGAAAGACCCGCCAGCAAAATCAGTGCTACACTGAATAACATTTTAATGACCTCTTATTTCTTCTCATAACTTACAAAAGCAACACGCTTACTGTCCGGAGCCCAGGAATTCACATTAATGGTTCCCTGGCCGCCAAACAATTCCAGAATGGTACGAAGGTTCGTTCCGTCCGCATTCATAAGACGAAGTTCCACCGTTTTGTTCGGCACATGGTCCCCGGGCCACAAATCACCCTTGCGATAGGAAATCATCACAATCTTCGTTCCGTCCGGTGAGATATGCGGAAACCATGTATTCAGATGGGAATCCGTTGTGAGTGCTGTCTGCTCGGTTCCATCCGCACGCATTTTCCATGCCTGCATCAGTCCCGTTCGAACGCTGTTAAAGTAGATCCATTCGCCGGTGGAATCATATTCCGAGCCGTCATTTAAGCAAGGAGCCGTCGTAAGCTGTTTCTCTCCCGTTCCGTCCGCCTGAATCTCATAGATATCATATTCCCCGTTTCGTTCGGCACAGAAGCAAAACTTACTCTTATCCGGAGACCAACCGTGCAGATAACTCGGTGCTTCCTTGGTGACAAGAATCGGCTCACCACCAGCTAAGGGCACCATATAGATTCGGGATTTTCCATCGATCAGAGTCTCATCACTGACTGCAATCATGATATCGTCCGACGAAAGGACATGATCATTGTTAATCTTTTTAAGGGCTCCGGAATCCACCTCGGTACTCTTCCCGCTTGCAAGATCATATCGATAGATTCGTCCATTCGAATTATATGTCAAAAACTTCCCGTCATGAGACCAGTTCGGGGCCTCAATGACCTCCTCAAAGGTCGCAAGGGTCGTACATTCTTCCGTCTCTGTATCGTAAACCCGAAGAAAAGATCTCGTATTGCTTCGATCCCAGGGATTGGAATCATCAAACGCATCGGAAACGCCCCACACGGTAAGATCCGGATGATCGATCTCTTCTTTTGTCTCAAAGGGATACTGAATTCCTGCATGGTCCCGAAGGGAATCCATCCAGCCCATCAGGCGTAAGGTCTCGCTCCAGGGCATAGACTCGGTCTCGATGCGACCGGTCTCCAGCATACGCTTACACTCCAACACCTGATATTCATATCCGTTTACCAGAATCGGACAGGGAATCGTCTCCTGAAGAACCCCGTTCACATCATAGATTTCAATCTTTTCCGGCACATTAATCGGTCCAAAAAGCATATATCCGCGGTCACCGACAATCTTGGCATAATTGGAATTCGGATCCACGGCAGAACTCTTGACCCGCGCCATCTTCCCGTCTGCATAGGTAAGAAACGCCGTAAGTGTCGCATCCACACCGGTTTCGGTTTTCACAACACTGCTTTTCACCGAAGTGATATCCGTGCCGAAATACATGGCCGGCACCGTCAGAGAATACACACCCAGGTCCAAAAGAGAACCACCGGCAAGGGCAGGGTTTGTCAGTCTCTCTACCCCCACAATCGGCACGGAAAAATCCGCTTCAAGATAATGGGGATTTCCAATCTTTCCAGTCTTGAGTGCATCCCGAATCAGGTCCTTCGAGGGCTGGTAGCGTGTCCACATCGCCTCTGCCAAAAGAACATGATGTTCTTTTGCACATTCGATTAATTTCTTTGCCTGAGACAGGTTGGCACAAAATGCTTTCTCCACAAGACAGTTTCGACCATGTGACAGGCATAAATATGCATTTTTATAGTGTTCGGAATGCGGGGTGGCAATATATACAAGATCCACCTCACGATCCATTGCAAGTTCTTCATAGGTTCCGTATGCTTTCTCAAAATTCCACTGATTCGCAAAAGCTGTGGCCTTTTCGATCGAGCGGGATGCCACTGCATAGAGGGTAACTTCCTCCCCAATACCGGTCAGTGCCTCCGCCATTTTGCCCGCAATGTGTCCCGCACCCAGAATCGCAACCTTCATTTTACCCATAAAATAAGCCCTCCCATTGACCATAATTTCATACTAACATCAATCGGCGGGCTTGTATATCTCTTCTTTTAGCGGATCCTATCCTTGCATTTTATAGAACTCTTCCGTTTCCTCAATATCATTCACCGGAGGCTTCAGTCCTTCGATCTCGATATGATTCTTTTGCGCGTAGTCCCAGAGAGCCGCATGAATCGCTTCCTCAGCAAGCAAGGAGCAATGCACCTTGACCGGAGGAAGGCCGTCTAAGGCTTCCATAACCGCTTTATTTGTCACCTGCAGAGCTTCTGCTATCGTTTTCCCCTTGACCAGTTCCGTTGCCATCGAACTGGTTGCAACAGCGGCCCCGCAGCCGAAGGTTTTAAACTTCGCATCACGAACCACCTGATTCTCATCGATATCCAGATACATTCGCATGATATCTCCGCACTTGGCATTTCCGACCGTGCCGACACCGCTAGCATCTTCTATCTCACCCACATTTCTCGGATTGGAGAAATGATCCATTACCTTTTCACTGTATTCCGTTACCTGACTCATTGCTTCTACCTCTTTCTGTCCGGATTATTGTTCAATCTTATGCATTCTTTTTTACGAAATCTTCGTACAGGGGAGACATATTGCGTAACCGTTCCACAACCGCTTTCAAGGCCTCCACGGTCTCATCAATCTCCTCCCGGGTCGTCTCATGCGAAAGTGAAAGCCGCAAGGATCCGTGGGCGATCTCATGAGGAAGTCCGATGGCCAATAATACATGGGAAGGATCCAGGGACCCGGAAGTACAAGCAGAACCGGAGGATGCACAGATGCCCTTTTGATCCAAAAGAATCAGTAACGACTCTCCCTCGATAAAGCGGAAACAGAAATTCGCATTGTTCGAAAGTCGATCGGTTAACGATCCGTTCACCCTTGCGTAGGGAATCTCCTTCGTAACACGTTCAATTAGATAATCACGAAGCGCACTTTCCGCTTCGATTCTGGTATCCATCTCACGAAATGCAATCTCCGCAGCCTTCCCGAAGCCGATGATACCGGGGGCGTTGGTCGTACCGGCTCTTCGACCGCGTTCCTGCGCACCGCCGTGAATCAGGTTGGTGATTTTAATTCCGTTGCGAACATAGAGAAGACCCACGCCCTTCGGGCCGTTCAGCTTATGTCCGCTGGCAGATAGCAGATCAATGTTCATCCGATCCACGTGAATCGGTACATGACCGTAGGCCTGCACCGCATCCGTATGAAAAATAACACCATGCTTCCGGGCAATGGCTCCTAGCCTCTCGATAGGCTCAATGGTTCCGATCTCATTATTGGCAAACATAACCGAGGCAAGAATCGTATCCGGTCGGATTGCGTCCTCGAAGGCCTCCGGATCCACCAAACCGTCTCCATCCACCGGAAGATAGGTTACCTCGTATCCGTGACGTTCCAGATATTCCATGGTATGCAACACCGCATGATGTTCAATTGTAGTTGTAATCAAATGCTTTCCTTTGGAAGAATACGCATCCGCAACTCCTTTTATTGCCCAGTTGTCCGATTCGCTTCCGCCTCCCGTTATATAGATTTCACGACTGGATGCTCCGATTCCGCTTGCAAGAATACTTCTTGCCTCCTCCACCTTCTTCGCGATTTTACCGGAAAAGGTATACGCACTGGAGGGATTCCCGTACTCTTCCATGAAAAACGGTGTCATAATCTCCAAGACCTTCGGATCCACCTTTGTTGTTGCGGCATTATCCAAATATATCATTTTTATCGAACCTCCGTATATTTCCTACTAAACTACTATGTATTGTATCTTTTATTTCCTACTGAGTCAATAGGATATTCTGTAAATAATACAGGCAGCCCCCTAAGGACTGCCTGCGTCATTCTCAAATTCCTATCGTACCACACTCATGTAATGGTTATAAATATCGTCCAAATATTTCCTGCATTGCAGATAAAGTCTGCGAAGTTCTTCCTGTTCCGAGATTCGAATGCATGCATATCGATCCAGTTCCTTCTCCAGTTCCGAAGTTTCTCGATACGCATTGCATACAGCGTTCGGCTCCTTTGCAAGTGCACGATCCGAAAGCATATCACAATACCCCTTTAGGGCATTGACCATGTTGGTCACAGTAATCTTATTCAGTCGGTTCTTCGCTTCTTCCACCAGTGTCTCCAGCATATCCACGATGGTTTCTGCGCTGTTTTCGTCATAAGAATGCTCTTTTTGCCAGAAATCCACATAGCAATCCCGTTTCAGACAAATCCAAAAGCAAAGGCCTTGATGCAGCGCTTCATAGCTCATTCCGGCCGCGCTCATACAGTCCTGTAAGCTCACGGTATGCCACTCACGATTGGGCTCCTTCGTCGTGGCGATCAAAATCCCCACGATTTCCGTGGTCATTGACCGTTTCGCATAGGCCGTCCTGGAATACCACAGAACAGTGCCATCCGAAAGACTTCCGAGAATTACCATTCTTCCATCCGGAAAAAGAAAAAATCTCACATTTCTTTCTCCCTCGGTCGCCCAGCCAAGCGGCTTATGATACGGCATCGAGACTATTCGGTTCTGTTCTGCGACCCTTTGACGAAGTTCCTTGTTTTCTTCTCTGATTTCACTCATGAAGTACGCCTCTACTATTCAATCAATTCCTTCGGAAGCCAGGTCTTCAGGACGCGATTCATCTCCTCCATCATGATGGGCTTCGACAAGAAATCATCCATACCGCGACTCAAGAGTTCCTCACGCACACCTTCCACCGCATCCGCGGTCAGTGCGATAATCGGAATCTTGTTCTTCGTTTCATCGGGCAATGCACGAATACGAGAGGCCGTCTCCACGCCATCCATTCCGGGCATAAAATGATCCATGAAAATAATATCGTAGGTTTTCTTTTCCAGGATGCGAAGAGCTTCCTCGCCACTCTCCACCGTATCAATCTGAATAAGCGTCGGTTCCATTAAAGCTTCGGCAACCATCAGGTTAATCGGATTATCATCCACGATCAGAGCCTTGGCTTTCGGTGCAGTAATATTCTCGACCTCAGCAGGTGCCTCCGGCTCTTCATAGGAGTAATCCTCGATTCTGCCGGCTTTGGTCCAGTCCAAGACCTCAATCGGAACGGAGAAACTGAAGGTACTACCCTCTCCGTAGACACTGGATACACTGACACTACCGTTCATTAATTCCATCAATTGTTTACTGATAGCAAGACCTAAGCCGGTACCTTCCGTATGATGGTTCACGGTCGTATCGACGCGGACGTAGGAACGAAACAGCTTCGGAAGATCTTCTTTTTTGATTCCGATTCCGTTATCCTGTACGGCAAAATGAAGAATCGCCTGCTTATCGTCCAATCGCTCCACGCCGGTCTTCACAAGAACGCGACCCTCGTTCGAATACTTAATCGCATTGGTGCAATAGTTAATCATGACCTGCTTAATGCGCACCGAATCGCCGTACACAGCGGTAGGGAGGCAGTCCGGAATCTGGTAAACCATCTCAAGCTTGCCTGCATTTCGGGCATTGGCAATCTCCTTGACGTCATTTAATATCGACAGAAGCGAGAACTTCTCCGGGACAATTTCGAATCGTCCGGATTCAATCTTCGAATAATCCAAAATATCATTAATCAGGGTCAAAAGACCAAGTGCCGAGGACTTAACCGTCTTGAGGCTCTTTTTGATACTGTCGGACATCTCCTCACGAAGTGCCACCTCGGTCATGCCGATAATCGCATTCATGGGCGTACGAATCTCATGAGACATGGTGGAGAGGAAGTCACTCTTCGCCTTATTCGACTGCTCCGCATTAATCTTCTGCACCAGCGTGGATAATGTGTTCACCGCCTCGGATAAAAGGAACTTCTCTGCCGCGGTATAAGGAGTCGTATCATAACGGTCAAAGCTCGTCGCCCCGATGTAATGACCGTTCTCCATCATCGGAATCCAAATCTGATTGCCAAGAATGACATCATGAATGACCTGTTTGGAAAATTCGGAATCCAAAGCACTTCCGGTCATAATCTCATGCGCCGGATTGACTTCAATGTAACCCTTTCGATCATAGATCTCACTCGTGCGCTTAATTCTTGCCGCATCCATGTAGGTAAAATAATTCGTCAGATGGTTCTTGGGATCACTGTTCCACTGATAATTGACATTACTCGTTCCGCTGGACATATCCGTCTCTACAACGCAGATACGGTCCATGCCAAAATGCTTGCCCACCTGCTCAAGCATATTATTGATACCGTCTAAGAGATTCTCGGAATACTTCACATCTTCCATCATCTTCGCCAAAAGAGTATGTCCTTTGGCAAGTTTCTCGTAATCCACTTCCGTGAAATTTACGCTGGCGGCCATCATTCGTTCATAAAGGGAATTCTTACGTTTCGTATCATAGCGCATACTCTCAAGGCGCTGACGGCGGATATTCTCCTGCGACAGACGAATATGCGTAATCTCATGCATTTTACCGATTAAGCTGACCGGCTTGTCCTGATCCTTGACGATATAGCCCTCGACATGAAACCACAGCGGAACCTTAGTCCCGTTCTCCTCATAGGACATGTCTACTTCAAATTCCCTCAGTACGCCGAGCTCAAATCCCTCGTTTAATCGATCATACAGCACCTGAAAACCAGGAAATTCCTTCGCACGCTCCACGATATTCTTAAGTTCAACTTCCTGATTCTCCTCCCCGTCCTTGCGATAGATGGAGCGGTTTGCCACATAACGATCCTCCGCAGGATAGAGTTCGAAGATGACATCCTTCGTCTCCTTCACCAGAAGTTGGAAACGAGCATCCTGCGCTTTCTGTGCAATATCCACCTGATGCTGCTCTTCCAACAGCAAACGTGCTCTTTTCATCAGATGTGCCAAGAAAATGGAGATTACCAGATATTCCATGGTAAAGCCGATAATATACGCACGGAAGGCTTCCCAATGGGACCAGCCGAGGAAGGTAATCTCATACTTGCCTGCCGTGTTGATATACACAGCAAAAACCATTACAACGTAGGAGAAAATCGAGCAGAAAATCGTATATCTACGGTCAAAATACAGACAGCTTGCCACCGGTACAAGCACAAAGGTAATATAAATTCCGATGTTATTAAAGCATCCGAAGGTACCGATGAAGACTGCCATAGAGATCGACATATAATACTTCATGAAGGTATCCGGCACATGCAGCATATAGAGCACAATGGGGGACAGCGTGCAGCTAAAACCTACCACCGGAAGCATGATTCCTAACAGTCCACTGAAATGAAAAATGCCAAATAATTTTAACAAAAGCAATGCAACCACAATCAAGGAACCAAATAGCATTGACTTTGCAATTTTTCCGTTAATTCTATGAAGATTCGAATCCATTGTTTCTTATCCTTCCCACACAATCCTTTTTTCATCGTCTTATGAAACAGCCAAAGGAATGTCATTCTATTGTTATTATAGAAACCAATTTAGAAACTGACAACGATATCTGCCGAAAAAAGCAAAAAACAAAAAGAACTCCGTCATAACCGAAGCCATGACAGAGTTCTTCTCTTTTCATTCAAATTGTAAAAGGAGGATTCCAATTGCTTATACGCAATTGTTCTTCTTGATGTAATCTACAAGCTCATCGACCTGAGTAAATGCAAGTGCAACAACGGTATCGGCAGCACCGTAGTAGATTGCGATTCTACCGGTCTCTGCATCATGCAGGGTTGCGCAAGGGAAGCATACGTTGGGAACGTCGCCTACGCACTCGTAAGGAGTCTCGGGATGAAGAATGTAAGGGTAGCAACGATACTTCACCTTCCAGGGCTCATCCTTATCAAGAATCGCAGCACCGATGTTGTAGATCATACCGTTACAGGTCTGGCCTACACCATGGAAAATCATCAGCCATCCCTCATCGATCTCGATGGGAATCGGGCCGGCGCCAACCTTGGTCCATGCCCAGTCTCTGGGCTCCAATACATGATGATGCTCTCCCCAATGAACCATATCCGGAGACTGGCTGATGAAAACATCACCGAAAGGAGTATGACCGTTATCGGAAGGACGGGAGAACATTACGAACTTTCCGTTAATCTTCTTAGGGAAAAGAACACCGTTACGGTTGTAAGGAATAAATGCATCGGGAAGTCTGTAGAACTTCTTGAAGTCATAAGAATAAGCAACGCCGATGGTAGGTCCCTTACCCTTTTCAAACTGTGCACACCAGGTAACATAGTATCTGTCTTCAATCCAGCATACACGGGGATCATAACCGTTTGCGGTACCAACGGACTCACCGGTCTTCTCATCGAAGAGCTCTAAGATGTCGGGCTCGATCTCCCAGTTGATTGCATCCTTACTCTTTCCTAAGAAAAGATGAGACTTCATTGCCTTATCATCACTTCTGAATACACCGACAAATGCGCCGTCCTTCGCTACTACTGCGCTGTTAAATACGCTGTTTGCGCTAGGAATTGCATGTCTGTCGATAATCGGGTTTGCATCATAACGCCATACGACGTCGGTACATCCTGCAGGACGATCCTGCCAAGGCATGTTCGATAACTTCTCTCCAATAATCATTTTTGCCACCTCATATGTTTTTTGTTAGGTCAAATACTTTTGTTAAGTATTTTGTTAAGTAACTAAATGCTTAATTTTTTATGCATTTAAGTTAATTTGATTATATCTTGAAGTTTTCATCGTTGTCAACAGATATTTCCTAATATTCATCCAAAAAATGATGCTTTACCCCATTCTCCTTATAGGCAATAATTGTCTTCAGATTTACATTCTCCACACTCTTGAAAATATTCGCCTCAATAAAAGGATTGTTCTTTTTCAAAGCGGCAATAAGTTTCTTGGTCTCAAGACGTTTCGAAGAGGTCGTACCGTCCTCATGGCAAGTACTGCAGGTCTCGGTAAAATGGCAGGCGCATTGCAAGAAATGCAAATGATTATAATCTCTCCACTTGCAGATTTCTTCCTCGCGAACCAGGTAAAGAGGCCGAATCAGTTCCATCCCCTCGAAGTTCGTACTGTGAAGTTTCGGCATCATGGTCTGAATCTGGCCACCGTGCAGCATCGCCATCAGGATTGTCTCAATCACATCGTCGTAATGGTGTCCCAGTGCAATCTTGTTGCACCCCAATTCTTTGGCTTTGCTGTACAGATATCCGCGGCGCATCTTGGCGCAAAGATAACAGGGACTCTTTGTCACCGTATCCACCGCATCAAAAATGGTACTGTCAAAAATCGTAATCGGAATTCCAAGTTTCTTGGCATTTCGAATAATCAGCTCACGATTCTCGGCATTGTACCCGGGATCCATCACCAGAAAGGTCAATTCAAAATTCACCTGACGATGACGCTTAATCTCCTGAAAGCATTTTGCCATCAGCATCGAGTCCTTACCGCCGGAGATACAGACCGCAATATGGTCTCCCTCCTGAATCAACCGGTATTCCTTACACGCCTTGGCAAAAGGTGAAAAAATCGTTTTATGGAATTTCTTGCGAAGACTTAACTCCGCCTGCTCGCGTGTTTCCTCGGACTCCTCTTCCTCCATTGTTGCCATCAGGTAAGCATTAAATCCGCCGGTCAGATTACTGCACCGAAGCCCTCTTGTCGACAGCATTTCAGCAATCTCTACCGATTTTTCTCCACGCTGACAATAAACAATAATCTCACGGTCCGATTGTAAACGTTCGATACAACGCTCCGGCTCCTCCGTAAATTGCCGATAGGGAATATTGATTGCTCCCGCTATCATTCCATATAGAGCACTTCCCTCATCTCGAATATCAATCAATTGATAGCTATCCTTCGATAATTTTTTCAATTCCTCAATCGTTCTGTCACTCACGGCTTAACCATCCAAATCCTTTTGTCGTCTTTGAAGTCTTCCAAGCCCTGAAACGAGACGTTTCGATTACTGTCTGTAGATTTTCATCTCAAAGGGGGCTAGTTCCACTTCCTCCCCATTATAACAGAAAGTCACGTTTTGTGCGTTATTATTAAACACAAACTGAACACTTCCGTTCTCATTCCTTCTGGTAACCACTTCCACATGATTCGGAAGGTCTGCAATATACGAAAGTCCGCTACGGTCAAGGGCATCCTTTGCAAGACGGGCATAGAGTGCACGCTCTCCTACGGTGCCGACATAGTACGCCAAACCCTTCCCGTATTGGTTTAAGGTGATTGCAGGCTTGCCCGCATAGAAGTCGCTGTCATAGGTTGCAAGGGTCGTAGCCGAATCATTTTTCAGAATATCGCACCACTGCTTGCCGGTGTACTCCTCTCCGTCTTCGAAACAAAGCTTCACCGTATCATACCCAATCGGGTCATACTCTTCCACATGTGCCCCCACCAGTTCCCGATAAACGGTCGGAAGTTGTTCCATAATGCAGGTGTTGGATTCATTTTTTACACCACTGCGGTTCGTTAAAAGAAGAATACCGCCTTCCCGAACAAACGCATATAATCGATCAACGGTACTCTGCTTGGTCAGGTAGAGCTGGGAAGCCACAACAATACGATACTCCTTAAGGTCCGCCTCCTGACTGACCACATCCACATTTAGGCCGTACTTAGTGAAGGCCCCATGAAACTTCATGAGCTGCTCCATGTAATACATCCCGTTGGTCTGCGGCTGGATCTTAAAGGCATACTCATCCTCGGGAGAATAAAGAATCGCAATCTTCGATGCAATTTTGGCACCGCGGACATCCGCAAGACTCTCCGCGGTTTTACAAAGATCCGCATACTCCTCAAACCGTCTTCCCGGCACATTGGAATGATCAATCAAACCATGCCAGTGCATCTCGGCACCGGTCGTGGCGGTACGCCAGCGAAACTGCAAAACCGTGTCGGCGCCATGCGCAAATGCCTGCAGTGCATACCCTTTTAACATCCCAGGGCGCGTTGTTTTGCCCATCGGTGCCCAGCTTCCGATTCCACCGCTTAACTGCTCCATAATCCAGAAAGCTTTCTGTTTTACGCCACGCATCATATCAAGATGGAACGCATGAGAATAATTCTCCTCCGGGTTTTCCGGAATGCGGGTCGTGGGATAATTATCATAAGAAATAAAATCCAGCTGTTTGAATTCCTCATAGAAATTCGGCATATTCTGGCAGAACCATACATTGGTTGTAAGTTTCGTAGCCGGACAGTTTTTGCGAATCAGCTCCGCCTGCCAGTTTGCATGTTCAATCACACGCTCCGAGGCAAAACGATTGTAGTCAAGCACCAGGGAAGGATTTAACCAGGCATGGGGATAGGTTCCAAAGGGCGGAATAATCTGCTCCCAGGAGGAATATTCTCCGCTCCATACACTGTTTCCGTAGGTGGCGTTCACTTTTTCAAGGGTTCCGTATTTTTCCTGCATCCAGGTGCGGAATCGCTTGTTGCAATTTTCGCAGAAACAAAAATATGCTTCCAGCTCATTATCAATCTGCCAGGCAATGACCGCCGGATTGTCCCCGTAACGCTTGGTCATAAGATCAATGATTCTTTCGGCATAGCGCAGGTAATCCGCATTATGAATGCAACGGTGACTGCGGATTCCGATGCGGGTCTTATGGCCGTCCTTCTCCGTCTGAACCGCCTCCGGGTACTTCTCATAGAACCAAAGCGGAGGACAACTTGTAGGGGTACACAGTACGAGTTGCATTCCACGAGCCGTAAGGATTTCAATAATCTCGTCCAACCATTCAAAAGAGAATTCTCCGTCACGCGGTTCCATTCTGCTCCAGGCAAACTCGGCCAATCGTACGACCTGAACACCGGTCTTTTGCATTAAGTCGGCATCTGCCTCCCAAAGGGCCCGGTCCCAATGCTCGGGATAATAATCAACTCCTGTAATCATGCAAGTCTCCTCCACTCAATCGTTCTTTGTTTAGAATTTCGGTAATTCATCCAAAGTAATAATAACATCGCTGTTATATACTTTTTTCATCATCTCAAGTTCCGTGTATTTCTCCGACAATTCCGTCGTACCGTTTACCACCAGATAATCCCAGTTCCATACCGCAAACCATAACCAGTACGCATTATCGCGAACAATCAGATCCGGATCCGGCATGGTGGCACATTCACTCATGGTCACCATCTTCTTACCGTTTACCCAGGAATTCACTTCCTTAAGCGTTGTCGGGCTTACCCCGTAATCATGCGACGGTCCATAGACATCCAGTGCTGCAATATCACAATACGCATCCCCCGGATACCAATCGGGATCCTGTGCGTTCCATACCCAGATTAAGTTATCCAATTGATGGAAATTCGTCATACGCTCATATAAAGTCTTCCACAACCATTTGTAATCATCGGGACCGGTTGCTCCCCACCAGAACCAACCGCCGCTTGCTTCGTGAAGCGGTCTCCACAATACCGTAACATCGGCATCCTCCATATCCTGAAGCAGACCGGAAATATTATCAATATCGACAAAGAGCATTACCGTCTCCAGAGAGATTTTTTCTTCCCGATAAAGACCTCTGATGTCCTCCAACGGCATATAAGTCAGGTCCAAGCCATCCGCCGGAATCGCTTTATCAATTCGAAAATCCGTATCCTTCGTGTAGAAGGCGCAGCCGTCAACCGGTGCATACCAGTGCCAGTCGAAAACAACCAAGCCGCCCTGTGCGCTCCATTCCTTGGCCAGTGCAACATCCTTTGCGGAAGGATTTCCTTTGCAGAAGCCGATGGAGTCGTAGATAAAGTCAAAAGTACGAACCGCAGGATACTTCCCTACTCCCAGATATAATGCATCCGTCTCGGTATTGTGACCGTAATCGGTGCACTGACCGGCAAGGGTTCTCTTCCCATAGACAGCCTGAAGATACTGGTAGACATTCTGTGTCTTCAGATTGGCATAGGGATTCGTAAGCAAAAGATCCTGTCCCCGGTAGAACTCCTCTTCGATGGTATTACCGCTTTGAATGCGAATATAGTCCAGGGAGAACCAGCTCCAGCCCTCTCCTAAGGTGATGGCGTTCTCTCCTTTCTCCAGGTAGATACCGTCATATTCACTGATTATCCATTCGCCCTTCTCTGAGTAAACATCACAAACCTTCGTTCCGTTGAAAAGAATAGGATTCTCTTTATGGGAACCCGCTCTGTGGGCAATTGTAATCTTGTAAAACTGACTTGCGGGAAGGGTAACCGACACCGCAAATGCCTTATTGTCACTGATATCCACATACATTCCCTCGGATGAGGTCGTATCGGATTTCCGGTTAACACCCTCTGCTTCGGATTCGCTCTCCGCCTCAATGATAATATCGAAATCAACCGATTCCCCATGTGCAGCTACTATTTTATCAAAAGAATATTGATCCGCATAGGTTATTTCATTCGGATCCACCTTGATTCGATCGCTCATGATATCGTTATCGCTTTCCTCATTCTCTGTTATTGTGACGGGATCATCAACCTGTGTTTCCGTTTTCGATTCCGACTGTTGATCCGTCTTCTTGGAAGCAGCCGGGCCACATCCGATCAATCCGACGCAACAGATGATTGCCATACCGAATGCCAAAGTTCTTCTTTTCATCATACCAATCTCCTTTCCGATTACGGAGCGTAATACGCCTCCGTTTGTATACTCCTATGATAAAAGAAAAACATCGGCAAAACCATCCGAAATTCTGAACCGACTTTCGTTTTTTGAACATTTTCTATGCGAAAATCATGGAAATTCGTTCTATTTTTATTGTTTTTTGCGTATGGCAAGGTTACTATATCCCTAGGAATCACTATCGTTTTCGGAGGATTTGCTTATGAAAATGAATCGCAATATCTATCCCTATAATCCGCAGCCGGAGCTTTTGCCCATCTATTTAGCCGGTATCGGGGGCAGTGAATATCAAGGGTACGTCAATCGTCCGGAAGGATATCAATGGCACCAGATTCTCTACAGTGCCCACGGGAACGGCTTCTTGGAATATGACGGGCAAAAGTTCGACATCCATGCGGGGGACTATTTCTATATCCCGGCAGACTACCCCTCCGTCTATTACGGAAAGCAGACAAAATGGGACGTTCGTTGGCTTGTATTCACGGGGTTCGGATGCGAGAAGCTTTTAAGCAACTTTGATATGCAGAGGCCGATTATTCTGCGCTCTCCCGAGAACAGTACCCTTGAGAAGCTTTTCGAAAAAATGGTCACCAGTCAGTTAAATGAGCGAATGATCAGTAACTTTGTCTGCTCCGGCCTGCTTTACGAATACCTTTTGGAATTTCATTTGAAACGCAATGAAAATGTACTGAATTCCAAAAATCGCAAATACAACCTGCTTCTCCCCGCTTTGGTATACATCGAGAATCACCTCGACAGGGATATCTCCATTGAAGAATTGTCGGCGGTCACAGGGATTACGCATCAGCATCTTTGCCGGATTTTCAAAGAAACGCAACAGATGAGACCCGTGGAATATCTCATGCGTCGTCGCATAGAAAAAGCCAAGGAAATGCTTCGCAACAAAGCTATGCCAATCGCGACGATCAGCTCTTCCCTTGGCTTTTCTTCTCCTGCTTATTTCAGTACCATTTTCAAACAGTACGAAGGGATTCCTCCCATGAATTATCGCAAGACCATGTGTTAATATAATTTGGGCAATCGCTCTAAAGTCACAGCGTAAGGACTGTGATAGAATCGTTTCAGATCCTCATAGCGATTGTATTTTTCCGTCATGCAGAAATCATGAGACCAGGTCATATAATATGCCCATTCGGTATGATTGGCATGAAGCATGTCCGGATCCACAAGGATTCCCGTCTCACCAATCGCAAGAAGTTTTTCCGAGTCTGCAATCGGAAGCATTCCCTCATACTCTTTGCGACGGTCCGAATACTCATAAGCCGGCGGATACATATCACGGGTCAGAATATCTACGTACTCATCCCCGGGATAACACTCCTTCCGCGTTGCATTCCATACCCAGATCAGGTTATCGAGGTGATGTTCTTCGGTAAAACAATGATACATCAGGCGATAGAGCTTCGCTACAACCTCGCTGCCCTTGGCTCCCCACCAGAACCATTTTCCCTCTCCTTCATGAAAAGGTCTCCACAGAATCGGAATCTGTCGGTCGCAGAAAGGACGAAGGATTCCCGCCATCGTATGCAGATCCGACATCAGTGCCTCATGTTCCGGTGTTCCTTCCACTAATGCCTGTGAAGCATCAAACGGTGTATTCTCGGTAAAAAAGGACTTGGAACGGCCGTAGAGTGGCGAAAACCAATGCCAGGTAAAGGTAATCAGTCCTTTTTTGGCTGCCCATTCCCAGGCGTGCTCCAGAAGGCCCCGGTTTTCCCGCACCTCCTTCATGCACTCCTCATCCGTATCCTCATAATTAATATTCGGCGAATAGGATAATAACTCAAAGCCCAACAATGCAGGCTCTTTCCCGGTCTTTTCGACGATGGTATGATATTCCGGAATTCCAAGTTCCTGTACATGCTGCCCCGTTACGATTCGGTCCCCACAGATTTCATACAGATAGTCCAAAACGTTCCAAACACACTCCTGCGCATGGGGATTTACAGGCCTTCTCTCTCCATTCTTCATAATCGCTTCTCCAGTTTTACTAATAGGTCAATACGCTAAAGGTTCCGGCTTCCAACAAAATGCCGCCGTCAACCGTTCTTTTTTCCTCAAAAATTGCGGAGGGCTGCACGGGATTCTCCGACTCCTCTGCCGTCGCCTTCAGAACCTGTAGGGTGGCTTCCGTGCGAATCGGCTTCCCTTCTTCATCCACAAGTTCCAGATAAAAGTCTTCGTCGCTACAGTTCACTGCTTTTAGGATAACCGTTCCGTCCTGCTTTCCGGTTGCCGAGATGTAGATTTTACGTTCCCGCAGTGCCACATCCTCTCCATGAAGATCAATCGTGTAGTCTCCCACATGATTGGCATACAGCTTCTGCACATAATAATTCGGGGTAAGAAAGACCTCCCAATCGTCAAACCAAATCATGTCCGGCTGCCACTGGCTATGACCGATTCGATTGAACAACGGCGCATAGGAGGCGAGTTTCACTACCCCCGCATTTTTCTCAATTCCGGTTAAAAAAGCAGCCTCGGCCAGTGCTCCCGTCATATTGTTCCCACGATTGGCGGGATGCGCCGCATATTCCCCGGCAAATACACCCACTTCTCTCGGATAATTGTCATAGAGGGTTACCCGGTCATACATCCACTGAGTCGATACATAGTAATGCTCATCAACAGCGTAGCAGTAATTCGGATTCGTCTTTTGTCTTAGGCGGTACTCCTTCCATGCATAATCGGCCATAGGCTGATCCACGCTCGGTCCTGCCGTTCCCAGGATACGAATCTCGGGATATACCGCATGAATTGCTTTCTCAAAAGCATCGATTCGACGGAAAAGATGAACGTCGGTGGTCTCCCATTGCTCATTGCCGATTGCAATCATATTCATATCGAACGGCTTGGGGTGTCCCATGGACACACGAACCGAACCCCATGTCGTATTGACATCCCCCGTCGCAAACTCAATCAGATCCACCGCATCCTGAATATATTCCTTCAGGTCATCCTCCTCACAGGATACCATCTCATCCGAGCGGAACTGGCAAGCCACCCCGATGCCGACTACAGGCAACGGCTTGGCACCCAACCGCTCACACAGAAGAAAATACTCATAGAAACCAATGCCATAACTCTGACTGTAATGAGAGTCCGGACGTTTCGCATTGAAGTCCGTCTCGTCTCGGCTGTCATTAAACGCCCAAAGGTTCGGAATCACCTTACGGTCCTTCAATTCTCCCACCGTGTTTTTCCAGCGATAACGATTCGCCAGACTGATTCCTTCTACAATACAGCCTCCCGGGAAACGAATAAATCCCGGATGAATGCTGTCAAGAGCATCATACAAATCCTTACGAAAGATTCCGGCAACCGCATCCTCCGGCATCATAGAGAACAGGTCAAACTCCACAATTCCGGCTTCGTCCAGACGAAGAACGAACTTCGCTCCCCGTGTATCCGCGCTTGCCGTAAAGCTTCCCTCATATTTTACCCACTCGGATTCCTTGGCATGTTTCGTAAGATCAATGCTTCTTCGATATTCGGCAACCCGGTCCACTGCAGTCCAACCGCTTACAAAGGGCGGTTCCACATCACAGTAGGGCGCATAGGGAGCCGCCTTTTTCAGGGTAAATTCTATGGTCTCTGTTCCCGTATCGCCTTCGATGCCGATGGTAAGTCCACGACCACTGTACTGAACCGTACGTGCATAAAAGGACACGGTGTACTTCCCTCCGGCCCGAAGGGAGATTCCGTCATAGGCTTTGTTGGCGATTCCCTGCCCTGCACCGGTTGCGGTCAAACGAAGATAATGGGGATTGACCTCCGACAAAGGTGTCCCCTGAATATACTGAAGCTTCGGAAGTACTCCGCTTGCATCCGCCACGGGACTCCAGGCATACCCGGGATCCTCAACAAAATAGAAATGTCCGGGGATTCCGGAACAATCCTTTGCTTCAAAAGAACGATTTTCCAACAGTTCTGCATAGAGACCGCCATCTGCTCCGAAGTTAATATCCTCGAAGAAAAGACCAAACATCTCCTTTGCAATTGTATCCTTGGCTGTATTAATAATCTTCATACATTTCTCCGCTTCCTTCATTGTTTTTCGTTGCGTTTCTACAGTTTTATTTCGTTGTTTCGTTTTTATCGGGTACATTTTTCACATGGTTCACAATATAGATTCCGAGACACACCAGTGCCAGTGACACTAAGGCCGGTACATTCAGTGCATCGTATTCTTTTAACAGAAGTGCCGACAAAAGAAAACCGCAAAAATGCCGGCCAGCGTAAAGCGCAGCCCGGCATACAGAATCGGTGCGGTCCTTCCCGTAATTCATTTCGTTTTCCTCCCTAGGAAAATCACTCTACGAGCATACGGTCACATCGTAGATATCACATATCTCGCCGGATATGGCAAGATAAACCGGGTTCGTATAATTCTCCGGCAGGATAAGATGGGCATCCATAATCAGAAGATCATTATAGATTTTCAGGCTGACCTCCGAACCCTTACGGACATAATCCACAAAATAGTCCATTCCGGCCTTATTGCGAGACATCCAATTCTCCCAGGACTCAAATGCATCCCTCTTGGCAAAAGAAGCATACTCGTGGTCGGAAGAGCCTGCCTTCCAGCTGTAGCCGGCACTCATAAATACACCAAGTTCATCATAATGGGTTCCGGTCGTAGTTCCGTCATCCGATGAAAATACTAAGATTGCCGGAGCATTCCAGACATATTGTGCCTCAGGTCTTGCAACCGCACGGAAGCGAAGGGTTTCAGATTTATCGGTAATTGCAATATTTCCCAAGGGATTCGCCCACTTATCCTCCGCATTAATGAAATAGGCAAGCTTATTCTCCCCCGTTTCCGTCATCATGGCGATATCCGCCGTCTGCTCCTTCGGAGCTACCGTCCATACAATCTCAGAATCCGCATCGACGAAATTAATATCGTCCTGCTCTCCCTGTTTTTCACGCATATCATAATGAATATCCGCATCGATGAGCGAGATCATAATCTTCGCAAAAAGAGGATCGAACTGGGTTCCGATTCCCTTCCAAATCTCCTGCTTCACAACGCCCTGGTCCATAACCGGGCGATAGCTTCGGTAAGAGGTCATTGCATCATAGGCATCTGCCACCGCAATGATTCTGGCAACCTCCGGAATCTGCTCTCCCGCAAGTCCCATCGGATATCCTTTGCCGTCAAAACGTTCATGATGATATTTGGCGCCGTCCTGAAGATAGGGAATATCCCGCATCTTTTCAAGAATCTTCGCACCGTTTGCAGGATGCTTCTTAATCTCCGCGTATTCTTCGTCATTCAATCGACCGGGCTTATTGATGATACTGCCCTTAATCGAGATTTTACCGATATCGTGAAGCAAACCACACAAATAGATCTGACGGCATTCCTCTTCACTTTTTCCTAAGACTCGGCCAATCATTCTTGCATATTTAGCCACTCGAGAAGAATGACCTCGGGTATATTTGTCCTTGGCATCGATGGTGTACGCCAGCGTTTCAATGGACTGGTCTAACATTCCATTCAACTGCGTTTCTGTATGAATCTGATGTTCGACGTTGATCTCATTTACCTCATCGATATGCGTCTCCGCCACGAAATACATAAAGTACGCCAGAATCGATAAGGCAATGGTCAGTTCTCGCACATTTCCAAAAAGATGCCATTCCGTCTCATCAATATAATTGATGGTAATCAGTAGTGCCGCAATCAAAACCGTAATACATTCCAGCTTACTTTTACGAACATTGGCAAGGGCAATGACAACCACAATTACCAGATATACAATAATGGAATAGCGCGGAACTTCAATAAGAGGACCGGTTTCAAAATGGTTTGTGTCCGCATGCATAGTGAAACACCAGGGCGCAAAGAATGCGGTCGATGTCACCGCAATATTCACAAATTCCGGAACTGCAATCAACCATCGTTTCCAGGCTTTCGCTTCTCTCATAATGGTCTCGCCAACCAGCAAAAGGATTCCCGGCGCAATGATGTAACATAACCAGGACAAAACCAGACGCATAGGATGATAATGGGCACTATTGGCAATATATCGCTCTGCAGATCCTCCTATCGTCTCAACGAGCGCCAGGAGAATCGTCACCATAAACATCCGAATCAGATATTTTCCGTATTTCTTTTTATTTGCAAAAGTAAAGCAAAAAATAATGAGCGCACACAGAAGCGTACTATACGAATCACGTAAAATCTGAATTGCCATATGCCATCCATCCCTTCCGTAGAATCCACGAGCGATTGCTCGAACTCGATAATCTCTCTCTTTATTATACCAAATCAGGCTAAAAATATACAAATATTATATCATATCGTTGTGCTATTTGCGCACTTTCTTCTCCGCTTCATATACTTTCTTCTCCGCTTCATATACTTTCTTCGCATAAACAGTTGCGACCAGGATTACCACAAGAAGATACCCAAGCATAACATAGGTACAGATTAAACCATCCACAAACAGCGTGGTGATGATTGTAAGGATTCCTGCGATTACAAAGCCGACTCCGGCCGCGAAATTCCCTTTTCTCCAGGTAACATCGTTATACATGGTATAACGAATTCGAAAGCCCAGTGTAGAATTCTTCCTGGTCTTCGCGCTGAGATTTCCGAGAACGACGAAAAGAACACCCATAAGAATACAGGTTCCCTTGGCGATATCCATCGTCCCCAATCCCTCTCCGGAAGTGGCCGAATATGCGGAATACAGTGTAAAACAAGTCAAGCCGCAAAACAGAACATTCACCGCAATTCCGACAAACCCCAATGCCTTTGCATTGATTTTGGCATCCTGCTTCGCTTTATCGGTCTCTCCGGTGACCGTTTTCTTTTCAAAAATATGCATAAAGAGAAGCAAAAGAAGGGAAGCCGCAATCCCTACAATCGGAAGCAGAAAGCTTTCCCACTTACTTCCGTAACGGTCAATCTCCCCTGCCGCATTGTAGTGCGCCGGAATACGTTCGGGGAGCAGTTGAAATACCACGCAGGTAACAATAAGAGGAATCAATGCAATCAGACACATTACTCTTTTTAAAATCTTGTTCATTCTTTTTTCCCTCCAAATTGACTAATCCACAGAATCAGTTCCTCGAAAACCGAGGTGTTAATTTCGTAGTACACAAAATTCTTCTCTTTGTACTCAGAAATAAGGTCCGCCCCCTTCAGAAGCTTCAGATGATAGGACAACGCCGCCGGTGTAACCTTAAGATGCTCGGCAAGTTCTCCTGCGTTCATGCGTCCGTTCCTTAGTAAGGTGAGTACTTCTCTACGTTGGCTGTCCGCCAACACCTTGAATAAATTCGTTTCGCTCATAGCATGCACCTATTTAAATTTTTCTTTAAATAGATACTATCACACCTCTCGCGCTTGCGCAAGAACTAATCAAAAATATTTTTAAATAGCAAAAGACCCTGCCGGGAAACCAAGCCGCAATCCTCTATGATTGGGACTACGCTTAAGTTTCCTAACAAGGTCCGCTATTATTTCTTTTGCAATTTACTGATTGTGTAATTTACTGAATGTATAATTTACTGAAGCAGGCGCTCCACCTGCTCCCGCTTTTCAAAAAGGATACAGCCTCCGTTGTGATCCTCTTTTAATAGGCCTTCCGATTGAAGTGCCCGAAAAAGCTTCGACTCCAAGGCTTCCGATAACGAAGTATCCCGGACATTGATATCCGAATAGGGCGAGAACGGACAAGGCTCTGCTCCGCCATGGGAGTTGATATGGAAAAAGCCTCTTCCTGCCGCAACACAACCGCCGGAGGTCTTCTCATCTCCCGGGAAGGAGACAAATACCATCTCCTCCACTGCTTCGCGAAGGCACTTTAACTTCTCATTCATAAGCTCGCGCTCCCGATCTCCCGGTGCCAGGTGCTTAGCTTCTTCCGTAACCGGAACAAATTCCACATAGATGACCGCCTTACAGCCAAGGCCTACCAGTCGGTCAATGAATTCCCAGCTGTAGACCTCCTCCATATTTTCGGTGGTAACCGTGACGGACACGCCAAAGATCAGTCCCTTTTTATTCAACTTGGCAACCGAGTCCATGACCTTATCATAGACCCCTGCGCCGCGACGGCTGTCAGTCGTATTCTTATCACCTTCAATACTGATAATCGGGACAAGATTTCTGTGCTTATCAAACTGCTCCAGATACTGATCCGCAATAAAGATTCCGTTGGTGAAGATTGGGAAAAGAATATTTTTATGCTTGGAAGCCTCTTCGATCACATCGGGCCGAAGGAGGGGCTCCCCTCCCGCCAGAAGAATAAAGCTGATTCCGAGTTCCTCCGCTTCCTTAAAAATACGATTCCATTCTTCCCCGGTTAACTGGTTCACAGGTGCCTCATCCGTGCAGGCATGATTCTGTCTGGAATAACAACCTGCGCAGTGGAGATTGCAGCTGGAAGTAATACTGGAAATCAAAAACGCGGGAATATGCTTTCCTGCCGCTTCTGCCTTTTTTCTTTTTTCCGTAGCCTTCTTCGTTGCCAAAGCAAATTCTGCCATAAACACAGCTTCCTTCGGGTTCTTAAGGGTTGCCCGCACAGCACTTTTTATGACGTTCGCCACACCATTCGACATATATTCCTGAAGATTAAATTCGCCCATCGTACTTCCCCTACAGTAAAGCCTTCAGCTCATCAGCATTATGAATCAAAGTCGCACAGACCTCGGTCGCTCCCTCGCAGCATTTTGCAAGTTTCTCCGCAGTCTTGCCAATCTGACTTCCACCGGAGGTTGCAAAAGCGACTACCTTCTTCCCGGTGAAATCATAGGCCTTGCAGAAAGTCTTCACCACATTGGGTGCCTCTCCGTACCAAATCGGGAAGCCGATTAAAATCGTCTCATAGTCTCCGAAGTTTTCTACCTTTCCCGCTACGGGAACCTCCTTCTTACCAAACTTCTCCTTGTTACATCTGGCAAGAGGATTCATATACTTAATATCCGCTTCGGTATAAGGCTCCACCGGTATAATTTCAAACACATCCAATCCACATTCCTTTGCAACCTCATCTGCAATTTTCTTCGTAGTTCCCTGTGCACTAAAATACGTAAGTAACGTTTTCATCCTGATTCTCCTTCTTCTCAATCAATCCATATTGCCCAATAACAGCCTGCTGTATACAACGGCCTGGTTTAAACAACCGCAGCCTGCTTTTGCGCAAAACCTCCTGCGTAGAGCGGTTGTTTTACAGCGTTTACTATTGTGTGCAATTTGATTGTATTCAATCTTTACTCTTTTGTCAACTGATTTTCACAGCTTTTTGGGATAAAAAAAGGAACTCTATCCCGGCCCTTCGGTCAAAACAGAGTTCTTATAGACATACAATTATTCTGCTTACTCATCAAACAACGGAGTGGAAAAATATCTCTCTGCGGTATCGGGAAGCACGGTAACAACCGTTTTTCCCTTGCCAAGCTTTTTCGCAAGCTTCAGTGCCGCAGCCACATTCGTTCCGGAGGAGATACCGCACATCAAACCTTCCTCACGTGCCAGTCTCTTGGCCGTTTCTAAGGCTTCCTCGTCCGTAATGATATAGACTTCATCACAAATGGACTGATTCAGAATATCAGGAATGATTCCGTCACCGATTCCCATCTGGATATGCGTTCCAATAGTCCCACCGGACAGAATCGCCGCATTCTCCGGTTCTACTGCCCAGATCTCAATCTGCGGATACTGTGCTTTCAACACCTCACCAATACCGGTAATGGTTCCACCGGTGCCGATGCCGGAACAGAAACCGTCAATCGGTCCTTCCACCTGTTCCATAATCTCCAGCGCCGTATGTTTCTTATGCGCAAGGGTATTATTGATATTTGCAAATTGCTGCGGAACAAATACATTCGGATCTTTTTTCTGCATATTCAAGGCACAATTCAGACATTCCTCGATACACGCACCGATGTCTCCCGCATCATGAATCAGCTTTACATCCGCGCCATAATGCTTCACCAGTTTCCGACGTTCTTCGCTTACGGAATCCGGCATGATAATAATGGTCTTATAGCCTTTGACCGCGCCAACCAAAGCAAGTCCGATTCCCTGGTTTCCGCTCGTAGGCTCCACAATAATACTGTTCTCATTTAAGAGGCCCTCTTTTTCCGCGGAAAGAATCATATTGTATGCGGTTCGCGTCTTAATCGAACCACCCACGTTGATGCCCTCGAATTTTACCAATACCTCGGCGCTATCCTGCTCCACCATCTTATTCAATCGGATTAAAGGAGTATGCCCAATGGCATCCAGTACGTTATTGTATATCACTTTGCGGTCCTCCTAAGATTTTCTGCTTTGTCTATATTAACAGACTATCGATAGCATTTCAATTGCTTATTCTTGAACCTACAAAAATGGTTTTATCACCATTCCGATACCGGCAATCAATTCCCGTACATTCAAAGCCTCAATGGCAGAAGCAAACACAAGTCTTCCTGCTGACAGCAGTGCGGCCCCAATCAAGCCGACAACCGCCCCCTTTAGGCCAACCATCGCACCTTTCACGGTTTTGTTCTTTTGAAAACGATCATAGATTCCCGCCACAAGGAGAATGATCACAAAAGAAGGAAGAACCACGCCAAGGGTTGCACACAGCGCTCCGGGAACACCGGCCGTCTGCATCCCGACAAAAGTGGATGCATTCACCGCAAAGGGTCCGGGCGTACTCTCGCTGATTGCAATAAAATCAATGAGTTCCCCCTCAGTAAGCCACCCCTTGGCCAACACCTCCTGTTGAATCATCGGAAGCATCGCATACCCGCCGCCAAAGGTAAAAAGGCCAATCCGGAAAAACGTGAAAAAGAGGGTCGAGTAGATCATTTTTTCACCCTCCCCCAGATTCGGCAAAACATAATTCCTGCAAGTGCTGCACCAAGAATAATAAACAATACGTTCAAACGGAATATCCCGACCAGGACAAGAACCGCCAGCCGAACACCCTAGAACGCATTTGCTACGATTTCATTTTTCATGTATTTGCTAAATGCAAGTGCTATCAGCACAATGATAAAAAAGGACGGAATGACCACTCCGAGCGTTGCCGCTAAGGCGCCCAAAAATCCCTTCGTCTTATATCCGACAAAGGTCGCTGCATTAATGGCAATGGGACCGGGGGTTGTCTCCGCGATTGCAACGATATCCGAAAGATCCCCCTCCGATAACCATCGTTTTCGCTCAACTACCTCTTTCTGAATCAGCGGAATCATTGCATATCCACCGCCGAAGGTAAATGCGCCTATTTTTAAAAAAATCAAAAATAATTGTAGGGTTCTTCGCATTCGCTCCTTGTTCCTCACCTACTTAGAGAACCACGGAATACAGCGATTCACTTTTTTGCAGTAATCCATATATTCCTGCCCGTAGAGTTTCCTAAGCCACTTCTCTTCCGTATGAATCAGGAAAATCGTCATATAAATCCAGCAGAGCACAGGCACGATAAGCAAGAGCAAATTATTTGCAATCAAAACCGCACCGACACATTCCAGAAATGCCCCGGAATATACAGGATTTCTGGTGATTCCATAGACTCCATCCGTAATAAGCTTGTTCTCTTCGACTTTTTGAAATAATTTTGATTTTAATTTGGCGCTAAGATCCAGATACGCGCCAAAAAGTATCAAAAGTACACCAACAATCAGAAAAGGAATCTGAAGCACATCCACTCGTGCAAATTTCAAATGAAAACAATATACCAGGACAATTGCAATCGCAGTAAAAATGTACTGTCCAAAAACAATCATCGGACCAACTCCATATAAAGGCAAATGTTCATTCTCTCGATTTTTCATATTATGATCCACATTTCATTCAAATTAGTCAGATACCGTCACTACCGTGGCTGCCGTAATCGCCGCAATCAGTGCGGCCTCCTGTGAAATGATGAGGGCTACAATACCGCTCAGCGTCGCCGCTTCCATTGTATCCAACTTAGGTACATACTGCTGCATAACCAACATGGAAGCATACATCAATCGCTGAGGTCCGCCAATGCCCATGGTGCCAAAACCCTTATGGGATTTCAGATAATCATCCGCTTCAGCAATCTGTTCTACCAGTTCGGAAACCGGAACGTCCGTCATGGCAAGTCCGCCCAAAGTACTGAGTTCATAGGTCTGGCCAAACTTCTTTTTCTTCTCTTTTAAGCCATCATAGATATCGATAACGCGCTTACATTTCAACGAACCGGTCCCAAGCTCCAGGGACAACGCATGGCTTAACGATTGCATCCCGTTCGCGCTTCCGAATCGCTTCGACTCCTTTAGAATCTGATAACATTTTTCCATCTCTGCAATGACATGCTCCGTCTGTAAGCCGGACACAGCAAGCAAAGCCGCAAATCCTGTATCTTCCTCCCCTGTCAACCAAGGATGATTCTCACGCATGCGTCCCATCAGTTCATTGGTTTTTTCGACCAAAAAATCATAGCGGTTTGCATCTTTTTCATTTTGAACGATGACCATAGCCGCAACAATTCGATATTCTGACGCAAACCATTTCTTCGCATTCAACTTCTCATAGACACTTTGCACGGCATGAAAGTAGCTCTCCATATCATCGGAAAGTGCCATCTGGGCCATCAGTGCCAATCGCGTATTTCCGCGAAATTCAGAAAACGCTCCAGTATTGCTCTTAATGAACTGTTCCGCCGTCTTCATTCTTTCGATATTCACTTCCTGATGAATCACGGTATACAGCAAGCTGCAAAGCGGATGCATGTATCCGCTCTCCCACTTAAATGCATTTTGCACCCGCTCCTTGTTCGCCACAAATAAATCAATCATTTCCTTCATTGAATTCTGCATTACCTGTTCTCCTCTAATATCCGCAAACTTTCGTCTATGTCCGCTCCCAATCCGTAATCGTTGAATAGGGAATCTCAGCCTTCCACTTATCGCCCTTTTTCATGCGAATTTCTTTTTCCTCAGAGGCAATCGAAAGAGCCTTCTTGTATACTCTGGAGATTTCTCCATTTACGGTTTTCTGCGTATTCAGGAATTCATATCCATACTTTTCATACAACCCGATATGGTCTGTCGAGATATAAATATTCTCCTTGCCCATAATCGTCGCCATACATTCACACCAGTCAAGCAGCATGCCAGCATAACGATGTCCTCTATAAGCAGGAAAGGTATACAAAAAACCAATCCAGGGAGAATCTTTCGTTGGTTGAATCTCGTCAAGAGGAGCAAAGGTGCAAAAAGAAACCAGTTCCTCTCCGTCGATTAACATGGGAACCAACACACCATTTCCCACCGTTTCCTGCAATCGATTCTGCGAAAGCAGCTCTGCCAGCCATTGGCCCGCTCCCCAATCGCATGCCTTCATCTTTTCAAGCCAATATGTTTTTTTGTCTGAAGAAAAAAATTCCTGTATATTCATCATTCTCGTATTCTACTACCCCATTTTCTTAAACACAGTGCTTCACTGTGACAATTGCAATATCACACGACATTCTTCCGCGAACCACTTCATAGGTTACATCATCGTATCCCATTTCCGCGAAAAACTTCTGATAGGATTTCGCATCAAACTGACGTTTGAATCCGGCCCCAAGTTTTTCCAAAAACCTTACCGCCAACTTATTTGTTCCTTCATCTCCGTTAATGTATGTCGGAATAATCAATTTTCCGCCATCCTTGCAGACTCGACTCAGTTCCTGCATCGCACGCTTGGGATCCGGCAGCAGATGAATCACATTTCCGGCCACCACCGCATCAAAAGAATGATCCTTTACTTTAATATTGGTGATATCAACTTTTTTGAACTCCACATTATCATAATTCTTAAGCTTTTTACGTGCTTGTCCCAACATTCCGACCGAATAGTCTGACGCAAATATTTTTTTGCATTTCGGGGCTATATAGACACTGATTGCACCGGTTCCGCATGCACATTCAAGTACCCGGTCAGTATCACGAATGTATTTTGCTACAGCCTCACCCGTAGACTGATATACACTTTTATTATAGATATTTTCAAATAAATCATATACTCCCGATACCTTATCCCAAAACATACGACTTGCCAACACTCCTTGTCCCTTAATTAAATAGATAATACATCATAAATTCACGAACTACACCGGGCAAACCATCTGAAGTTCATACGGTTCCTCTTCCGCATTCGAATAACTGTCTGCCAACGACCCAATCCTCGGTATATTTGCATGAGTCCAACGATTCGATTCTGAAATTCTCATTCGATAACAATTCAATTCTAATCAAAATAAACAGTCGTCCTCTTTTATATTATACGGCTTATGACCTTCGTATATCAATTAAAAATGGAGATAACGTTGCACGATTTTCTTAGTCAAGCGATATCAAATCGTTGTTCCAACGATTACTTATTAGCAATCGCAGCCTGTGTGGTAATCGCTACAAGAGGAGGAATCATTTTAAAAGAATCTTATACACAAAAATGATTGCATTAAAATAATTCATCCAATAGCAAATAATATCTATACTTTTTCTCATCCATTGAAATACCAAGCTCTTTTAGCAGCATATCCTCTTCATAACCTTCATATGCAACACCGCCTGAATATTTTCCAGAAAAATTAGACTTGAGACTTCTAAGTACAATTGCAATATCCTGCCATCTGTCAGCCGGTCCCATCTTGCCATTGTCAATAAATGCTGTAATGGTCTCACCGTCTGTAAATATATTCGGAAGACAAAAATCACCATGGCTAAGCACCAGGTCTTCTTCAGGCTGATTATTTTCTAACCACTCGATTAACTCCAACGGATTCTTAAATCCATTTGGTCCAAAGGTTTCTGGTTCAA
>JAZQQG010000013.1:0-34503 GCA_045628945.1 Lachnospiraceae bacterium
TTCGGATTCCTTTTTTGTTGTAGCGAGAGGGGGGTTCGAACCCTCGACACTGCGGGTATGAACCGCTTGCTCTAGCCAACTGAGCTATCTCGCCATATGGATGGGACCTATAGGGCTCGAACCTATGACCCTCTGCTTGTAAGGCAGATGCTCTCCCAGCTGAGCTAAGATCCCATATGTCTGCTTCATTCGCCGACCTTGCCATTATATCCATAAATGCCTGCACTTGTCAAGTGGGTTTTTACAGAATCTTACCGAATCTCTTTTTAACCTTCCTTCTTCTCATCGAGTAGCTCATAACCGTTCTCGTCAAGGGCCTTCCTTGCCCGGTCATAGTTCTCTTCTTTTACGAGAATGTAATCGGTATTATAAGTCGATACCGCAAAGATTCCGATTGCCTGTGCCGCAAGAATCGAGGAGATTTTCGACAGAATTCCAATTAAAGAAAAATCCAGGATTCCCTCAATCCGAAATGCTCGCCAACCGTCTTCTCGACAAATAACATTCTCCGGCACATCTTTGGTCTGACACACAAGGGAATTCTCTTCTTTTGTTTTGCTTGCAAAAGAATAGACTCGCTGGAGCATCCCTTCCGGATAACTCTCCACCTTGCACACCGAAAAGGCCTCCTGTAAGCATGCGATACGAAGTACCGCATCTGCCACCGGCTTCTCTTCCGCATACAGTCCCGACTTGTTCTCGATACGGTCCAGGCAGTCTAACGTTTCCTCCGAGGTTCCGTTCTCATAACAGTAATCCAGAATCTCCGTATACGCCAGGCACTTCCGAAGATAATCCGGTTCCTTTTTTACAAGAGTCTGCAGGAATTCCTCGAACCCGTTCTTGCCATATCCTTCCAGGGAAGAAACCGATAGTCCTTCCCGTTTTCCAAACGCTACGATGTCCGGCAATTTTTCTTCCGTATCCGCTAAGAATCCCGCAAGAATCTCCCGATACGGTTCTTCCCCCACGTCGCTGAATGCAGGGTTGCAAGGAAGCGACAGCGCATTGAGCGCATGGCTTTTTCCAAGCAAACAAGCATCATTTCGGTCTTTCGCACATCCGCATACCACGCCGGGCATACGATTCATCACAAGATTCATCTCCTGCCCCGACGCACTGCCCGTTAGGATTCGATCTACCGCTCCGGACTGCAAAAGAAGACAGGAAAGCAATGCAATCTGCGAATCATCGGCGCCGATCTGTGCACCAAAAGGAACCACAGAATGCCCCAGAGGCTCTGCAATGCGCTTGGCACTCTGATAGACCGCCGTTTCAACGTATCTCCCGGAATCCGGCAATAAGATTGCAATTATCATATCGTTTCCTCAGTCGTTTCATTGTCCATCATGGTCTGAGCCTGCTGCTTGGCGCCATCATAATCCAGTGCTTCAATCAACTTCAGCAGTTGTTCCAGTTCCGGCTTGCGTGCCGCAAAAGCTTCCATGGCAATCATCGCCTTGGTATCTGCCGCGGCTGCCAAATCATCGAAATCATCCAGGGATTCCCAGATGCGCTTTATTATTGTTTCGGCTTCCTGGCCCTGCAATTCTGCCATACGACCGATTAAGTGTTTATCTGCTTCTTTCCAATACTGCTCAAGTAACGGCTTCAAAAGACCCTGCTGTGCCTCATAATGATTCAGGAAGGTCTCCGTATCGGATGCAATCACATCCCAATTCTGTGTATGACCGGCATTCTCCAGGTGCTGTGCCTCTGCTGCAAGTTCCTCGTTACCGATCAACTTCGATGAGGACTTCAGCGAATGCACCAGTACGGTATATTCTTTGGCGTCATGCTCCTCCAGATAGGTGCAAAGCTTCTGAATATTCTCCTCAATGCGGCTGCAATATTCCACCAATAACTCATAATACTCATGAATATCGCCCCCCACCATTTCCAGGGCATCCGCAATATGATATCCGGGAATCAGGGGCATCCCATCCGGTCCGTCAATATGAGCCTCGGGAATCGCATCCTCCGCCACTTTCTGTACTTCAGCGTCTTCCGGTTCTTCTTTTCTTCCGGTATAGGTCGGCATCTTAGGGGGCTCAATTTCTTCAATATGGCACTTGGTCGGAAGGTACTTCTGAAGAATTGCTTCCAACTCCGGCGTATTGATCGGCTTAAACAGGCAATCGGTCATACCGGCCTCTAAGAACATGGTCTCAACGCCCTTAATTGCATTAGCCGTAAGTGCAACAATCGGAATCTCCCGCCACTTCGCATCGTAATTGGCACGAATTTTCTGCACCGTCTCCACGCCGTCCATCTCCGGCATCATATGATCCAAAAAGACAAGATCGTAAGTATATCCGTCATTGATATGATCCAGAAGTTCAAAACCGCTCTTCATAAGAATCGGCTTGATTCCGTAGCGTCCCATCAGTCCCGAAGCAACCTTCAGGTTCATGTTGTTATCATCGACAACCACCACGGAGGCATTTTGTACCGACATATTAATTGCATTGCCGCGTTTGGGCTTCTGCTCCACCGGGCCGTCCGCCGTAAAGAAGGACGTCAATCCAACCACACTAATCGGCTTCTGAATAAAGGAGATTCCCGGCTTTTCCACCACATTCTGTCCGTTGTACTCCAAGGCTGCAAGCTTATAGCAGTCCTTTAAGCGGGCATCGGCCTGAACCATATTATCGTAGGTCGAATAATCATAGAGTACCACGGCATGCTGCTTATCGCTCTGCATGAATTCATCCATGTCGGCAGTAACCACCGTAACCCCCAGATCCTGAAGGGCCTGTCTCACGGACTGGAAGCGGGCCTCATCCTCTTCCAGCAGAAGGACGCGGTAATCTGCGCCGGTAGTCACATCCACCACCGCACCGGGGCGCACAATATTCTGGTCCACCGTTGCAGTAAAGATACTTCCCTGTCCATACACACTCTGCACCGTAATATCGCCGTCCATCTTCTGCGCCAGTTCCTTGCTGAGTGCCAACCCCAGACCGGTACCCTCAATGGAACGATTCTTCTTGGTATCCAGACGTGTAAACTGCGTAAAGAGCTTCTCCATATCCTCTGCCTTAATACCGATACCGGTATCGCGAACCGTAAAGGAGATCCTTGCGCGATTATTCTTGGTTAACTCCCAGGAAACCATAAGCGACACTTCGCCACGTTCGGTAAACTTCGCCGCATTGTTAATGATATTAATCAAAATTTGCTTCAGTCGGCCCTCATCACCATAGAGGTATTTGGGAATTCCCGGCTGCACATAGACGAGATACCGAAGCATCTTCACGGAGATTCGAGGTGCCGTCACCGCCAAAAGATCATACAACAGATGATTCAGCTCATACTCCTGATTTACCAGCTCTAACTTACCGGAATCCACTTTTGTGAAATCCAGAACATCATTGATGATATTTAACAAGCTGCTGGATGCAGACTTAATCATGCTGACATATTCATGCTCAAGGGAGGACAAATCCTTCGTATCCAAAAGGTCCGTCATACCGCTGATGACATTCATCGGCGTACGAATCTCGTGGGACATATTGGCCAGGAACTCGGTCTTATGAGCCGCAGCCAAACGCGTCTGCTCCTCACTGATACGAAGCTGCTCCTCCATTCGAATACGCTCCGAAACATCATAGGAGGTCATGACCAGCTGACCGGCTTCGTGGTCCACCCAGAAACGTTCCAACATCCAGAGACTCTCGCCGCTCGCATTGTGACACCGGGTCTCAATCTCAAACTGCTTGTCGCCACGGTCGACATGCTCCATGATGCGGTCATAATAATCCGCATATTCGTCCGGTTCTTCCACGAAACGACGATTTACGAACTCTTTCGGAAGTTTATCCGCCTCATAGCCCAACAACTGATAGAAATAATCATTGGCATAAGCAATGGTAAGATTCTCATCCAGTTCCAGACGGCTGATACCGGCAGGAATCATTTCGGTAAGAGCCCGGAAGGAATGGCCTGCACTGATGGCACGGAAGAAACGAACGCAAAGATTCACCACCATAATAACCACAAAGAACAACACGCCGACACGGTAAACTCCGGTTCGCTCCGATGCCGCCGTAAAATAGTAATCCCGCAGGCTTAATAAGCCGCAGACCTGAAGTAACAGAATCGCTACGACATAGAGATGGCTAATCGAATTGCGTAATTTGAACCGCTCATAGAAGGCCATACCTACACAGTAAGAGAGGCTGATTCCACTGGCAATATGGCACAACGGAAGTACATGCCACAGCTGAATCCAACCACCGGCCAGCCCGAGAATGGATACAAGCAAAAGGACAATCTGCAAAAGCGCACAGAGATAGTATCCCAGTCGCCCTTTATGCAACTTAAATGCGGCATACAATGCCATCGGTACCGTCATCAGCATGAAGGACATCATGTTGGCGACTACCAGAAGCGCGCTGTGCAAATACAGCGCACCCTGCAACGTTGAATCGGTAAAAAACCATGTGATGCAGAGTCCAATAAACACAGACAGGAAGAAACACTCTGCCATTCCGGATACCTGATAACGACTTCCGATAATTGCCACCGCAATCAGTACAAGAATCATGAAAAGTCCAATCACAATACTGATTAACGGGCCATTCATGGCGGACAAAAGCAATGCCCACCGAACATCCGAAGTGGTGCCGAAGAAGATGTCATATACCTCATGATGAGGCTTATCTCCATGTCCCAAGAGCCGTAATTCAATCTCCTTACCGGACATCTCCGGTGTTAACTTCACTGCCGTCCAGGGATTGTCCGGAAGATTACCGTAACCCAGCCGTTCTCTGGCACCGTCAATATCCTGTCGAACGCCGGCCACATAGACTTCAACCGCCTGATAGTTGGTATGAAAATACATACTCCACTGTCCTTGTTCCGGAATTGTGGGAATGGTATTTACCAGGCTCATCACCGTATCAGCAGCGCCTGCTACCACCGGAAAGCTTGCATCCCCCTCATAGAGAACCTTCTGTCCTTGTTCCTCTTCGTAGGAATAGAGATCCCAACCGTTCTGGAACACAACCTGTGAATGCATTCCTTTCTCAGAATCATTCTTGGTTCGCGAACGATCCACCAATAAAGCCGTCACAATGATTGCTAAAAAAACAATACAAAAAACAGAGCAAATAATCGCAAACACTGTCTGCGATTTCTTTGCTCCGTCCATCGTTTTTCTTTTCGGATTCCAGAGATTGCCCATATGCGCCTCCTCATACAGTACTACTCGTGTCTGCTACAACCCCCGTAATACTACATTCTTTCCGGTGCACTGAAGCCCAGTAATTCAATACACTGTTCCAAAATGTCATGAGTAAGCTTTAGCAATGCAATCCATGAATTCTTCTTGGTCGCATCTTCCTCACTTAAGATCTTCGTCTCGTGATAGAAGTGATTCAGGGCATTCGCTACATCGTAGATGTACGAACATACCTTATGCGGCGCGATTTCCTCGAATGCATTCACTAACATCGCATTTAACTTGGATAATTCCAGCATCAATGCCTTCTCCGAGGTGCTGACAGGAGCGCCGATCTTACAATCGGTAAGCTTGCCTCCCTCTGCCTCGAAACGATTCAGAATTGATTTGATACGAACCGTGGTATAGAGAATATACGGACCGGTATCTCCCTCAAAGGAGGTAAATCGGTCGATGTCAAATACATAATCCTTATTGGCCTGATTCGACAGGTCCCCGTACTTGATTGCTGAAAGCGCCACCGTAGCGGCAATCTTCTTAGCCTCTTCCGGGTCCGTCGGATGACCTTCCATAATCTTCTTCTCCATCTCCGTCTCGATGTCCTTCAGAAGATATTCCAGACGCATTACGCCACCGTCACGGGTCTTAAACGGCTTTCCATCAGGACCGTTCATGGTACCGAACCCTAAGAAGTGAAGCTCCGTCTCCGGCTTAACAAGCTTTGTCTTGCGTGCGCAACGGAACACCTGCTCGAAATACAGATCCTGACGCTTATCGACCACATAGATGAGTTCATCTGGATTCTCTTTTTCCATACGATCCATAATGGTCGCAAGGTCGGTGGTATTGTAGAGTGCTGCACCATCACTCTTAAGGATCATGCAAGGCGGCATCTCCTTGGTATCAGTCTCTTCCTTAACATCCACCACCAGTGCGCCGTCACTGATATAAGCATAGCCTTCCTTCTTCATGTATTCCACCATACGGGGAATAATATCATGAACATCCGACTCACCCTTCCACCAGTCAAACTCAACATTTAACTTGTCGTAGTTCTTCTTTAAGTCGGTAACGGACACATTCAGGATGTGCTTCCACAATGCGCGATATCCGGGCACACCGCTCTGCAGCTTATAGGTAGCCTCCAGGGCTGCTTTCTTATATTCAGGGTCCTCTTTACTTACCTTGCTGGCATAGGGATAGATTTCCTCCAACTCTGATACGGTAAATGGAGCCTCCGTCGGATACTCTCCGGCATAATCCTCCTGCCAGTATACAAGCTCCGGCTTACGAATCTTAAGTTCGGTAAGGATTAATCCCATCGGGGTTCCCCAGTCACCCAGGTGCACATCACCGATGACATTGTGACCGTTATAGCGAGCGATTCGCTTCACCGCCTCACCGATAATCGCCGGACGAAGGTGTCCGACATGCAAGGGCTTTGCCACATTCGGTCCGCCGTAATCGACGATTACTTTTTTGACAACCGCGGGAGTCTCGAGGCCGAACTTCTCCTCCGTCTCCATACCGTTCATATATTTCTTCAGGAAATCAGGTGCTACATTCATATTTAAGAAGCCGGGCATTACCGCTTCCACTTTCTCGAATGCCTCGTTCTGAGACAGAATAGCCGCAACCTCGTTCGCAATCATAATCGGAGCCTTCTTGGCCTGCTTTGCGAGGGCAAGAGCACCGTTACACTGATATTCGCACAGATCGGGGCGGTTTGATACCGTCGCCTTTCCGTAGCTTGCATCATAACCGGCCTCTTCAAATGCCTTCGCTACCGCTTCCGATAACATGTCCAAAATCTTCTTCATTCGTTCTCCTCCGTTCGTCTCGCTCTTTCTTCGAGAACACACATCCGCAATAATCCTGGCGATACAGCTGATACTGCTTTGACAATTCAATACTCCGCAGATATCCGCCGCGCTTCTTGAAATCCGAGGGCAAAAACGGGATATCAAATAAGATTCCCTGTCGCTCACCGATTTCATTCAGAATCGTTGCATTTTTCAAGGGAGAAATGGTTAGCGTCGTTGTAAAATAATCATACCCCTGCCGCCTTGCTTCCTTGGCCGTCTTCTTAAGACGCATCTCAAAGCAGACCGCACAACGCTCCTCGCCTTCGCGACATTTCTCCAAACCTCTCACATTGTCAAAAAACAATCCCGGCTCGTAATCTCCTTCCTGAAAGTCCACCGGAAAACGCGTCGGCATCGACGCAATCAACCGTTTCTGCTCTTCCACTCTTCGACGATATTCCTCTTCGAAGGAGATATTGGGATTGTAATAGAAAACCGTTATTTGAAAATATTGCGAGAGATATTCAATTACATAGCTGCTACAGGGACCGCAGCAGCTATGTAAAAATAATTTTTTACCATGATTCTCAGGTCGTTCGAGAATCTTATCCAGTTCTAACTGATAATTCATTCGTGTTCTACCGTCTTGTCATTCAGATACTTCTCCATGAATTCCTCATAGGGAATCGGCTTAGAGTAATAATAACCCTGAACGTAGCGACAGCCTACCGCCTTCAGCATTTCAATCTGCTCACTGGTCTCAACACCCTCACAGATAACTTCAATGCCAAGTCCCTCCGCCATCTCAACAATCTTCTGTAAAATCCACTTGCTGACCTCACTGGTGGTTGCCTCGGAGAAGAACTCCTTATCAATCTTCAGCACATCGAAGGGAATATCCTTCAGAAGGTTCAGGGAAGAATAACCGGAACCGAAGTCATCCATCGAAAGAGAGACATGCTGCTCTTTTAACTGGTTCATCATCTCGATCATCTTGTTACGATTATCGAAGAATACGGTCTCCGTCAACTCCAACTCGATATACTTACGAGGTACCGCATGGTTTTTCAATACCTTTGCAACGTTGTTGATGTACTCAGGGTTATGCATCAGAAGTCTGGACTGGTTAATGGAAACCGGACATACCGCCTGACCCTTCTCGATACGTTTCTGCATAATGCGGCAAACGGACTCAAGCATATAGAAGTCTAACTTCTCGATGAAACCGTTCTTCTCGAATACCGGAATAAAGCTTCCGGGGAAGACTACCGTACCGTCTAACTTAATCCAGCGAACCAATGCTTCGGCTCCGTATAAGCAATCATCCACGATGTTCCATTTCGGCTGCAGGAATACCTTGAACTCACCGCTCTCCATGGCCTTTTGCATCTCAGACTCGATCTTATCGGTCTTACGCATATCCTGTACCAATGCATCGGAGTAATAAGCAATCAGCTTCTTCTCATCCCCGTCCAAGGACTTACGGGCTACGTTTGCACGGTCAATAATCAGGTCAATATCCAAATCCTGCTTACGAATCTGATATACACCGAATTTCAGACGAATCGGGTACTTCACACCCATGCTTCGCGCATACTCATTCAGTGCCACGATATAATTATCACGCTTTTGATCTACACTGGAGTCATTGATATTCAGCGTAATAAACTGGTCGGAGTCCATACGTACGCATAACTCCTTCTCATCAAAGATCTCGTTGGCAAGATTGATACAAGCAGTCAGAAGTTCATCCGCCTTATTGTGTCCGTAAGCTTCGTTGATATAGCGGAAATTACAGATATCGAATCGCTGTGCGATAAACGGAGTCTCTCGGTTCGTCCCGATGATCTGCAACGCACGATCACGGAAATAATTCCCGTTACGGCCCTTCGTAACAATATCCTCATATGCCAGCTTCTCAATCATGATGTTCGCCGACTTACCGGTCGCCCATACATAGATAATCAGGCAAATCATCAAAAGGATAATGATGATACAGGTCAATACGCTTCGGAAGATCATGGGCTTGATGGCTACCAACTGCTCATCTTCATCGTAGCATACGAACAGGTAAATATCATGGGAATTGCTAAGCGTATTACCAAGGATACAGATTGTGGATCCGGTTGATGTTCCCATATTGGTGTCAATCTTGCCATATTTCAACATGATACGCTTCATATCGCTGATGGAGCTTCGTGCATCCGGACTGTTATCGGAATACCGGATTAAGCGATTCATGAACGAAACATCGCCGTCCACGATTTTCAGATGGTTCTCATCCTCCGTCGCCAGAACGTCTCCGGCCTTGTTCGTCAGATAGCAGGCACCCTTGCTGCGAACATACTCATAGGCACTGCCACGCAGAAGATCATACAAATCCACCATCGCAATCAGGTGTCCGCTCTGTTCCACGCCGCTTCCCACAGGCGCGATGATTAATACACAGCGGTCCGCGCCCTCTGCCGTGGAAGCATTCGCAAAGCCATAGGTTAAGGACTTGTATCCGTTCACTGCATTGGTAACGCCGCGATATCGGTCATCCGTTATCACCTTCCCGTTTTCAAATGCGGTTCCCCGAAGGGAGATATAAGCAAAATGAACATAGCGCTCATTCTGATAGTTCGACATCAGATCTGCAATATAGGTCTCGGCAGAATCGCTTTCCGCGTCAATGGAACCAAGCAGTTCAAGCATCTCCTTTGCCGCAGTCTCCAAAGGCCGGGACAGATTGGTCAGGGTCTCATCCACCGCGATGGTTAACTGCTCCAGCTCCGCCTCGTATTCCCCTCTGACACGCCTCTGATAGGACTTATACAAGTCGGAAATATGAATGATGCATGCAATCAGACAGATGGTCAGAATAACCAGACCGCTGATCAATGTTCGCATATCAATTTTATCGTTTCTGCGGACTTTCGTTGTCATTGTTCACCCCAAAGTAAGTATTTTTAGTGCTAAAAATCCATACAAAAAGATTATAACAAAAAAAGCAATTCAAGTAAAGGGAAAAAGGCGTCAAAACGGGCATAAGAAAAGCGTGAGAAAAGAGTTTTCTCACGCTTTTTACGCTTCTGATACCAAACGCTTTATGAAAGCAATTTCGGATGCGAATTCCGATTCGGGTTCTAATTCATTCCGAGCAGTTTTTCTACCGACACAAGCTTCACACAAAGGACAAAGAGTGTTGCTGCCTGAGCCATCTCCTCTGCCGTCGGATAGGAAGGTGCAATACGGATATTGGTGTCTTTGGGATCCACTCCGTACGGATAGGTAGCACCGGCTCCGGTCAGGGTAACACCGGCTTCCTTACATTTCGCAACAATAGCCTTCGCACAACCTTCCATCGACTCAAAGGAAATAAAATAACCACCGTTCGGTTTCGTCCAGCTACCGATTTCCAAGCCCTCCAAGTCGCGTTCAAAGGTCGCAAGTACTGCTTCAAACTTCGGACGCATACTGTTCGCATGCTCTGCCATCTTCTTCTGAATTCCGGCCATGTTCTTAAAATATCTTGCGTGACGCAACTGGTTCACCTTATCGTTACTGATGCTCTGAACCGTCATGGTCTTTTTAATCCAAGCAAGGTTCTCCTCCGAAGATGCCACGCAGGAAATGCCGGCACCGGCGAAACTTACTTTGGAAGTGGAGGCAAACTCAAATACCATATTCGGGTTACCGGCCTTCTCACACTCCGAAAGGATCTCAAGAATCGTATCCGGATGGTCCGGATAGAGGTCATGAACGCAATAAGCATTGTCCCAATAGATGCGGAAGTCCTCCGCCGCAGGCTTCAACGCAGCAAAACGACGAACCGTCTCATCCGAATAAGAAATGCCCTGGGGATTCGAATACTTCGGAACACACCAGATTCCCTTAACGGAAGGATCTGTATTCACATATTTCTCAACGAGGTCCATATCGGGACCGGTCGGAAGCATCGGGATGGTAATCATCTCGATTCCGAACAGCTGGGTAATCTTAAAATGTCTGTCGTATCCGGGTGCGGGACATAACCACTTCACGGAATCCAACTTGCACCACGGGGTCGAACCTAAGACACCGAAACTCATGGAACGAGCCACTGCATCGTACATTAACGTCAGAGACGCATTCCCACCCATCAGAACATTTTTTGCCGGAACACCGAGCATCTCGCCCATCAGTTCTCTGGCTTCCATAATGCCTTCCAGACCGCCGTAATTGCGCACATCCACACCGGACGCATCCTTCATATCGGAGCCGGAATTCAATACGTCCATCAGATCCATCGACATATCAAGCTGTGCGGGAGTCGGCTTGCCTCTCGACATATCAAGTTTCAAACCACTGGCCTTGGCAGCCTCAAACTGCTCCACCAGACCGGAATGAAGGTCCTTCAGTTCCTGATTGCTCATCTGCGATAATGCTTTCATTCATTTACCCTCGTAAAAAACAATTTTATCTGCGAATTGTATAATTGTATACAATCATACATCCAAACGCCTTTATAATCTTACACTAAGATTAGGCGCTTGGCAAGAGATTACTTTTCATTCAACTCAATGCGGTCCGCAAACTGTCTGGTCCACTCCGCACAGATATCATACTGCACATTCAGAGCCGTATTACGAATCTCCTGAACATAGTAATGGTATTCCTTGCTCCAGGAATGGGATGCCAACTGCTGAACATATCGGTCAATCGCATCCACATCGTAAGCTTCAATTGCGGTCAGAATACTGTCGGCAATGGCTAACATCTCCCGCTTGGACAGTACATTTTCTCCTTCCGCAAGATGAGGTTCGTACACTTTCAGGACCTCGCTGTACTTCCGATACAATGCAAGGAACTCCGGCATCCGACGATGAATCAATGCAAAATCCTTCTTTTCCAATGCTTCCAGAATCGGTGCCATCTCCTCCACAAGTTTTGTGGCCCCGATGGTTTCTGCCGATGTTTTTAAGGTATAGAGATCCAATGCCAGTTTAGTTTCATCCTCATCTACCTCGTGTACACCAATCAGTTTCTCCTGTTCCGGAATTCGGTTGGCAAAGATTAATGCAGACTGCTCAAAAATACGACGATTGCCGCCTACCAGACGAATGGCCTTCCGCTCATCAATATAATCGTCCTTCTTGACCTCTTCCTGCTTCTCCTCATTTGCCTTAATCTTATTCAAAAGACTTTCGACATCCGCCGCGGAGCGAATGGTCTCATTCTCCGGACTCTTAATCTCTTCCCCATCTGCGGTTAAGGGCACAATACGTTCCGCCGGCAACCACTTGCGAATCATATTCTTCATCTCGTCGCCACGAACGGGTTTGAAGATGAAGTCATTCATACCGGCATCCAGGAACTGCTGTTCCATCTCCTTGGCCGCATTGGCGGTAAAGGCAATGACCGGAACTTCCTGATAATAAGCCCCTTCCATATCACGCAGCTTATGAATCGTCTCAATACCGTCCATCTCGGGCATCATATGATCCAGGAAGATTACATCATAACGTTCTGTTTCATTCAAGCTCAAACATTCCATACCGCTTCGGCAGGTCGTTACCTTCGCATTCAGGTTCCGAATCAGAGCGGATACCACCATCAGATTGACCTTGTTATCATCAACAATCAGAATCTTAGCCTCCGGGGCAATGTAATTGGCATTCTCATCCACACGCTGCTCCGGCATTGCCCTAAGCTTCGCCTGAATATTCTCAATCGGCTGTAAGGAAGCCAGCCCCTGGGGTACACGAACATGGAACGTGGTTCCGACTCCCTGAACACTGTCCGCGTCAATCGTTCCCTCCATGGAATCCACAATCAGACGGTTAATGCTGAGTCCCAGACCGGTTCCGGAGATGGTATGCGAATCCTCCGTCTCCAATCGCTCAAAGGCATCAAACATACGCTCCATATTTTCTTTGGGAATTCCCGCACCGGTATCGATGACCTCCGTAATCAATTCCACATGTTCGGCATCAATCTGTGCCCACTCAACCTTGAAGGTAATACTTCCCTCATTGGTATACTTCGCCGAATTGCTAAGAAGATTTGCAAATACCTGACGGAGACGTTCCCGGTCACCGATCAGTCGACTCGGCAGGTCTCCTGCAATCTCAAATCGAATCTGAATCGACTTCTCCTTGACCTGTGCATGCACAATGTCATAGAGACTCTTTAACATCGACATCACATCATATTCTTCATTTTTTAACTGAATCTCGCCCGACTCAATATCCGAATAGTCCAAAATATCATTGATAATGGACATGAGCACCTTGCCTGCCACATCCACACGGCGTGAATAATCCCGCACAGTCTCCGAGGAGGCCTCGCGTTCAATCATCTCATTCATACCGATAATCGTATTCATCGGAGTACGAAGCTCATGGGAAACATTTGCAAGGAAATGCATTTTGGCGCGGTTGGCACCTTCCGCCTTCTTTCTTGCTTTTTCTGCGATATCGCGTTGCTCACTGTTCTCCGCAATCAATTTCTGAAGTTCGGTCACATCATGCGCGGTACAAGCAAAGGCCAAAGCATCACCGAACCGGTCCTTAATGGCATCCACATAGACTTCATATTTATGCAGTACACCATCTACCTCATATTCCATGGCGTAGGTGTTTGAATCCATCTTTTTCTCATAGAGATCCACAAGCATCTGCTGAATCGGGAAATATTTTGTTGCCGGAACGTTTCGGATATTGGATTGCACTACAGAACGGTCTCCGCCGCAGAACACCTCCACAAAGGCGTTGTTATAGAACAGGATATCACCCTGTCGCTTGGCAAAGAACACGGGACTCGACATAGAAGTACTGATAAATTCCGTAATCTGCAGCTCCGAATAATCCAGCATTCCAAGGCCTCTTGCAATCAAATAGTACACGACGCAAAGCGCAATCACCATAAAGCCTTCCGAGGGTTCGGTCGGAATCTTGTTATATACACGAATAATCGGAGGAATAATCATGAGCACCAGAAGTGCACTGTCCAACGCCATCCACATTAACAGAAGGATGCGTTGTCTTTTGATCTGCGCCTTGAAAAAGAGAATCGTGGCCGCAACCAGGGTCCAGAATGCCAAAACCGCAATATAAGCAAAGAAAATCAGGGAAGGAATCGACTTCGTATCGATGTAGAAAGGACCGTACTTCGTATCCACAATCGTGGTTGCGTGGCCGAATACCTTAATCAACCATGCCACCAGGCCAAAGAACGGTGCCAAGAAACGGCCGAATCGGTAGATCCAGGATTCGGCGAAAAATGCCATCATAAATGTAAAAGCAGACGCACACAACATTAACGAACCAAACAGACTTGCGTTCGCCCAGAACAGTGCATGCGCCCTCGGACAAATCATCTCGATGCCTAAGGATCCGGCCCAAACAAAGCCGGACATGGACATCAGAAAATAAACTATGTTCAGGCGTCCTCTTTTGGAAGAAGACGCCAAAACAAAGCTACCCCAAACCAACAATAAAACAGATAATGTAACTAAAACGAGCGAATAATAAACATTCATATCTTCTCCCGATTCACCGTCTCCTTACGGAGTACGGAAACATTACTTGAAATATGCCACACCGGATTCGAAGATCTTCAGATCCTGCTCACCGTAGATGTTCATTGCCACGCCGTCACCGCGACGTTCAACGTGTGCCATCTTACCGAAGCATCTTCCGTCAAACGAGGTGATACCTTCAATGGATGCATAGGAACCGTTTACGTTCCACTCCTCGTCCATCGAGACAATTCCGTCTGCGGATGCATACTGGGTGGCTACCTGACCGTTGGCAAACAGATTGCGAATCACGTCCTCATTTGCAACGAAACGACCTTCACCGTGAGATGCCGGCGTTACATAGGTCTTACCAAGCTCCGCCTGCTGTAACCAGGGCGACTTGTTGGATACGACCTTCGTATATACCATCTTCGAGATGTGGCGGTTAATTGTATTAAAGGTTAAGGTCGGAGATTCCGGCGTCTGACCGGTAATCTTACCGTTGGGAACCAGACCTAACTTAATCAGTGCCTGGAAACCGTTACAGATACCTAAGCAAAGACCGTCGCGCTCCTCTAACAGCTTCGTTACCGCTTCCTTCATCTTTTCGTTCTGGAATGCGGTTGCGAAGAACTTCGCAGAGCCATCCGGTTCGTCACCTGCGGAGAAACCGCCGGGGAACATGATAATCTGTGCTTCGGAAATGGACTTCACAAAGAGATCCACACTATCACGAATATCCTGGGCATTGCGGTTACAGAATACGCGGGTCGTTACATCCGCCCCGGCATTCACAAAGGCCGCACGACTGTCGTATTCACAGTTCGTTCCGGGGAATACCGGAATGAATACGTTGGGTCTTGCCACAAGATTCTTGCATACATAAATGGAGTCTGCCTTGTAAACCGGCTCATCAATGACCTTCGTATCAAAGGTTACGCGGGAAGGGAAAATCTTCTCAAGCGGAGCCTTCCAGGTATCCAACGCTTCCTTCTGGCTGATTACCGTATCACCATAGGTGAAGGCGCCGTCCGTCACGGTACCGATGACCGTGTAATCCAACTCTTCATCCGTAATCTCTTCACTAATCTCAGCTACAATACGGCCCAAACCGTTTCCGAAAAGTTCTTCTGCTTCCAACTCGGTATTGAAGGCAACGCCGTAACCGTTACCAAAGCCCATCTTCGCACACGCGGGGAATACACCGCGCGCATCGGTTGCATAAGCAGCCACGATGGTCTTTTTGCCGATTAACGTATGAATCTTATCATAAATCTCCATGACCTCACGATAGATGGGAACATCAAACTCATCTACGGGGATATCGAAGTAAACAACCTGATTGCCGGGCTTCTTGAACTCGGGCGTTACAATCTCGCTCTGCTTTGCCACATCAACCGCAAAGGAAACCAGCGTCGGCGGAACATCGATATCATTGAAGGTACCGGACATACTGTCCTTACCGCCGATGGAGCCGATTCCGAAACCGATCTGCGCATCATATGCACCGAGAAGTGCGGCAAAAGGCTGGCTCCAACGCTTTGGATCCTCCGTCATTCTGCGGAAATATTCCTGGAAGGTGAAATGTAATTTTTTGTAATCACCACCGTTAGCAACAATCTTGGCTACCGATTCGGTCACCGCATAGATTGCGCCGTGGTAAGGGCTCCAGCTTGCCAAATACGGATCAAAGCCGTAGCTCATCATGGTTACGGTATCGCATTTGCCGTCCAATACAGGGAGCTTGGCAACCATGGTCTGGGTCTCGGTCAACTGATACTTACCACCGTAAGGCATAAATACACTGCCCGCACCGATGGAGGCGTCGAACATCTCTACCAGGCCCTTCTGGGAGCAGGCATTCAGATCCTTTAAGCTCTCCGTCATGGCAAGCTTCACATCGCCGTTTTCCAGGGCTTTATCCACATGCTTATTGGCAATCTTCTTCAGATAGTTATCTTCTTCGGTCGGAATGGATACCGCTACCGTCGTCTCCTGATGTGCACCGTTCGTATCTAAGAACGCACGCTTCAGATTTACAATCTCACGGTCTCTCCAGGTAAGCACAAGTCTGGGCTCCTTGGTTACGGTTGCAACCGGAATGGCTTCCAGATTTTCTTCCGCAGCATACGCCAAAAATGCATCCTGATCCTTAGGATCCACAACGACTGCCATACGCTCCTGAGACTCGGAAATGGCAAGCTCGGTACCGTCAAGACCGGCATACTTCTTGGGAACCAGATCCAGATTAACTCTCAGGCCGGCTGCCAACTCACCGATGGCAACAGACACACCGCCGGCACCGAAGTCATTACACTTCTTGATCAGACGGCTGACTTCCTCACGGCGGAACAATCTCTGAATCTTACGCTCGGTAGGCGCATTCCCCTTCTGAACCTCTGCACCGCAGGTGCTTAAGGACTGCTCGGTATGCACCTTACTGGAACCGGTAGCACCGCCACAACCGTCACCGCCGGTACGACCACCCAGTAAAATGATAATATCTCCGGGATCGGAGGTCTCACGAATTACGTTGGCTCTGGGAGCGGCACCCATTACGGCACCGATTTCCATACGCTTTGCCACGTAGTTCGGATGATAGATTTCCTTAACAAAACCGGTAGCCAGACCAATCTGGTTACCATAAGAAGAGTAGCCCTGTGCGGCACCGCGCACAAGCTTCTTCTGAGACAATTTACCCTTGAGGGTCTCGGATACGGGAACGGTGGGATCCGCCGCACCGGTAACACGCATTGCCTGATATACATAGGTTCTTCCGGACAACGGGTCACGAATGGCACCACCCAGACAGGTAGCAGCGCCACCGAAAGGCTCGATTTCGGTAGGATGGTTGTGAGTCTCGTTCTTGAAATTCACAAGCCACTCTTCGGTCACAACTCCGTTTCCGTCATTCTTATCGACCTCTACGGGCACTACAATCGAGCAGGCGTTAATCTCATCGGACTCTTCCACGTCCGTTAAGATTCCGTCATGCTTTAATTTTTTCATGGCAACAAGGGCCAGATCCATCAGACAAATGAACTTGTCGCTTCTTCCCTTGTACAATTCTTCTCTGGTATCCAGATAGCTCTGATAGGTGGTCTCGATGGGAGTACGGTAATAGCCGTCCTCAAACTCAACCTCCTTAAGTTCCGTCGAGAAGGTGGTATGACGACAGTGATCAGACCAGTAGGTATCCAATACACGAATCTCTGTCATAGAAGGATCCCGCTTCTCCTCCTCGGCAAAATAGCGACGGATATGAAGGAAGTCATTCCAGGTCATCGCAAGACCCAGGGACTGATACAGTTCCTTTAACTTATCCTCTGCCATGGTGGTGAAGTCATCAAAAATGAGTACGTCCGCAGGCTCCTCATACGCAATCTGAAGAGTTGCAGGCTTCTCAAGTCCGGTCTCACGGGAATCCACGGGGTTGATGCAGAAGGACTTAATACGTGCCTTCTCCTCATCGGTAATCTCTCCGTATACCGCATAGGTTACTGCGGTACGAATGGTCGGTTCCTCATCCTCTTTTAAGAACTTCACGCACTGCTCTGCGGAATCCGCACGCTGGTCATACTGGCCGGGCAAATACTCAACGCTGAACACGTAAGCTCCCTCATGGTCGAAATCTTCGCGATAGAGGGTATCAACAGGCGGCTCACTGAAGACCGTCTTGCAGGCTCTCTCAAAAATCTCCTCCGAAATATTCTCCACGTCGTAGCGAATCAGCACACGAACGCGGGTCACTCCGGTAATCCCCAGGTAACCTGTCATCTCCTCTGCCAATTCTCTTGCCTTAACCGCATAGGGTTCCTTTTTTTCAACGTAGATACGTTTGACCGTGTCCATTTTCATCCTCCAATACTGTAATGTCGGTGCCTCGCACCTTTATTCTTTGACGCTAATCTTCAGCGACTAATCCTTGCATAATGTAGACAAACTCCTCGTCCACCTGGCGTTCCGTCAAGCCTTCGGTCACGGAACGAATCCGAAGTCCTTCCACAACGTACATAATATTTCTGGCAGCGCCTTCCGGATCCGAGCACAGGAAAGTGCCGTTCTCCACACAGGACGTAATCAGAAGAGACAGAATCTTCACTCCCGCATTGAATTCGTGGAGCAGGTGATTCTCCTTCTTCGGAACCTTCTTGGCGAAATAATATTCGTAGATGGCACAATTCAAGCTGTCCTTACGTGTAAGCAGTTCCTTCTTCTGCTCCTTGAGAAAAAGAGCAAACAGGTCGGAAGCCGAGCTGTTCGAACTCAAATCCGCCACAATCGAGTTGTCTGCCTTGCTGCGTTCCGCCTCCAATACCGCACGGAAAACAGACTCCGTATCCGAGAAGTAGAGATAGAGACCGCCTCGGCTGATCTCACAGGCGTCCACAATGTCCTTCATCGTAACATCCCGAAAGCCCTTGGCGGCAAAAACGCGACGGGCGCATTCCACAATATATTCTCTTTTGCGAATCGACTTATCCGTTGTCATGCGCGTTCTTCCTTCTCCGCCCAGAATAATACCAGTTCTTTCATCTTCGTAAGCACCGCCAGGAACACTCCGTTGGAGGTGCCTTCGGTCCATACATTGGCGCGGCGCATTCCGACCAGCACATAACGGGACAGAATTCCGCTTAAGGTATCCCACTCCTTCATGGATGCACGCTCAATCAGACGCAGTTCTTCTTCGGCACCCTGAATATGGTTACGGGTATAGACATATTGATAATTTTTGTTCATCAGGGACATCCGGGAGGCTTCCTTAACGAAGCGCATCAGATTGGCATCGTAGACAGGAAAAGAGATGGAATTCGACAGTTCTTCGGCGCCATACTTGCCGGACACATCCTTCTGTATGTTCGCAGTGAACCACGGAATGTACTGTGCCAGACTCATAACCTCGGGCTTAACCTTCTCGGCCAATGCAGTCAAGTTGGATTGTTCTCTGTCCATTCATTACTCCTTCCCACAGGTGGGTATAATCTGCCAATAATGATAGCATAGATTCTCCCTCTCGGCAATAGGTTACTCATGGATACAATTCGCCAATTTTGGTTGTTTTATCGTCATTTTTTCAGTATAATATGATGAAGACGCTGAGGAGGTTTCTATGGGGGTATTGAGTGCTAAAGAAGGATCGGTTTTAATCAATCGCGATTCTTCCGTCAATCAGATCTATATTATCACATCCGGTTGTGTGAACGCCTACAAGGACGGCGATGCCACGCAGCTTGTAAAAGGCGATGTCATCGGTCTCATCGATATCGCCAAGGGGTTCTATACCTATCAGTATGTTGCTGCCACCGATGTGTCTGTCGTGGCCTATTCCTGCAAAACCTATGACGATCTTCGTGCAATTGTAGAGGCAAATCCGGATGTTGCCGGGCTTCTGTCCTCTTCCATGATTAAGAGTCTGTGTCACATCATCGATGCCTATATCATGACCCGCTACAACACGGACAATTTCTACCGGATTATTACGAAATCCTATGAGGAGTATCGTGCTCTTTGTATCAAATATTCGGTTCCCGCCAAGGAACTTCCCATGGACGATCTGGTTCCGCTCAAAGACAATTCGGACCTGGACACCTGGCTTATGCCTTACTACGAGGAGATGCGTCAGCTTTCTCCGGATCTGAACCGTCAGCTTTTCATTCAGCATCCGGGCTTTACGATTGGTTTTTTAATGAAAGCCAGTGAAGATGTGCAGAAGATTTTCAGCGAGATGGGGGTACTGGCCGATTATCAGGCAACCCTTGCCACGGCCCTGTTAAATGAGAATCATGTCGATCTTCTCGATCTCTATCAGACCCTGTTGGTTCGTCTGATTCGAAAAGGCACCGATACCATGTCATTGACTGCTGCCATCGGAAAGCTAACCATCCAGATGGAAGGACATTCCACGATTGATTCCGTGCTCTACTCCTCCCGAATGGCGGAATACAAGCAGGCAATTGCGGACGCGGAGAATCAGGTCCTGGATGACAGCCGCCCTTCCTCCCTCTCTTCCATGAAGACCGTTGCCGTCGAGAATTCCCTGAATACTATTTTGGAATACGCCGACGTTCTTCCCAATGTTGCGGAGGATTTCCGTCAGGCCATCTACGAATATAAGGAGATTGTCGACAAGTCTGCGTCCAACGACTTTATGGTCTCTCTTCGCAAGCGGATTACCTCGATGTTCTACGACATCTATGCCGCTGCGTTTCAGGTCAGTCTGACCGATAGCCGCATTCCGACCATCCTGAAGATGTTCTTCCTTTTCGGCTACGTGGATGAGGAACTGGCCGGCTTGGAGAATGCCGCCGCCCTCTACGAGATTGCAGATTCCGTTACCGGCGATCCGGACCGCGGCATCTACACCTTCTACGAATGGCTTCGCGCCGTCTACGCCGGCCGCAAGGAGCCCAGTCGTAATGAATTCGACACCGACTATACGCAATATGTACATGAATTGAAAGCCAACGGTAAGATTACTCCCGACGGGGAAAAGAAAATGCTAAACGACGGTGCCCAGAAGGTAATGTTCGAATTGCAGAATATGTTCCCGAGTGTCAACAAGATTACCTACGGTCGTATTACCACCTTCTGTCCTGTGTTCTCGGAGCACAATATGTATAAGGGTGTTGAAGAACAGTTAATGAATGCCGATTCGTTGCGTAAAACTTTGGATGCGATTCGTTCGGTGGATTTCTCCGCCTTCTACCGCGATACGATTTTCACGGATCTGGAAAACGGCATCACCAAGGAACCCATCAAAGTGGAAATCTACCCGGATATCATTCTGATGCCCAATGTAGGTTCCCGTGGGGTTATGTGGCAGGAAATCGAAGGCAAGCGCCGTACGACGCCTGCCCGCTTCATGATTCCGCTTCTCTATCCGGAGGACATCACCCCGTTGCTCACCCGTCTGGTCGGCGAGTATCGTTGGGAGATGTGCAAACGCGTGCAGGGCGCCCGTTGGAACGATGTCTCCGATCCTTCGCTTACCAGCGAATACTTCGATTACATTCAGTTCTATCGTAAGAACAGCGAGCTCTCTCCCGACGTTCGTGAAAAAATCAAACTCCAGCTCCAGAAGTCCAAGGGCAATTTCCGCGAAACCTTCGTCCGGGATTATATTGCCTGGGTTACTCTGGAGGGCAAGGGTTCTCCGGTACTGAATAAGGTGGTACGTCGTATGCTCTTCTCCTACTGTCCTTTCAGTGCGGAAGTGCGCGGACGCCTGGCCACCAATCCGATGTATAAAGACTATCTGGAACGCTACGAGATTAAGAAAAAACAATATATGCACCATCTCGACAATGTCTACACGAAGTTACGCAACAACGCAAAACCCATTCCCAAAGAATTGGATATGCAACGTATCTTAGCAGACCGATAGCGGTTCTTTTATCCAAGTAAAATATGTATGTTGCGTAAGTTTTCCTGTGCGAGTGTGAATTCAAAGTTTTCCAGGTCATCCGACAGTTTGGCAAACTCCGGAAGAAGGACTTCTTCCATCTCATGCTCGCGAAGCTCGGATAAAATTTCAAGGGCTTCGTTCTGCTCCAACATGTCAATATGATCCCCTACCTTATGAAGTTTCTCAATAAGCTCTGCCCGCGGCAGGGCTTCTTTTTTGACGATTGCCTCCGGCTGCTCCTCGCCCTTGTTTAACAGGCCGGCATCCGCCAACACAGGTTCAATGGCCGCAAGCAGATCCGCATATCGACGGTGCAGAAGTTCCGCATCCGCTTTCAGGCGGTCATATTCTTCGTTTTTGCACTCGGTCTCCACCTGCTTGGCAAGCTCTGCCAGGGTAATGGCACCGACACCGCCGGCCAGTCCCTTCAAGGCATGTACTTCATAGAGATAGTTCTTCAGATTGTCTTTTTCTATATACTCATCCATTCGTGCAATCTGCTTATCCCCATCCTCATAGAAATAGGACAGCATTCGAAGATACGGTTCCGGCTGATTGTTGTAGAAGGCAAGAGCGGAACGAATATCCACGCCCTCGATATGGAGATTTTTCGGGATTGTGGTGGATACGTCCACATACTGAATGAGTTCCGGTGCGAGGAATCGTTTCAGCATACGGGTAATGTTTTCAAGGCTCAAGGGCTTCGGAATGAAATCATCAAAGCCGTTTCGTAAGAAATTCTCCCGAGCATCCGGAAGGACATTGGCACTAAAGGCCACCAGAGGGAGTTTCTTATATTTACCGTTCTCCATGGTCCGGATTCGACGGGCGGTATCGACGCCGCTCATCTCCGGCATCATCTGATCCACAAAAAGAAGATCGTATCGATTGGACAGAACCTTGGCTACACACTCTCGCCCGCTTGAAGCGGTCTCGATTGAAATGGAATAGGCCTCAAAAAGCCCCTTTGCAACCTTCAGATTCGTCACATTATCATCCACTACCAGGATTCGTGCCTTCGGGGCAAGAATCATCGACAGATCTTCCTCCAGAGTCGAATGCTCCGGTCTGGTATAATGCAGCATTCCGTTAATCAAGGTCAATAACGACTTGGCAGACTGCTGAATGCTCTCCGCTTCCTGACGGCCTTTCGGACTTAACTCCTCCCGCAAAAGCAACCCCGACATTCCCAAGATCGCATTGAGCGGAGTTAGGAATTCATGTGACATATTGGTCAAAAATTCCGTTTTGTTCTTGTTGGCTTCCTCTGCCTCTTCTTTTAACTCCGTCAGATGTTTCGTTCGCGCAATTTCTTCCGTACGGTCGGTCATCCAGATAATATACCCCTTAATCTCCCGTCGGTTATAATACGGTTTCACCTCCACAGAGTAGAGATCCTCGCCGATGGCATAATCCTGCCCATCATGCGCAAACAACTCCTGAATAATCTGCGATGCGAAACGATTCGTCGGACCTTTCAGGTCCGGGAACAAGATCTTCGCAAAGGTATTCGAATAGAGAATCTCCCGGGACGCGCTTACTACCACATAGGGCTTTTCGATGGTCTGCAGAATATCCTCCTGCGCCACCTGAATCGGGTCAATGATCCGGAATCGCGACACAATAAAAAGAATATAGAGTCCTCCCACCGACAGCGTATAAGGCGACAAATTTGCATGATTCGTAATCCCGCTGAAATAAACAAGCAGCAGCAAAATAATGGCAATGGGCACCACCGACAAAAGTCGGATTCCTTTTGCTTCCTGCCCCGGAGTAATCCGGTATTTTCGCCACTCCAACAGGATAATTGCGGTCAGCAGTGCCACCGCATAGGTAATGTAGATATAGAAAACCACTCCGTATTTTACCGTAAGGCCGAATACGGCATTCTCATTAAATCCAATCTCCCGATAGAAAAGCGGATATTTCGGAGACAGGAAGGTCGCAAGTGCCACGAGGACCGAGAATGTGACCATCACTGCCGTATGCCATTTCTTTAGATGACACTCACAGTTCTCGCAGACAAAGAGAAAGGCAAACCCCAAAACCGACAGCTTGCCGATTCGTTGAAACAGTTCACCGCCCCAGGCCTGTCCGAGACCCGTCGCACAATATTCCACCAGGAAGCCCAGATTGGTAATGAAGATCGATACCGTAAACATAATCATAAGGCCGCCTGAATAACTTGGCTTACGCGTCAGGGCAAAAATCGCCCCATAAAAAGACACCGCCAGCCCGATTGCTAAGGTTACACCGGCAATAATGTTCATTGAATCCTCCTTGTTTTGCGAAGCAAAATCCGAGCCCTTTGGCGAGGAGAGGATTTTACTCCCTTTCCAAATATGTGTAATATTCTTGTTTCGTGCCAAACTTTTCCCAAATATGTGCACGGTTGGTAATATATTGTTATTAGCACGCAATATTGTTGTAGAATCAAATCTCCATATGGAGTATTGTAAAAGTGTCCTAAGGGAAGAGCAAACAGCCAACCGAAGGACCACTGAATTTGCTTATTTCGAAAGAATTCCCCTTTTACACAAACAGAGACCACGGAAGTTCGCTTTCGTGGTTTCTGTTTGTTTATTTTTCTCTAAATACGCTCTCTCTTCGTTTCTACCAATCGTTTCTACGACTGCCGGTAAAGAAGAAGCAAGCCCGCAAGGGTCAATCCGGCAAACACCAATACGGAAAAAGGATATGCCCCCATCACCGCAAGAATTCCGAATTTCGACAAGGTAAAAATACTCACATTGGCTGCGATATGGAAGGCTAAGGTTGCACTGAACCGCTTCGTCTTTTCATACAGAAGCGCCATCAAAAGTCCCATAACCGTACCGTAGATTCCCTGCACAAGATTCAAATGCATTCCACCAAACAATAAGCTCGTGAAAATCATCGCAACCGGAACCGAATAGAACCGCTTCATTCGACGATACAAAATCCCCCGAAACAGCACCTCTTCCGCCCAGGGCGACACAATGCCGTAGAGAATCAACCCAAGCCAAAGCGGGGCGCTATACTGTGTGGCCTCCGTCTTCGTGTAGCTTTCCGAAATCTTCGTAAAATTCACCATCGCAAGGCTTAGATTTAAGAACAGACTGGCTGTAATTCCGAGAATCACTCCGAAAAGAATCGGAGAGGGATCCTTACGGTTCGCCCGTGCGCCTTCCCTCCACCAGGTCCGAAAAACCTTGCTTGGACGAATGACAAGAGGAGAACCGCCCAGTCCTACCTCGGACAGGAATTCCCGCCGAACCAGAAGGTAGCCGACCAGCATTCCCACGGCATTTAAGCACACCAACAAAAGGTCCCGATGATTCAGAATCCACTCACCGACCTCCTCATTCGCCACATAGGGAATGGCATCCATTCCGTAGATTAGGAAAAAAAGAAATACGCCGGCCCCGAGATAATAGAACAATACCGGTCGAAGCACAAGCCAAAGCATCTTATAAGGAGAGGAAGGAACCACGCCCCGTTCATCGGCTTTCCTCATTGCCCGAACCAGGCCTGCCTCAGTCGCCTCGTCCTGATCCTTGTGCTCAGCGGCCTTTTTCTTTTTGCCCGGAGCTTGCATCAGTACACGCGTCAGCTCACGCACCGTATCCGCCGTTATGGTTGCTCCCGCTTCGATTAACTCCTCTTCTCCCCCGTAGCCATAGGTTACTCCTACGCTTGCAAGGCCGAATTGACGTGCTCCCTGCACATCAAAGCTGCGATCTCCAACCATCACAATCGAATCCTTTTGCGCTTCAAAGCCTTCCGGAATCAACCGGTGAAGAGCCTCCTTCACCACCTCTTCCTTGCGAACGCGGGTTCCGTCCAGTTCCGACCCTACCACAACTTCAAAAAATCCATCCAGCGAAAAATACTTCAAAATCTTTTCTACAAACACCGTAGGTTTCGAGGATGCCACTGCCAGATGCTTTCCGGCCTTGGTTAATTCTCCGAGCATCTTCGCGATTCCCGGATAAACCACATTCTCATAGAGGCCGATGGTACTGAATCGCTCACGATACTTCGCGATTGCACGCTCCGCCTCTTCCTCGGTCATCGTATATCGTTCCATGAAGCTGTCCTTAAGGGGAGGGCCAATAAAGGGCTCCAGACGATCCAAATTGTCCTCCTCAATTCCAAAGGAGCGAAGTGCGTGCTGCACCGATTTGCAGATGCCTTCCTTCGGATCGGTTAAGGTTCCGTCCAAATCAAATAAAATATACTGATACATATCTTCTTTCCTATCGATTTCTATAGATGATTTTATTCTACCATACTCTCTATTGTTTGGTACAGAAGCAAGTGATATACTTTTTAACGAAATACGTTCGTCCCAGGTTCCCTACCACCCCAAGCAAGGAGATTTCCATGTTTTCCGTGAATAATACCCCTTACGCCATCCTGATCGGTTCCGCGCCTCTCGGTGCAGAAGCCCGCCTGTTAAAAGAATATGCCGCACAGACCACGTTTACGGAAGACGTCTCCACGAAACAACGAACTCTGCCGGTCTGCATCTATGCCGCCGACGGGGGAATTCGTCACTGCTTAACCCACGGAATCCGTCCGACAGTATGGTTTGGAGATATGGATTCTACCGCTCCGGAAAACACGGTAGAGGGTATCGGGAAGGCTTTCCCGGGTCTTTCGATTGAAACCTGTTCCCCGATCAAGGATGAGACCGATATGGATCTGGGAGTTCGCATGCTTCGTACCCGTCACCCGGAGGTACAAACCGTCTTGATTTTCGGTGGAGCCGGCGGAGAGCGTCTCGACCATATGTTGGCCAATTTTCAACTGATGCACCGCTACGCACAGGAAGGCTTGCAAATCATTCTTTTTTCCGCAAAGGACACCTATATCGCCCTCCACAATTCCTCCGTGACCCTGAAAGCACGCCCGGAAGGCACGCTCTCCGTTTTCTCCCTCACGGATATTGCAAAGGAAGTGGCCATCGAAGGAGCATTTTATGAATTCCACGGAGAGTTGACCAACACCTTTGCCTTGGGGGTAAGCAACCATTTTGTCGGCAAACCGGTAACCGTTTCCGTAAGGTGCGGAACGCTTCTTATCTCTGCCGAGTATGCGATTCTCCTTGACAAGCAGGCACAGTCTATATAAGATGGTGGAGACGGGGCTCCTCGTAACCCCCGCAATTTCATATCGTACGCTAGGGGCGCGAATGCTGAGATTAAGCCGCAAGGCTTATGTCCCTCATAACTTGAACCGGGTAATGCCGGCGTAAGGAAGCAATCAACCAACCCCCTCTTTGCGTATTCGAAAGAGTGAACCTCCGAAACGGCAGGTTCTCTTCACACAACAAGGAGGCTTTTTTTTATGAACAAAAACAAAGTACAGATTCTCGTGGAAGGTGCAGCGATGATAGCGCTTGCTACCGTATTAAGCTACATCCGTTTCATCAAATTGCCTTGGGGCGGATCCATCACCTTACTTTCCATGTTACCCATTGTCATCTTTTCCGTTCGTCGCGGCATTGCTGCCGGTCTGAGTGTATCCTTCGTATTCTCGTTGATACAGTTTTTCCAGGGTGTCGGCGACGGCCTCTTCGGCTGGGGCTTAACTCCCGGAATCCTGATTGCCTGCATTCTTCTTGACTACATTGTGGCTTTCTCGGTTCTCGGTCTTGCCGGACTCTTCCGTAAGGGCGGCGTCGTAGGTTCCTCCTGCGGTGTTTTCCTTGCCGTATTCTTGCGTTTCGTTTCTCACATCCTCAGCGGTTACTACATCTGGCGCGGTGTCGGACAGCTTTGGGACGGATTCTTCGTCTCCAAGCCGCTGTTATACAGCTTCGCTTACAACGGAGCCTACATGCTTCCGGAGATGGTACTTACCACGTTGGCAACCGTAATCCTTTTCTCGGTTCCCGCAACCCGCAAGCTCTTACTGAACCCGACCGAATAATCGGTTGAAACCGGAAAAGTACGTGATACGAGGCACGTTTCCTTCTGACATAGCGAAAGCCCTGCGCATGAAACGCAGGGCTTTTCTTGTGGTTTTTTCGTATGACAATGAGGACATTCGACATAATTTTTATTCCAAATTCATTTTCGTCGATTCGTTTTTATATTGGGCATAATTCTGATGGACGGGATATCGAACCATTACCATCTTCTCAGACACGATGAGCGAGGCACTATAGGAGCCCTTGTCCACCGTCCCCATCATAATCCCAACCCCACCGGCATTTAGTATCTCCGTCACTATATTTTGCGCTGCAACCGATTTCAATTGGGGATCGCTTATAAATACAATTCCTTTTGCACCTTTACGATATGGTAACGGCATTACACTAAGACTAATAACCACAGAAAGAGCGTCCACTTCTTTGCATTCGCGTTCTTTAACGTCAATAAGGATATTGGTCTGCTTTCTCATGATTTTGTTGAGATAATTATCCTCCTATGCCGTTTGATTCAACATTAATATTGTTTTTGTTCGTTCTTGCGTATATAATAATCATTATGATCATTCAGGAGGATGCCATGGACTATATATCAGTAAAAGAAGCTGCAGTAAAATTTGAATTGTCAGAAAGACGTGTACAAAAGCTCTGCGAAACTAATAGAATCGATGGGTGCAACATGGTGAGTGGTGTTTGGCTAATTCCTGCCACAGCAATTAAACCATCAGATGAAAGATTATCTGAAATACCCGATTCTATTGATTGTATAACACTAAAAGAACTATGCGAAGAATTATCGATTTCTACTGCCACAGGAAGAAACTGGATTAAACTCAGGAAATTAACACCGGAATATACTGAAAAAAAGACACCTTATTTTTCAAAGAATTATTTGGAAACTTTACGTACCGAACTTCAGTCTGGCGAGAACAAAGCTCTGAAAAGCAGAAGAAACAAAAAATTTGTATCCGGCAATTCCTTATACAATTCCTACGTTTCAGAGCAATGCAAAAATATACCCACTTTACAAAAATTGTTAGCATTAGCTTCAGATAGTAAAATAGAGTTAGATGTAGCAACCATTCAGCTATTAGTCGCTGACTGCGCATTACATTTATTTATTTCAAAAAACAATTTACAAACAAATGAGTACAATAATGTATTATTACAGTTTCTTCTAAAAGAACTTTCAATAGGAGAATATGATCGTATAATTTCTGACTTAATAGAAAATACAGATTTTGCCATAAGCTTTTGTAAAAAACATCCTTTACTTTTTAATATGGAATATATTTATGAAGCCAACGAAGACGTATTAGGTCTTATCTATATTTCTTGTAAAAACATCGGAAACAGAAAGGCTACCGGCTCATATTATACTTCCACAAAAGTTGTTAAAACACTTATTGACAAGCTTAATTTTCAAGAGTCTCAGAAAATACTAGATCCTTGTTGCGGAACCGGAAACTTTCTCTTGCAACTACCAGAACACATTACATTTGATTCGGTGTATGGCAACGATATTGATACAGCAAGTGTCAAAATCACCAGATTGAACATGGCGTTAAAATACAATGTCCCTATCACGACAATATACGACCATATAACCGAGTTGGACTATTTGATTAACTACACAAACAAAGATTTCCAATACATAATTGGCAATCCACCTTGGGGTTATGAATTTTCAGAAGACGAGAAATTAAAACTTAGAAGTATTTACAAATCTACTTCCGGGAAAAATATCGAATCCTACGATGTGTTTATTGAACAAGCTCTCAACCATCTTGCAGATAATGGACACTTAGCATATGTACTTCCAGAAGCAATACTAAATGTTAAGGCACATGCGGACATTCGTAAAATAATACTGGAAAGCTGTTCAATTAAAAATCTTGATTTTTTAGGCAACGCATTTGACGGTGTGCAATGTCCATGTATTATTTTAGATTTGCAATGTACCCATTCTGCTCTCTCAACTTTAGGAATGAACGTTAATACAGGTATTGAGTCATTTACGATTAACACAGAACGCACAGTAAGCCCAGAATACTTTAGCTTTACAACAGCAGATGCCGAATACAATGTTATGAGTAAAATCAGAAACGTTTCAAATGCATCTTATCTACTTGGAAATGCAGATTTTGCATTAGGAATCGTAACCGGAAATAACAAGGAGTATATTTCTGACCAAAAGACTGACTCGAATGAAATGGTATTGAAGGGCGCTGATATCAGCAAATATCACATCAACCCGACCCACAATTACATCATTTTTAAGCCAGAAAGCTTCCAACAGATAGCACCAACAGAAATGTATCGCGCTCAAGAAAAACTACTATACAGATTCATAAGTAGTCAATTAGTTTTTGCCTACGATGATAAACAAACGCTTTCACTTAACAGCTGTAATATTGTCATACCTAGAATACCTGGTATAAAAACGAAATATGTACTCGCTATACTTAATTCCAGAATCGCACAATTCATATATAAAAGAGAATTTAATTCTGTGAAGGTATTACGTTCACATATCGAGAATATTCCTATTCCGACAGTGGATGAAACAACACAAGATAACATTATTATCCTTACAGAAAAACTTATAGCTGGCCTTGAAATACATGAAGCAGAAAAAGTATATGACGAATTAGATATCCTTGTTTCTCAAGTATTTAATCTGAATACAGACGAGTTCGAAATCATAAAGAAAGCCGTTGATGGAGAAAACAAATTTTTAGCCTAATCATCAAATGAGCCAATGCCTAAAAATAGACATTGGCTCATTTTTATATATTATAATTGTCCTTTTCTTCTTACAGCATTAAGAACATCTTTTTCGTCTACAAGAAATGGTTTTAATTCTTCTTCTGTCATAAAAACCTGTCCTTCGAAGACTTCCACTCCTGCAACTCCGGTATTTTCATTTCTGTGCTGCGAACCTAATTTACCAGTCTTTTGTAATTCATCACTTGTAAGTACCCAATATAGCAAATCATCTCGACACACTCCAATCCAAATAAAAGCATCACAACAAGAAGGCTTTAACTGCTGATAATGATACTTGAAACCATTAGATGTGGCCTCCGAATGTAGATATGCCCTGCTAGCAAGACTTCCACCTGTTTTAGTACTATTTGCTCTACAGGCCTTTACCTCAACTCTTATTCCATCTAGCCATAAATCGAATTCCCCATCAAAGTCTGGATAAATTGACGATATATTTTCCTTTGTAGCTTTTACAAACTCTGGAAACAACCCTAATATGTGTTTTTCTCCCCATGTTTCGCCAAATGTACGTGGAGCCATATCGAATAAATCTAAGTACTGATTTCTCTTTGCATACTCGTTATGTAATTCCATATATTTTTCATAATTGATGGTCTGCGTTGCTAAAAGATAAGCCAATATTCTTCCTTCTGTACTGAATGGGAATACGGCTTTCTCACTTTTTATTACCTCGATTGTATTCTTATCTCCGCCAGATTGATTAAGGAGTAACTCCAATTGGTTTCTTAGTTCTTTCATCTGTATCTATCTTCCTTTCTATTCAGTATCTTCACTAAAAAGTTCATATAAATCCTTATATGATAGCCATCCACAGAAATGACCACTTTCCTCGATATGCCATGTAAAGTTTTTATCTGTAAAATGCATCTGTCCTTCTGCTTTTTCATTCCCTTTATGTTGAAATGGAGATGTATCTGGAAATCTTTCATCTTCCGGAAAAGTCTCATCACAAAAAGCATAATATTGTCTACATATTTCTGTTATACGTTCTATATATTCAGTTTGAAAGTTTCCATTATTTTCGCTGATTTCAATAATTATATTATCCCAAGGAGTTTTCATATCATTAAATGCTATATATTCTTGCGCAGTTCTAGCATAAGGATTTCGAGTATTAACAATGTATTGAAAAATATTCTGTACACTTCTCAAAGATTGTGAAACTTGTACATCCATATTTTCTCCACCGTTTTCTATCATCTGTGTAATCCTTTCAATATCTGCCCTAGGCGAAATCCTATCAACTGGCCGCTTGGATTTAGACACAAAATACTGTGCTGTCATAATATTCTTAACGTCTTGTGAAGACATCTTAAAAATCGCAATTTGATCATCAAAAAACAAACCATAATACAAATAATCAAACTCGAACGCCTTGATTTGCTGAATATTACTATTAAACATACGCTCAATATCACCATTTGTAACATCCGTACATGAAATACGGCGAAGTTGAGGTATGGCATTTTCCATGCATACCTGTAAACAGTTATTTAAGGTAAGCGGTCCTTCTTTAAATTCTGCTCTTGAAAACTTAACCTCGATTTTAGAATTATCATTACTTATCAAATCATAATCTGTCGTTCCCGTATTTGTTGAATAGCCATATTGCTTTGCTATCATAAATTCTGCGACTTTTCCAAATCTACGAGTATTCATATTAAAAATACCATCACGCAATTGCTGCTGTGCATTATCTAATTGCAAATCATGGATTTCATATGATAAAGCCATTATTATCCCTCCTCAGTTTTTTCTACCACGACAAAAAGAGCCGAAACAGAAATATTAAATCCCTGCGCTATCTTATATATGTTCTGAAGGGAAATATTACGTTTCCCAGCTTCAACTGATGCATAATAAGTTCTATCCATTCCAATAGATAACGCAAACTTCTCCTGACTTAACCCTGTTTCTTCTCTAAGCTTCTTTATTGCTAATCCAAAATTTTTCTGAATCATGTTTCTAATTCCTCCAATATTTATATTCTATATTTTGTGTGACTTTAAGGCAACGGATTATAAGTCACGCAAAGAATATAAAAATAACGCCAAGTGAATTTTTTCACTTAGCGCTACAAACATCATCACAAAATACAAATATCATCTTTTCCTATAGGGTTCTATTCAATTTCGTATTTACTTGCTTCGTAAAACTCTTGTATGGTTCGATATCTATTGCTGCCTTTTTTGTCAAATGCATGAAGGCCATAACCAATCAAAGATGAAATTGCCACACGTATTTCGCCTAAATATTTTTCTTCGGGCTTCCCTTTCCACTCTTCGATTGCTTTCTTCATTTCTTCAAGAAGTTTACCCTTAGCCGGATCATGATTAGCAAGCGCAAATAAAAACTCTACATCATTCGGATTTAATGAAATATTCAAGTTATTTTCTCTATCCTGATAACTACTAATCAATCCTAGCTTATGCTTCTGATTAAAGACCTTAGCCATATCTTCAGCCAACGCCATAAGCATAGAGCTATCTTTTCTAAAATTGATATAATCATTTATATGTTTATGAATTCCAGAAATAGTTACATCTGCTCCACTTCCCATTGCACCATCACCATATTTAACTTCAATAAATGATATAGGAAGATTTTGAGTTTTCTTACGGATGCTGCCTTCTGAAGCCCACCTTACAGCAAGCATATCATATCGTGCACTAATTTCATCTCCAGATTGGTTGCTTCCATTAAAAGCATATTCGATATCTAATATGTAATAATCTGTTGAATCAGTCACCTTTCCCGAGTTATTATTTTCGCGCAATATAAGTTGTTGAAATTCTCTTTCAAGTTTTTGATGCTTCGCAAAATAAAAGTCCATTATTTCCTTATGAAGCGGCACATCTTTTACCGCCTGGTCAACAGACGGAATATCAATTAGTGTTGCGCTTTTTTTATCAATATCATCTTCCTCTTCGTAATTTTTATTATATGAGATACGGTACTGATGATTACCTTTTGCCTGAACAACATAAAGTGTTCCTCCCCTATAATAGATATCTATAAACGAACCTCTTAATTCCAGGCAAAGCGTATCATCCTTTTTTACGCGTTCCAAAAGAGGTTTCAACTTTCCATCCATTAAATCAGCTAGAAAATCCGAATCCAATGCTCGTTTATTAAACTTCTCCATCAGTTTTTCCTCTATTCCTTGTGATATGTTTAATTATTACAACAACGACTTTTTGTATGTATATAAATTACCTCATCAGCAGCAACCTCTTTTATCACCGCATCTATAAATTCAGGATAGGCATGTCCACTGGTATGCATATCAATAGCATTGTGACGATTACAAAAATCCGCCAACCTATCCTTATATACGCCTTTTCCAACATTCTCATCAATGTATCCCCCCATAGGGAATATATCATTATCGGATTAAGTTCCTCAAATTCAGCCATCAATTCTTCATAGTATTCATGCTCAGATACCAACATAACAAATCCATCTTTACGCATATGCTCTCTTTGCGCAGCATAACTCGTTCTATGTCTTTCGTTGCTCTTTGCATTTGGTTTGAAGTACAAAATAATGTACTCATAATCTAATCTTTTTAACAGATTTCTCAAATAATTTACCGCCTCCATTCGCAAACATATGTTCGATATGTTACAATATTCATTAAGCAAAGGTGTTGCCAAAAACGGTTGGCGGTTAGCCCTCTCCAGAGGGGCTGTGACCCTCTGTTCAGATAGAAATCCATACGGAAATCTAAAAGAAAGGAGGGACTCTGCAATGATGATAGCTTTAGAAATTTTCGGTGCGGTTGCTGCCGCGCTCACAATCTTCTCAGCTGGAGTTGATGTTGGAAGATACATAGAACACAAAAATGCCCGCCAATAAGCTTGCAGGCTTGGCGGTCATTTTATGATCACTTATAACTGAGGCTGACCGTCTATCGGT